>NZ_CP065053.1:3716202-4335569 GCF_015689335.1 Massilia antarctica | reverse complement strand
ACGGCGGCGAGCACAATCTCATCTCGATCAACATGAGCGAATTCCAGGAGGCCCACACCGCGTCCACGCTCAAGGGTGCGCCGCCGGGCTATGTGGGTTATGGCGAAGGCGGCGTGCTGACCGAGGCGGTGCGGCGCAAGCCCTACTCCGTGGTGCTGCTCGACGAGATCGAGAAAGCCCACCCCGACGTGCACGAGATGTTCTTCCAGGTATTCGACAAGGGCTATATGGAAGACGGCGAAGGCCGCGTCATCGATTTCCGGAACACCTTGATCATCCTGACCACCAATGCGGGCACCGACGTCATCGCGCAGCTGTGCCGCGACGGCACCGCAAGGCCCACGCCGGATGCGATGACCGCGGCGCTACGTGGGCCGCTGCTGCAGGTCTTCCCGCCCGCGCTCTTGGGCAGGCTGGTGAGCATCCCCTACTATCCGCTGGCGCCGGCCATGCTGGAGCAAATCATCCGCCTGCAGCTGGACCGCATCAAGGCGCGCATCGAGCAGCGTTACGCGATCCGGTTCGGGTACAGCGATGCGGTGGTCGAACTGGTGACACAGCGCTGTACCGAAAGCGAATCGGGCGGCCGCATGATCGATGCGATCCTGACCAACTCGATGCTGCCCGATATCAGCCGCCAGTTCCTCACCAGGACCATGGAAGGCAGCGCGCTGGCCGACCTCGAGGTCGGGGTCGCGCATGGGGAGTTCGTGTACTTCCCAGCCTAGGCCGGGCCGGTTCAGGGCGCGCGCCGGCCGGCAAAGTAGTGCGACGGAGAGTCCCCGAAGGCGCGCCGGAACATCGCGATGAAGTTGCTGGGACTTGCGTAGCCGAGCGTGTCGGCCACCCGCGCCACGGCATCGCCCTGCGCCAGCAGCTCCAGCGCGCGGCTCAGGCGGGCCTGCTGGCGCCATTGCGCAAAACTGATGCCGGTTTCGCTGCGAAACAGGCGGCTCATGGTGCGCGCCGATATGGCGCCCACCTCCGCCCACTGCTCCAGGCTGCGCTCGGCGCCGGGGGCGGCCACGATGGCTGCGGCGATGCGCAACAGGCGGCGGTCGGAGGGCATCGGCAAATGCAATGCCTCATGCGGCGCATCGGCGATTTCATCGAGCAGCACGGCGCTCAAACGCTCCTGCTGCGGACTGGCCGGCTGCTGGCCGGACCAGCCCACGGCCCGCCGCACCAGCGCCAGCATCAAGGTATTGACAGCGACCACGCAGGGCGTGGCCGGCAGCGCGCGGCTGGCCACGGGGGTGACCAGCAGGCTCCATCCGGTCATGGCGCCGCTCACGCTGACCTGGTGCGCTACCCCGGGCGGTATCCATCCCGCCCGATGCGGCGGCAATAGCCAGGAACCGTGCGCCGTGCGCACGTGAATCAGGCCGCTTTCCACGCAAAACAGCTGTCCACGCACATGCGCATGCCAGTCGTATTCGACCGTACCGAGGCGGAACTGGCTGTCCGGCTGCGCATCGCCGCCCAGGGCGATCAGGGCCGGGCCGTCGCTGCGTTCGCTGGCGTCGAGGGCAGGATCGGGGCTGGAGGCGGATGCATGGATGAGCGGGGACATGCGGGTGGGTTTGCTGGCGGGTCGAGGCATGGCCGGATTTCACTATTTATTGTCCAAATAACGTTACCAGCATTTCCGGCCGCCGTCCAATACTGTCGCCTGCGGCATGCCCTCCGGCTGCCGCCGATACCGACAACGACTGGAGTCATCATGCCTGCCCTCCCTGCGGCCGCCGCCGCGCCCCCTTCCCTGCTGCACCCCCACGTACCACGCGCGTTCGCGCTGCTGATCGCTTGCCTGTGTTCCTTCATGGTGGTGATGGACGGCGCCATCGTCAACGTGGCACTGCCATCGATTCAGCGCGAGCTGCATCTGGATCCGGCCCAGCTTCAGTGGGTGGTGGACGCCTATCTGCTGATGCTGGGCGGCTTGATGCTGCTGGCCGCG
Organism: Massilia antarctica; assembly: GCF_015689335.1. Taxonomy (GTDB): domain Bacteria; phylum Pseudomonadota; class Gammaproteobacteria; order Burkholderiales; family Burkholderiaceae_D; genus Telluria_A; species Telluria_A antarctica. Next base: position 4,333,609 of record NZ_CP065053.1, on the reverse strand, counting down.
CGCGCCAGCGATCTGTACGGACGCAAGCCGGTCTTGATGTCAGGGCTGCTGGTGTTTACCTTGGCCAGCCTGGCGGCCGGCAAGGCCGATGGCGCCGCCATGCTGCTGGCCGCGCGCGCCGTCCAGGGCTGCGGCGCCGCCGCCCTGGCGACCTCGACCTTGGCGGTGATCGTGGCCGTCTACCCCCAGGGCCGCGCCAGGGCCAGGGCGATTTCGCTGTGGGCCGCCTCGAGCGCCATCGCGTCCGCGCTGGGCGTGGTGGCCGGCGGCGTCCTCACGGCGTGGGCTGGCTGGCGCTGGGTCATGTTCGTCAATGTCCCGATCGGCGTGGCGCTGATGGCTGGGGTGGGCTTGAGCATGCAGGCAGCGCGGGGCGGTGGGCCGCGTCCACGCCTCGATCTTGCCGGCGCGCTCAGTATCACCGGCGCGATCGGCGTGCTGATTTATGCCTGCGGCCGCGCGCTCGCGGGAGGCTGGGGCGCGAACGGGGTACCCGCCATGCTGATCGGCTCGCTGGTGCTGGGCGCACTGTTCGTGGCGATCGAACGCAGGACGGCGCAGCCGCTGGTCCGGCTCGGCATTTTCGCGCTGCGCAACGTCCGCTTCGGCAATCTCGTGGTGCTGTGCCTGGGGGCGGCATTGACCTCATCCAGCTTATTCCTGTCCATCGTACTGCAGCAGGTGCTTGCCTATCCGGCGCTCGATGCCGGACTGGCCCTGCTGCCGATGGGCCTGGCGTTGGCGGTGGCGGCCATCGCGTCGCGGCCGTTGATGGATGCGGGATGGCGCCGTCTGCCATTCTGCGGCGCCGTGCTCGGCGCGGCAGGCTTTCTGTGGCTCGCAGCCCTGCCCCAGGCCGCGCACTATGCGAACCATGTGCTCGGTCCGATCCTGCTGATCGGGACCGGCCTGGGCTTGATGCTGATGAGCAGTGCCCACGCCGCGCTGGCCGGCGTGCCGGCCGCCGATGCCGGACTGGCGGCGGGCCTGTTCAACACGGCGCGCCAACTGGGTGCAGCGCTCGGCGTGGCGTTACTGTCGAGTCTGGCGCATGCGTTCGGCACCGCTGGCACCGCTGGCGGCAGCTCGCTGGCGGGCTGCCACGCGGCGTTTGCGGGCATGGCCGGTCTGAGCCTGGTCGCCGGACTGGCCTCGTTGCGCCTGGGTAGCCTGGCAGACGACGCGCGCACGCGTGGCGCCGTACAGCCGGCGCGCACCGGCGCCTGAGCCGGTACGCACAGGCAATAGCGCGGTGTTAATAATATGGCCCGGTGGCGTCGAGGGTGGCGCTATCGGCATGGCCGTCGCTCACGGCGCGCAAGGCCCGGACAAAATCGTCGAGCTGGCTGGGCAACGCCGTGAGGTAAAGCGTTATTTCACTTGCCACTTCATTGACGGGGAACTCGACGAACCGCGATTGCGCATGCACCGTGATGAGCAAGTCTGCATGTTGATCGAACTGAAAGTGCGCATGAAACGCGCCAGCGGCATAGGCAGGGCCGAAGACGCCGAAACGCAGGTCATACGTTCCGCCGTAAACGTCGTCCTTGAAACCATCCAGTCCGCGCACGGCATCGCGCAAGCGCTGAGGGCCGACATACACCTCATGACAGAATCGGGACGCGCCGTCGCAGATTGAAATCGTCAATTGCGACATGTCGTCATCCGACCAGTCTTTGACAAACTCGATTTTCGCATCCATGGTGCCAGCCCTTTCGACCGAGGATAGATAACATGCAAAAAAGCCCGCTGCATGGCGGGCCTGACTACCTGGTCACACCCTCTTGCCGTCTACCAGACAGCAAGAGGGCGTAGCGCCAGCAAAACCTATCAGAAATCGAACGCCGCCGACAAACGCACGGCCCGCGGCGCGCCCACGTTCACCCGCCCCGCTCCCCATGCGCCTTCAAAGTACTCCTTGTCGCCCACGTTGGTCACAAAGGCGCGCAGCACCACCGGCATTGCGCCAAAGCGCGTCGCGTAACGCGCGCCCAGGTCCAAGGTGGTCCACGCATCGAGTTTCAGGCTGTTGTCGCCCGCCAGCCACTGCTTGCCGGTGTAGTTGATGCGCGAACTCAGTTCCAGCCCCGGCACCGCAGCCAGCGCGTAGTCGACGCCGATGTTGGCCGTCAGACGCGGCACGCCCAACTGCGACTTGCCCTGGTTGATGCCCTTGGCGGTCCTGGTCTGCTCGGCCTTGGTATATGCCACGCCACCGAGCAAGGAAATGTCCTTGCCGGCCTTGCCGAACACATTCCACTCCACGCCACGGTTGCGCTGCTCGCCGTCGGTGGTCATGCGGTTGTCCTTCTCGATCAGGGCCGGTTTGCTGATCTGGAACAGGCTCAGGGTCTGGGTGAGCGTATTCATCGCCCATTTCACGCCAATTTCGGCCTGTTTGGACTTGTACGGCTTGAACGTTTCGCCTTCATTCGCATACGGCGCCGCAACGGTGGTGCCGGCGCTCAGGCCTTCAACGTAATTGGCGTACAAGGATACATTGTCGCCCCACGGCTTGAACACTACGCCGGCCAGCGGCGTGACGGCGGTTTCCTCGTAGTTGTCCAGCTTCTGATGCACCTTCTGGGCGCGCGCACCGATGGTGATTTGCAGCTTGCCATCGGCAAACCACATCGAATCGGCCGCGCTGAGCCCAGTCATCACGTCATCATTGAACTGGTTGTAGGTCGAGGCATCTTTCCCGGCCGGCATGGCGATCGGCGTCGGATTGTAGATGTTGCTGTTGATGGGCGCGGTGCCGTTGCCGCGGCTGCCGCCTTCGTAGTTCATGACGTTGGCTGCCACGGTCACCTTGTGCGCGATGGCGCCGGTGGTGAACTGGCCGCGCACGCCCGTTTCAAACGTGGTGGTTTCGTACTCGCCCCATGAATTGTAGGCCGTGCCGGTGGCATTGCCGCTGTCGCCTCCGGACACTGGCAGCACCGGACGGGTGCCGAAGATGAAGCCGTCGTACGAATGCTTGGCCGAGCCGGCCGAGGCGAACGCGCTCCAGCCAGCGCCGAGCTCGACCTGGCCACGTACGATCACGCCCTGGGTTTCGGTGTTGCCGTACACATCTTCGCCGTAGAAGAAGTTGGTGGAGCCATGCGGCGCTTTCGGCACATGGGTCCAGCCGTTGATGATCGGCTGCATCGGCGCGCCCTTGCGCACCTTGTTGGTCAGCGAGTAGGCGTCCATCTCCACGTTCCAGCCCTTGCCCTGGTAGTCGACCGCCACGTGGCCGATTTCGCGCTTCCTGGTCTGGTGGTCCAGCCAGGTTTTGCCGCCGGAGAGCACGCCGTTGACGCGCACGCCCAGGGCTTGGTCCTCGCCGAAGCGGCGCGCCACATCGGCATGCACACCCACGTTCGACTTGGTCGACACCGAGGTCGTCACGCGGGTCAGCGGAGTGGCACCGGCGCGCTTGGGCACCAGGTTGACCGCGCCGCCCACATCGCCCGCCGGCGGCAGGCCCATCATCATTGCGCCGGGACCCTTGAGCACTTCGACCCGTTCAAACATTTCGGTCGGGGTGTTTTGCTCCGGGGCCAGGCCGTAGGCGCCATTGATCGCCATCGATCCCGAACTCACGCCGAAACCGCGGATATTGAAGTTCTCGACGATGTGGCCTTCGTTGGTGGTGGTGCGCACCGACGGGTCGTTCTTGAGCACGGCGGCGATGGTCTGGGCCTGCTGGTCGGCGATGGTCTGGGATGTGTAGGCAGTGATGTTGAACGGCGTGTCCATCACGCTCACGTTGCCGAGCACGCCGAGACGGGCGCCCGTCGCCACTTTGCCGCCGGGCGCGGCCGCGGGAAGGCTGGCGGCCGTCTCGGCAGCGGCCTTGACAGTGATTTCCTTCATGGTTTCGACAGGCGCCTGGGCCATGGCCGGCAGGGACACGGTGGCGATCATGGTCATACAGGCCATGGGAATGGCACGGAAAGCACACACAGGGACAACTCGCATTACATTTGCTCCATTTGGTTAGAAGGTATTTGGCTTGGATTCGTTTGTGGAGACAGCGCCGGCTCGCGCCAGACGCTGTGCTGCTCGCCCGAGCGGCCGCGCCGGCGCACGCGCGCCGCCATCCACAGCAGCGCCAGGCCGCCGAGCAGCGACAGGCCGTCGATAAACAGGAAATCGGTGACATATGGCTTGGCGATCGGCAGGGCCGGGAACAGGGCCGCCAGCAGGCTGGTGGCGGGCACCAGCAGGGTCGCCAGCGCGGCGGCGGCGCTCAGCCGGTAGCCGGCCCAGGCCACGCCCTTGACCAGCGCCGCCAGCAGGCCGACGGCCAGCGCGGTATTGAAGACCGACAGGCCGATGCCGGCCAGACCGACGCCCAGGCTGGCTTGCCAGCGCAGCGCCACCATGCCGAGCGGAAGCCCGATGACGGCGCCAAGGCACAGCCCGACCGTCAGTGCCGCCACCCAGCGCACGTGACGCGGCTGTTGGAGGGGCACGGCAAGCTGGCGGTTTTTTTTCAGCCGCGATTCGATCCACAGAAGGTTGCCGGTGTAGAACAGGATCGCACCCAGCACGCCCATCACGGCGTACGCCAGGCGCACCGGCACCCCGCCAAAACTGCCGAAGTGCAGCGCGAAGATGGCCGACAGGCTCGCTTCCCAGTTGGTTTGCTGGTGCGGCAGCAGGCTGATGCCCTTGTTGAGCTGGCCGGTGACGGGATTGAAGTTCATGAAACCGGCACGCGGGGCGCGCATGTGGCCGCTCCAGTCTTCGCCGCCCAGGTTCACTTGCGGTTTCGGGCTGTCCAGGCCGCGGTAGGTCAGCTCGGTGGGCGTGAAACTGGCGGACTGGGCCCGGGCGCTGGCCAGCAGGGACGATGGCGTCACCCAGTTTGCGCTGGCGCCGGGGTCGGCCTTGCCCCTGGCGCCAGGCGCCGCGGCGGCTGCTTTGCCGATGGCGTGAATGGTGGCGTCCTGGGTGTCGTAGACCCAGTCGTGCAGGCAGAACCCGGCCGTGGTCAGGGCAATGACCAGGTGAAACGGCAGGCTGGTGATGCCGATCAGGTTGTGCGCATCGAGCCAGAAGCGCTTGACGTTGGCGCTGATGCGCAGCAGCAGCAAATCCTTGACCAGCGACGGCAGCAGGATGACCACGCCGGAAATGAGCGCCAGCGCGTACAGCAAGGCCACCACGCCGATGATCGGCTCGGCCACGGCGCCGGCCAGCGGCAGGCCGCCATTGCGGTGCACCTCGTCGACGAAGTGGCCGGCCGGTCCGGTTTGCGCGGCGCTCGTTTGCAGGCGGCCGGCGTCGTCGAAGGTCACCTGCCAGCTGGCGCCCTGCTTGTCGGTATAGCGCATGCGGCCGTATCCTGGCCGCTCGCGGTCGAGCACCAGCACGGCGCTGCCGATGGCCTCGACGCGCGTGGCAAAAAATGCGGCGGCCAATGCATCGAGCGGCGAACTGGCGCCTTGCCGCGCGCTCGGCACTGCCTCTGCCCAGCGCCCGATCTCGGGCTTGAACATGGTGAACGCGCCGGCGTAAAAGGCGATGAACAGCATCACGCCGCTGAGAATGCCGACCCAGGTATGCACCACTTTGTAGGTGCGCACGATCTCCGGCTTCATGCGGCGCCCCCGCCGGCCAGGGTCAGAAGGTAGCAGGCGCCGGCGGCCAGCGCGTTGGCCAGCGCCAGCCAGGTCCAGCAGGCGCGTTTGCTGGGCAGCAGGAAGATCAGGGCGATCACGCTGACCCAGAGTGGATATACGACCCACATTGTCAGTTGCCCGGCCACCGGGCCGGCGTCCAGCGATTGCATCAGCCGGTGCAGCACGCCGCTCAGGGCGATCGCCAGCGGATAGCCCAGTATGAGCGCCACCACGCCGTTATGCAGCAAGACCCGCTCGCGCTGCGCGCTGTCCTTAGCCATGCGCCCTCCCCGCGCGGGCGCGGCGCAGCGCGCGCAGCACGCCGACGGCCGGCAAGGCGATCATCCAGACGGTCAACACCGTCAGGATGGCAGTGAAGATGCTGGCATGCACGGCGACGGCCGCGACCGCCAGTGGCAACGGCGCCGCCCCCAGCGCCCAGCCCAGCGCGGCCGGCAGGCGTGGTTCGGCCCGGGGCGTGCTGAAATTGCAGCACACGGCGGACAGCAAGGTCAGGATCAGGGCAAGGACGAATAACATACTGGCTTCCAACTCGCCCGTGGGACTGGGGAGACGGCCGCATCTTACCCTAAATGTAAATGATTCTCAATACGATCGTTGAGTAAAATATATCCTTTAGAAGGATTTACGTTCTGTACGGAAATTTTGTTATCGTGGTCAAACCTCAATGTCAGGGCCAGGACCAAAGCCGAAGCGCCGCCTGCGGGTCCGTCGCCTGAACCGGCGGTGCGCAGCCGGCGCGAATTATCCAGAGAGACAGATGCGGCGCTGTCCGCATCGATCTCGACATGCATCGTGCGTGTGCTTGTCCTGGCAACGATCATGGGTTTTCAGCAGTCGGTAACAAACGCTTTAACTGCTTGCCGACCGTGCCCCCTGCGACATGCACACATCAAGGTTCTCATGGATCGATCAGGTTCGAGCAGCCACGCAAGCACTCGGCGTACTCACGAACGCACTGCTGAACACGCTTGTGGCCGGGCAGGCGGGAATCACTTATGCATTGGTCGCGTGTACGCCTGCATTGCGCTTGACATTCTTGGCGCTTGTTCAAGCGCGTGTTGACCGACACCGTGGCCGTGTCGCCGTTGCTTCCCATGGACTGAACCGTGATCGACAGGGAATTCTTCGTGTCGATAAACGGCGCCTCCCCGGCGAAGTAGCCGATGTGACCATTGGTTTGCCGAACCAGGTAGGTGTCCTGGTCGGCGCGCCACTCTCTCACCACCACCTCATTGCGCACCACGGCACGGTCGTAGCCAGTGGAGCGGTGGTATTCGACGAGATAGCGGACATCCCCGGGTAGCGCGACCACGACTGCCATTGTTCCGGGCCGTTGCGGCTCACTGACGGGTATCAAGTTGTAGGTGGTGATCTTGCGACCGCGGTCACTGGTGACCAGGTTGTTGGCAATCCGTCCGGCAGGTACCCAGTTGAGCAGACTGCGGTAGGCCATGTTGAGCGTCGGGCCGGCAAAGCCGTGGGTTCCGCCCGGCGGTTGATAGGAGCGCTGTCCACGATTGAAGCTCATGATGTCCCACGGATCGTTGTACACGTCCTGAATCGGCGCGCCCCATACATGGTCGTCCGCCGCGTTGTCGGGCAGGTTGTGCGTATGCCGGTTCAGGCCCATGGCGTGTATCATCTCGTGCTGGAAGAACGCGATGACCTCGCCTGCGTTGCCGACAATCCCGTTGCCGACCGAGCCGGCATCGGTTTCGACGTTGATGATTGCGATGGTGCCCGCCCATTGGCTGGGATCGACGGGTGTACCTTGCGCCTTCAAGCTGGCCACCCCGGCGTCGATGCACTCGGCAAGCGTCAGGTGTCGCGTCGGATTGCTGCGGGCTTTCAGATCAGCACTGTTGACGTTCAGCCGAAACCAGCCGAAGACCCTGGACCCCTTGACGCTCACCTTGCCGAAACTCATCTCCTTGAAATAGGCATCGAGCATGTCGGGATTTGCAGGGTCGAACAGCTCTTGGTAGTACGCCGGCGCATGCGGCGCCGCGCTGTTGTCGGACGCCTGGCACAGGAACATCAGAAATGCGCCTGGTTCAGCAGGGACGATAGGCTGCGCGTGAGCCAGGCTCGCGGCCAAGGCGATGACTAAGGCGTGGGTCACGCGCATCCACAATAACGAACTAAGAATTTTCATGTCTGTTTCTCCTTGAAAAACGAATGACGACTCAAGCCTGACCCTCAAGCCCGGATGTGGCGGACACCGAGATCCAGCCGAACGTGCGCGCGTCGCATGCTGCCCGATACCTGGAGACCATGGACACCGGCATCGCCAGTGACTGCAGACAATCTCGGCGTCGGCAAAGCTGCCGACAATAGCGGTTATGGAACATTGGTGCTATAGACTCAGCCCGGGAAACCATTTGGAAACTCGTGATACTTTTAACAAAATTCGCTCTGAAATTAAGATTCTGCGTAGTAATACCCTCAATATGTTTTAAACGGGTTTTCCGGCTCTGGAAGATTAATCATGTGATCAAGAACGGTGGCACAGGTACGAGAAAGTCAACGATGAGCTCGAAAAATTCGACTGATTGGAGCGCGCCGCGCAGCCGTGATTCCCCACATTCAACGGAGAGCGCGGCCGTGGCCGCAAACGCGGTATCGCTGCGCTGGCGCTCGGCCGGCATCGGCGCACAGCGCCCGGTTGCATGCGGCGCCAGGATGCGTCAGCGCCAAGCCGGCGCTCACATTCTGCTCGGCATGGCCGTGAATGTGGCGCTACTTGATGCACATCATATGGAGATGCGAGTGGCAGGGCGTAAATTGGATGCGCTGTCCTGTCCACATTCCAAGGAGCTGACGATGTACAAAACCATAGTAGTCCATGTCGATGCGAGCGCCAGGCTGGCCGCGCGCGTGGAAGCTGCCGCACGCCTGGCCATCGCGAATGACGCCCATCTGGTCGGCGTGGCGCCGACCGGACTGTCGGCATTCATGTTTCCGCTGAGCGCCATGGATGCGGGCATGCCCCCGATCGCATTCCCGATCGAAGAAATCCGTGCCGAGGCCGAGCGTTCGCTGGACCTGTTCGACGGTTACGCTCGCCGGGCCGGGGTGGATGCGCCCGAGCGGCTGCTGGTCGACGAGGAAATCGGGGCCGGCCTGTGCCTGCGGGCCAGGTATGCCGACCTGCTGGTCATCGGCGCGCCGCTAGACGGCGCCCCGGGTCCCTTGGGGCATCACGATGTCAGCGGATACGTGCTGCTCAACTGCGCCCGGCCGGTGCTGGTAGTGCCGGCCGCCGGGACCATCGGCCCGATCGGACAAAGGGTGACCGTGGCATGGAACGGCAGCGTCGAGGCGGTGCGCGCCGTCACCAGCGCGCTCGCCCTGCTGCAAGGCGCCGCGCAAGTGGATCTGGTCGTCGCCGGCAAGAACGACCGTCCGGACCTGCACGGCGAACAGCCCGGCGCCGACATCGCGCTCTACCTGGCACGGCACGGCGTCAAGGTCGATGTGAGCGTCATCCAGGGGGGCGACGACGATGGCGAGGCGCTGCTGTCCTTCGCCGCCGAAAAAGGTTCCGACCTGATCGTCATGGGCGCCTTCGGCCACTCCCGTGTCCGCGAGTTCGTGCTCGGCGGCGCGACCCGCACGGCGCTGCGCTCGTCGCCGATACCGCTGTGGATGGCGCATTGAATCCGGCACCATGAATCAAGCCGATTGAAGAGCGCCCTGCTGTACTTCATCGGCACCTGCTTCGACGACGAGGAGGCCAGGCGCAGCGCCACGGCCTGGCTCGACATCGACCCGGTGCCGGTGAAAGCGATCCTGGCCAGGATCACGCCGCACATGCGCCGGATGGACGACGCCGACACCGGCTTGTGGCAAACGGTCATGCATTTCTACATGTAGAGATCGCCCCCGTGGTGCCATGCGCGAATCACGGGGCCAGCAGCCAGAACGGCAGCCAGGCCGCCAGCAACACCAGCGCCAGGCTCGCATTGACGCGCACGGCGAACTGGCGCCCGCCCGCCAGCGCGCCGGCGGCCTTGCTGATCATATTGGTCGTGATCCCGAGCAGCACGGCCAGCAGGGCGGCACGCGGCGTGGCGGCAGCGCCGGCCAGCAGCGACAGGGCCGAGCCGGCGGCGGCGTGCAAATCGAAGAAACCGGCCAGCGCGGTGCCGCTGAACAGTGCGCCGCTGCCGAATTGCGCATTGAGCCAGGCCAGTACCGACGTCGCCGCGCTGAGCAGCAGCGCGAACAGCGCCGCCTGGCGGATGTCGAACACACGGCCCGGGGCCGGCGTGCCGGGCGCGCCCCCCTTCTGCCCCACCAGGCTCAGCGCACCTAGCGCCAGCGCCGCGCACAGCGCGCTCGCCAGTACCGGCGCCAGCTGGCGCAGATAGGCCGGCGCGACCGTGATGGCGATCACCCACAGCAGCGCGAAGGTGGCCACATTCGACAGCAAGGCCGCCGCCACGCACGCCTGGCGCAAATCGGGCTCTTTGCGGCAGCGCGCGCCCATCGCGGCAATGGTCGCCACGCTGGAGACAAAGCCGCCCGCGAAGCCTGACATGGCCAGGCCCAACCGCGGCCCGGCCAGGCGCAGGCCGATGTGCGCCGCCGCCTGGATGCCCATGATCAGGATCACCAGCGACCACAGGGTTTTCGGGTTGACGCCCAGCAGCCACGCGCTGCCGGCGTCGGGCAGCAAGGGCCTGACCACCAGCGCCGCGCCGGCGAAAAACAGGCCGTCGCGCACTTCGGGCCCGGTCAGGGTGGTGCGCGCGAAGTGATGCAGCGGGCCGCGCAAGTACAGCAGCGCCGCGACGACGACGGCGGCGCCGGCCGCCACGCGCGGATTGTCGATCGCCGCGACCCCCAGCAGAAAGCTCAGGAACAGCGCCAGTTCGGTGGTCACCCCGGGCGCTGGCGAACGGTCGCGCCAGTAAGCGACCACGCTCAGGGCCACCACCAGCAGCCCGGCCACCAGCACCAAGGCACCGTCCAGCGCTTGCGCCAGCGCGCCGGTGAAGGACACCAGCGCGAAGCTGCGCACCCCGGCATAGGCGCGCGCCGGCCCGCTTCCCTTGCGGCGTTCGCGGTCGATCCCGATCAGCAAGCCGCAACCGGTGGCGACCGCCATGCCGGTCAGCGCCGCCGTCGTCAGCAGCATGGGCGGGATCGGCTGTGAAGGGCTGAGGCGCCACACACCGGCTGGGCGCCGGCACCATGGTCGTCACCCTGCAAGAGCGCGCGATTGCTTACTGTCATGGGCTTATCCTTGTTGTGAACGCCACCTGCCGCGGCGGCGCCATGATACCGGCCGGCGCCCGTTTACGCGAGCGGCATGCCGGCGCCGCCATCGCCCCCGCACCCTGTGGATTGTACAGTTGTACAGTAATTTGATGTGCATCAAGCAGCCGGGCTGACTTTGAGCGCGCCCGCCAGTACAGTGAGTGTCACAGCGCGCGCGGCACGCCGATCTTTTTTCCTGGAGCCTATCTTGCATCACCTCACCGACGACGACATCAAGCAGTTCGACGCGCAACTGCGTGGCCAGCGCGACGCCGTGCAGGCCGCCATCGCCCAGCGCCTGCACCAGGCCGGCGACCCGGACCAACTGGCGCTGGCCAATCATTTCGCGGACGTGCGCGAACAGGCCGAGGCGGACTTGCTGGGCGACACCGACATCGGGCAACTGCAGCTGGAACTGGCCGACCTGAAGGCGATCGACGACGCGCTCGCGCGCATCGCCGGCGGCGCCTACGGCGACTGCGCCGGATGCGGCGCGCCCATCGCACTGCCGCGGCTGCGCGCGCAGCCGGCGGCGCCGAGGTGCCTGACCTGCCAGGAAGCGCTCGAAAAGCAGCACCCGCCCGTGTCGCGCTGACAGCGGCGGCGCTCGCGGTTGTCGAGCCACACCTTGGATGCGCATCATTGACCGGATGGCTGCGCGGCGCCTACAGTGAATGCGGATCTATCCACACCATCAGGGACAAGCATGGCAATCGCGATTCATGTCAAGCACAGCGCGCCCGGCGCAGGCCCGGCTTGAGCCGCGCGCATGCCGGCGCGGCCGCGCTGCCCGTGTTTCGCATCCGCCGCCTGTGCAAGACCTACGGCGCCGGTGAACTCGCGGTGCGCGCCTTGCGCGATGTCGACCTGGACATCGCGCACGGCGAATTCATCGTCCTGCTGGGCGCTTCCGGCAGCGGCAAATCGACCCTTCTCAACATCCTTGGCGGACTCGATACGGCCAGCTCGGGCCAGGTCCTGTTCGGCGAGCAAGACCTGAGCGCCGCCGGCGAGGCTGGCCTGACCGAGTACCGGCGCCGCCATGTCGGCTTCGTGTTCCAGTTCTACAACCTGATTCCCAGCCTGACGGTGTGGGAAAACGTAGCCCTGGTGACCGATATCGCCAGCGCGCCGATGCCGGCCGACGAAGCGGTCGGGATGGTCGGCCTGGCGGCCCGCCGCGACCACTTCCCGTCCCAGCTGTCCGGCGGCGAGCAGCAGCGCGTGGCCATCGCGCGCGCCATCGTCAAGCGCCCCGCCGTGCTGCTGTGCGACGAACCGACCGGCGCGCTCGACTACGCCACCGGCAAGCTGGTGCTCGATGTCATCGAACGCATCAATCGCGAACTGGGCACCACCACGATCGTCATCACCCACAATGCCGCGATCGCCGCCATGGCCGACCGCGTCGTCAAGCTGGGCGACGGCACCATCCTGAGCGTGGAAAACAACGCCCACAAGCTCAGCCCTGCGCAACTGTCATGGTAGCGCGGGCAATCGCATGCGCATCCTGAACCGCAAACTGCTGCGCGACCTGGGCCGCATGTGGAGCCAGGCGCTCACCATCGCGCTGGTGGTGGCGAGCGGGGTCGGCGGCTTCATCACTAGCCTGTCCGCAGTCGATTCGCTGGAACTGGCGCGCGACCGCTTCTACGCCTCGGCGCGCTTCGCCGACCTGTTCGCCGGCGTCAAGAACGCGCCCCTGTCGCTGGCGGCGCGCCTGCGCGAGGCGCCGGGCGTAGCCGATGTGCAAACCACCATCGAACAGGTGGTGCGGATCGAGGTCGCCGGCGTCACCGACCCCCTGCTCGGCCAGCTGATCGGGGTCGACCGGCGCCACCCGCCGCGCATGAACCTGGTCTCGGTGGCCGCCGGGCGCGCCCTGCGCGCGGCCGGCCCGGTGCGCGCCGACGCCGAGATCGAAGCGCTGGTCTCGGAAGCGTTCGCCCAGGCGCGCGCACTGCGTCCCGGCTCGCGCCTGCGCGCGCTGATCAACGGCAAGCAGCGCAGCTTGCTGGTGGTCGGGATCGCGCACAGCCCGGAATTCATTTTCGCCGGCCTGTGGGGCATGCCCGACGCCCGCGGCTTCGGCGTGTTCTGGGTCGAGCGCGAGGTGCTGGCGGCGGCCTACGACATGGAGGGCGCGTTCAACCGCGCCGCCTTCACCCTGGCGCCAGGCGCGCCGGCGCCACCCGCCATGGCCGCCATCGGCGCCATGGTCCAGGCCTACGGCGGGCGCGACGTCATCGCCCGCGCCGAACAGGTGTCGCACGCGATGCTAAGCAACGAAATCGCGCAGCAGCGCGTGATGGGGACGATTTTGCCGGCCATCTTCCTGGGCGTCGCCGCCTTCCTGCTCAATGTCGTGGTGGCGCGCATGGTCTCGACCCAGCGCGAACAGATCGCTACCCTCAAGGCGCTCGGCTACGCCAACGCGGCCATCGGCGCGCACTACCTCAAGTTCGTGCTGCTGATCGTCGGCGCCGGGCTGCTGCTGGGCATCGCAGTGGGCAAGGAACTCGGCTACCTGCTCACCCGCCTGTACGCCGAGTCCTTCCACTTCCCCACCTTCGAGCACCGCCTGGCGCCCGGTTTACTGTTGCTGAGCGCGGCGACCACCATCGCCACCGCCTGCGCCGGCACCCTGCACGCGATCGCGGCCAGCGCCCGCCTGGCGCCGGCCGAGGCGATGCGCGCGCCGGCGCCGGCGCACTTTCGCCGCACCCTGCTCGAACGGCTCGGCATCACGGCGGCCGGCCCGGCCTTGCGCATGACCTTGCGCAATATGGAACGGCGCCCCGTGCGCAGCCTGATGGCCAGCGCCGGGGTGGCCGCCGCCGTGGCCATCATCATCATGGGCAATTTCTTCCGCGACGCCATCGCCGTCGTGATCGACAACCAGTTCACCCTGGGGCTGCGCGGCGACATCGTCATGTGGACCGCCGAGCCGGTCGACGACAGCGTCCGGCTCGCGCTGCGGCGCCTGCCCGGCGTGCGCCATGTCGAGTCGCTGCGCTATGCCAGCGTCAGCGTCGGCAACGCCCAGCGCCGCGAACGCACCATCCTGCGCGGCTACGCCGGGCGCCCGGAACTGTACCGCGTGATCGACATGGGACAGCGCGAAACCCTGCTCGAGGGGCGCGGCCTGGTGCTCACCGACCGCCTGGCCGACAAGCTCGGCCTGAAAACGGGCGACCCGGTCCGGATCGAGGTGCTCGAAGGGCGCCAGCGCACCCTGCTGGTGCCGCTCCAGGCCACGGTCGATGAAATGTTCGGCCTGAATGCCTACATGGAGCGCCGCGCCCTGAACCGCCTGCTCTCCGAAGGCGACCTGAGCACAGGCTTCGTGATGTCGGTCGAGCCGGGTGCGGAAGCGCAGGTACTGGAAGCGAGCAAGGCGCTGCCGCGCATCGCCGGCGCCTGGAGCAAAAACACCATGCTCGCCAACATGGAAGACATCACCGCGCGCAACGTGCGCGTCATGAGTACGATCCTGACCACCTTCGCCGCCATCATCGCGGTCGGCGTGGTGTACAACAATGCCCGCATCGCCCTCTCCGAGCGCGCCTGGGAACTGGCCAGCCTGCGCGTGCTCGGCTTCACCCGGGCCGAAGTGTCGGCCATGCTGCTCGGCGAAATGGCGATCGTGGTCGGGCTCGCTTTACCGCTCGGCATGCTGCTGGGACGGGGCCTGGTGGGATTGATCGCCGAACTGATGAAGTCCGACCAGCTGCATTTTCCGGTCGTCATCCAGGCCGGCACCTACGCATGGGCCGCGCTGGCCGTGCTCGCCACGGGCGTGGCCAGCGCGCTGGTGGTGCGGCGCCATATCGACCGCCTCAATCTGGTCGAAGTCCTTAAAACCCGGGAGTAATATGATTGCACGACGCTGGATCTACACAGCCGTAGCGGCGGCCGCCCTGGCCGCCGTGCTGGCATGGGCCTTCGCCCCGCGCCCGATCGCGGTGGAAACCGCGCTGGTTGCGAGCGGCCACTTCGAGAGCGCGGTCGAAGACGATGGCAAGACCCGCCTGGTCGACCACTACCTGGTGTCGGCGCCGCTGGCCGGCCAGCTGTCACGGATCACCCTGCGCGAAGGCGACCAGGTGGCCGCCGGCGCCGTGGTGGCGCAGCTGCGCCCGGCGCGGGCGCCCTTGCTCGACGAACGCAGCAGGCGCCAGCAGCAAGCCAGGCTGGCCGCGGCCGAAGCCCAGGTCGGCGCCGCCGACGCCGCGCTCGCGCGCGCCGGGATCGCCCTGCGCCAGGCGCAGCACGATTTTCTGCGCGCCGAGCAGCTGGGAATGGCCGGCTTCGTGGCTGCGAGCCGGCTCGACAGCGAGCGGCTGGCGGCGCAGGCGGCGCAAAAGGAACGCGACAGCGCGGCCGCGCAGCGCCAGGTCGCCCTGCACGAAGCCGAGCAGGCGCGCGCGGCGCTCGACGGCGCCACGGGCCAGGGCGGCGACGCCATGTTCGCGCTGCGCGCCCCCGTCGGCGGACGCGTGCTGCGCGTGATCCAGGCCAGCGAGGCGGTGGTCGCGCTCGGCGCGCCGCTGCTCGAACTGGGCGACCCGGACCGGCTCGAGGTGGTGGCCGAACTGCTCACGGCCGACGCCATCCTGGCCCGCCCCGGCACGCCGGTGCGCATCGACCGCTGGGGCGGGGCCCCGCTGGACGGGCGGGTGCGGCGGGTGGAGCCGGCCGCCTTCACCAAGATCTCGGCGCTCGGGGTCGAGGAACAGCGGGTGCGGGTCTTGATCGACCTGCTTGATGCGGACGCGCGCGGCGCCGGCCTGGGGGTGGCCTACCGGGTCAATGTGCGCATCATCACGTCCAGCCTGGACCGGGTGCGCAAGGTACCGGTCAGCGCCGTGTTCCCGCTGCCGGGAAAAAGCGGCGCCGACCATGCCGGCATGGGCGTGTACCTGGTGCGCGACGGCCGCGCGCACCTGACGCCGCTGCGCCTCGGCGGGCGCAACGATGCCGAAGCATGGGTGCGCGACGGCCTGGCCGAGGGCGCGCAAGTGATCGTCTACCCGCCGGCCCAGCTGCGCGACGGCGCCAGGGTGCAGGTGCGCGAGGTGGCCCGAGCGCGCTAGGCGCCCGGCCCGCTCCAGCGCCACTCGAGAATTTCCGGCAGGTCGATGCCGTATTGCTCGATATGGCGCCGGTGCGCGTCGAGCCTGGCCGCCACGAACTGGCGCGCCGCCTCGCGCGCGGGGGCCAGCGCCGCCACCCGCTCGACGATGGCGGCGAACAGGTGGAAGCGGTCGAGCCCGTTGAGCACCGTCATGTCGAACGGGGTGGTGGTGCCGCCCTCCTCGCAAAACCCGTGCACGTGCAGATTGGCGTGGTTGGTGCGGCGGTAGGTGAGCCGGTGGATCAGCGCCGGATAGCCGTGATAGGCGAACACGACCGGCTTGTCGACGGTAAACAGCGCGTCGAACTCCGGGTCCGTCAAGCCGTGCGGATGGGCGTGCGGGGGCGGCAGGGTCATCAGGTCGACCACATTGATCACGCGCAGCCTGAGGGCCGGGAAATGCTGGTGCAGCAATTGCGCCGCCGCCAGCGCTTCCAGCGTGGGGACGTCGCCGGCGCAGGCCAGCACCGCGTCCGGCTCATCCGCGCCGGCGCTGCCGGCCCACTCCCACACCCCGATCCCGCGCCGGCAATGGGCGGCGGCGGCATCCATGTCGAGCCATTGCTCGGCCGGCTGCTTGCCGGCCACGATCACATTGATCAGGTTACGGCTGCGCAGGCAATGATCGGTCACGGCCAGCAAGGTGTTGGCGTCGGGCGGCAGGTAGACCCGCACGATCCCGGCTTTCTTGTTGAGCACATGGTCGATGAAGCCGGGATCCTGGTGGCTGGCGCCGTTGTGATCCTGGCGCCACACGTGCGAGGACAGCAGGTAGTTGAGCGAAGCGACCGGGCGGCGCCAGGCGATGCCGTTGGCCGCCTTGAGCCACTTGGCGTGCTGGTTGACCATCGAGTCGACGATATGGATGAAGGCTTCGTAGCAGGAAAACATGCCGTGCCGCCCGCTCAGCAGATAGCCTTCGAGCCAGCCCTGGCACTGGTGTTCGCTCAGCATTTCCATCACGCGCCCGTCGGCGGCGATGTGCTCGTCGCCCGGCAGGATCTCGGCCACCGAACAGCGCTGGCTCACTTCCAGCACCGCATCCCAGCGGTTGGAGGTGGTCTCGTCGGGGCTGAAGAGGCGGAAATTGTGCATGTTCGCGCGCATCACCTCGCGCAGGTACTGGCCCTGCACCCGGGTCGACTCGGCGCGCAGCGCGCCAGGCGCGGCGAGGCTGAGGGCGAATTGCGCCGGATCGGGCAGCACCAGGTCGCGCAGCAGCGCGCCGCCGTTGGCGCACGGGTTGGCGCTCATGCGGCGCGGGCCGGCCGGCGCCAGCGCGCGCAGCGCCGCGCACGGCGCGCCGGCCGCGTCGAACAGCTCGGCCGGCGCATAGCTTTGCAGCCATTGTTCGAGCAAGTCCAGGTGCCCGGCGCGCTCCATGTTGGCGATTGGAACCTGGTGCGCACGCCAGGTGCCCTCGTTCGGCTTGCCGTCGACCTCGCGCGGGCCGGTCCAGCCCTTGGGTGAGCGCAGCACGATCATCGGCCAGCGCGGCCGTCCGCCAAAACCGGCGCTGCGCGCTTCCTGCTGGATAAGGCGGATGCGCGCCAGCACGGTGTCGAGCGTGTCGGCCATCAGGCGGTGCATGGCGGGCGCATCGTCGCCCTCGACGAAGAACGGCTCGTAGCCGTAACCGCTCATGAGCGCGGCCAGTTCCGCGCGCGGGATGCGCGCCAGCACGGTCGGACCGGCGATCTTGTAGCCGTTCAGGTGCAGGATCGGCAGCACCGCCCCGTCATGCACCGGGTTGAGGAACTTGTTGGAGTGCCAGCTGGTCGCCAGCGGTCCCGTTTCGGCCTCGCCGTCGCCGACCACGCAGGCGACGATCAGCTCCGGATTGTCGAAGGCGGCGCCGTAGGCGTGCGCCAGCGAGTATCCCAGTTCGCCACCCTCGTGGATCGAGCCCGGCGTTTCCGGCGCCACATGGCTGGGAATGCCGCCCGGGAAGGAAAACTGCTTGAACAGGCGCCGCATGCCGTCCGCATCGCGGCTGATGGCCGGATAGACTTCGCTGTAAGTGCCCTCCAGCCAGGCGTTGGCCACCAGCCCGGGGCCGCCGTGGCCGGGACCGGCGACATACAGCACCGACACATCGTGCGCCAGGATGGCGCGGTTCAGGTGCGCATAGATGAAGTTCAGGCCGGGCGTGGTGCCCCAGTGCCCGAGCAGGCGCGGCTTGAGGTGGGCCGGCGCCAGCGGCGCGCGCAGCAGGGGATTGTCGAGCAGGTAAATCTGTCCGGCCGAGAGGTAATTGGCGGCGCGCCACCAGGCGTGCACGCCGTCCAGGGTGGCCGCGCTGGCCGCGCCGGCCTCACTCATGGCCGCCCTCCCCGCGCGCGCCCAGCCAGGCGCGCGCCTCGGCGGCCAGCATCGCTTCTTCGTCGGTGCGCATGACCCGCACGCTCACCCTGCCCGACCGGTGCGAGATGAGCGCCGCGCCGGCCTCGTTGGCGCCGGCATCGAGCGCCACGCCCAGGTGCGCCAGGCCGGCGCATACGCGCGCGCGCACCTCGGCCGCGTGCTCGCCGATCCCGCCCGCGAAAATGAGGGTGTCCACGCCATCGATGGCGGCGGCCATCGCGCCGATGGTCTTGCGCGCCTGGTAGCAGAACATGGCGACCGCCTCGGCGGCCCGGCTGTCGAGCGCCTGGCTGGCGAGCAGCACGCGCAGGTCGGCGCTGGTGCCGGAAATGCCAAGCAGGCCGGACTGGTGATTGACCATGTGCTTGAAGCCCGCCGGGCTCATCTGCTCAGTGCGGGCCAGGTGCCAGCCCAGCCCGGGGTCGAGGTCGCCCGCGCGTGTTCCCATCATCATGCCGCCGGCCGGCGTCAGGCCCATGCTGGTATCGCGGCTCAGTCCATTCTCGACGGCGCTCACGCTCGAGCCGCCGCCAAGATGGGCGATCAGCACCTTGCCGGCCGCCGCCTGTGGCCCGGCCACGCGCGCCAGTTCGCCCATCAGCCAGGCGCAGGACAGGCCATGGAAGCCGTGGCGCTTGACGCCGAGCGCCTGGTAGCGGCGCGGAATCGCCAAGGCCGCGGCCTGCGGCGCCATGCTGGCATGAAAGGCGCTGTCGGAACAGGCGAGATGCGCGCTGCCCGGATAATGGCGGCGCAATACCTCGATCAGGTGCAATTCCTGCGGCAGATGGTCCGGTTCGCCCGGCGCGGCCGCATACAGTTCAGCCAGCATGGGAGAGTCGATCGCCCGCGTCGCCGTCGGGCCGGGTCCGCCGCAGACCACCCGGTAAGCGATCGCCGCCAGCGCCGCCGGGGGCAGGCGCGCAGCCAGCCAGTCGACCAGGACGTTGGACGCGGTGACATGCTCGGGAATGGGGAAATGGCGGGTGAAGGTGTCGGCGGCGCCGCCCTGCACCGCAAAGACGCTGTGCTTGCCGCCAATGTCGCTGAGCGCGCCCCGGAAAACCGGCTCGCTTGCCGGGCCGGACTGAAACAGGGCGAACTTGATGCTGGACGAGCCGGCGTTAATTGCCAGCAAATTGGCCTTATCGGGGGAAAACATGGCGCTCCTCGGGTTGATCGATGCGGCGGCGGGGCGGGTGCGCCGCGCCGGCAAGTCCCATCATAGGGCGGAACGTTTTCCCGATTCCTTGATACAAATCAAAAAGTTGCGGCACACCCCATCATGACGGCGCATGGCGCCCGATTGTCACCAGTTGCGCTTGTGATTGTGCATAGGCAAGGGCATACGCGAGCTCGCCGGCCGATTCGGCGTGCACGGTCAGCAAGGGTTGGGCGGCGGCCACCTCGTCGCCCAGCCGCACGTGCAGGTCGATCCCCGCCGCCGGCGCGCCCGGCGCCCCGGCCAGCATGGCCAGCCGTGCCAGGCGGCCATTGTCTATGGCGGCGATGCGCCCGCCGTGCGGCGCGCCAAGCACCCCGGTGCAGCGGGCCTGCGGCGGCGTGCGCATCCCGCCCTGGGCCGCGCAAATGGCCTGGAACCTGGTCCAGGCCACGCCGCTGGCGAGCACGGACGCCGCCAGCGCCAGGCCCTGCCCGGCGCCGGCCTTGCCGCCCATTTCCAGCACGATGCCGGCCAGACGCAGCGCGCGCTGGCGCAAGTCGTCCGGCGCCGCCGGGTGGCCTTGCAGCACGGCCAGCACGTCGCGCGCTTCGAGCGCCGGCCCGATCCCGCGTCCGACCGGCTGCGCGCCGTCGCTGGCCAGCGCGACCACCGCCAGGCCGCACGCCTCGCCCACGCCCTTCAGGCGCGCCGCCAGCGCGGCCGCGGCCCGGCGCGAGCGGACCTTGGCCGTGGGCCCGACCGGGATATCGATCAGCACATGGGTCGACCCTGCGGCGATCTTTTTCGACAGCACCGAAGCGACCAGCAAGCCTTCGCTATCGATGCCGAGCGGGCGCTCGACCCGGATCAGCAGATCGTCGGCCGGGCTGAGCGCGACCGACCCGCCCCAGACGATGCACCCGCCCTCGCGCCCGACCACGGCCTTCATCCGGGCAAGGTCGAGCGTGACCGGCGCCAGGGTTTCCATCACGTCGGCCGAGCCGGCCGGCGAGGTGATGGCGCGCGACGAGGTTTTGGGAATGAGCAGCCCGCACGCGGCGACGATCGGCACCACCAGCAAGGTGGTGCGGTTGCCGGGCAAGCCGCCGACGCAATGCTTGTCGACCACGACCGGACTATCCCAGCGCAATTGCTGCCCTGCCGCGGTCATGGCGCGGGTCAGGGCGATCGATTCGGCCAGGTTCATGCGTTTGCCGGCGCACGCCGTGATGAAGGCGGCCAGCTCGATATCGGCATAGCGGCCGGCGCAGATATCGTCCACGATGCCGGCGGCCGCGGCCGCGTCGAGCCGATCGCCGGCGATTTTGGCCCTGACCGCCGCGAACGAGTGCAGCGGCGCCGGATGGGCGAGCTGGACCGGCTGGCCCGGGAGCGCCCCCAGCGCGGCCCAGGCCGCGTCGGACAGGCCGATCTCGCCCTCGCCCAGCAAGGCCGGATCGACCACGTTGAGGGTGGCCACGAGGCACCGCGCGCCGCAGCGCAGTTCGATGCGCGCACGCGTGCCGAAGCCTTCCGAACGGCACAGCGCGCAATCCGAACGCAGGTAGGCGACATGCTCGCGGTCCGTATCGATGCCCAGGCGCCTGGCGTTGAGGATGGCGGGCGGCCTCACGCCAGCGTGACTTCGTCGAGATAGCCCGGCACTTCGCACGGCCAGCCGAGCTCTTCCCCGATGCGGCGGCGCAGGGCGTCGGCGGCGGCGCTTTCGCCATGGGTGATGAAGGTGCGCCGCGGCGCGCGCCGGAGATGGGACATCCAGCCGATCAGTTCATCGCCATCGGCATGCGCCGACAGATTGGCGATCTGCGCGACCCGGGCGCGCACGGGTACGTACTGCCCATGGATCTTGATCGACGCGCAACCGGCCAGCATCAGCGCGCCGCGCGTGCCGCCGGCCTGGAAACCGGCGAACAGGATCGTGTTGCGCGGATCGGGGGCGAACGCCTTCAAATGGTGCAGGACACGCCCGCCGGTGGCCATGCCGCTGGCCGCCACGATGACCATCGGCACCTGGCGCTCGTTGAGGGCGATCGATTCCTCCACGCTGTTGACGATGGTGGCGGCGTGACGCATCGCGAAGCATTGCTCGTGGCTGAGGCGGTGGCAGTGCAAGTGCTTCTGGTACAGCGCGGTCGCATCGGCGGCCATCGGGCTGTTCAGGTAGACCGGCAGATGGGCCGGGATCGCGCCCTGTTCCTTCAGGCGGTGCAGGTCGTACAGCAGCGCTTGCGCGCGCCCGACCGCGAACGCGGGGATGATGGTGACGCCGCCGCGGGCGACGGTGTCGCGGATGGTCTGGCCGAGCAGAAGCAGCGGATCGGCCGGATCGTGCCGCTTGTCGCCGTAAGTCGACTCGACCACCAGGAAGTCGGCCTCGGCGATGGCCGCCGGCGCGACCATGAGCGGGTCGTTGGGACGGCCGAGGTCGCCCGAAAACACGACGGTTTTTCCGGCGCAGCGCACCGATACGATGGCCGCGCCCAGGATATGGCCGGCCAGCGCCAATTGCCCTTGCAGCTCGCCGGCGATGGCGAACGGCGTGTCGAACGGCACCGGCGCGAACTGGCGCAGCGCGCGCACCGCGTCGGCCTCCGAATACAGGGGCAAGGCCGGCGCATGTTTGGAAAAGCCGTGGCGGTTGGCGTAGTTGGCTTCCTCTTCCTGCAAGCGCCCGCTGTCGGGCAAGAGGATCTTGCACAGGTCGAAGGTGGCCGGACTGCAAAAGATCTTGCCGGTGAATCCATTTTTCACCAGCAGCGGCAGGTAGCCGCTATGGTCCAGGTGCGCATGGGTGAGCACCACGGCGTCGATGCCGGCCGGCGCGACCGGAAACGGGTGCCGGTTGCGCAAGCGCAGTTCCTTGTGCCCCTGGAACAGGCCGCAGTCAACCAGGATGTGATGGGTCCCGGATGTGAGCAGGTATTTTGAACCGGTCACGGTGCCGGTCGCGCCAAGGAATTTCAGTTTCATCACAAACCTTTCCAGAGTGAATACTGGAATATCGATGAGTTACCGAGCAAATACCTTGACGCAAATCAAAACTGACCAGATTCAATCAGGCAGGTGTGGGCGGCGCTTAGTTCAGCAGGATAGCCTTGCGGTACGGCGCCATCGGCGGACGCGGGAACTGCACACCGGCGTAGGTACCGCGGAAGCACGCCGCCTTGGCGTTCTCGACATCGGTCATGGTCTTGGTGACTTTGCCTTCCGCATCGAGAACCAGCACGATCGTGACCGGATACTTCGACTTGCCGTGGCAATTGTCTTTCTGGTCGAGCTTGTGCGCATTATTGAAGGCGATCGATTCGTTCTCGTATTTGGTCGCTTTCGCGTTCGGGAACTGGGCATTGAACTTGGCCATTTCGGCCGAGAAGTCCGGATTCTTCGGCGACGGCGCTTCGACCGCATTCGGGTCGGCCTGCTTCGTTCCCGTGGTTTCGCAACCAGCCATCAGCACCGCGGCGCACAGCATTGATATTTTGATTAAGTGTTTACGCAAGTTATTCTCCGGTGGTTATAGTGGAACCAACAGGGCTGGACCCAGCCGCATGTTGTCGAACTGCTATTGTACCGGGAAGTAATCTTTCTTTCATTTTCATTCCCGCACGGAAACCAACTCAGGCTGTGCCCCGCCCTTTGCCTCCCGCGACGCCGCCAGCCGGGAGCGCATTGCCGCTGTCGTATGCACCGTGCCTTGCGCATCGATCAGCAACACCTCGGCCAGGCCCATCTGCGCGGCCATCGCTTCCCAGCCGGCCGGGCCGGTGATGAACAAGGGTTTCGAGTTGCCGTCCGAGCGCAAGCCGGCATCGGTGCCGCCCGATGTCACGATCGTCACGGACGCCACCAGGTCGATCGGATAGCCGCTGCGGGGGTCGATGATGTGCGGGTGGCGCTTGCCATCCTTGAGGAAATAGCGCTGATAGTCGCCGCTGGTGCCCATCGCTTCGTTGTCGCGCAGGTTCACTTGCGCCACGGCGCCGGCCGCGCGCGGGTCCTGGATGCCGACCCGCCACGGGCGCTCTCCCGGCTGGCCGATGGCGAGCACATTGCCGCCCACGTTGACCAGCGCCGCCTTGACCCCACCCTGGCGCAAGATCTGCGCGGCGCGGTCGAGCGCGTAGCCTTTGGCATAGCCGCCCAGGTCGATCATCACCGCCTCGTTGGTGCTCGAAATCGTGTTGCCCTGGTAGCGCAGGTCCGCCAGGCGCGGGCGAGCGTCGAGCCAGCGCCGGATCTCCTGGGCCGGCGGTGCCTGGGGTGCGATGTCGCTGCTCTGGAAGCCCCACAGCCGGATCAGGCGCCCGATGGCCGGGTTGAACAGGTTGCCGGAGCGTTCGGCCACCACGGTCGCCGATTGCAGCAGCGCGACCATCTCGGCGTCGGCGGTGAAGGGCTCGCCGCGCGCAATGGCATCGTTGAGCGAGGTGAGCATGCTCGGCTGCCAGGCATGGTATTTGTGGTGCAGCCGGTCGAATTCGTTCAGCACGGCGCCGCTGAGCGAATCCGCGCGTTCCGGCGAGCCGCCGTAGATGCTGATCTCGACCGCGGTGCCGAACACGTGCCCGCGCGTGCGATGGACCGTGTCGGCGCGCTGGCAGCCGGCCAGGGCCAGCAGGCACAGCGCCGCCGCGAGCAGTGTTGTTTGAAAGGCGCGCATGGCGTTCTCCATTGACTGGGCGAGCGTGCCGCCCTTCCCTCGTCAGCGCGCCTTGCTGAGCATGAAGTCGACCACCGACTTGATTTCCTCGTCCTTGAGGGCGGCGTTGCCGCCGCGCGGCGGCATCATGTTGAAGCCGTTCATGGCGTGGGCGTACAGCACGTCGACGCCCTTGGCGGCGCGCGGCGCCCAGGATGGCTTGTCGCCCAGTTTCGGCGCGCCCAGCACCGCGGCGCCGTGGCAGGAAACGCAGGAAGCCGCGTAGATTTTTTCACCGGCGGCCAGTTCGGCCGGGCTGGCGGCGGGGATGGAGGCCGCGGCGGCCGCAGCGGCAGGAGCGGGAGCGGGAGCGGGAGCGGCAGCCGGCACCGCGGCTGGCGCCGCTGGCACCGGAGCGTTCGCGGTCGGGCCGGACGCGGCGCCGGGAGCCGGCGCCTTGTCGCCGCAGGCCGCCAGGGCCGCAACGATCAGCAGGGACAGCAAGGTTGTGCTTTTCATGATGTACTTCCAGTTGTTATAGAAAATGGGGCAATCAATGGCGCATGTCGCCGGCGGCGTGGCCCGTGTCGAGCATCGCTGCCGTGATCTGGCTGTAGGGCAGTACCTTGCCGCCCTCGGCTTTGGCAAAAGCGTCTGCCTGCGCGGCATCCGAGAAGGCGCCGAAAGTCGGTCCCATCGAGCCCTGCTTCTTGCTGCCGACCACATACAGCGCATCCTTGGCGGCGATCCAGTGCCCGCTCGGCTTGTCCCACGAGGTCTTGCCCATGTCCTGCACGAACACGCCGGCGATCTGCCGCTTGTGTTCGGGCGCGAGCATCACCGTGAACAGTTCCATCAGGTCGCAGTAATAGTCGGCCTTGCCTTCGGCGTACTGGATCTGCGCCTTGGGACCGGGGAAGTCGAGCAGCACCATGCCATCGAGCGCGCAAGCCGTGTCGGCGGCCGGCTCCCGGGCGCTGGCGTTCATCGCTTGCTGGCTGCATGCGGCCAGCAAGCCGGCGGCGGCGAGGGCCGCCAGCAGGCGGTTTATCTTGAGGGGCATTTGAAACTCCAGTTGGCAAGTAAGAAGGGAATGACCACCCAGCCGGCCATGATGGCCAGCAGCACGGCCGGATCGGTCAGGCCGCCCGGCATCACCGTGGCCAGGCCGTACATGCTTTGCGCCTGCTCGGAGCTGAAGATATTGAGCAGCCGGAACACATCGGCGGGATTGAGCATCAGCAGTGCCGCGAAGGTGTTGCTGCCCAGGCGGCCCTGGCTCAGCACCAGCGCACCCATCAGAAGCAAGTCGAAAATCAGGACAAAAAAGAACCACAGGCCGATCGCCACCCCGCTGGCGCGCACGCGGTCGAGCGCGAGCACTGACACCAGCATCGAGATGCTCAGGAACGCCATGCCCATCAGGATGGCACTGCCGACGAAGCCGGCGTAGTGGTAGCCGTCGCGCACGGTCAGCTCGGCCGCCAGCGGCAGCAGGCCGGCTCCGAAGCCGAGCACGGTGGACATGGCCAGGGCGGCGGCCAGCCCGCAATACTTGCCCAGCAAAATCTCGAAGCGGGTGATCGGCATCGACAGCATCAATTCCAGCGAGCCGCGCTCGCGCTCGCCGACGATGGCGTCGTAGCCGAGAATGAGCGCGATCAGCGGCACCAGGTAAATCACCAGGCTAACCAGGCTGGCCACCGTCACGTCGATGCTGCGAAAACCCACCTCGCCCTGCTGCGATGCGCCAAAGTAGGCAATCGCCAGCGCGAACAGGGCGAAGATGACGGCCACCGCCACCACCCAGCGGTTGCGGATGCGGTCGCGAAATTCCTTGGCGGCGATCACGCGCACCTGGCCCCACTCAATGCGTGCGCTCATGCGTGCCTCCATAGCCAAGGAACAGGTCTTCCAGCGAGGGTTCGCGGATGGTCACGTCAAGCAGCATCGGGGCCAGCGCGGCCAGCACCGGCGCCTTGAGCGCGGCGGCGCAGGCGATGAGGGCGCGGTCGCCATCGACGATGACCGTCAAGCCCGCCAGATGCGCCAGTGCCGCCCCGGCCTTCTCGCCACCGCCGGGCAAGAGCTGCGCCTCGATATGGGACGGCAGCACCTGGCGCGAACGCAGCTCGGCCAGGGTGCCGAGCGCGGCCACCTTGCCGGCATCGAGGATGACGAGGCGGTCGACCCGGTCCTGGATTTCGGCCAGGATGTGCGAGGTGATCACGATGGTGGCGCCGCGCCCCTGCGCCTCGCGCAGGATGGTATAAAAATCGGCGATGCCTTCCGGATCGAGGCCGTTGGTCGGTTCGTCGAGAAAGATCAGTGCAGGGTCGCCCAGCAGCACTTGGGCAAATCCGAGGCGCTGGCGCATGCCTTTCGAGTAGGTGTGCAGGCGGCGCGTGGCGGCATCGGCCAGCCCGACCCGGCGCAGCACGCGGCCGCACTCGGCGCGCGCCACCTGCTTGAGGTCGGCGAACAGTTGCAGCACTTCCAGGCCGGAGAGGTTGTCGTAGCTCACAAAGCTTTCCGGCAGATAGCCGATGCGGCGCCGCACCTGGCGAAACTGCGCGCTGCCGGTCGCCACGCCACCCACGCGCACCGCGCCGGCGCTGGCCGGCAGCAAGCCGAGCATCAGCTTGAACAAGGTGCTCTTGCCGGCGCCGTTATGCCCGATCAGGCCGAACATTTCGCCCTGCGCGATGCTCAGCGACACATTGCGGATCGCCTCGACCGGGCCGAAGGATTTGCTCACCGAATCAAGTTCAATGGACATGTTTGTCATTCCAGCGATGCCAGTCAGGATTGTTGGGCCGCATGCGCGGATGGGCGTCGACCACGCTGGGCGCGCGCAGTACGGGAAACTGTTGCGCCACGAAGCGCAGGGTGCGCACCGAGGGGCTGGTCAGCAGCAGCTTGACCAGCGGATATTGCCAGTTGAGGCGGTCGACCAGGTCGCTGGCCTCGTAGGGAACGTCGCCGGCGCCATCGCCACCCTGGTCCCAGCCGTTGTATCCGCTCCAGTAATTGCCGCGCGTGCGGCCCCACTGGACGTCGCGCGCGGCCACGAACTTGACGGCTTCCTCGTTGCCGATGAAGTCGTTGCCGTCAACCGTGTTGTTCGAGGAACCGGCCGACAGGTGCACGCCGGTGCGGTTGTTGATGACGATGTTATTGCGCAGCACATTGAACTCGGCGTCGTAAATGAAGAAACCGCGCCCGTTGGCCGCCACGACATTGTTTTCGATCACGGAATCCTGGATGGTGCGCAGCATGATGCCGTGATCCTCGTTTCCCCAGGCCACGTTGTTGCGAACTATCAGGTTGCGCACTTCCATCAGCGCCAGCCCGCCCCGGTTCTGGTAGGACTCATTGTTTTCCCAGGTGCTGTAGTTGGTGTTCATGTAGTGGGTGCCGTAGCGCAGGTGGTGGATTTTGTTGCCGCGAAACAGGGCGTGGCGCGACAGGTCCACATAGATGCCGTCGCGCGCATAGCTGATGTTGTTGTCGATGACGTCCACATGGGCGCTGTTGAAGACCTGGATGCCGTTGCCGCGCGCGGCCGATTGCAGGTCGCGCTTGCCGGTGATGGTGTTGCCGGTGACGGTGGAATGGTCCGACTTGTCCAGCCACACGCCGAACAGGGTGTAGCTGAGCACGCAGTTGCGCAGCACAAAACGGTCGGAGCCGGGCACCACGTACACACCCGCGTTCTGGCGGTCGAGGTCGGTGCCGCTGTCGCGGATGATGAGCCCATCGATGGTGACGTCGCTGCTGCTTACCCGGATCACGTCGCCGCTGTTCCGGCCGCTGATGGTGGGGCGCTCCTGGCCGCGCAGGGTGAGGGGCTTGTCGATCAGCAGCCGTTCGTTGTAGAGCCCGCGCGCGACCAGGATCGTGTCGCCGGCCGATGCGGCGCGCACGGCGGCGCCGATCGATTCGCCCGCGCGCACTTGCAGCACGGCGGCGTTGGCGGCGCCGGCGCACAGGGCCAGCAGCGCGCCGAGGACGACGGCGCGCGCACTCAAGGAGGCTCCCCTTCCGATGGCGTCGCCTTGGCCTTGAGCGCGCCACGCACCGCATCGAGGGAAATGAAATAGCCGCCCGCATTGATCGGTGTGAGCGCGTCGCCATTCTTTTCGCGCACTTTGCGTTCCTTGACCAGCGGCGGGCAGGCATGGTCGTCGTAGTACAGGATCATGCAATCGAGGCACAGCATGCATTCCATCTGGTCGATGCGGCCGGCGCTGTCGATCGCATGCGAGCCGCAGCCGGCCGCGCAGGCGTGGCAAGTCTGGCACTCGGCCTTGCGCTTGAGGCCGAACAGGCGGAATTTGCCGGGAATGGCAAGTCCGGCGCCCAGCGGGCACAGGTACTTGCAATAAGGGCGCTCGCTCAGGAAAGACCAGCCGAGAATCGCGCCGATGAAGATCCAGAACGGCCAGCTACGGTTCCATACGCCGACGATGAAGGTGGTCTTGAACGGTTCCACCTCGGCCAGCCGCTCGGCCATCTCCATGGAATAGAACGATACTAGCAACAGAACCACGAAGATCGCGTATTTGATCCACTTGAGCTTATCGTGCAAGGGTTTGGGCAGCAGCTTCTGGAAGCGCGCCAGCCCGACCGCCTTGCCGAGGCTCAATGCCAGCTGCTGCAGCGATCCGAACGGGCACAGCCAGCCGCAAAAGACGCCCCTGCCCCACACCAGCACGCTGACGATGATGAACCACCAGAACAGGAAAATGAAGGGATCGGACAGGAACAGTTCCCACTTCCACTGATGAATCAAGGAATGGAACCACGTCAGTACCTGGGTGATGCTGGGCTGGGCCTTGAGGTAAAAGCCGAGGAACACCACGCTGACCAGCCACAGCACGTGGCGCGGCCGCGAAATCCAGGGCTTGTGCTTGCGTTTCGACGCGCGCACCAGCTTGTCGCGCTGCGAATACATGAGGGCGGTGAACGCCAGGGTCAGCAAGAACAGCACGATCTGGACGGTTTTACTCTTCCAGATGGCGCGCCAGGTCGCCTCCGGCTGGACGATGTGCGGGCGTCCGCCTTCCAGATAGCGCGCCGGCAGCCAGTACGGCGCATTGAAGTGGACGAAGGTCTTGGCGCCGCTTTGCGGGTCGGCCTTGTTGGCGAGAAAAGTCAGCTGCCAGGGCCAGGCGGGGTTGAAGTTGGCCGAGCGCACGATGAACACGGCCGATTCGGTAAACGCCGGCGCGCCCGGGGCTTGGACGCCATACAGGTTCAGGTAATCGGTATCGCGGAAGGTAAAGCTTTGCGGGTCCTGGCGCACCTGGATGCGGTCGTAGATGCCGCCGCGCACGAAACCCGAACCCTTGAACGAGGCTTCGCCATTGGCGATGATAAAGATGGCTTGCTCGTCCGGCTTGAGATCGGCCATCAGGCGCTTGTAGACCGGCTCGCCCAGCAGGCTGATGCCCACCGAGGGCACGTTCATGTGGCCGAAATACATGTCGATGTAGGCGGCGTCGCCCGCCAGCCCGACCTCCTTGCGCTGCAACGGGAAATGCACCACGCTGCCCTCGTCCAGCAATTGCCGCCAGCTCAGGCGCTCATCGAGCGGGGTGTAGCGCGGCGCCGGCCGCACTTCGCCCTTGAAAATGCCGACCTGGCGCCCGATGTCGTAGGCGCTGCGCGAAATGACCTGGTTTTCGGCGATGACGGTGACGGTGGCGCCGCTGATCGCGTCCAGCCCGACCGTGCCGCTGGCTTCATCGCCATGGCCGATTTCGAGCTTGGCGTCGCCGGACTTGCCGATGTACTGGCCGATGAATTTGAGCAGGGTCGATTCGGCGATCCCCGCCAGCAGAATCGGCTCCGAATGCTTGAGCACGCGCACGCCGGTGATGATGCCGTGCGTGTCCATGCCGATCAGGGTCACGATGGGTTTACCGGAGTAAGCGGGAATGTCAACCACGTCGGTCGACAGGAAGACATAGCCGACCACCTTCTCGGCCTTGTCGGGCCCGACCGCCAAGGCCTCGACATAGCTGGGCCGACCCTTGCGCAACGAAAACTTGCTCGCTTGCGGCATGACATCGCGGCAAGGCGCTTCGGCGCACAGGTCGGGGCCATGCAGCAGTTGCTGCGACAGCTCGGCCGAGTAGACCGAGGCGCGCGCCGGCCCTGCCGCCAGCAACGATGCCAGAAACAGCCAGGCAAACAGGCGCAGGTAGAGGGCCAGGGCGCGCATCGGTGGTCCGGCTTACGCTTCGACCAGCAGGCGGCTGCGCATTTCCAGGTGCAGCGCGTGGCAGAAGTGGGTGCAGTACACCCAGTATGCGCCCGGACGGTCCGCCTTGAAGGTCACCGACTTGGTTTCCTGCGGGTTGACGATGAAGTTGATGTTGAACGTCGGAATGGCGCAACCGTGGGTCAGGTCTTCCACCTTGTCATGGTTGGTCAGGGTCAATGTCACCTCGTCGCCGACCTTGACCTTAATGACCGGCATGCTGAACGCTGGTGCCTGCGACATCAGACGCACCTGCACCTTGTTGCCCTTGCGCTCGATACCGGCGGTTTCCGCCGTGACCGCGTTGGGGAAGTCGGTCATGGTGTGAATCTGGCGCGTCTTGACCACGTCGCGGCGCACGATGATGCCGTCGTGCGGTTCCGGATACGCGGTATGGTCGGCCAGCAGGCTCATCTTGGCGCCGCTGATGTCGATCAGCTGCTCGGTTTCGCAGTGCAGCGGGCCGACCGGCAGGAAGCGGTCTTTCGAGAACTTGTTACCCGAGTTGAAGTACTTGCCGTCGGCTTCCTTGGTCTCGCCCATCGAGGCGTAGCCGTGGCCCGGCTGGTAATGCACGTCGATACGGTCGAGCACCACCTTGGCCGCCTTGTCGCCCTTGAACTGGGCAATCGATGCGTCCACGTTCCATTTGACCACTGCGCTGTCGAGGAACAGCGAGGTGAAGGCATTGCCCTTGCCGTCGAAGGCGGTGTGCAATGGGCCCAGGCCCAGTTCCGGCTCGGCCACCACGCAATCGCGCGGCAGCTTGACTTCGCCGCCGAACCAGGCCAGCACCTTGCTCAGTTCGATCACGGTGGCGGTCGGCGACAGCTTGCCGGCGCACACGAAATACTTGCCGTCCGGGCTGGCGTTGACGCCGTGCGGGTTCTTACCGACCGGCACATAGCAGGTGACCGCGGTGGCGGGGTCGGCGTTGGCTGCCTTGCGTCCATCGACCACCGGCACCTTGGAGTTGCCGATGGTGGTGGCCTTGCCATCCTTGATGGCTTGCTCGATGCGGGCCACGTTGAAGAATATGCAAGCGTCGCGCTCGGCCGACATCATGCCGGCCAGGTCGACGCCGCCCTCGGTGTTGTACTGGGTGGCGGCGGCCAGCTTGCCGTCATAGGACGTCGCGACCAGCTCCATGTTGCCGTCGATCCGGCACTGCCAGCGCACTTCCATGCTGGCCGCGTCGACGCAGGTAAACAGGCAGCCCCATTTGGTCGGATCGTCCAGGTCGCGCCCATCGTTCGGCAGCGGCGTGTGGAATTCGGCGCCGCAGAAGACGCGCGTGGTGTAGTTGACGGCGGCGTCGACCGGGTCGCGCTTGTCCGGGAAAATGCCGTGGAAGCCCATCACATTGGGCAGGCTGGTGATCTTGTCGCACTCCATCGTATCCATGCGGATGCGGGCCAGGCGCGCGTTGATCTTGTCGTTGACGAACAGCCAGCGGCTGTCGTACGTGCCATCCTTGTAGCTGCCGTGCACGTGGTGGGTGTCGCCGGTGTTGTATTGCAGGCTGCCGTCGGCCTTGGTGCCGATGATCGCCTTCGATTCGTTGGTGATGCCCCAGCCGACCATGCAGTCCATATTGAAGACCGGGATGCGTTTCAGGGTGCGGCCCGACGGCAGGCCGAGCACGCGCACTTCGCCGCCGTGGCCGGCGCTGATGAAGGCGTAATAGGTATCGAGCTGGCCGGGCTTGATGTGGTCGCTGTTGTCGGCGGCCTTGGCCGGGACCGCCGCCTTGCCTGGCGCGGCTTCTTCCTTGCATCCCGTCAATCCGATGGTGGCGCCGGCGGTAGCCAGGCCCGCCAGGGCGCTCTTGCCGAGGAAGTCGCGGCGGCTGCCGACAATGGCGGGACTGGACGTTGCTGGGCTGTTCTTCTTCATGTTGTACTCTCCGGTTCTGGGCAAGGGGGAACGCTCCCCCTATCGCTGATTCGCGTCGACCTCGGGAAACGTATGCCGACTGGATAAGTTTAAAGACCGGGCCTGGCAGTGCCTATGCGCATCACGGTTGTGCGGGGCAGGGAGAAGGCGTAGGCGGACTACGCCTTTGTACGTATGGCGTGTGGGGTTGGAAGGGCGTAGGGACGAAAAAAAACCCGCCGATTGTTGTGGGCGGGCTTTTTTCGCAGGGCGGACGGATCACATCTTGATGGTCAGCGCCTTGCCCTCGTAACTGACTTCCTTGTCGGCCTTGTCAAAGTCGTCCGAACTCGACACGCCAGCCTTGATGAAACGGACCTTGAACTGGCGCCTCGCGACCATGCCCTTGTACTGGCCGGTACGCTCGCCAATGGTCACCGTGCCGCTCGTGTCGTCGTAACTGAGCGGGATACGGGTAAATTCGCCCCGGGTGTAGGCATTGGTGACGCCATCATCTTCGTACAGGCTGAATTTTCCGTCGGCGCCGGTGTAGATATTGAGCGTGAGCGGCGCGTCCGGCTTTTCATCCACGTACTGGGTCACGGGGCCCATCGGCAGGATCGCGCCGGCCTTCACCAGCAGCGGCATGCGCGCGGCCGGTGCCTTCATCGCCACCGTCTTGCCGCCCTGGTGCAGCGCGCCCGTGTAGAAGTCGTACCACGCGGCGCCTTTCGGCATATACACCGTGCGCTCGCGCGCGCCGTACACGCTCACCGGCGCGACCATGATGTCCCGTCCGAACAGATACTGGTCCTTGATATCCTTGACCTGTTCATCCTTCGGAAAATCCATCACCAGCCCGCGCAGCACGGTGCCGGAATGGTAATAAATATCCGAGGCGTTGGCATAAATGTAGGGCATCAGGCGGTAGCGCAGCTTCAGGTACCACACCATCGACTCTTGCATTTCCGAGCCTTCGGGCGCGATGTTGTAAATTTCGCGCTTGACCACTTCACCGTGGGAGCGGAACAGCGGCGTGAAGGCGCCGAACTGGAACCAGCGCAGATTGAGTTCCTGCCACTCCTTCAGGTCTTCCGGCTTGACGACGGTGGTACCGGTGCTGCGGTTTTCCTGGGCCGAGCCGACATCGCCGCCCTGGAAGCGCTCTTCCTGGGCATAGCCGCCGATATCATGGGTCCAGTTGGGAATGCCCGACATCGAAAAATTCACACCGGCCGAAATCTGGTCGTACAAATTGTTCCAGCGCCCCACGGTGTCGCCGCTCCATACCGCCACCGCATTGCGCTGGATACCAGCATAGCCGGAGCGCGACAGGATCAGCTGGCGCGTATCCGGCTGGTCGCGCTTGAGGCCTTCGATCAGCGCCTGCGTGTGCGGCAGGCTGTAGGTGTTGTAGGTGATCTCGCCGGGGCCGTACACGGTCGGCCCGATCAGCTTCTTGAAATCCTCGGGACGGGTATTGGACAGCACATCCGGCTCGCTGTTATCCATCCACCACGAATCGAAGCCAAGGCCACCGAGCTTGGATTTGATCTGGCGATAATAGATATCGCGCGCTTCCTGCGTGTACGGATCGTAGTGGGCGTTCTTGTAGCCGGGGCCAACCCAGTCCAGGTCCCCGTTCTCGACGTTCCTGGTCCACATGTGGCCTTTGGCGGCCAGCTCCTTGTAGTTGTCCGTCCCGGGGTAGAACTTGCCCCAGATCGACAGCATCACGCGTACATGGTTCTTGTGGATGTCATCGACCATGCCTTTCGGGTCGGGAAAGCGGGTCTTGTCGAAATCGTGCGAGCCCCAACCGTCCTGCGGCCAGTAGAACCAGTCCTGCACGATGTTATCCAGCGGCCAGCCGCGCTTGCGGTATTCACGTACCGCGCCGATGATCTGCTCCTGGGTTTCATAGCGCTGGCGCGACTGCCAGAAGCCGTAGGCCCATTTCGGCATCATCGGCGCCTGCCCGGTCAGGTGGCGGTAACCGGCAATGACGCTGTCCATATTATCGGCGTTGATGACGTAGTAATTGATGGCCTGCGCGATCTCGGACGAAAACGTCAGCGAGTGGCGCTCCGCCGGCGGCAGCGGATTGTTGTGGGTCATGGCGATCATGCCGCCGGTCGGCTTCCATTCCAGGTGCAGCTTGACCGGCTTGTTGGCGGCGAACTTCACCTCGAAATTGTGGTACCACGGGTTCCAGCCCTGGCGCCAGACGTCGAGCACCTGCTTGCCATCGATGGTCAGGGTCGCGTAATCGGACGAATACAGCTGCATCTTGTGCACGCCCGCCTTGGCCGAGCTGATGGTCGCATCCCACACCACCTTGACGTCCTTCAGCTCTTTCAAAGGACCGAGTTCTTTCGGCCAGTTTTCGGCCACGTCCTTGAGGTATTTGTAGTCGATGTCGGTTTCGTGGCGGGTCAGCACCAGCTTCTCGCCCACGTAGTAGCGCGCGGTCAGGCCGCCGGCCTTGCCGTTGGCGTCGACCAGTGTCAGGTCGCGCTTCATCGGGCCGTAGGGTGTCGGGTCGCCGAAGCGCGAGATCGCATTGTTATCCCACAGGACGCCGTAGTTTTTGTCGGAGAGGACAAACGGCACTGCCACGTCCATATTGTGCTGCGCCAGCAGGACGTCTTCGCCGTTCATGTTCATCTGGGCGTTCTGGTGCTGGCCAAGGCCGTAGTACGCATCCTTCAGGCCGGGATTGAAACCCTGCTTGATCGCCAAAAACGGCTTGCCGCCGACCCTGACCGGCGTCAGGCTTTCGGACGACTGGGTCAGGAACACGTCGCCCCTGGCGTTATAGAACTTCACCAGCCCGGTCGTCAAGGAGACTTTCGCCGAGATCTTGCCGGCGTTGAGGGTCACCACATCCTTGTCCGCCTCGCTGACCGTGAACTGGCAGGCGCACGGTTTAGCGACCGTCATCATCGATGGTGTCAGTTCCTTGCCCGGCTGGTCGGATTTGACGACGTGGATGATGTTCTCGCTCATCACTTCAAGACGCACTTCCTTCGCGGCGCCCTGGTCGGGCTTGACGACGATGCCGCTGCCGGTTTTTTCGACCGTGCCCGCGAGGGCGTGGCTTGAAGCCATCAACGCCAGGCAGGAAGCGGTTCCCACCAGTGATTTAAGACGCATGCTTTGCTCTCCCATAGTTTTTAGTAGGTACCGATTCTGATTTTCAGAACGACCGGTTTGGCCGGCAGGTTGATGCCGTAATCGACCTGGTCGCCATTCCAGTTGCGCTCCATGATCCATTTACCGGATGGATCGAAACTGCCCTCCTCAACCCGCGCCAGCATGGTCGGCTTGCCGTCGTTGCTGCCCGCTCCGCCCAGACGTAGGCGGACCTGCTGGCCGACCACGATGAATTCGTTGTCCCCGATCTGGGCAATCGCCACGCCGCCGCTTGGCTTCTCGGTGTTCGCAGGTTCGTCCTTGATCTCGGGATTCCATTCCTTTTCGCCGAAGCGCCACTGGCGGAACGACACCGTCGCCGTCCAGTTTTTCATCGCGATGGTTTGTTCGGTGCGCTCGTCGCTTTCGGCCACGCCGTAGGTGCGGCCCTCGAACGCCCACTTGGCCCACTGCCGTTCCATCGGCCGGAACACCGCGAAGATCGATCCGAATGGTTCGACCATCGCCTTGTCGGTCAGCTTGGAGCCGAGCGGGAAATTGCTGTAGTCGGCGTAATCGATGCCGAACGGCGCGAACCCCAGCGCGCCGCGTCCGAGCACCTGGTAGGTGTAGCGCGCGTAGGTGGGGGCATTACCGAGCTCCGGCACCATCAGCGCATTGTCCGGGCGCTGGAAGCGGTCCAGCGTGCCGGTGAATTTGGCCGACTGCGGCATGTAGATATCGGGCGCGGCCAGGTCGATCGCCGGTGCCGCCACTTTGTAGATGTCGATCACATCCCAGGTCGGCCCGCCGCTGGCGAAATTGCCCTTCCACGGCGCCATCGGTTCGAGCGGATCGCGCAGCGCGTTATTGACGTACATCGGCAGGTTGTAGACCGCGCGCCCGGCCTTGGCGATCTCGCCGATATAGCTGGCGATGGCATAGGTGTGAAAATACTGCTCGGCGTAGTCGCCGTACACCTCGGACCAAGTGCCCTTGGCGGCCAGCTTCACGGGCGACTTCTGGCGCTCCAGCACCGCCTGCGGCACCTCCTGCGCAAATGCCGCCTGCGCCTTGGGGCCGTAGTCGCGCACCAGGCCATAGGTGCCTACCTCGTTCTGCACCTGCATCATGATGACCGTGCGATGGGCTTCATCGATCTGTTTGATGTGGGTCATCAGCGCGACGAACGCCTTTTTATCGGCCTTGAGCGTCTCTTCGCCGAACGGCGACATGCAGTAATTGACCTTGCCGTCCTTGTCGAGCATGCGCGGAAAGCGCTGGTTGTCGAACTTGACCCATTCGGGGCTGTATTGCGGGTTTGTGTTCTTCCAGGTGGCGAACCACAGCAGCACCAGGCGCACCTTGTTCTTGCGCGCCTCGGCCACCAAGGTATCGACATAGCTAAAATCGAACTTGCCTTCAACCGGTTCGATCTGCTCCCACGCCACCGGAATTTCGAGCGTATTGGCGTGCATGTCGCGAATCGCCGGCCACACCTTTTTCAGCGCGGCCGGATAGTTGCTTGAATTATGGGCCTGCGCGCCGAGCATGACGAACGGCGCGCCGTCGACCATGAGCGCATGGCGGCCATCCTTCTGCACCAGTTGTGGCAGCGGCGGCGCGGCCGCGGCCGTGACGCTGGCCGCTGCCACGGCCAGTATCGCAATAGCGCGGCGCGTCATCAGAAGCTGTAGCGCATCTGCGCCGTGTAGCGTGGCCCGGTGACGAACCATGCGCGCCCCTTGGTACCGATTCCCTGATCCATCTCCTGCTTGAACTTCGCGTCGTTGATGTTCTGCGCTTCCAGGCCGAACGACAGGTTCTCGGTGAACTTGTAGAAGATCGAGGCATCGAGCTGGCCGTACGCGCCCGCCCAGGTAGGCAAGCCGTAGCTCACGTTATGCTGGCCGGCGGTCGGGCTGGCCGGATTGCCATCGGTGCCGTCGTCCCCACGGGTGCCGTTCACATTCACGCCTTGCAGAC
This sequence comes from Massilia antarctica, assembly GCF_015689335.1. Classification (GTDB taxonomy): domain Bacteria; phylum Pseudomonadota; class Gammaproteobacteria; order Burkholderiales; family Burkholderiaceae_D; genus Telluria_A; species Telluria_A antarctica. Next base: position 4,296,112 of record NZ_CP065053.1, on the reverse strand, counting down.
TGCGCGAACGCCAGTTGTAGGCCAGGCGCGACGACAGCGGCCCTTTATCGTACATCAGCGCCAGGTTGTACGAACGGCGCGACTGGTTATACAGCGGCAGATTGCCGAAGGTGCGGCCGTTGGTGTCGCAGCCGTTCATGTTCAGGTTCAGGTTGGCCGCGCCGTTGCCCGCGCCACCGGTACAGTACTCCTGGAACACCGACGAATACATGGTCTTCTTGCCATCGACGAAGGTGAAGTTGGCCTGCATGCCAAGACCCGACAGCCATGGCGGCAGATTGTCGAAATACTGCTGGTACGCGACTTCGAAGCCGCGCGCCCTGCCCTTGGCGCCGTTGATCGGCGCGGTGACGGTAAAGTCCTTCATGGCGCCGTTCACGTCCGGCAGCTGGAGGTTGTAGCTCTGGTCGACAATGATGTCCTTGAGCTGCTTGTTGAACACCGCCAAGGTGAGCGAGCCGGCCGGCGCGAAATACCATTCGGCCGTCAGATCGACCTGGCGCGAGGTGACCGGCTTGAGCCCCGGATTACCCGACCCTTCGCCTTTCAGGGTCACCCTGTTGACATGCACGACGTGGGCAGCATCATCGGAGGTGGTGTTCACATCCTGCGACAGCGACGTATAGGCCTGCAGTTGGGAGAAGTCGGGGCGCGACAGGGCCGAACCCACGGCCAGGCGGAATTGCAGCTTGTCGCTCGCCTTCATGCGCAGGTTCAGGCTTGGCAGCACGTTGCTGTACGAGTTGCTGTAGTCGTCAGAGCGCGAGAACATGGGGATGTTCGGAATGGCCGGGCCGGTGGTCTGGTAGCCCGCCGGGATGGTCGGACGGGTGTAGCTGAACACCGTGTAGCCGCTCGCCTTCATGTCGGTCTTCACGTAACGCAGGCCGATATTGCCATCGATCGGCATCGGCAAGTCGTCGAAGCCGAAGCGCACCTGGGTAAAGAGCGCGCCGGTTTTTTCGCTCTGCTCGTTCGACCCCGCCGGTTCGGTACCATAGGACGCCCGTTTCCACGGCGCGCAGTCTGGCTTGGCGCCGCTGGCGGCGGCATGCTCGTTACACAAGATATCGTGGTACGTGTGCAGTCCCGCGTAGCTGTCCGGATAACCCGTGGCCAGCGACGTATTGGGCACCACCAGCGACGGCACCGAGACTTTCCCGCCGAAGAAATTGTCGAAGGTGTGAACCCGCGTATTGCCGGAGAAGCGAGGGTCGCCCAGTGACGCCAGTTGGTCGATATTCCAGCCAAGCTGCCATGGCTGCGAAATGGCCGACCAGTTGTAGTCCGGATTGGTCTTTTCGGTGACCGCATCGCGCTTGGTCAGGCGCACGCCGAAGCGGATATCGCGCATGACCTTGTGATCGAAATCGTACCTGGCGTCGCCCTTCCATGCGGTTCCCGTGGCCCTGCTGCGGTCCGCGTGCTCCTGGGTGAAGGCCCAGTAATAGTTGGCCGGATTGGCCAGGTAGGCCAGGTCGGCGCTGTCGAAAATCAGGTTGGGCCGGCCGCCACCCAGGTCCATCTGCTGCTTGGGCATCTGCACGCCAGTGGCGACCGTCGAATCGAGATTGGCGGTCGTGGCGCGGATGTGTTGCAGGTCCGACTTGAAGGTCCAGCTGCTGGTCGGGCGCCATTCCAGGTTCCACGACACGTCCCTGGTATCGGACTTGCGGTTCGCAATGCGCGTGTCGCCGCCGTAGTTGATGCCTTTATCGGCCGGGTCGGTCAGGGTACCGCTCACGAAAGCGCCCCGCCCGTCGTAGCTTGCGCCGGGACTGACCAGGATGTTGTAGGGATTGGAAGCGGCAAAGATGGCCTGTTCGTCCCAGTCCATTTTGTAGCGCGATTTGAAGAACGTCAGCGAGGTATTGATGTCGCGGTTCGGGCGCCATTGCAGCGCGCCGTACGCGCCTTCGCGCTGGCGTTCGAAATTGAGCGTGCGCCAGGATGCCCCCTTCGGAATCCAGACGGTTTTGCCGGGGACGACATCGGTGCGCGCAAAATACGGATCGACCTGCAAGGCGTCGGTGCGGGTCGCGCTTTCGGAATAGGCCAGGTCGACCAGCACGCCGACTTCGCCGATGCCGGTCTTCCAGCGGTTCGAAAACAGGCCCGATGCCGACGGCGAGCTCTTGCCCTTTTTCAGTTCGGAGTACGTGGTCTGCCCCGACAGCGCCACTTTCATCCCCTTGTAATCGAAGGGCATGGCGGTGCGCAGGTTCACCAGGCCGCTGATGGCGCCTTCGATCTGCTCCGCCGACGGGTTTTTATAGATGTCGACGCCGGCCATCAGTTCCGGCGGCACGTCTTCGAAGTTGAGCGAGCGCCCGCCGTTGGCCGAGAACGAATCGCGCCCGTTCAGTTCCGAGCGCACGTAGTTCAAGCCGCGGATCGACACACCAGAGCCTTCCACCGAAAAGTGCTCCGGATCGGTCTTGCTCATGGTGCGGTCGATGGTCACGCCCACCACCCGCTGCAGCACTTCGGTGACCGAACGGTCGGGCAACTTGCCGATATCGTCGGCGACAATCGAATCGACGATTTCGTCCGAATTCTGTTTGACTTTCTGGGCCGAGTTCAGCGCGGCGCGCTGGCCGCTGACCACCACCACGGCCGCATCGCTGGCAGCGGTTTGGGCCATCGTCACGTTGCTCGACATCAGGGCGATCTGGGCCACGGCCACGGCGATTGCGGTTTTCTTAAAGTTGTTCAACTTGTCTCCTCTGCTTCCGTTCATATGACGGACGCTTTTTTATAGGTGTGCTGGCGGTACTGCGAAATGTCGTTCATCGATAAAAGCAAGCCCTCCTCAACAGCGTCTCGTAAGGATGTTCGGTGCGGCGTCTGGTGCCAAAGGAGGCTCGGGCCGCGCTAATTGATGTATTTATTTTCCCGGCTACGTCAGCCTGCCGCAATTTCGAAAATGACCAATGGATGGAACGATATTAGACAAGCAAGGCGGCCAAGGCGCACCGGTATGCGCAGCTGTCGTCCTTCCGGCAAAAATGCGTCAGCGCCGGCATACCTTCCTACTTTTCCAGGACCGCCAGCGCGCCGCCAAGGCGCACCGAAGCGCCGGGGGTCAATCCGAGCGCCACGACATTGCCGCCGTAGCGCACAGCGCCGCCGCCCTGCCCCGCCACCGAGCGGATGGTGGCGCCGGTGAGCTTGCCGTCGGCCCAGGCGATATCCACCTCGAAGCCGCCGCGCGCGCGCAAGCCTTTTACCGAACCGTCAGGCCACGACGACGGCAGCGCCGGCAGCAGATGCAGTTCGCCCGTGTGCGACTGCAGCAGCATTTCGCAGATGGCCGCGGTGGCGCCCAGGTTGCCGTCGATCTGGAACGGCGGATGGGCGTCGAACATATTGGCGTAGGTGCCGCCCGCGTTATTGGTTTCGGTGCCGGGCCCGGCCTGCTGGGCAGCGCGCGCGCCCGGTTTCGCCAGCTGGCCGCGCAGCATTTTGTAGGCATGATCGCCATCGAGCAGGCGCGCCCAGAAGGCGGTCTTCCACGCCATCGACCAGCCGGTGCCGGCGTCGCCGCGCCCTTCCAGCGACTTGCGCGCGGCCGCCGCCAGCGCCGGGGTGTTGGTGGGCGAGATCTGCCGGCCCGGGAACAGGCCAAACAGGTGCGACACATGACGGTGGGTGTCGCCGGGCGTGTCGAGCACCGGGTCTTTTTTCTCGTCCATCCATTCGAGCAACTGGCCCCAGCTGCCGATGCGCGGGCCGGCCAGCCGGTCGCGCATGGCCGCGATGCGGTCGCGCAAGGCTTTGTCGGTGCCCAGCACGTCCGCCGCTTCCACGGTATTGTTGAACAGGTCCCAGATGATCTGCTGGTCGTAGCTCACGCCATCCTCGACCGGTCCGTGCTCGGGCGACCAGCCGCGCGGCGCGACCAGGCGGCCGTCTGGCAGGCGTTTCAGATGGTCTTCCCAGAACGCGCACACTTCCTTCATCATCGGATACGCCACCGTGCGCAGGAACTCGCGGTCCTGGGTGAACGCGTAGTGTTCCCAGAAATGCTGCGCATACCAGGCGTTGCCGGTCTTGTTCCAGATGTAGGTGGTGGCGCCGAAGGGATTCGACTCGGTGCGCACCGTCCAGCCGCGCACCGGCTTGTTTTGCGCAGTGAGGAAGCTCTCCTCGCCGGCCTTGGGCGCCTGCACGAGCGCGCCGGCGGCGGTATCGGCAATCAGTTGCCGGTACACCGGCGCCACGCCGGTGACGAAACCGAAAAACGGCATCGCCGATTCCGCCAGGTTGGCCGGTTCGGCGGGCCAGTAATTCATCTGGATGTTGATGTTGGTGTGGTAGTCCGCATTCCAGGGCGGCGTGAGGCTGTTGTTCCACAATCCCTGCAGGTTGGCCGGCAGCGCATCGCGCGAGCTTGAAATGAGCAGGTAGCGGCCGAACTGGAAGAACTGCGCTTCCAGGCCCGGGTCCTCGCCGTCGGCGGTGTAGGCCTCGATGCGCTGGTCGGTCGGCAGTGCGCGCCGCGCCGCCGATGCCTGGCCCAGTTCGATGCTCACGCGCTCGTACAGGCGCTTGAAATCCTGCTGGTGCGCGGCCAGCAGCTGCGCCCACGGGCGCGCCGCGGCGGCGCTGACCTGGCTTGAGACGCGCGCCAGGGGATGCTCTCCCTGGAAGCGCCTGGCCGCGTCGTTGACGTAACTGGTGCCGGCGCCCAGCACCAGTACCAGCGCGTCGCAGTTGGTGAAGACGATCCGCTTGCCTTCCACCGACAAGGTGCCGCCTTCGTTGATCACCTGGACCTGGCTGGCGTAATTCATCACGTTCGAGGTGGGCGCCGCCGGCGGCGTGGCGGGCAGCACGAAGCCGGCCAGCGACCCCGTGGCGTATATGCGGTTGCCGGCCACCTTGATGCGCGCCTCGTGCATGTCGGTCAGCTCGATCGAGCCGCTGTATTTGCCCGGCTGGTCGGCGCTCAGGCGCGCCACGATGGCTTGCGCCGGATGGCTGGCGAACATCTCGCGCTTGAATGCCACGCCGGCATGGATATAGGTGACGCTGTGCAGGCTGTTGTCCAGATCGAGCTTGCGCGCGTAGCCGCTGGCGCCGGCGGCGTGGCCCGGCAGGTTGATGTAGACGTCGCCGAAGGGCTGGTAGGAGCCCAGGGTCTTGTCGTCGCCGCTCCACAAGGTGATGTCGTTGAACTGGATGCGCTCGCGCGCCACCTGCCCGAAAATCATCGCGCCGATGCGGCCATTGCCGATCGGGAGCGCCTCGCGTTCCCAGCCCTCGGGTGTGTCGGGCGCGGGCCGGTCGTAGCGCAAGCTGCGGTCGCTGGCACTGGCGCTGTGCATGGCGGTGGCGGACAACAGCGCGCAGCACAGCAGGGTTTTCATCGATCAGTTCTCCATCAGGCGCTGCAAGGTGGGCTCCATCGCCCTGGCCCACGCTTCGTAGCTTTGTTCGTTCAGGTGCAGCAGATCGGGCATGACCTCGCGCGACAGGGTGCCGTCCGCCGCCAGGAAGGTCTGGTTGATGTCCAGGAAATGGATGCGCTTGCCGTCGTCGAAGCCCGCCAGGATCTTGTTCACCTCATCGTTGATGCGCCGCAGTTCGCTGTCCGGCTTGGCGTCGCGCGGGAAGATCGCCAGCAGCAGGATGCTGGCATTGGGCAGGCGCTGGCGCACCTCCTCGATATTGCGCCGCACGCCGGCCGCCGTGGTCACGGGATTTTCGTGCCGGTCGCCGGTATTGTTGGTACCGGCCATCAGCACCACGACCTTGGGGTCAAGGCCATCGAGCGCGCCGTGCTGCAGGCGCCACAAGACGTTCTCGGTATGGTCGCCGCCGAAGCCCAGTCCCAGCGCATTGTGCTTGCCGTAGTAGCGCTGCCAGACCGGCGCCCCGGATTTCTCCCAGCCTTCGGTGATCGAGTCGCCGATGAAGACGATGCCGGTCTTTTCGCCGGCGGCCTTGCGCCGTGCGGCTTCCGCCTTTTTTGCCTCGTGGCGCGGCCCCCAGCCCTTGATCGACCAGGACTGGTTGAGCATCTCCGGCGTGACCGACTGCGTTTTGTAATCCGGGCAGGCCGCATTCGGCGTGCCGGTCTTGAGGAAGCGGACATGGGCGATTTCCACCCTGCCGCTGCCGCTGCCATCGAGCGTGAACGGTTTGGTCACGGCGGAAAAATCGTCACCGTCGTGGGCGAAGCAGCGCATCGACAATACCAGCGGCTGGCGCCCCTTTCCCGCCATGGCGCGCGCCGGCACCAGGAACGGCACCTGGCGCTCGCAGTATTCGCCGCAGCCGACCTTGAACGACACCCCGCCCTGCGCCAGGTCCTCGACGTTCAGGTCGAACGCCAGCACACCGTCGGGCACGTACGCGCGCAAGTCGAGCGGCGCATCGCTTTCCAGGCGCAGGCTGGCATACCAGGCGTGCTGGAAATGCAAGGTCATCGCGTCCGTGCCCACATCGACCCCGACCCGGCTTTCGGCGACCTTGGGAACGGCCGGCTTGGGTACGAGAATGGAAGCGCCATCGACCCGCTGCACCGCCTCGAAATCGGCGACGATCACGTGCGAACCAAAGCGCGGCCCGGCCGCATAGATCGTCAGTTCATCGCTCTGTTTCGCTGGCGTGGCGCAAGCGCCGACGGCCAGCAGCGCCGCCAACACGAGCGACAGACGCAGGGGCGTGGTTTTACGGTTCATATCGTGTCCCTGCGATTGGTTAGCGGCGGGCCGAGCGCGTGACGACGTCGACCCATACCGCGAGCGTGAGGATAGCGCCCTTGACGATCATCTGCCAGTAGCTGTCGACATCGAGCATCGACATGCCGTTATCCAGGCTGGCCATGACCAGCGCGCCGATCAGGGCACCGTACACCGTGCCGGAGCCGCCGCGCATCGAGGTGCCGCCGATGAAGCAGGCCGCGATCACATCGAGTTCGCCCGAGGTACCGGCCGATGGCGAACCGGCCGCCAGGCGCGCGGTGTTGATCAGCCCCGCCAGTGCGCACATCAATCCCATCAGGCCGAAGATCCACAATTTGACCGCCCGTACGTTCACGCCGGACAGGCGGGTCGCTTCCATATTGCTGCCGACGGCGTAGATGCGGCGCCCGAACACGGTCTGCGTGGCCACGTAGCTAAATACCGCCAGCAGGACCAGCAGCAGCAGCACCGGCAGCGGAATGCCTTCGTAGCTGTGCAGGGTGCGCACCACCGAAAACAGCACCACGCCAATGGCCAGCAGGCGCACGCCATCGCGCACCGCGGTCGGCACCGGCAAGCCGTGGTGCGCCAGGCTGGCGCGCTGGCGCCAGGTCAGCACCGCCGCCAGCACGAACAGCAGCACGCCAAGGCCGATGCTCAGGTCGGGCGACAGGTAGCCCTGCCCCAGGTACACCATCTCGGGCGATACCGGCGCCACGGTGGTCCCGTTGGTCACGCCGAGCACGATGCCGCGATAGGCCAGCATGCCGCCCAACCCCACGATGAAGGAGGGGATGCCCGCATACGCCACCAGGTAGCCGTTGAAGAGGCCCAGCACCAGCCCGCACGCCAGCACCAGCGGCACGATCATGGACAGCGGCAGGTGATGGCTTACGTCGAGCACCGCCGCCACGCCGCCCAATAGCCCGAGCAGCGAACCGACCGACAGGTCGATTTCGCCGGCGATGATGACGAACACCATGCCGCAGGCCAGGATACCGGTAATGGCCATCTGGCGCATCAGGTTCGACAGGTTGCGCGCCGAGGTGAAGCCGCCATCGGTTTTCCAGCTGAAGAACAGCCAGATGAGGGCAATCGCAGCCAGCAGGGCCAGGATTTTATACTGCGTGAAGATTTGTTTGAATTTGATCGGGTTCATGTGTTCTATCGCGAAGGGAGCATATTTCAGTGCGCGGCCATGGTGTGGTCGAGGGCGGCGGCGAGCAGGGTTTCCTGAGTCAGGCCCTGGTTGACGAAGTCGCCGCGCAGCTGGCCCTCGCCCATCACCAGCACGCGGTCGGAAATGCCCAGCACCTCGGCCAATTCGGAGGACACCATGATGATCGACATGCCGGCGCCGGCCAGTTCGAACATCAGTTTGTAGATTTCATACTTGGCGCCCACGTCGACGCCGCGGGTGGGCTCGTCGAGGATCAGCACCTGCGGCTTTGTGAGCAGCATTTTCGACAGCACCGCCTTTTGCTGGTTACCACCGGACAGGCTGGTGATCGGCAGGAAGGGGCTGGCAGTTTTCAGGCCCAGGCGGCTGATCTGCTCCTGCACGGTTTTCAGTTCGGCTTCGCGGTCGATGCGGGTCAGGTGCGAAAAGGAATCGAGCACGGAGAGGGTGATGTTCTGGCCCACATCGAGGTCGCGCACAATGCCGTGCTGCTTGCGGTCTTCCGGCACCAGCGCAAAGCCGGCGCGGATGGCCTTGAGCGGCGTGCCGGTATCGACCACGGCGCCATGCAGGCGCACCTCGGCCTGGCATGCCCCCGGATAGGCGCCGAACAGGGCCGACACCAGTTCCGTGCGTCCTGCGCCAACCAGGCCGGCGATGCCGAGGATTTCGCCCTTGCGCAGGGTGAAGGAGACGTTGTCGACCCGTTTGCGTTCCGGCTTGTCGACGTCGTAGCAGGTGACGTTGCGCGCCTCGAAAATCACCTCGCCCAGCGCGCGGTCCTGCTTGGGATAGAGCTGGTTCATTTCGCGCCCGACCATCTGCGCGATGATGCGGTTGACATCGAGTTCGGCCATCGGCGTGGTGGCGATGTGCTTGCCGTCGCGGATCACGGCGATGGTGTCGCAGATGGCCGCCACTTCGTCAAGCTTGTGGGAGATGTAGACGCAGGCGACGCCCTTGGCCTTGAGCTTGCGGATGATCTCCAGCAGGATCTTGATTTCGGCCGCCGTGAGCGAGGCTGACGGTTCGTCCAGGATCAGGAGCTTGGCGTCCTTGTTGAGGGCCTTGGCGATCTCGATCAATTGCTGGTGGCCGCCGCCGTAATTCATCACCGGCAGCACCACGTTCACATCATGCAGGTTCAGCTCGGCCAGCAGTTGCTCGGCGCGCCGGTTCATCGCCGGGTAATTCATGCGCCCGCCGAAGCCGGTGATTTCGTTACCGAGGAAGAGATTCTCGGTCACCGACAGTTCCGGGACCAGCATCAGTTCCTGGTGGATGATGATGATGCCGGCCGCCTCGGTTTCGCGGATCGAGGCGGCGCGCAGGGGCTTGCCCTCGAACAGGATGTCGCCATCCCAGGTGCCGTGCGGGTAGACGGCTGAAAGGACCTTCATCAAGGTCGACTTGCCGGCGCCATTTTCGCCGCACAGGCCGATGCATTCGCCGGGGCGGATCTGCAGGTCGATACCATCGAGCGCGCGGACGCCGTCGAACTGTTTGACGATGCCCTTCATTTCAAGCAAATAGTCGGACATTCTGGTTCTCGTGTTTGAAAACGTTGCACACTAACGGTTGTTTTTGACGCTAACGGTTATGACGACCGCTAATTTACGCTCCGTCGTTCCCGCGCAGGCGGGAACCCATACCACCGTTGATCACAGGGGTTATCGGTCCCCGCCTGCGCGGGGACGACGGCTATGCGGCTAGCGGCCAAGGGCCGCGCGTTTACTTACCCGCGATCTGCGCCTGCGTATAAAAGCCGTCCGTCACCAGCAGATTGATATTTTCCTTCGTCAGCGCCGTCGGCTTGAGCAGGATCGTTTTCACCTTCTTGAAACCGTTGTCATATTCGCCGTTAAAAGCCGGCTTCTCATTGCGCACCAGTTGCACCGCCAGCTTGGCCGCCTCGCCCGCCAGCAGCTTGAGCGGCTTGTACACGGTCATCGCCTGCGACCCCGCAAGCACGCGGCGCACGGCGGCAATATCGGAATCCTGCCCCGACACCGGCACCTTGCCATCGAGTTTTTGCGAGGCCAGCGCCTGGATCGCGCCGCCCGCCGTGGCGTCGTTCGACGCCACAATGCCGTCGATCTTGTTGTTATTCGCCGTCAGCGCATTTTCGATAATGGACAGCGCTTCCGACGGACTCCAGTCCTTGACCCACTGCTTGCCGACGATTTTGATATCGCCCTTGTCCACCAGCGGCTGCAGCACGGCCATCTGGCCTTCGCGCAGCACCTTGGCGTTGTTGTCGGTCGGCGCGCCGCCCAGCAGATAGTAATTGCCTTTCGGACGAACCTTCACCACGCCGGCCGCCTGCATCTCGCCCACCGCCTTGTTATCGAAGGAAATGTAGGCATCCACGTCGGCATTGAGCACCAGCCGGTCGTAGGAAATGACCTTGATATTGGCCTTCTTGGCTTCCTTGATCGCGTTATTGAGCACGGTCGCGTTATACGGCACGATGACCAGCGCATCGACCCCGCGCGAGATCAGATTCTCGATCTGCGCGATCTGCTTTTGCTCGCTGGCGTCGGCCGACTGCACGAACACCTTGGCGCCCAGCTTGTCGGCCGCCGCCACGAAGTAATCGCGGTCGCGCGCCCAGCGCTCAAGGCGCAGGTCGTCGATCGAAAAGCCGATCTTCGGGTTTTTGGCATCGGCGCTGGCATGGCCGCTGGTCAACATCATCATGGCCGATACGACCGCCACGCTCAGAATTTTTTTCATCTCTTTTGTCTCCATTATTGTTGTACGACTTGGATGCTACCCGGCACGGCGCCGTGTTTTTGGCAATAGAATAGCGGAGTTCCGCCATTCATTGCCATATTTACATTTTTTTCATCAATGGTTATGTCGTGGTAAATCGTGGCCGACGCCCCGGTACGGCAACGCCATTTCCATGCAGCCGCCCTGCTCCAGCTGGCCCACGGTGGCCCGGTACAACTCCTGCCACGGAGTCTGGCTCGGCGGCGTGGGCGGAACCGGTTCTTTCTTGCGTTCGGCCAGCACCGCATCGTCCACCAGCATGTCGCAGCGGCCCGTGTTCAGGTCGACGCGGATGATGTCGCCGCTGCGCACCCAGGCCAGCCCGCCGCCGGCCGCGCTTTCGGGCGAGGCGTTCAGAATCGACGGGCTGTCCGAGGTGCCCGACTGGCGCCCGTCGCCCAGGGTCGGCAGGTTGAGGATGCCGCGCCGGATCAGCGCGTCCGGCGGCTGCATGTTGACCACTTCGGCCGAACCCGGCCAGCCGATGGGACCGGCGCCGCGAATGACCAGCATGCAGCCTTCGTCGATGTCGAGCGCCGGATCGTTGATGCGGGCGTGGTAGTCGCCCGAACCGTCGAATACCACGGCGCGGCATTCGAACACGTTTTCAATGCCCGGCCGGCGCAGGTAGCGCGCGCGGAAATCGTCCGAAATCACGCTCGTCTTCATGATCGCAAAGTCGAACAGATTACCTTTGAGGACGAAAAAGCCAGCCTTGGTTTTCAACGGTGCGTCGTACGGATAAATCACCTCGCGGTCGACGCTGGCGCGGTCGCGCAGGTTGACGGCCATGGTGGTGCCGGTGACCGTCAGGCGCTCGGCGCGCAGCTTGCCGGCCTGCTGCAGTTCCCACATGATGGCCGGCACGCCGCCGGCGCGGTGGAATCGTTCGCCGAGGAATTTGCCGGCCGGCTGCATGTTGAGCAGCAGCGGCACGTCGTGGCCGAATTCCATCCACGCGCTCGATTCGATCTCGATCCCGGCGTGGCGCGCCATGGCCATGATGTGCGGCTGGGCATTGGTGGACCCGCCGATGGCGGCGTTGACCACGATGGCGTCGAGAAAGGCGTCGCGCGTGAGGATGTGCGAGGGCCGCACATCCTGGCGCGCCAGCTCGACGATGCGGCGGCCGGTTTCGTAAGCCATCTGGCCGCGTTCGCGGTACGGCGCCGGAATGGCCGAACAGCCGGTGAGCGACATGCCCAGTGCTTCGGCCAGCGCGTTCATGGTCGAGGCGGTCCCCATGGTGTTGCAGTGGCCGGCCGATGGCGCCGAGGCGGCCGCGATTTGCAGGAATTTTTCGTTGTCGATCTCGCCGGCGGCCAGGCGGCGGCGGCCGTGCCAGATGGCGGTGCCGGAGCCGGCCAGTTCGCCCTCGAACCAGCCGTCGAGCATCGGCCCGCCGGAGAGCACGATGGCGGGAATGTCGACCGTCGACGCTGCCATGATCTGGGCCGGGGTGGTCTTGTCGCAGCCGGTGGTGAGCACCACCGCGTCGATCGGATAGCCGTGCAGGATTTCGACCAGGCCCAGGTACGCCAGGTTGCGGTCGATGGAAGCGGTCGGGCGGCGGCAGTTTTCAAAAATCGGGTGCAGCGGGAATTCCATGGCGATGCCACCAGCGTCGCGGATGCCGTCGCGCACGCGCTTGGCCAGTTCCAGGTGGATGCGGTTGCACGGGCTGATGTCGCTGCCGCTCTGGACGATGCCGATGATGGGCCGGCCGGCGCGCAGTTCGTCGGCGGTGATGCCGTAGTTCATGAAGCGCTCCAGGTAGAGCGCGGTCATGTCGATGTGGTCGGGATTGTCGAACCAGTCCTGCGAGCGGTAGCGGCGTGGCGGAGTTGGATTGGTGCTCAAGCGATATCCTGTAGCGAAATGGTGTGCTGGGCCAGGCCCGGCCTGTCGGTGCGGAAGGTGAACAGCGCGCCGGTCAGCGGCTCGCGCGCGCGCTCGTCCTCGCTCAAGCCTTTCCAGGCGGTGGTGACGAAGGCGGTGCGCAGGTCGGGGCCGCCGAAGGCGAGTTTTGTGATGTTGGAAACCGGGAAGGCGATCGTGCCGGTCAGTTCGCCGGCCGGGTTGTAGCGGTCGACGCGCGCGCCGCGGAACATGGCGACCCAGATGCTGCCGTCCGTATCGACCGCCATGCCGTCCGGGTGGCCGGGGGCGGCGGTGGCGATGAACAGGCGCTTGCGCGTGGCCGTGCCGTCGGGCAGGACATCGAAGGCGTAGATTTTCTTAGCTAACGTGTCCGTGTGGTACAGGGTCTTGCCGTCCGGGCTCATCGCCGGGCCGTTGGTGATGATGTAGCCGCTGTCGACGGTGGTGAGGCGGCCGCCTGGGTGCAGGCTGTAGAGGGAGCCGGTGGGCTCGGTTTCGCCGGCGTCCATCGAGCCGAACCAGAGCGAACCGTCGGCGGCGGCGAAGCCGTCGTTGAAGCGGTTGCCGGGAAGGTCGGCTTCGACGTGGCGCAGCGGGGAGAAAGCGCCGATTTGTTCGTTGAAGTGGTACAGACCGTCGTCGAGGCCGACGATGAATCCGGCCCCGCCGTCGCCGTCACCGCCGCCCTCATCGTCGCCCCCGCGCAGGCGGGGGCCCAAGTTGGCTCCGTTGCCTCCGGCGGCTCTGAAAACTTGGGCCCCTGCCTGCGCGGGGGCGACGGATAGAAGGTTACCGGCCGCCTGCGCGGGGGCGACGGACGTGATGGCCGCAGGCACGATGAACCCAGGCCGCCCCGGCGCATTCCACGACTGCCGCTGCGAGCCATCCGGCGCGCAGCGATGTACCCGGCGCCCGCGAATATCGACAAAATACACGGAATTACTGGCGCCATGCCAGATCGGCCCTTCGCCCAGCTCGGCGCCTACCGGCCACAGACAAACAGGCTGCTCCATACTCATGCTCCGTACCAGCCAGCGTCGACGAAATAATCGCGTCCGGTGCAGCGCGCCGCGTTGTCCGACGATAGAAACAGCGCCAGCGCCGCCACGTCCTGCACTTCCACCCGCTCGCGCAGGCACTGCCCGGCCAAAATCTTGACCTCTTCATCCGGCGTGTGCCACAGCTGCTCCTGGCGCGGCGTGCGCACCGCCCCCGGAATGATGCAGTTGACGCGAATGCCATCAACACCCAAGTCGCGCGCCAGCCCCCGCGTCAAGCCTTCGATGGCGGCCTTGGCCGTCATGTACAGGCTCAGGTTCGGCAAGGCTAGGTGCCACGAAATCGATCCCATGTTCAGAATCACACCGGCGCCCTTGATCCGCATGCCATCGGCGGCGGCCTGGGCGCAAAAAAATTGGTGGCGCAGGTTGACCGCCATGCGCTGGTCCCAGTAGGCCGGGGTGACGTCGGCGATGCCATGGCGGTCGTCGTTGGCGGCGTTGTTGATCAGGATATCGACCGCCCCACCGCCCTGCCCGATCCGGGCAAACACGGCGGTCAGTGCGTCCAGCTTGGTCAGGTCGCACGCCAGGAATACCGGCGGGTGGACGGCACCGGCCAAGGAACGGGCCAGTTCCTGCGACATCTGCTCGGCGATGTCGACGAAAAACACGCGGGCGCCCTGGCGTGCGAAGGCGGTCACCATTTCCGCGCCGATGCCGCTGCCGCCGCCGGTCACCAGCACGGTTTTACCGGCGAGATCCGGGTAGATCGCGTAAGTCAGCTTGCTCTGTTCGCTCATTGGGTCATTCTCAGCAGGCCGCGGCGGGCCAGGTTGTCGAACAGGGCGCGCACGCCGAAAGTCCACGGCGCCACCTCGTCGCTGCGCTGGACTTCATTGACGAGCGTGCCGAGCGAGGGCGAGGAAATGCTGACCCGGTCGCCCAGGTGATGGGTAAAGCCGGCGCCGGCAGCATCGCGGTCCTTGATGGGCGAGAACATAGTTCCCAGAAACAGCATGAAGCCATCCGGATATTGATGGTGCTTGCCGCACACCTGGCCAACGAGGTCGAGCGGGTCGCGGCTGATTTCGCGCATGCGGCTCGCGCCCGCCAGCTGAAAACCGTCATCGCTGCCTTCGATCAGCATGCTGACCTCGGCGTTGCGGATAGTGTCGAGCGTAAAGTGCTCGTCGAACAGGCGGATGAAGGGGCCGATCGCACAGGAAGCGTTGTTGTCCTTGGCTTTACCAAGCAGCAAGGCGCTGCGGCCTTCGATATCGCGCAGGTTGACGTCGTTGCCCAGGCTGGCGCCGCGCACTTCGCCGCGGCTGTTGACCGCGAGTACGATTTCGGGCTCGGGATTATTCCATTTCGAATCGGGATGCAGGCCGACATCGGCGCCGAAGCCCACGGCCGACATCGGCTGCGACTTGGAAAACACTTCGGCGTCGGGGCCAATGCCCACTTCCATGTAGGGCGACCACAGGCCGCGCGCGATCAGGTCTTGCTTGAGCTTGTCCGCCGCGGGCGAGCCGGGCTTGATGGCCGAGAGATCGTCGCCGATGCATTCCTGCATGGCGGCGCGCAGCTCGCCGGCGCGCGCCGGGTCGCCCTTGGCCTGCTCCTCGATCACTCGTTCGAGCAGGCTGACGGCGAAGGTGACGCCGCAGGCCTTGATCGCCTGCAAGTCGTTGGGCGCCAGCAGGCGGGTTGTGTCGGTCCCGGGCTTGGCCTTGGCGTTGGCCAGCAAGTCGGCGAGCGTGCCGAGGGAATCGCCGGGGGCGTTGCGGGCGATGTCAAGCGAATCGGCCCGTTCGAGCAGCTCGGCCATGGTAGCGGCGTGCGCGCTGATGTCGATGACCTGGCCCTGGCGCAGCGCCACCACCGAAGGGCCGGCGCCGGCGCGCCAGGCGCGGCCGACCAGCAAGGCCCGCTCCGCGTCGACCGGCAATATCGATGTTACTGAATCTGTCATGTGTCTTTTCCCGGTTGAAATTGATGCCGGCCGGGGCCATGCCCGGGTCCGGCATCACGGGATAGATGGTGCACTTTGTGTTGGGTGTTTTCAATTATGAAATCCACCAAGGGTGATCATGATTATCCGCAGCGGCGCTGGCGCCAGCCTCCCTACCTGCGTGGACGGGCCACGAAACTCTGCGCCTTGATCGATTTGCCCAGTTCATATATCTGCGCATCGGTGCTGACCGCGAGCGCCGTCCAGGTCTTGCCGTTGTCGGTGGACATGCCCTGGACGACCGCGACCACTTTTCCATCGGGCGAGCGGTCCGCGAAACTGGACAGGGCGACTTCGTACACCAGGCGGCCGTGCCGGGGCACCAGGAAGCCATGGCCATCGCTGACCCTGGCATGGAGCGCCAGAATCCGCTGATGCAGCGCCGGATCGCTGGTTTCGAACTCACCGGGCGCGAATTGCGTGGGCAAGGCGGCGCACCGGGAGGGACCATGCGGCGCTGCCATGCCCCCCCGCCTCCCCCTCCGGCTACCGTTGGTGTTGCATATTGAGCGGAATGACGTGCGCGGTTTGACAGTGGTTGCCCACAAGCATAATCTTCCAATATGCCCTTGCCGGCGCAACGCGGCGCGGTCCGGCTACGCTCGCGCGTCGGCAGCGCGCCACACAGCAGTCAATACACTCAAGAGGCTCCCTTGAAAGACTATTTCCGCTCCAGCCAGTCGCGCTTCATCCTGCTGTTTTCCGCCATCTTTATCGCCCTGCTGGTCATTACCCTGGGCGCCATCACGCTCTTCATCACGCCCGAGCTGAAACGCGCCGAAGGCCAATTGATCGGCAATGATGTCAACAACATCGCCATCAAGATCACTCAGCAGCTCAAGCAGGTGGAGGCGCAGCAGCGCGCCATCACCCAGACCGTGGCCCTGATGGACAGCGCCGCCATCGATACCCTGCTGCCCGGCCTGGTGGACCAGTACGGCGACCTGAACGTGTTCGGCGGCGGCATCTGGCCCGTGCCCAAAAAACGCGATCCGGAAAAGGAAAAGTTCAGCACCTTCTATGCGCGCGACGCAGCCGGCAAGCTGCAGGTCAACACCCACTGGAATACGCCCGAGTCGCTCAAGTATTTCGAGCAGCCGTGGTGGCAGGGCGGCGCCAAGGCGCCCAAGGGCCAGTGCGCCTGGGCCAAGGCTTACAAGGATGACGCCAGCGCGCAGCCGCGCACCAATTGCGCCATGGCGATCTACAAGAACGATGAACTGTTCGGCGTCTCGACGGTCGACGTCACCCTGGGCTTTTTCAACCGCCTGGTGGCCGACATGGAGGCGGCCGTGCACGGCCAGATCCTGATCCTCGAACACGACGGCAAGGTCGTGAGCAACAGCAGCTATATCAAGAGCGAAATCGTACTGAAGAACATCAGCGAGCTGGCCGCCACCTCGCCGCTGGCGGCGCAGCTGCTCAAGGTGCTGCCGCAACTGGGCGACAAGGCTACGCTGGAATCGTCCTACAGCAGCGACGGCACGGACCATACCCTGTTCCTGGCCACCATTCCCGGCAGCCCCTGGCTGCTGGCCACGGGCCTGCCGAACCAACTGCTGAGCCAGCAAAGCTCGCGCATCCTGCGCACCCTGGGCGTGGTGCAGATTCCGATCGCCGTCGTCATGCTGGTGCTGATCATCCTGGGCATCCGCATGATCATGCGCCGCCTTGACGTTTTGAAGGGCAATATCGAGGTGCTGTCGGCCGGCGACGCCGACCTCACCCGGCGCCTGCCGGCCGGTGGCGGCATGGAGTTCGACGCCGTCTCCGGCAGCTTCAATGCCTTCATCGAGCGCCTTCAAAGCATGCTCCAGCAAATCGGCATGAGCACCCAGTCGATCGCCCTGGCCTCGCGCGAGATCGCGGCCGGCAACCAGGACCTGTCGGCGCGCACCGAGGCGCAGGCCAGTTCGCTGGAAGAGACGGCGGCATCGATGGAAGAGCTGACCAGCACTGTCAAGAACAACGAGGACAATGCCAGCCAGGCCAACCGGCTGGCGCTGGAAGCGTCCACCGTGGCCGCGCAGGGCGGCAATATCGTCTCCAGCGTGGTGGCGACCATGGGCTCGATCGAGCAATCGTCGCGCAAGATCGTCGACATCATCAGCGTCATCGACGGCATCGCCTTCCAGACCAACATCCTGGCGCTGAACGCGGCCGTGGAGGCGGCGCGCGCCGGCGAGCAGGGGCGCGGTTTTGCCGTGGTCGCGTCCGAGGTACGCAACCTGGCGCACCGCTCGGCGGCGGCGGCCAAGGAAATCAATGCGCTGATCAACGAATCGGTGACCAGCGTCGACAAGGGCGCCGCCCTGGTGGCCGAAGCGGGCACCACGATGCAGCGGATTGTCGTGAGTACCGACAAGGTGGCCGGCATCATCGGCGCGATCATGGGCGCCAGCGCCGAACAGAACCTGGGCATCGGCCAGGTCAACCAGGCCATCACCGAGCTGGACGACACCACCCAGCAGAACGCCGCCCTGGTCGAACAGGCGGCGGCTGCGGCCCAGTCCCTGCAGCAGCAGGCGGCCAACCTGGAACAGATCGTCGGCGGCTTCAAGCTGTACGAAGGCGGAGGAGGCGCGGTCGCCGCGGCCCCGGCCATCCGCCCCGCCCCGCCGACCCGGACCCGTCCGGCGCCGGGCACGCGGCGCAACTAAGCCGCCTGCGGCGCCGGGCGCGCCCGGGTCAGGCGCGCCGGCGGGTCCAGATCCCGATCAAGCCCAGTCCCAGGCCGAACAGCGCCATGCTGCCGGGCTCGGGCACGGCAGCCGCCGTGGCGTCCACGCGCAAGCCCTGGTCGAGGCCCAGGCCGGCGGCGTCGTACCACTGGCCCGCCTGCATCAGGGCGTAGCCGTCCAGCGGGCTGGCGAACCCGCCGGGCATGCTGGCCTGGCTGGCATTGCCATAGCTGGCGTTGAACACGATCCAGTAGCTGCCCTTGCTCACAGCCCAATTCAGGCCGGCGACGCCGCGCCACGCCAGATCGCCCGCGCCGGTGGCAAAACTGGCCGACTGCAGCATACTGCCGGGAACGAAACCGCCCTCGCCGTCGGCGCTGCTGCCGAACAGGCTGACCTTGACTTCGCCGGCATCGGTGCTGAAATAGCCCTCGATGCGCTTGATCGCCAGGTCGGACAGCACCGAAAACCGTCCTGCGTAGCTGTGTTCGCTGTTAAAAGCCCAGCCAGCGCCCACGGCGTTCGCCGGCGTGCCGGTGTCGGCCACCAGTGCCGCCCGCGCCGGGGCGCACGCCATGCCCAGCGCCAGCAGGAGCGCCGCGCAACCATGCAATCGTTTCACAGACATGCTTTTCTCCATCAGGTGGTTGGATTATTTGAGCTTGCCGGCGCCAGCCTGGGCCGGCACCGCGCTCTCGGTCGAGGTGGCCGTCTGCAGCGCATACAGGTAAGGCGGAGTCCACAGCTTGGCCGCGTCAGGCCGGGCCATGCCGCACTGGCCGTCGACGGCATTGGTGCCGGCGCGGTCGCTGGTAAAGATGTGGCCGGACGAGCGGAAGCCGATAAAACCTTTACCCTTGATCACCTTGCCGCAGAACTCGGACAGCTTGACCCCGGTGATGTTGTAGTAGTTATTTTCGAGCAGCATGTTCGAGCGATAGCGGGCATCGGAGCCGCTTTCGAACTTGACGTCGGTATCCTTGGTCATCACGTTGCCGGTGACGAGATTGTTGAACATGTGCACCTGTCCGAAGCGGTTCAGCGGAAGCCGCGCGGCCACCCCGTTCCACCAGTTGCCGGCAAAGGTCACGTGCAGGCGGCCCTCGTCGCTCCAGGCACGGCCGCCATCGCCATTGCCCACCAGGGTGGTCTTGTGATGGGTGGAAAAGGTGCTGTTGGCGATGGTGACGTAATCGCTGCCGCGCACCACGTCGAGCGCGCCATCGTGGCGGGTCTTGTAGGTGCCGGTCGCCAGCGATTCGGGGGTATCGCCATCGCTCACGGTCACGTGGTCGATGAAGATGTTCTGGGCGCGCGAGACGGTGATGCCGTCGGCGTAGGCGTTGTCCGAATCCTCGGGATTGACGTCCCACGGCGTGTCGATCACCAGGTTACGCACGATGATGTTGCGGGTCCAGGTCGGATACGCCTCGCCATCCTTGCCATCCTTGATCCATTTCTTGAAGTCGACTTCAGGGTCGCCGCCCGGCGCCAGCGGCATTTCGGCGCCGATCAGCAGCGCCGTGCCGGTGATGCGCGCCGGCCGGCCCTGGGCGTCGTTGATGCCCACCAGGGTGGTATTCGACGGCAGGTTGATCGAGCCGCCGTTTTTCTGGTCCGAAAAACTGGTGTATTCCTTGAACACCGTGTTGTTCTGGCTCCAGCGCAAGTCGATATGGCCGACCACGCGGATGATCTTCGGTTCATTGCCGGCCTGGTTGATGGCGGCCACCAGCTGCTGGCCGTTAAAGACGGTGTAGATCCGGTCGGCCCTGGCCGCGCTGCCGCCGCTGACCACCACCCTGCCCTTGCGCGACCAGGTATGCCAGCCGGTCGCCGGCGCGCTCTGGCGCTCGAAGGTGAGCACGCCGCCGGTCGGGTCGACCTGGGCGAACTGCCAGGCCGGCAGCTTGGGCGCGGCCATGTAGCTGGCGGGGTCGTGCAGGCCGCCCACCAGCACCGGCGCCGAGTAGTTGCGCACGCCGTAAGGCGCCGTTTGCAGGGGCGTGCTTGCGCCGACGAAGGTGCTGGCGTCGATCGGGGCCGCCTGGGCGGCCGATGCCAGCATGACGCTGAGGGCGAGTATGGTCTTTTTCATGGTTGTCTCCAATGAAGCAAATAAAATGGCGCGCGTTCTTTTGTTGAACGCTTCAATGCGCCTCGCATGACGATCCCTACCCGCGCGCCGGCGCCTTGCCTGCGGCAATGCCGGATCGGCGTGAACAAGGTCGCGGCAAGCCGCGGCGCATCACGGGCGATCGGGTCCGACGGGTTGGGTAGGGAACAGCTTTCAGCATCCGACAGCGATGCCTGGACAGGTACCTCGCGTACCTGTCGCCGTTGCGAGGAAGGCGGGGAGCCGGGTTCGCGCGGGTCGAATCGGCGCCGGCAACCCCAAGCGGGGCCGTTATGGCAGCGACGCACTTATACTACGCTGGATAAGATGATTAAACAATCGGCAAGTTGTATGATGTGTGGTTTTCGGGCCGCGCATCGCTGCCCTGGCCCGGCGAAAAACCGGCCCCGACTATTTGAAAAGCCGCAACAGCGGCAAGTACGCGCCATGCCTCCTCTCCCGATTCGACTTGCTTGCTACTTCACGCTGGGTTGGCTGATCGCCAGACCATTGAGCGGCTTGTTCGGCGCGGCCTTACCGGTTGTCTTGCTATTGTGGTGCGCGGGCGGGTGCTTTCATTTTGCGAGGGATATCATCCATATCATCCCGGCCATCAGGTACGCCGCGCGCCGTTCGGCATCGGAAAAATGGAACGGCCGCTATTACGCGTACTACGGAGCTCAGATCCGCCTGTGCCTGGTGGACGACATGGTCTGGATCGTCGAGGTCGATGTCAGGGCAATCATCTCACCCGCCGTCAGCGAGCGCGAACAACGCCTGCTGGGCGCCGATTACGCGCTCATTCCCGGCACCGCGCTGCATGGTTATAGCGAGCAGGGCTTGCTGCGGTTGATCGAAGTCCGGCTGATGCGACGAGGTGGGGAAGCGGACATGAAAAAATTCATTGTCTGGCTTCAGAATGAAGCGCTGCCCAACGTCAAACGCGTGCCGACGTCATCCGCGATATGAGTCATTCGGAGGTGCCACCTCGCGCAGCGGACACGGGCTTCTGAGAGGACGATGATATGAAATACCCTGAATACTTCTTGCCAGATACCGATGGATTCGTCGTCACGTTTCGGAATATCCCTGAAGCCATCACACAGGGTGACCACGAAGCGGACGCGCCCGACATGGCAAAAGACGTCCTCTTGTCATCGATGGACGTCTACTTAGACGACAATCGCCCAGCCCCATTGCCGTCTCAACCATAGCGGCGCGAACGCGTGATCGCGCTTCCGCCCAGCTTAGCGGCGAAGGTTCTACTCTTGAACGAGATGATCGCGCATCGACCCGATTGAGCAAGCCCTGCTGGCACTGGGGCGCGACTTGAATTTTTCGGTTATTTGAGCTCAGTGAACGCGTATGTGCAGATGATGTGAAGAACCCGAATCCCGTCAAGGGCTGCGTTTGCGCGCCAGCGACGGCCGGCGCGCCGATGTACAGCGGATATTGGCGGTCAAAAAGCGTCCGAAGGGCCTGCTAAAATAGCAGCGGCAGCCTTTACGCCGTGGCCGGCCGGCGCACCCACCCCGGACCAACAATCACTGCCGACGCGCACTACCCGTTCAACTGATCCGGACTCGCATGAGCTTCTAGGGCAACCCGTCATGCCGGAAGGCGGCGCTGCCCTGAGATGTGTAACGGCGACGTCTGGGCCGTCGTCAATATCCAAAGATGAGACGATAAAAATACACACTCACATAAACCCTGCAACAAGCCGTTCGATTGATTGGATGAAATTTAGAGCAACGCTAATTGCTACGTCTTCGGAAACATTATGCGCTGCCCAATTTCGCTGCTCACGCAACTCGTGAAAGAGCTCAAATTCTTTCTTATTAATAATATTTGAATTAAGTAAAGCGTGGCCAAGTCTAGAATTCCCGTGGATCGAATCATTTTTCTCCGCAAGTCCCAATTTCATCAATCTTTCGATCGCGGCCAATTCAAAATGGAGCCAAGCTTGTATAATCGCAGCACGAGGGTCTTGGCTTGCGACGAATTTAACCAGATCAAAATTATTCCCTTCACTGGCGGCAGCTAGATTAGCATCTCTTACCTCAGCAAGCGCCTCATCGGAAACAATCGCATCAACGTAATGTTTAGCTCGAGCTAAAAAGACTTCAGGTCTATACATAAGGAAGGCATCGACTTTACCTATTGCTGCAGCCTCCTCGAGCAATTCCGGACGCGGCCCAATTTTTTCAGGCCCAACTATTTTCCACCAGTCCTCTTTCAAATCGCCCGTAATGAAGACCACATTTTTAATGTTATCCGCTGCCGTTTTATCAAGCAATTGCTTCCACACCAAAAAATCACCGTATTTAGCTTGGTAATTGATGCCATTGTGCCTAAACCGATCTTTTTTTTCACGGTCCTTATAACCCGGCGGGATATCCAACCTATACCTAATTTCAGCATTTTCGTAAATTTCATCCAAGATTTTTTGAGAATACGGCTCGCCGACCCTCCCGTCAAATATTTCGTAGATTTTCTGAAGCAAAGCGTCTTCGCCTAATAAACCTTGCTTACTACGCTCCAACCCGTCCACCTCTACGGCGAACTTCTCCACCAGCAACTTAAAATCATTAAGAAATTCCGCAGGATCAATTGCGCGATGTCTTTTTGATAAATGCAGAGCATCCATATCTTTTTCCACGCTGGCCAATGCCATAGTTGCTATTTTTTTGACCTCGCCAAAGCGTAGGTTTTGATCAGCAATTACGCTTAAACGATTGCGATGAAATTCAAGAGCGGCATAGTTCGATATCCACACACGTCCCTTTAGAGTAAATAACAGATCAAGAAACTCCTTTGACGTTTTCTCCTGATATCGATACAAATTTAATAGCACGTTTGCATCAATTACAAACAACGCGTCCTTCCATATTTTAGGATAATCAAAATTTGAAGGTGCATAGCTTGAAAAAAATTCGCGCATTATTTTCTTACCCCCCTAACTAAACACAATTGAAATTTCAAGTCCATGAAAATTAAAAGCATTCCGAATTGAGCTTACCCAATAGATTCAAAGAAATATGGAATGGTTTTAAATTCATCACACGACACACTTTTTTCGCCTTTGATAACGACGCGAATATATGAAAAGCTCAAATACACGATCAATACTAACTTGCCGGCTCCTTGCGTGGTTAAAAAAATTATTTACAGAATGGGTCAC
This sequence comes from Massilia antarctica, assembly GCF_015689335.1. Classification (GTDB taxonomy): domain Bacteria; phylum Pseudomonadota; class Gammaproteobacteria; order Burkholderiales; family Burkholderiaceae_D; genus Telluria_A; species Telluria_A antarctica. Next base: position 4,272,591 of record NZ_CP065053.1, on the reverse strand, counting down.
GACTGCAACGACAGCCGGTACACCGTGGTCTGCCGGTACACCTGCCCCGGCCTGAGAATCACCGCCGACGCGCACTGGCCGTTCAACTGATCCGGATACGCGTGCGCTTCCAGGCAAAACCCGTCGTGCCGCGCGTACGGCCGTCCCGCCCTGCCCTGCACCCCATCGAGATAATTACCGCTGTAGAACTGCAACCCCGGTTCGGTGGTCGACACTTGCAGGCAGCGCCCCGATCCCGGGTCGACCACGCGCGCCACCTCGCGCAGCGGCCCGGCCCGGCCCATCGCGTGCGGCTGGATGCAGTAACAGTGGTCGAAGCCGCCCGCCAGCCGGATCTGCGCATCCGGCCAGCCCAGGCGCGGTCCGATCGCGGCCGGCTGGCGGAAATCGAACGGCGTGCCGCCCACCGCCGCCACGCCCACCGGAATGCCGCCCTGGTCGGTCTCCAGGTAAAAATCGGCATCGATCTGCAGCATGTGGTCGCCCACGTCGGCGCTGCCGCCGTTCAGGTTGAAATACGGATGGGCGGTCAGGTTGACCGGCGTGGGCGCGTCGGTCACCGCCTCAAAGTCGATCGTCAGGCGACCTTCGTCATCGAGCCGGTAATGCACCTGCACGTCGAGCTTGCCGGGAAAGCCGCCGTCGCCATCGGGCGAGCTCAGGCGCAGCGACACCCCGGTATCCGACGCACTCAGCTGCCAGCGCGCCTTGTGAAAGCCATCCTCGCCGCCGTGCAGGTGGTTGCCGCGGTCGTTGACGGCCGCCTGCACCGGCGCGCCGTCGAGCATGAAGCGGCCGTGCGCGATGCGGTTGGCCCAGCGTCCGATGACGGCGCCGAAGTAGGCGCTGTTATCGGCGTAGCCGTGCGCGTCGCGATAGCCGAGCAGCACGTCGGCCACCTTGCCGTAGCGGTCGGGCGCCCACCACGACACCAGCGCTGCCCCGCGCTCGCTGATCGTCAGGCGCATGTCGTTGGCGTTGCGCAGGGTGAATAACTGGTCTGCGGCGCGCAGCGGCGGTGTGGCAAGGAATTGGTTGGTCGTCATTACGAATCTGCATGTTGAAATTGGGGAGCCGGCGCCGCCTCGGCCTGGCCTTGCAGGGCCTGATCCTGGTAGGCGCGCGGGGTGCAGCCGAGCTCGCGCTTGAACACCGAGTGCATGTATTGGCTCGACGTGAAGCCGCAGCTGAGCGCCACATTGGCCAGGTTGCAGTCGCCGCGCCCGAGGATGGCAATCGCCGCGTCCAGGCGGAAGCGCAGGATCTCGTCGTGCACGCTGCAGCCGAGCTCCTGGCGGAAATACGATTCCAGCGAAGAGCGCGAAATGCCGACGTAATCGGCCACCTGCCCGGTCTTGATGCCCTGGCAGGCATATTGGCGGATGAAGTGGCGCGCGCGCATCACGTGCGGGTGCTTGGCCGGTTCGTGCTTGCTCGACGCCAGCACATTGATGCCGGCCGGCGGCACCAGGATGCGCGTATCGGCCAGGCGCGCGCCGTGCAGCATCTGGTCGAGCAAATGGGCGGCGGCGCGCCCCATTTCCTGCGCGCCCTGGATCACGGAGCTGAGCGGGATACGGGTGAGCATGCGCGCCAGCGGGTCGTTGTCGATGCCGATCAGGGCCACCTGTTCCGGCACTTCGATGCCGGCGATCATGCAGGCCTGCATCAGCTGGCGCGCGCGCGCATCGGTCACGGCGATGATGCCGCAGGGTTTGGGCAGGCTGTGCAGCCAGTTGATCTGCTGCTGCACCGCTTCGTCCCACGACGGCGCGCTGGTGCCCTGGCCGCGGAACACCTCGGCTTCCATGCGGTCGCGCCGCATCAGGCTGCGGAAAGCGTTTTCGCGTTCCTGGGCCCAGCGGTTTTCCTGCGCTTCGGGCAGGCTGAACAGGGCGAAGTGGCGCAGGCCGGCTTCGATCAGGTGTTCGTAAGCCAGTTTGATCAGCTTGAAGTTGTCGGTGGCCACGTAAGGCACGCCGGCCGGATAGGCGTTGACGTTTTCGTAGGAGCCGCCCACGGCCACCACGGGAATGCGGCTGCGCGCGAGGGCGGCGGCGACCGCCGGGTCGTCGAAATCGGCGATCACGCCATCGCCCTGCCAGTCTTCGATGCCGGGCAAGCGGAGGCGAAAGTCCTCTTCGAGGAACAGGTCCCAGGAGCTGCGCGTGCTCGACAGATAGGCGGCGATTCCTTCAATAACTTCACGGTCGAAAATCTTGTTTGCGTTAAACAGCAATGCGATTCGATGCGATTTTGGCATCATCATGGTGGATTGTCTCCTTGGGCCCCGCCGGCGCACCTCTTGATCGGGTACGCTTCCTTCATTGATTGTATAGCTAAAATTATTTGTTTTAATATCAATGAACTGGACGGTGTAGCGGGGCTGCGGCCCATTCTGCAAGCAAGGGCGCGTGGTTTCAATTATGAAATTCACCAAGCGGCGTAGCGATTCTCGGTGAGGGTCGCGCCGCGCCGGTGTCACGGCCGGCCGGCTGACGCCAGATCCGGATCGGCGTCGAACAGCGCCGCCAGCCAGCCGGCGAACACGGCCAGTTTGGGCGCCGCCATCCGCCCCTGCGGGTACAGCAGCGAGACCGGCATGGGCGTGGGCGGTGTGTCCGCCAGCACTTGCACCAGCGAGCCGTCGGCCAGGTGCTTGCGGACCTGGTAGGTGGCGGCCTGCGTCAATCCCAGCCCCTGCAGTGCGCAGCTGAGATTGGCGTCGGCATCGTTGACGGCGATCGGCCCGCTGATGGCGATGCGTGTCACCGCATCGCCCACCACGAAATCCCAGTCGAAGGGCCGCCCCGTGCGCGCCGAAAAATGCACGACGCTGCGGTGGCCCTGCAAATCCGCAATGCTCCGCGGCACGCCATGGCGCGCCAGGTAGGATGGCGCGGCGCAGGTGACGAAGCGCATCTCGCCAATCTGGCGCCCGATCATCGAGGAATCCTGCAACTGCCCCACCCGCAGCGCGCAGTCGATGCCGTCCTGAATCAGGTCGACCAGGCGGTCGGTGATGCTGATGCCGAGTTCCACCTCGGGATAGGCTTCATGAAAAACGGCAATGTGCGGCAGGATCAGATGCCGCGCCACCGCCGACGGCAAGTCGATCCGCAGCTTGCCCTTGGGCCGGGTCGACCCGGCGCCGAAAAACGGCTGCTCGGAGGCATCGATCGCGGCCAGGATGTCGATGCAATGGGCGTAGTATTGCGCGCCGTCCGGGGTGAGCGACAGCTTGCGGGTGGTTCGCTGAAGCAGCTGGCGCCCGAGAAACGCTTCCAGGTTCTTCATCGTGGCCGTCAGCGAAGCGCGCGGCAAGTGCAGGCTCTCGGCCGCCCGCGAAAAACTGTTCGCCTCCACGATCCGCACGAAGGTTTGCATCGCTTTCACCTTGTCCATGCGTTCCCCCCTCGATTGTTCATATATTGTGAAAAGTATAGGTGCATTATGAGCATATAATCAGCAGGACGGTTTTGTCTACAATGGCCTCAGCTCAACGCAAGTTGATTTCTTGAGGATGCAAGATGAAACCGAACCCTGAACACGCAGGCGATATGTCGTCCGGCATGGTGCTGCTGCTGGCCGTCGCCGCCGGCCTGATCGTGGCCAATCTGTACTACGCGCAAACGCTGGTGGGGCCCATCAGCCGCGCCACCGGCCTGTCCGCCGGGGCCGCCGGCCTGATCGTCACCCTCACCCAGATCGGCTACACACTCGGCCTGCTGTTCATCGTGCCGCTTGGCGACGTGCTGGAAAACCGCCGCCTGGTGATCGGCGCGCTGCTGCTGACCGCCATCGCCCTGTTCACCGCAGCCTTCAGCACCAGCGGATGGGTATTCCTGGCGGCGGCGCTGGCCATCGGCCTCGGTTCCGTGGCCGCGCAGATCCTGGTGCCCTTTGCCGCCCATCTGACGCGCGAAGCGACGCGCGGCCAGGTGGTGGGCAAAGTGGTCAGCGGTCTGTTGCTGGGCATCATGCTGGCGCGTCCCGTGGCCAGCCTGGTGGCCGACGCCAGCAACTGGCACGTGGTGTTCGGCGGCGCCGCCGTGCTGATCCTGGTGCTGGCCGCCGTGCTGCGCGTCAAGCTGCCGCAGCGGGTGCCGGAATCGGCGCTGCCCTATGCGCGCCTGATCGGCTCGCTGTGGACCCTGTTCAAGGCCACGCCGGTGCTGCGCCGCCGCGCCGCTTATCAGGCCGGGCTGTTCGGTGCGTTCAGCCTGTTCTGGACGGTCACGCCGATGATGCTGTCCGGCCCGCAGTTTCAACTGTCGCAGACGGGCATTGCCATTTTTGCGCTGGTCGGCATGGCTGGCGCAATCGCCTCGCCGATTGCCGGGCGCCTGGCCGATGCCGGCAAAACCCTGCCGGCGACCGGTGTCGCCCTCTTGCTCGGCGTGAGCGCATTTGCCCTGCCCTTGCTTATTCCCGGTTCGCGCGACGTGGCCCTGGCCGTGCTGGTGATAGCGTCCATCATCCTGGACATGGGCGTAGCGGCCAGCCTGGTGCTGGGCCAGCGCGCCATTTTCAGCATGGCGCCCGAGGTGCGCAGCCGCCTGAACGCGCTTTACCTGGCCTTGTTCTTCGCCGGCGGCGCGCTCGGATCGGCGCTCGGCGGATGGGTGTTCGCCACCTACGGCTGGCATACTGTGTTGCTGGCGGGGATGGCTTTCCCGGCGCTGGGACTGGGCCTGTGGCTGTCGGAACTGCGGCCGGTCGCGCTCGCCGAAACCAGCAAATGAAGCATGTCCTACCACAAGCCTGGCGTACATGCGAGCTAGCGCGATAGACGCAGATCGTATCGCGTGCGCGCCAGAGGCCTACGCTGGTGGAGTACGCCGCCTTTGTTCCTGCGGCGACAGGCTAGTCCGGTGGCCTCGACACCGGGCACCAGCGTCCCTCCCCCTTAGTTGGCCGCAGGCGCAACGTGGTCGTTCATGTACGGCATCGGCACCCAGCGATAGCCGTCGCCATCGGCGCGCAGGCGGCCCACACCCGGGAAGGCGATGTGGTCGCCCGCCACCCAGTATTTTTCCCTGGCCGCTTCGGCGAAGGCCCGTTTGCGCTGGGCCGCTGCCGCCACCGGATCGACATCGAACACGATGGTGACCGCCGGGTCCGGCAACTGCACTTCGGCCACATGCACCAAGTCGCCCCAGAACACCAGTTTCTCGCCAGCGCTTTCCAGTGCGTAAAAACTGTGTCCCGGCGTATGGCCGTAGCCCGGCACCGAGCGCAGGCCCGGAGCGAGCTCGGTGGCGCCGTCGAAGGCCTTGACCTTGCCGGCATCGACATAGGGTTTTACCTTCATCAGTGCCTCGTCGAAGTTCTTGCGCTTGTTGTCGGGCGCCTTGGCACGGTTGGCAGCGCTCATCCAGTAGTCCAGCTCGCGTGCATCGACATGCAAGGTGGCATTCGGGAATACCATGCGCTTGCCATCCATCAGCCCACCCGTGTGGTCGGTGTGGATATGCGTGATCAGGATATCGGTGATCTGTCCCGGCTGGTAGCCAGCCGCCTGCAGGGAAGCGACCAGCTTGTTCAAGGTCGGGCCGAACAGCTCGCCGCTGCCGGTATCGACCAGCACCAGCCGCTTGCCACTCTCGATCAGGTAGGCGTTCACGGAAGTATCCACATGGGTGGATTGAAACGTTTCCGCCAGGCGTGATGCCACTTGCCCGGGCGCCACGTTGGTCAGCCGGTCGCCGGGCCGCAGTGCCAGGGTGCCATCGGACAAGGCCGTCACGTTCACCGTGCCCACCTTGAAATGGTAATAGCCGGCCTGGGCCTTGGACATCTTGCTCACTGGTGCGGACTGGGCCATTGCGTGCGGCGCCAGGGTGCCGAACGTAAGGAAAGCGGCGGCGAGATAGCCGATCATGGCGGTTCTGTTCATGGTGCATCCTTGAAAGTGGTGAGGCAATCGATTATATATATTTCCATTTTGTTGATGCAGGGGCTTAAAATATAATCTTTATCTTCACAGCGTTGATAATCGGATGATCGACAATATTCTCGACCTCAGCATTTTCGCGCGGGTGGTGCAGACCGGCAGCATGACCGATGCCGCCGGCGAGCTCGACTTGTCGCTGGCGGTGGTCAGCAAGCGCATGGCGGGGCTGGAAGAGCGGCTCGGCGTGCGCCTGCTCAACCGCACCACGCGCAAGCAATCGCTCACGCAGGAAGGCGCGCGCTTCCACCAGCGCTGCATCCGCATCCTGGCCGAGGTGCAGGATGCCGAGGCCGACATGACCGACAGCCGCACCAGCATCGCCGGCCTGCTGCGGGTGGGCGCGCCGCGCGGCCTTGGGCGCCGTTACCTGAGCGGCATCGTGGCCGCCTTCCAGCGCCAGCACCCGGCCCTGTGTATCGAACTGAGCCTGGACGACGCCTTCGTCGACCTGGTCGAATCGGCCATCGACGTGGCCCTGCGCTTCGGCAACCTGAACGATTCGAGCATGATCGCGCGGCACGTCGCCACCGGTAACCGCATCATGTGCGCCTCGCCCTCCTACATCGAGCGGCACGGCGAGCCGTTCACGCCCGACGACCTGGTGCGCCACGCCTGCATCGTGTACCGGGCCGATTCGACCCGGCACTGGGTATTCGAGCGCGACGGCAAACCGGTGACGGCCACCATCACGCCCACCTTCTTCTGCAACGATGGCGACGCCGCCCAGGCCATCGCCCGCGAAGGCGGCGGAATTTTCTATAAAGCGCTGTGGGATGTGAGCGCCGACCTGGAGAACGGTTCCCTGGTGCGCGTGCTGAAGCAATACAGCGCGCCGGGCGAGCCGCTGCAGGTGGTGTACCCGCACGCGCTGCACCTGTCGCCGCGCGTGCGCCATTTTGCCGACTTCGCCATCGAACGGCTGCGCGCGGAACTGCCCTGAGGCTGGCGCAGGCGCGCGTGCTGGCTGACGACATCGAGCCACGTGCGCACCTGCGACGACAGCGAGCGCAGCGCCCCGTCACATACGATTGACCCTTACCGAAAGCATCCCATGCGCACTATCTTCAGCTATTGCCTCCTCGTTGCAGCAAGCCTGACCTATGGCGCCTGCGCGCACGCCGCGGCGCCGCCCGCCGCCAACGACCACGCCAATCTTGAGCGTGATGCGCAAGGCAAGGTCGATACCGACGCCCTGTTCGCCTTCATGCGGGCACGCAGCGCGACCAAGGGCCGGGCCCTGAGCGACAAGAAGCTGCAGTGTTACGGCATATCGCGCGCGCAGTTCCTGGCGGCGGTCGATGCCTCGTTCGTCGGCTGCTATCCACAGATCGCGCCCGAGCACAGGCCGCGCATGCTGCCCGAAAATGCCATTCCCGCGCTCGGCCTGTGTGCGCGCAAGACCCTGCTGGCAGGGCTGAAACTGGACTCCGACACGGCTAACGACTGTATCACCAAGGCGGATTAACCCGGGTCGCGCCGGCGCCAGCGGGGCCGCCGCGCTCAACAAAAAGTCAACCGATGACGATAACACGTCAGGATCCCCTGCGGCCGGATGTTGCAAATTTGGCCTCATCGCCAACATTTGTCACAAAATTGAAACTATTGTCATGCATACTATTTGTTGCTCTGAGCTTGAAATCAGAAGTAAATTTCCTGCCCTCACCGCTCTCTGATCGACCAGTGCACAAACGGATGCCGGCTCACCCGGCATCTTCCCTTGAGGTATGAAACAGGAGAAGTAAATTGACCAAATCAATCTTTGCTCTGCTTTTGTTGTCCCAGTCGTTGTGCGCATTCGCTTCCGAGCAGTCCAGCTGCGCGGCCAACAAGGGGGCCTATATCACCGGCACCGTGATCAGCGCGCCCAAGTTCGCGGAAGGGTCAAGCAGGGAAGGTGTGAAACTGTCGCACACGCGCCTGAACCTGCGTTCCGACCAGGATGGCAAGACCTACGATGTGGCCATGGATAATGTCTACGCCATCGACTACGTGAAAAACGCGTCCACCATGCCGTCGTCGCTGGCCGCCATCAAGGTCAATGACCGGCTCGGCCTGTGCGGCAAAAAATACACCAGCGGCACCGGCATCCACTGGGTGCACAGCAATTGCGGCGACGTACCCAACACCTCGGCCCCGAACGGCTGGGTCAAGGTGATTGCGGCGTCCGGTTCGGTCGGCGCCAGCAAGATGCGCAGCCAGGACTATTGCTACCTCTGGGATTGAACCGCCACCCCGCTGGCGCCGCGCGCAAGCTGGCGTGCGGCGCCGCCATCGTCGAGTGAGCTGATGAACGCACGTCTGCCCCTGTTGATCTGTCTCGGCCTTGGCGCCGCCGGCCTTGGCATCTGGCTCGCGGGCGCCATCGCGGCGGGCGGCGACGCCACCCCGCCCGCCCCCGCCCGCCCGGCCGCCGCCACCGTGGCCGGGCCGCGCTGGTTTTCATCCGTGCCCGCGCCTGGCACGGCGAATCCGGGCCCGGGCATGCTGGCCGATCGAAAGACCACCGTCTATGGCCGCAATGGCCGCATCATCGACCTTGGCGGCTTGAGCATCGTCCAGTACATCGGCAAGCGCATCGCAGCCGCGCGCAGCGGCGACACCAAGGCCGCCTACGATGTGTATCAGGCCGAATCGGTATGCGCGGCCAACGACGACCCGGAGGCCGATTACCACGATCCGGCCGAGCTGGCAGCCTTCCAGCGCGAGCGCAAGGAACTGGCCGCATTGTGCGCCGGCATGTCGCCGGCCCAAGTGCAGGAACGGCTGGGCTTTCTGAACCTGGCGGCGCGCTCCGGCAACAAGGCGGCGCAGATCGATGTGTACATGGAAGGCCCGTACGGACGCAAGGTGGACCTGACGCAAAATACCGACGACCCCATCGTCAAGCAATGGAAAGACGAGGCGCTGGCCTACCTGAAACAGGCCGGCGACCAGTGCGACCATTTTGCCCTGGCCTTGCTGTCGACCGTGTATGACGCCGGCCAGATCACGGCGCGCGATGTGCGCACCTCGATGGCCTACAGCATTGCCGCCGCCATACCACGCAAGAAGCCCGTGACGCAGGAACAGTTGCGCGACCGTTTTGGCGAGGAATTGTCGGGCGACGATTTCTCCGGCGCGCTCGCGCTCGGGGAGCTGCTGGGAAAACAGGCATGCCCGGCGCGGCCCTAGCTAGCGCCCGTGTTCATCCTTGCCGGATCATGATTTTCTTGCGGTGCCTATCCGGTAAAGCGCGCCGAGAGCGGCTGTCCGGTGGCGTCGGCCACAAACTCGCGCACGTCCGCGAACGCGGCGCCGAACGCCGGCCGTTTCGACAGCAGTGACATGTAGCGCTTGAAGATCTCGTCGCGGCACAAGCCATAGCCGCGCGCCCAGAAAACAGCATGTCCCACGATGCAATCAGCGGCGGTAAATGCCTGTCCGCAGACGAACGGCGCCCGCTCCAGGCGCGCCGCAAGCTGGGGTTCGACTTCCTCGCGGAATTTCTTGCGGTATCGGGCCGCCGTTCGCGGGTCGCGCTCCGGCTCCGGCAAGACATGCTCATGGGCCCGGATTTGCCACAGCATCATGTCCATCCAGGTTGAGCCGAAGTGAAGCATTTGCAGGTAGTCGGCCCGCTCGGGCGACGCGGCGCTGGCCGGCGCCAACTCCGCAGCGGGGAATGCATCCGCAAGAAACGCCACCATGGCAGCGCTTTCGATCATCTGCTGCACCACGCCGTTGTCCCACGTAATCTCAAGCACAGGCACACCATGGTTGGGATTGATTCGCAGGAACTCGGCGCAATATTGAACGGCGCCGTAAAGATCGACTTTCTCGACCTCGAAGGCATCGCCGACGACCTCATGCAACATCCATTTGGTACGTGCGCTGCGGCTGGCGGGGTAATGGTATAGCTTCAGGTGTTGAATCTGCATGGTTTTCCGCGGTAGTGAATATCGATTGAGGGAAGTGGCAGTGTGGCGCCTTGCAGCTCGCGGGTGAAGAACGATATTTGACATTTTTTATGTCAAAATGGACAAATGAAAACAATCACGATTCTGGTCATGGATGGGGTATTCGACAGCAGTCTGTCGATTACGCTCGATACCTTGCATGCGGCCCAGGCCATCCTGGCGGCGCGCGGCGGTGCGCCGCAACTGCAGGTCAGGACCATCGCCGCCAAGGCGCGCATCACGACCGGCGCCGGACTGCGGATGCAGGCCGACCTCCGGTTCACGACGGCCAAGCAGGCGGCATCGGACTGGATCATTGCTCCCGGACTTGGTTACCGTTCAGATCAGGAACTGGGCGCATGTTTTGCGCGCAGCGATACCGTGCAGGCGATGCGCTGGCTGGCCGCGGCGGCAGCGGGCAAGGCGAAGATCGCGGCGTCATGCAGCGCGGCCTTCCTGCTGGCGCAAGCCGGTTTGCTCAATGGGCGCAAGGCGACCACCGCATGGTGGCTGGCTCCGGCATTTCGGGCGCGGTATCCGGGGGTGCACCTCGACGAAACGCGCATCCTGGTGCGCGACGGGCCGTTCCTGACCGCGGGCGCGGCCTTGTCGCAGCTCGATTTGATGCTGGCGATCGTGTCCGACGTGGCGGGGCAATCGGTGGCGCATCTGTGTTCGCGTTATTTGCTGATCGATCAGCGCTCGTCGCAGGCGCGCTACATGATGCGCGACCATCTGGAGCATGAAGACCGGACGGTGATTGCGGCCGAACGCTGGATCGATGCGCATCTGGCGCAGCCGATGAGCGTGACCGCGCTGTCGTCGGAATTGGCGCTCTCGCCCAAGACCCTGGCGCGGCGCATCAAGGCGGCGACCGGTATCTCGCCGATCAAATTCATTCAACGGCGGCGTTTGTCGCATGCGGCGCATCTGCTGGAGACGACCGCGCTCCCGATCGAAACGGTGGCGGCGCACGTCGGTTATCAGGACAGTACGGCCTTGCGTAAATTGATCAAACGCGAGTTTGGCGTGACGCCGAGTACCTTGCGCTAAGCTATTAGCGCCAACAGGCGGGCCATCGTGGTGGCATCGGTCCCGCAACAGGAAAACGGATATCCAGTCGCAGTCGTGCAGACGCCTATCGGCTGTCCTTGACCGTGATGCCGGCCAGCGTCTTGCCGTCGGAGCTCACCACGCAACGGGCCTGCATGGTCGAGGCGATATTCATTTCGTTCTTGGCGGAGAATTTGAGCGACACCTCCAGTTGCCCGTTGGCGCCGTGCGTGACCGGGCTCGGCGCGTCGGTGTCATACGAGATCGATTTGCTGTTGGTGGCGCGCGCCGCGATGGTGTCCATGCAGGTGCGGCGGGCGGCGGCGTCGAGCGGGTTCTCCGCCACGGCGGGTTTTCCGCAGGCGGCAAGGGCAAACATCATTGGTAGCAAGCTCAGTTTTTTCATCGTATCCCCGTCAAGTTCGAAAAATCATACATGACCGGGCAAGCCGCGGGCAAGTCCCCGGCCTTGGGCGCCGCCCCCGGAACATGATCCCGGCGGCGCAGTGAGCATATGCGGACCCGGGACCGTGGCGGCCGGAGTCGATGGTAACGGGGGCTGTTGCTATGTCGCGCAGTTCGGCTATATGCCGCTGAAAGTCATGCGCCGGCGACGGCGCCGTGGCCGAGAATACGCGCGACCTGCTCGGCGGGCGCGATGCCGACATCGAGCACCACGCCGGCTTCGTCGGCCTGCAGCGCTTCGAGGTCGCGCAACTGGCTCTCGAGCAGCGCCGGCGGCATGTAGTGACCGGCCCGCGCGCGCATGCGCCCGGCGATCAGTTCGCGCGGACCGTCCAGATGGACGAAGCGCAGCGCCGGGTCGCCCTGGCGCAACAGGTCGCGGTAACGCCGCTTGAGCGCCGAGCAGGACACGACCAGGCCGGCACCGTGCGCGCGGGCCTCGCCGATCCGCCATTGCAGGGTTTCCAGCCAGCCGGCCCGGTCGTGATCGTCGAGCGCGATGCCGGCGGACATCTTGGCGACATTCGCGGCAGGATGAAACTGGTCGCCCTCGACAAAAAGGACACCGAGCTCATGCGCCAAGGCTTGCCCGACCGTGCTCTTGCCGCAGCCGCTCACGCCCATCACCACCCAGCGGACCGTGTTGCCCAGCTTGCCGTCTGCATCGCTCATTCTGCCGCCCAAGTGAAAGTTAGCGCTAACATAGACTGGCAAGTCTAGCGAAACGGGCGAATTTGTAAAGCCCTTTTGCTCCCCGCTGCAATTGTCGCCCGGTCACACTTGTAAACAATTTCTGTGGATAAGTGTGTTAACAAACATGGCGCGAGTGCGCCAAGCCATTGCTTTTAAACAGGAAAGTGGCATTGCGCGCTCTTCGGGCAGTGTGGATAGTCGCCGCGTTGTTGGAAGTTGCAAACAGAATCTGTGGATAAGTTTGTTAACAAACCTGCCCTCCCCGCCCTAAGCCCTTGTTTATGAACGAAAAAATGCCGGTGCGCGCTTTTCAGGCAATGTGCATGGACGATGTTTCGAGTACAACTTGCGAACAGAAACTGTGGATAAGTTTGTTAACAAGCTTGCGCCATGGCTGCTAAGTGCTTGCTTTCAAACACAAATATGCCGGTGCATGCTTTTCAGGCAGCAGTTCAATGTGCCGACAGCAAGGGCAGCGCGGAACCCATCTTCCTGCCCCCAGCCTGGATGGCGGCGTTGAGCGTATCGATGCGCGGCCTCGCGTGCGGGCGATGAGCTCGCTCGCCCCAGCGCCGCGCCGGGTGAGGATGATGCTCGATTGACATTGCGAATTTGACAATATCAACACGTTTCTGCAACTCCGCCCTCACCCGCCACCAGTGCGTGGCGGGCGAAAACGCAACAGTATCGATGAACCAAGGCGCCCATGTCCGCCATCCGGGCGCACCCGTTTATGCGAACCACATGCTCCGGCGTTGCTGGCCTTACGCCGTGCGCCCTGTGCGCCGCAGGCGATGCAGGGCCGCGCGCCCGGATGATCGGGCCGTCGGCTGGCAAAGGAAACTATTGAGCTTTCGTCACGTTATGCGTAGAGTGGAAAACTTGTTAAATACTCAGCTACGCGTCAGACAGGGAAAACAGCATCGATTATTTACCCGGACGACCTGCCAGCCGGACCTGCCCGGGCGCGCCGCACGCCGGGCGCCCGGGCCGCCCTTGTCGCGGCCGGCCGGCGCCGGTCCACCCGCCTGCACCGCAATCCCCTCATCCCCACGGAGCCTCCAGCATGCGCAAGCCCTATCGCCAGTATTGTCATCCCCTCCCCGTTTCGCGCCTGACGCGCGCCGTCCGGCTGGCGCTTCACGCGGGCGCCGCCGGCCTGCTGGCCCACGGCGCCGCGTCGGCCCAGGCGCCCGATGCGCCGATGCCGAAGGTGGAGATCACCGGGTCGGCCATCAAGCGCATCGTCACCGACACCCCGCTGCCGGTGCAGGTCGTCACGCGCGACGAAATCGAAAAAGCCGGCGTGACCACCGCCGCCGAACTGATGGCGCGCATCTCGTCCAATGTGGGCGGCCTGACCGATGGCGCCAGCATCAACGTCGGCGGCGACCAGCGCGGATTTAACAGCGCCAACCTGCGCGGCATCGGCACCTCGTCCACCCTGGTGCTGCTCAACGGCCGCCGCATGGCCAACTTTGCCTCGCCCGGCGACGATAGCGGCGTCGACCTGAACAACATTCCGGCCGCCGCCATCGCCAGGGTCGAAGTGCTGCTCGACGGCGCCTCGGCCCTGTACGGCACCGATGCGATCGGCGGCGTGATCAACTTCATCACGCGCAAGGATTTCCACGGCGTGGAAATGAACGCCTACGTGCTCGGCACGAAAGAAGGCGGCGCCGGCAAGCGCGCCGCCACCCTCAGCCTGGGTACGGGAGAGCTGGAAAAGGACGGCTACAACGTCTTCGCCGTGCTCGACGTGCAGGGCACGGATCGCCTCAACACCTCGCAGCGCAAGTTTGTGGACGAGCTGCGGATCCCGCAGCGGCTCGGCCACCTGCTGTCGAACTATACCGGCCCGGCGAATATCCGCCTCACGTCGGCCCAGCGCGACCACCTGCAGGAAACGGGCTTCCTGCTCAACGGCCGGCCGATCACCAACCGCCAGATCAACCTGTCGATTCCGACCTGCGCGCCACCGGCCAATCTGTACCTGCCCGCCGGCAGCGGCGGGGTCGATGCCTGCACCTACAACTACATGGGCGACACCGAGCTGTATCCCGAGTCGACCAAGCAAAACCTGCTCAGCCGCGGCGTGATCAAGCTCGGCGCCGACGCCCAGGCGTACGCCGAAGTGGCGCTGAGCCGCTCGCGCACCAACTACGTCGGCTCGTCGGCGCGCGTGACCGGCGCCATCGATTACCGCAAGATTCCAGCCCTGGCCAATACCGGCCTGGACCAGCTCGACGACGATAATCCCGGCCAGATCGCACTGCGCCTGCGCCTGAGCGAAGCCGGCATGCGCACCAGCGAACTGACCAGCGAAAGCCAGCGCTACGTGCTCGGCGTGACCGGCATCGCGGCCGGCTGGGATTACGACGCCGCTTACAATCACAGCGTCAACACGGTCAAGGACAAGGATACCCACGGTTATTTACTGCGCGATCAGCTGCTGGCCGGCATCGCCGACGGCAAGATCAATCCCTTCGGCCCGTCCGGCGCCGAGGGCGTGGCGCTGCTGGGTAGCATCCAGGTCAACGATGTGGTGCGGCGCGCGCGCGGCACCGTCGACTCGCTCGACGTCAAGGCGTCGCGTTCGCTCATGACCATGGCCGGTGGCGACCTGGGCGTGGCGGTGGGCGCCGAAGCGCGCCGCGAGCGCACCGATTTCAATCCATCGGCATTGCTAATGAGCGACAACATTAACAATGATGACGCCCCCGAAGGCGGCAAGGCCACCAGCGACCAGCGCAAGGTCTATGCCGTGTTCGGCGAACTGCTGGCGCCGTTCACCAGACAGTGGCAGGGCCAGCTCTCGGCCCGCTACGACCACTACCAGCAGGTCGGCGGCGCCCTGAGCCCGAAAATCGGCATGGCCTGGACCCCGGACAAGGCGCTCACGGTGCGCGCCTCGGCCGGCAAGGGCTTCCGCGCGCCGTCGATGTCCGACCTGTACCGCCCCACCGTCTACAGCCAGACCGCCACCTTGCCCGACCCCGTTTTATGCGCCACCGTCGACAACAATTTCGCCGACTGCGCCTTCAACTGGGATACGCGCCGCTACAGCAATGCGAACTTGAAACCGGAACGCAGCCGCCAGTTCTCGGCCGGCCTGGTGATCGAGCCGAGCAAGCACTGGAACGCCAGCCTGGACTACTGGAAGATCAAGCGCACCGATCTGATCAGCGAAATCGGCGACGACATCATCCTGGGCAACCTGGGCAAGTACGGCAAGCTGGTGCACCGCAACGACGACGGCGAGATCGATTACATCGAGCTGCACAAGGAAAACCGCGGGGCCCAGCTCGCCAGCGGCCTGGACCTGGTGGTCAACATGCGCAGCGTCAACACCGGCGTGGGCCGCTTCGGCGCGCGCCTGAACGGCACCTACGTGCTTGATTCGAAGATCCAGACCAGCTCGGGCGACCCGTACATCAGCAACCTGGGCAAGTTCGTCACCGACACCGTGGTGCAGCGCTGGCGCCACACGGTCAGCATGGACTGGGAACAGGGGCCGCTGTCGGCCACCTTGTCGAACACCTTCTCGGCATCCTACGACGACCAGAACTCGGCCATCAACACCGACGACGGCAGCGTGGTCGCTCCCAACCGGGTCAAAGCATACTCGCTGTGGGACATGTCGCTGGGCTATGAATGGGGCAAGAACCTGAAACTGCGCGCCGGCGTGCAAAACATGTTCGACAAGGCGCCGCCGTACTCGAACCAGGCCAACTTCTTCATTTCCGGCTACGACCCGACCTACACCGATCCGCGCGGACGGCGCTTTTACGCGAGCGTGAATTACGCGTTCCGCTAGCAGGTTGCGGCGCACCGCAGGTGCGCTGCTGGTGTCCAGCCGATTGACGCGGCCGGCACGGGAAGGCGGCCGCGTCAAGCGGCCGCTCAGGCATCCGGGCAAGTACGCCTGGGCCGCCAATCCCAGGCGCCATCGGACTTGACCAGCTTGACTCTCCATGGTGCGCTCTTGCCGTAAAAGCAGGTGGCTTGCGCGCTCAATTCGCCATTCGCTTCCCACCGCTCATCCGACAAGGTGGCCGCCATATGGCCGGCTTTGACTGGATGGGGAATGAAGCTGTATCCCTCCCAGGACTTGCGCCCGTCGAGCGCATGAATGGCCCACACCGACCCATCGAGTCCGTCCGGCTGCGAACTGGTGAAATAGGCGCGCCTGTCGGGCGAAAGCGTGACCCTCTCGCCGCCATCCGTGACCGCTCCCGTCGCCTCGTTAATCAGCTTGCCGGTAGACAGGTAGATGTCCTCTGCGCGGACCAGGATAAAGCCCTCCTTGCGGGCGCAGAACTCGTAACGCATGTTGCCGTAGGGGTCATCGTACGGCGGCTCGTCGGTAAAGCTCAAGGTCTTTC
This sequence comes from Massilia antarctica, assembly GCF_015689335.1. Taxonomy (GTDB): domain Bacteria; phylum Pseudomonadota; class Gammaproteobacteria; order Burkholderiales; family Burkholderiaceae_D; genus Telluria_A; species Telluria_A antarctica. The sequence continues at coordinate 4,256,104 of NZ_CP065053.1, read as the reverse complement.
CGCCGGCCAGCACCTTCAACACGTGCTTCGATTCGCGCGTGACCACACCAGGCGCCGCCGTCTTGATGCGCGCCGCCTCTTTTGCGGGGTTGCCGCTGTCGCTGCACTCAAGATCAAGCGGCAGGTTGGCCGCGTGCGCCGTTGCCGACGCCATAGCCACCAGCATGGCGCCCGCCAGTCGAATCACCTTGTTCATGCAATCTCCTTTTGTGTGCGAGGTAGCTTGCTATAATAATCGCCCGCGGTGTCCGACCCCACCGCTACCACCGTTAATCCATGGAACAACTGGCATGAGCATACAAAGCCGCAATAACGTCAAGGTATGCGGGCGCGGCCCGACGACCATCGTCTTCGCCCACGGCTTCGGTTGCGACCAGTCGATGTGGCGCTTCCTCGTGCCTTCGTTCGAAGAACAATACCGGATTGTGTCATTCGATTCCGTCGGCAGCGGCGCGTCCGACTTGGCCGCGTACGACCGGATCAAGTACGACACCCTGCACGGCTACGCCGACGACCTGGTCGAGATCGTCACCGAATTCGGTTCCGGCCCGGTGGTGTTCGTCGGTCATTCGGTCGCGGCCATGGTCGGCCTGCTGGCGACCATCAAGGCGCCCGAACTGTTCGCCGCCCAGGTCATGGTCAGTCCATCGCCCTCCTACATCGACGATGGCGACTATATCGGCGGCTTTTCGCGCGCGGATATCGACGAACTGCTCCAGACCCTGCAAGACAACTACCTCGGCTGGTCAAGCAATATGGCCCCGGCCATCATGGGCGCGCCCGCCCAGCCCGAGCTGAGCGAGGAACTGACCAACAGCTTTTGCCGCACCGATCCGGACATCGCCGCCCATTTCGCGCGCGTGACCTTCCTGTCCGACCACCGCGCCGATGTGCCGAAGTCGTCCACGCCGGCACTCATTCTCCAGTGTACCGACGACATGATCGCGCCCGTGGCCGTGGGCAACTACATGCACCGCACCCTGCCAACGAGCGTGCTGGCGCTGATCGACAATATCGGGCATTGCCCCCACATGAGCGCGCCCAGCGCCAGTACGGATGCGATCACGGCGTTCCTGGCCAAGGCGCTGGCCTGACACAGATGCTTGAACCCTCCCTCCCCTCGCCGGAGGACCTGTTTTCCCAAGCGGCCTGCGGCCTGATGCTGACCGATGTGGCCGGCAACATCCTGCGCGCGAACCAGACCCTGGCGGCCTGGCTCGGCTTCACCGAAGCCGAAATGACGGCCGGCATGCGCCTGCAGGACTTGCTCAGTGTCGGCGGCCGCCTGTTTCACCAGACCCACTGCGCTCCCCTGCTGCAATTGCAGGGATCGGTAAGCGAAGTGCAGGTCGACCTGGTGCGCAAGGACCGCACCCGGGTTCCCGCCCTGCTCAATATCGCCAGGCGCCGCGTGGGCGAGGGCTTGATGGATCAGGTGGCGATCTTCATCGCCAACGACCGCCGCGCGTACGAGCGCGAACTGCTGCGCGCGCGCAGCGCGGCCGAAGCCGCGCTGGCGGCGCAAAAGGGCGCCGAAGCCAGGCTGCGCCGGGCTAACGAACAATTGTCGCTGGCCGATCGCCGCAAGGATGAATTCCTGGCGACCCTGGCGCATGAACTGAGAAATCCGCTGGCCCCGATGCGCAGCGGCGTCGACCTGCTCAAGATGCAGTTGCCCGACCATGCGCCGCAGCGCCGCATGGTGGACATGTTCGACCGCCAGCTGCGCCAGATGTCCCATCTGGTCGACGACCTGATGGAAGTGGCGCGCATCAGCCAGGGCAAGCTGGTCTTGCGCACCGAGCCGGTCAGCCTTGGCAATATCGTCCAGGGCGCCGTGGGCGACATGCAGGCCCAGATCGCGGCCGCCGGCCACGCACTGAGCGTCACCCTGCCCGCGCAGCCATTGATGGCGCAAGGCGACCCGACCAGGCTGACGCAGATGCTGGTGAACCTGTTGACCAACGCCTGCAAATACACGCCGGCGGGCGGGCGCATTACGCTGGACCTGCGCGACGATGCCGGCGCCGCCGTCATTGCGGTCAGCGACAGCGGCATCGGCATTCCGCGCGAGGCGCTGGAAAGCGTGTTCGAGATGTTCTCGCAACTGGAACCGGCACTGCAGCGTGCGCATGGCGGCCTGGGCATCGGCCTGGCGCTGGTCAAGGGCCTGGTCGAACTGCATGGCGGCACCATCGGCGCCGACAGTGCGGGGCCGGGCCAAGGCAGCACCTTCACGGTCCGCCTGCCGCTGGTGGAACAGGCGCCGGCCATGCCGGCCGCGCCAGCGGCGCCGCCCGCCGGCGCCCCGCTCCAGGTGCTGGTGGTGGACGACAATCGCGACGCCGCGCAAATGCTCAAGGCCATGCTCGACCTCCACGGCTATCCGACCGCCCTCGCCTACTGCGGCGAGGAAGCGGCCGGTTACCTGCGGGAGCACGAGGCACAGGCATGCGTGATGGATATCGGCCTGCCCGACATCAACGGCTACGAGCTGGCGCGCCGTATCCGGGCCATGCCGCTGGCCAGGCAACCTATCCTGATCGCCCTGACCGGCTGGGGCCAGCCATCCGATATCGACGCCGCCCTGGCGGCCGGATTCGACCATCACCTGGCCAAGCCGGTCGAATTCGCGACCTTGCAGCACTTGCTGGCCGAGGTGGCGCCTCTCTGAAGCGCGCCCGCGCGCTTCAGGCAGGCATCAGCCACGCGGACACGGGAAGCGCAATCGCCGCGCCCAAACCGATGCCGGCCAGCACATCGCTGGGATAGTGATGCGCCGCGATCAGGCGGCACAGCGCCAGCAGCGCCAGCGCGCCCACGGCGAGCGGCACCGTGGCGGGCGCGGCATGGGCGATCGGCACCAGCGCGGTGGTCAGGGTCATGCAGTGCCCGCTCGGGAAGGAATACTTGTCCAGCACCTTGCTGAGCGATTGCAGCGCCGGATCGCGGTCGAACGGACGCATGCGTGCCACGCGCTGCTTGAGCGCACGGTAAAACAGATGCCCGATCAGGGTCGACAGCAGCGCCGCCTGCAACACGGCCACCGGATGCCGGATCTGCGCGAAGAAAATGGCGGCGGCCAGCGGCAGGTACACCCACCCGTTACCTAGCAGATTGATGGAGTTCGTTGTAAAGCGGACAGAGCGGTAACGCGCTAGCGGCACGATGCGTTGTACAATAATTAACTCCAGCCGCCCTGCCCTCAGCAGGGCGTGGCGCCAGCGGCTGGCGGGCGCCAGCACGATTGTTTCCGAAGTTTGCGATTGCTTGGATCGACGAAAAGGAAGAGACATTTTGATGCATCCTCACAAAGAAATGGAACTGCAAGACGCCCCCGCCAACACCTTATCCGCCCCGGCCGAACGGGTCTACAGCCAGCGCTTCCACATCGCCCTGGACGGCAATGGCGCCAACGGCCTGGAAGGCATGGCCGGGGTCTGCCTGTTCCTGTTCGATCAAGTTTCGCAAGGCTACGCGTACAAGGTGCGCTACTACGACGGCATTGCCGCAGGACATGCGGTGTCGGTCAATCCGTCCGGCACCATCGGCTTTCTGGGCAACGCCGGCCAGCACCTGCTGTTCTACGACACCAGCACGCTCGACGAGATCGGCCGCGTGTCGACCCTGCGCTACGCATGTCCGCCTTCCTCGCTGCAGGGCTCGACCCATCTGGTGTGGATGTCGGACCAGGAATTCATCACCGTGATCGGGGCCCACTTCTACCGCTTTTCCATCGATGCGCTGGAGCACGGCGAACGCCTGTGCGCGCATCAGCTCAAGCTGCCGCACGGCATGAAGCGCACGGCATCGGGCCGCTACATCGTCTACGGCTCGATGGACGGCCCGCACGACGGCCGCGATGGCGAAGCCTGCCACGTCGCCATCCTCGACCTGGAATCGATGGCGGTGAGGGTGGTCGATCTGCCGGCCACCTGCTGGCACGTGGCCGTGCATCCGACCGAAGACCGGTTTTACGGCGTTTCCTTCCGCGTGCTGCCGCAGGATCATGTCGATTATCACGAGTGGGCCATGGCCTTTCTCAAGGAATACGCCTTTGAAATCGACGCCGCCAGCGGCCAGGTGCTGCGCCATTGGGCGGCCGGGCGCGAGATACCGGCGCACATCAATTCCGACGTCTGCCTGTCCGACAGCGAGCTGATTTTTTGCAATGGCGGCAGCCAGAACGTGATCGCCATCGACCTGGCTACCTTCGCCAGCTACCGCCAGCTGGTGGACGAACGCCCTGATGCCGCGGCGCAGCTGAACCGGCCGCGCGAGGTGGTATCGCAAGTCGCCGACGTTTTCACGCGGGGCAATTTCTTTTCGAACAGCCAGCACTTCCTCGGCGCGCTGCAAGTGTCCCGCAAGTCCTTGCTCGATTCCATTTATGGCTGCCAGTTGTCGGCCGGCCAGTCGCTGCTGTTCACGGCCAACCGCGGACTGAACCACATCACCATCTACGACTACCCTACCGGAACCCTGCGGCTGCGCGTTGAGATGCCCCCGCTGCAAACCTATTTTTCGTGGCTGTCGCCGCTGGCCGATCCGCGCCTGGGCTTTCACCACGCCTGGCTGCTAGGGTGAGGCCGGCGGCGCCAGCGCCTGGCCCGGCGCCTGGGCGGCGCTGAACTGGCCGGCGGCATTGATGGCCTTGGACAAATTGCGGGGAATCAAGGTCGAGACGATGTTCTCGACCAGGCTCAGGATCGCCGGCTCGAACGCGGCCGGCAAGCGGTTCAAGAATCCCGGCTTGAGCGTGAAGCTGCCGTCGAAGCTGACCCGGGTGCCGCGTCCGGCCATGGCCGGCTCGTAGCGCGTGCTGCCGCGGCAGTCGATGTGGTCGGACAGCACCGATGGCGTGATGGCCCATTCGCACACGTGGGCAGTGTCGTCCCACTGCGCGCGGTCGACCCAGGAAATGACTTCCCCGCCGAGCGCCCCGCGCAGCATCGCCGGAATGGTTTGCCTGGCCTGCCAGCGGTTCACCAGCAGCAGGCGGCCATCGCTGCCGGTGCTGCGTTCGAGCTGCACGATGGAATCGAGATCGTCCAGCTGGACCGCCAGCTCGGCCAAGTGGTCGCGCATCACCAGCCAGATCTGGTCGACCGGGTGCTTGACCATGGTAAAGCTATGAAACGGTGTCATTGTGGCTCCTTGGATAGCATGCCGGCGCGCGCCCGGTGCACGTCGCCGGCCAGGGTCATCGAGGTGCGTACTTCCCGGCTGATGTGCGGGCTCGCCGCCAGCCAGGCGCAGGCCTCGGCCAGCGCGACGCGGGCCGGCATGGGCGCGTAGCCGAGCTGCGCGATCTTGCTGTGTTCGTACCAGTAATAGCGGCCGATCATGCGCGCCTGTTCGCGGCTGCTCAGCGGGGCGCGCCCTTGCAGGCGGGCGCGCACTTCCTCGTACGAGGCCGCCAGATAGGCCGCCGTGTGATTGACTTCCAGGCGCGGGCGCTCGACGCCGCACAGGTCGGCAATGGCGGCATGGATCGCGTTCCATTCGAGGTTGTCGGACCCGAGGATGTAGCTGTCGCCCGGCGTGCCGCGCGTGGCGATCAGCCAGTGGCCATGCGCCACATCGCGCACCGACACGATATTGCAGCCGCCCGGATAGGTCAGGCGCAGCGGATCGTTGAGGTAGGCCACGATGACCCCGTTCGACGGCCCCAGCGTGGTCGAATGCGGGCCGACCGACATGGTGGGGCAAGCCAGCAGAATGTCCACGCCGCGTTCGCGCCCGAGGGCGAGGGCCAGACGGTCCTGTTTGATTTTCGACTGGATGTAGGGCGGCTCGACAAAGCCATCAATGGGGCCGCCGTGCTCGTCGCGCGCCAGCGGCATGGTCGACGAGCCGAACACGACCGACGACGAGGTGATGACCACCCGCCCCACCCCGGCCAGCGCCGCCGCCTCGATCATGTTGCTGGTACCACTCAGGGCAGTGCGGTCGAGTTCGGCCGCGCTGATGCCGCTGTAGGCGAAGCGCGCCGCCGCGTGAAAGACGACATCGCAGCCGGCGCACAGGGCGGCCAGGCTGGCGGGGGTATCGAAAATATCGCCTTCGACATGCTCCAGCGCAAGGCCATGCAGGGCGCGCCGGTCGCTGCCGGCGCGGGTCATGGCACGCACCTCGCATTCGCGCAGCAGCAGTTCGCGGCACAGATTGGCGCCGATCAGGCCGTTCGCTCCCGTGACCAGTGCGCGCATGTCCCCTCCTCTCAGGTGCGCGGCCAGAGCGCCTGCGCGTTCTGGCCGAGATCACGGGCGATTGCCTCGCCATAGCCCTGCCAGAAACCGCCCACCCATGCGCCGAGCGCGTTTGGCGGCGGCGCGGCGGCCGGCCCGTCGACATGGGTAAAGCCATCTGTGTCGATCCGTGGCTTGCCCGGCGCCGCGCTCGGCTGAAGAACACCAGCGAACAGGGTGGCGGCAACCTCGCCCAGTGCACTCGCCAGATTGGCGAGCGTGTCCACCGGGCGCGGCGCGCTGTCGTGCGGCGTGGCCGGCACCTGCCAGGCCTGGCCGATGGCGATCTCGCGCCCTTCGAGCAAGGCTTCGAAATTGGAAAAGGTGCGGGCGAAAAAGGTGGAATATGCCTGCTCGGTCAGATGGTCCTTGAGGGCCGGATAGCGGTCGAGCTGCAAGCTTTCCAGCAAGGGCGGCAAGGCAAACAGCTGGCGCCCGAAAATGCTCACGCGCGTGCCGGCGTCCGTTGCGGAAAAGGTGATGATGCCATCGTCGAACAGCGCCGACCCGTTCTCGGAATGCAGTGTTTTCCAGACCATACGCTGCTCGTCGTCGCCGTAATGCACGCTCTCGATCTTGGAGACATCGATTTCCTTGCCGCCCCACCACGCGACGTAGTTCGGCTGCGGCAGGTAGACATTGCGTTCGGCCTGATGCAGCGGCCTGCCCTGCGCATCGCGGGTCAGTACGCGCAGCTCGCCGCCGATGTAGTCGTTCATGAATTCGATCGCACGGGCGATGTCGATCCGGCTGGCGAATTCGGTCAGCGGTACGGGAAATTCGCGCTGGTATTCGAACAGCACCGCCTGCTCGATGCGGCGCCAGCGCAGCGGCCCAGCGACACCAGGCGCGATGGCCAGCCAGGCGCGCAGCTCGTCGAGCTCGCGCTCCATGGCCAGGAAATCGGCATCCTTGCAAGCGAGCGTGACGGCGGAAATGGGCGCGTCCCTGCGCAGCAGCTTGTCCTTGGCGAGCCCGATGCGCGCCGCGTCCAGCGCCGCCGCCCACGCCCCCAAGGTCCAGTTGGCGTAGACCAGCAGCGCGCGGGCGGACGGGTCGTCGTCCAGGTTTCCCAGGCGCGGCGCGATGGCCTGGTTGCATTTTGTGTCGAGCGCATGCTTGAAGGGGAACAAGGCGGTGTCGACCTGTTGCAGCCACGGGGCGGTCAGGCGCTGCAAGGTGGGCGAGCGCTGGCGCTGGCGCGTGGCCTCGACCAGCATCGGGTCGGGCAGCAGAAAGCCGGGAAACGGGGCCAGCGAGCCGTCCAGGCCCGCCAGGGATGGGCGTCCGAAGCGCGCGATCAGGGCCGCGATCAGCGGCGAACTGGCGGGGTCGGCGCCCATCTTGATGGCGGTGGCGCAGTCGACCGCGAGCGCATCGTTGCCGGCGATGATCGTGTGGGTGGCCAGCGCGCGCGGCGCCTGCGCAGCGCCCGAGCCGTGCGCCGCGCCGCAGGCGTCGACGATGGCGATATGCGGCGCGCTCGTCTCCAGCACGGGCAGCAGCGCCAGCCAGGGATCGGTGCGCAGCCGGTAATGGTAATCCTTGTCGGCCAGCGGCAGCGCGTACAGCAAGGTACTGAGGCACAGCGCAACGTTATCGTGCTGGTCGGTCCGGCACTTGGCGAACACGATGCGCAGGTCGGCGTCGGTCCAGGCGCGCGACAGGCGCCCCGCCCACGGGTCCTGGCCGGCGGCCGGCGCATCGGCCAGCTGCTCGGACAGGTCGACGATATCGTAGGGCGTGCCGCTGCTGGTTTCGTACCGGTAGCCGAGCAGGTCCGCGAGCACGGCGACGTCGCGGTTGCCGAGCCAGGTGCTGGCGCTGTCGGCGCTGGAGGCGATGGCGAGGCTGGTCCAGCCATCGGCGGCGAGCAGGTCGAGCAGCGCTTCCACCAGCTCGCGGCGCACCACCACGGGACTGTCGGGGGCGAACGCGGCCAGGTCGAGCAGAATAACCGCGCTGTTGTTCGTCGAATCCGGCGCGGCCGGCACGCAGCCCGCGCGCCGCAACGCCAGCCGCAGCAGGTCGGCCGGGCTGGCGCCGTCATCGTCGACGATGACGAGCGCCGCGCTGGCGGGGACGACGGAACGATCGTTTGCCATCTGCGCCTTATTTTTTCTTGGCGGCAGATGCTGCCGGTCCGCCTTCCGCAGCCGCAGCCGCAGCCGGCGCATTGGCCTGCGGCGCGGTAGCGCACGGCGCGCCGCAGGCCGCCGGCAGCGGATGGCCGATGCCCACCAGCGCATATGCCCAGTTCACATACGCGGTACCGAAGCGGACGCTATCCTCCACCGCACCCATCGCCCCGCGCAGCGCCAGTTCCACGGCAGCTTTTGCCACGTCGCCGACACCGGTGCTGCCGCTGCCGAAATCGAGCAAGGCGTGACCATATTCGACTGCGGAACGCCCATAGCGGTTGGCGGAACTCTGCAATGTCGTTTTTGCGGCATTCTTAATTTCATCAAGAGCGACGGCCATGATGCTCTCCAATATCAAAAGGGCGACCTGATTGAAGTGGGTGCAAACAACAAGGTGCGGGACGGGCTGGGAAAGCGCCGTGCTTGACGGGTGGCAGCGATGACAGCTTGCCGGCAGACGACTCTGCCCCATGGCGCAACATAGGTGCACCAGTTACATGCTATCGGAAATCAGCCAGCCCAATCGCAAGGGATTGATGTCGATGAACAAGGGTTGATCTGTGTCAAACCAAGCGCGTTTTCGCTGTCAGGCCAGTTGCGGATAGCCATATGCGCGCGCCTCGGCGGCGAGCGCCTCGATGCGCACGTAATCCTGGTCGCCGCATGGCGCAAATGCGCGGATGGACAGTGCCGCCATCACACCGGCCAGCTTTGGTGACGGCGCCAGCAAGGCGCTGCGCAGGCATTCGCGCACGGCATGCGGAACGGCGGCGCCGGTGACGAACGGCAAGGCGGGCGACGGCGCGGAATGGCACACGACCGCCAGGCCATCCAGGCTGGACGGCTCTTCCCGGCGCAGGTAGCCGAGGGTGACGCAATCGATGGCCGCCAGGTCGGCCTCGCCGTCTTGCACCAGCGCCAGGCTGGCGCGGTGGCTGCCCGACCAGCGGACCGCGCCGAAGAAACGGCCGTCGCGCGCCAGCGGCGCCACGGCATGGCGCAGCGCGTTCATGCCGCTGTTTGAATCGATGTCGTTGACGGCGGCGACGCAACCGCGCGCCCCGGCTAGCGTGCCGATGGCGCCGCCGGCGCGCACCACGATGGCGCTGGCATAATCGCTGCCCTCGCAGCCAGGAAACGCGTACGCCGGCGTGGCGAGCAGCGCGACGTGGCCGCGCAGCCGGGTCAGGTAGGGATAGCCGCAGGTCTGGCTGAGCAGCATGTCGGGCCGCTGCCAGAAGTCCGGCAAGGCCGGCGTGTGTTCGAGCTCGACGGCCTCGCCGAAGCCGTCCGCGCGCAGCACATCGAGCAGCGCCTCGAACAGGGTGTCGTACCCTGCCCTGACACTGGCCGACACCTCATACATGGGGAACGCGGCTTTCCACGTCACGGACCGACCTCCGGCAGATGAGGATGAACGGGCGGATCGACCGGCGTCACGCCGAAGCGGCGCATCAGTACGCCGTACCCGCGCACATAAAACCCGCCGCTGCGCGCGATATACGCATCGCGCCGCCCGTGATACACCCGCCCCAACAGAAACCAGGGCAGCGACGGCACATCGTGGTGGACCAGATGAAAATTATTGTTCAAGAATAACAGGCGGAAGACAAAGCCATCTTCGTTGAGCACGATGCGCTGCTTGTGCTCTTCGGCCGGGCGATGCTCGTAAAACGAGCGGATCATCGCCAGCGACTGGGCCGGATAGGAAATCGCCAGCACATAATACAGCGCCGTCACCCCGGATACCGCCTCGACTGCCCACAACATGCCCCCCAGCATGGCCAGATGGCGCAGCCACATCGGCACATTGCGCCAGTTCCCCTGCAGCGGCTCGCGCACCGCTTGCGCCCAGGCACCGCCAATCGCGATGGCCGGCCCCACCAGCAACCGTCCCCAGAAGGTCTTGTTCAACCACAGCAGCGCCTGCATCGGCTTGCCCAGGCCGGCCCAGGTGGCCGGCGACACATAATGGCTTTCGGTATCGAGCGCCGGCATGGTCAGGTGGAAATCGACGTGATGACGCAGATGGCTGTCGCGATACAGGCCATACGGATACCACACGGCCAGCGGCAGGGTGCCGAACAGGCGGTTGAGCGCGGGCCAACGCGTGGGATGGCCGTGGATCAACTCATGCTGAAGGGACATATACCACGCGCACCACCAGATCATCAGCGCGCTTGCACCGGGCGTGCCCAGTTCGCGCCAGAACGCCAGGGTGGCCAGCCAGCCGCCATGGATGACGACGATCAGCAGCCAGGTGGGCCACTCGCCGCGCCACAGCGGGCGCGCGCGTTCGCTGCGGATTTGCCCCTGCTGCGCCGCATCCAGGTAATGGGAGCGCGCCTGCCGTGCCCGTCGTGATTGCATAAGTCATCCTTGGTTGCTCACACTGGCATTGTGGGTGGCCGCGGCAGGTCGGACGTTGACCTGCCGCATCACCGACCTGCGCCCGGCAGCGCCCTGCCGTCAGAAGCGCGACTTGACCCGCAGGCCGACCGTGCGCGGACGCGCCATGAACAAGGTATCGCCGGGCTGGATGGCGATACTGTTGGTGGTGGCGTCGCTCACCTTGTTGCCGTTCGTGAGATTGGTGCCGAACAAGCCCACTTCGATGCCGCCAGTGAGGTAGGTCACGGTGGCGTTGAGCGTATTCGATGATGGAATTTCCGCATAGCTTCCCTGGGCGGCGGCAAAATTGGTGTAGGCACGGCCCTTGTAGGCATAGCTGGCGGCCAGGCCGATCGCATCCGTGCCAGCCAGCGCAATGCGGTAGCTGGCGGTGACGCTGGCCGCCACGCGCGGGGCGTAGGGCGTGCGCGCGCCGGCCGGGATGTTTTGCGCCGCGATGCCGGTGATCACGGCATCCCGCGCGTAGGCATGGTTGTAGGCGGCATTGACGCCGATGCTGGCGTGCCGGGTCAGCTTGACCGAGGTTTCCAGCTCCACGCCTTCGCTGCGAATCTTGCCGGCGTTCTGGGTGAAGTAATACGTGCACGGCAACTTGTTGAAAACCTGCACATCGTTCCAGTTGGTCAGGTAGGCATTCACATTGAAGGTCATGCGCTGTCCGAACAGGGTATTCTTGGAACCGGCTTCGTAGCTCCACAGGCTGTCCGGCGCGAAGGTGGCGGGCGCGTGCACGCCGCAAAAGCTGAACGGCACCGGCTGGTTATTGCCGCCATAGCGGAAACCCTTGCCCGCGTTCGCATACAGCATGTGTTGCTGGTCGATGCGATAGGCGGCCGCGAAGCGCGGATTGGCGCCCTGGGCAGTGGCGCTGCTGCTGCTCGTTTCCGGGCTGCCGACCGGGGCGGCGGGGGTCGCGCCCGCCAGATTTCCGAACAGGCCGCTGAAATGCAGGTCGAAATCCTGCGTGCCCTTGAACAGGCGCAATCCGGCGGTCAGGTCGAGTTTGTCGAACACGGTGTAGCTGCCTTCGGCGAACAGCGCGACCTGATGCGAACTGGTATCTTGCCGGCCCGAGAAATAGTTGTCGCGTGTCGTCGCCAGGTCATTGGCCTGCGAGCTGTAGCCGGGGAAATTGCGGGTCTCGCCGAAACGCGAATCGAAGCCGGCGGTGGGCTGTTCCTGGCGCAGCTTGCGCTTGCCGGTTTCAAAAAACGCGCCCGCGCTCCACTTGAAGGGGCCGCCATCGCGCGAGTTCAGGCGCACTTCCTGGGCAAAGTCGGTGACACGATTATCGATCGTGTAAGCCGACGCCATCAGGGGATTCTTGCCACCGAAAATGAAGGCGGTGGCCGGATACTGGGCCGACGTGGCATAGCCGGTGTCACGGTGCAGGTAGGAGGTCGACGATACCAGCTGCGCGCCGCCCAGCTCGTAGTTCACGGCCAGGTTGACCAGTTGCAGCGCATCGTTGCTCTTTTGCGGCAGCAGCGCATAGGTGGTGAACGGCGCCAGCTTGCCGTAGGCGTCGTTGATGCCGCCCTTGATATTGGAGGCGGTGACGCTGGCATCGATTACCAGGCCGGGTTGCGCGCGGATGCGCAGGGCGGCGCGGCCCTGGTTGGTCGAGACGGCGTTGGTGGTGGCGCCATTGAAGTCGTTGCGGATGTAGCCGGAATCGGCGCCGGTGTAGGCTGTCAGGCGCAGGCCCGCCACCTCGTCCTTGAGCGGCACGTTGAGCATGCCGCGCAGATTGTGGTTGTTGCCGCCGAATCCGGCGCTGCGCGAAGCGACCGCTTCCACCGAGCCGAACAGGTCGTTGGTATCGGGCTTTTGCGTGATCTGGCGCACCGCGCCGGCCATGGCGCTGGCGCCGAACAAGGTGCCCTGCGGACCTTGCAGCACTTCGATGCGCTCCAGGTCCAGCACCCGCAGATCCGGATTGCCCGATTTCAGGGTCACCGGCATTTCATCCACATACACCGCCACCAGCGAGGCATCCTGGATTTCGGACGGCACGATGCCGCGCACTACCAGAGCGCGCATGGTGATGTTGTTCACACCAGGTCCCTGCTCCTGCACGCTCATGGCGGGCACCAGACGGGAGATATCGCCCAGGTTGCCGAGCCCGAACCTGGCCAGCCCTTCCGGCTGCAACACCGTGATGGCGGCGGCGACCTGCTGCGCGTCGACGGCGTTGACGGCGCGCGTGGCGGTGATCTCGACCCGGTCGACCTTGTCGGAATCGCTGTTTCCGGCGGCTTGGCGCGCCGCGGCGCGCGCGGCGGCGCTGGTCGTCTCCGGCTGCGCCTGTGCCGTGGCGATGACGCCCAGCGACAACATCGCCAGCGCTCCGTGTGCAATCAACTGCTTACCCATTACCATTCCCAATCCGTTTATTGATACCGCATGCCAAAAAGTGTACAGACGCCACGCCTGCCTGAACACGAAGATTACCGACTTTGCTTATCTGAAAAAATCAGCCAGGACCTACCGGCTCACAACTTCAGTTCCAGCATCGCGCGCAGCACCGTGCAGGTGGGCGCGGTCACCGTTTTGGTTTGCAACAAGGACTCGCCCGCATAAGCGGAGCGCTTGACGTCGTCCTCATGCAACAGGTTCGTCGCGCTCAGGCGCAGCTGGGCCTTGGATGTGAGTTTCCACAACAGGTAGCCCTCCACCACGCGCTTGTCGGACTCGGCGGCCGTTTCGTAGCGCGACAGGCGCACCGCGCCATTGCGGGCATAAGCGAAGGTCGCCCCGGCCGTCACCGGCGCCGAGGTGAAGCTGTAGTCGCCGCCGATATTGACCGACAGCGGCGCCTGGCTGCCGATCCGGTTGTCCGGGCCCGGCACCGCCTCGACCGACGACCAGGTGCGCGCGAGCGAGGCGCGCAGGTCGAGCGCGGGGGCGCCGGCGAGCAACTGCGGCAGCTTGAACTTGGTATCGAGCGTGATGCCGCGCGCCTGCGCCTGGCCGCTGTTGACCGGGCGCGCCACCCAGCGTCCGTCCTCGGACACGGTGCGGGTCAGGGTCACGTCATCGATGCGGCGCGTGAACAGGCCGGCGCTGACCATGCCATCCTGGCTCAGGTAGTGTTCCAGGGCCAGGTCGAGGCCCAGCGCGCGCTCGGGCCGCAGGTTCGGGTTGCCGCCGGTGTCGGGCCGCGTCACCGTGTTCACCAAGGACAGGCTGCGCCCCGCGATCAGGAGTTCGCCCGACGGCACCCTCCAGGTGCGCGCCAGCCCCAGGCGCAGCTGGTCCGATTTGCTGCCGGGCAGGCGCCAGACCGTCTGCAGCACCGGGCTGACCATGGCCTTGCCGAAGTCGGCCTGCTGGCCGAGATTGTTCGCGCTGCGCAGCATCACCCGCTCCCAGCGCAGGCCGAGGTACAGCGCCACCCGCGCGGCGATATCCCATTCATCCTGCGCGTACAGCGCCGTGCGCCGGCTGTCGACCTGGAAGCCGGTGCCGGCCTGGTCGAGCTGGGAGCGGCCATCGATCGCATCGGCGCGGTTCACTTCATCGCGGTCGCGCTGGAATTCCACGCCGGCCACCACCGCATGTTTGTCGTTGTAGACGCTGCGCAGCTTGGCCGAGGCCGTCACGCCGTGGCTGTGGTTGTCGCGCGCGGTGTCCTGGCGCTTGTGCACATCGGCAAAATCGACGCCGCTGGCCGCTTCCGTGCGCCCGTAGGTCGCGCCCACTTTCGCTTCCAGCTTGCTGCGCTCGCCCAGGGTGGCCAGCCAGCTCAGGTTATTGCGCATGGTCAGCGCCGAACCGTGGCTGGTGTAGGTTTCGCTGGCATACGGCGTCGGCGGCCCCCGCAGGAAATCGGTGTGGCCGCGGCCGGCACTATCGTAGTCGATCCCGGACAGATAGCTTTGCAGCGCCAGCGAACCGTCGGCGCCGAACTTCCTGCTGATGCGCGGCGCAAGATTCCAGTTCCAGCCGCGATCCTGGTTGAACTGCGCCATGCGGCGCAGCAGCGGGCCCTGCTCGTCCCTGCCCTCGGTGCGGGTCAGGAAGGTTTCGTCGCCGCTCAGGCGGCGCAGCGCCCCCGTCACCAGCCACGCCAGCGCATCGTGCTGGTCGCTCCAGGTGCCCGACACCTGCGGCGTGGTGCGTTCGTTATCGTGCGACAGGCCGGCGCGCAGCTGGCGCTGGGCCTTGCCGCTGCTGCGCTTGAGGATGATATTGATGGTCCCGGCAATCGCCTGCGTGCCCGTCTCGACCGTGGGAACGGCCAGGATCTCGATGCGTTCGACCACGTCGGGAGCGAGGTTGTCGAGCGAGAAACCGGACGGTGCCGCTTCGCCGTTGAGCAGGATGCGCACATAGCCGCTGCCCAGGCCACGCATGCTCAGTTCGCCGCCTTTGCGACCGGGAACGCCGTTGACGACAATGCCGCTCTGGCGCCGCAGCACATCGAGCACGCTGGCGTCGCCGTAGCGCGCCAGGTCGGCCGTGACCAGGGTCTGGCGGAAGGTGCCGGACTGGCGCCGTTCATCGCCGCGGCTGGCGGCGACCTCCACCTGCGGCAGCTGGACTTGCACCGGTGCAGGCGCGGCCGGCGCATCGGGCGCTTGGGCGCGGGCCTGGCCGCAGGCGAGCATGGCGGCGATTGCCGGCGCGCGGAGGAAGGGGGAAAACGGGATCGTCGTCATGGCGGGTCGGGGCAGGAGGCTGGAGCGGGCGCGCGCTGCGCGCGTCGTTGCCTTCGGTCAGGAATGAGGCGCCGGAATGATCGATCATTTTGTCAACAATGTCAATTTTCACATGACTCGCCGGCCTCTCCCAAGCACCGAAGCGGGCGCGGCGATGCGCACGGTAGAATACGGCGATCGCTGCGCGCCGCACGGCTCGCAGCGGTCAAGGAGAAACGCGCGCCATGCACATCAGCCAGCATCCCAGCCATACCCTCGAACTGCGCGTGCGCGAGCTGCGCCAGCTGTTCAACTCGCTCGATCCGACGCCCTTCCTGAACAAGGACCTCGACCGTGCATGCGAGGCCTACATCGAGAACTGGGCGCTGTCGCTGCCGCACGATTGCCACTTGCACCTGACCATCCATGTCGAACAGCTCCCATCGGCCAGCGAAGCGGACGCGCTGGTGGGCGACGCCATCCACAATTATTACGGTTACAAGATCGAACTGGTGCGGGGCGAACTGCGGCAACTGCTGCGCCTGGGCCGTCTTAGCCTGGGGGTGGGCCTGGTCTTCGTCGTCGCCTGCCTGCTGCTGGCCGAAGCCATCACCAGCTTCATGCCCGGCCCCGGCGCCAAGATCGCCCACGAAAGCCTGACCATCATCGGCTGGGTGGCGATGTGGCGCCCGGTGCAGATTTTTCTGTACGACTGGTGGCCGCTCAAGGGGCGCATCAAGGTCTTCGAGAACTTGCGCTTTGCGCGCGTGAGCGTGGTTCAGGCCTGAGCCACGGAACGCGCCGGCTTATTCAACCCGCACCAGAAGGAAGGCATCGCCGCGTTCAATAACGCTCCGGAGACCGCCCAACGCGGCAAGCATATCGACAAGCTTGCCAAATCAGCCAAATAGAAAGATATTCAACTAGTCAATTTGCAAGACCATCGTGCCGGTTTATAATGTTTTCATGCAAACAACAATTTGTTGTGAGAACGATCAAATCCACGTGGAGAAATACTTGAAAGCCAGATTACTGCATACCGCAGCATTGTTGATGTTCACCCTGCCCGCCAGCGCGGCCGGCGCCGCCCCGGCCGGGGAGCCGGCGGAGCTGTACACCCGCCTCGAACGCTATCACGTCAGGTATTCGCTCAACGACGACTACACCAGCAGCGAAACGCACGACTGGGCAATGAAAGTGCTCAAGGAAAAAGCCCTGTCCAGCGCCAAGGAAACCTCGATCTCGTACAGCACCAGCATTGAAAAAGCCGAAGTGCTGAGCGCCTACACCATCAAGGCGGACGGGCGCCGCATCGACGCGCCGAAATCGAATTTCCAGGTCGAAACCAATACCGGCAATGCCAAGGATGCGCCGGTGTATTCCGACCGCACCACCCTCACGGTGGTGTTCCCGGAAGTGGCGGTCGGCGACACCGTCGGTTTTTCGTACAAGTTGACGCAGACCGAACCGATGTTTCCGAAGCAGTACTCGATCGTTCAATACTTCAACCGCGGCACCGCTTACGATGACGCCAAAATCACGCTCGACTATCCGGCCGCGCTCGCGGCCCAGCTCGACGTGCGCGAACTGACCCCGGATTCCAGCACCGAAAAGAACGGCCGCAAGGAACTGTCGTGGACCTTTTCCAACAAGGTACCGCTGAAAGACAAGCGCAACGATTACTCGGTGTTCGACGTCGATACCCTGCCGGGCCTGGCGTTTTCGACCTTCAAGTCGTATGCCGACATCGCCCAGGCCTACGGCGCGCGCGCCACGCCGAAAGCGGCCGTCAGCGAGGAAGTCCAGGCACTGGCGGACCAGATCGCCAAGGACCAGAAGACCCCGCGCGACACCGCGCGCGCCCTGTACGACTGGGTGTCCACCAACATCACCTACGCCGGCAACTGCATCGGTACAGGCGCCGTGGTCCCGCACGACATTTCCTTCATCCTGAAAAACAAGATGGGCGATTGCAAGGACCACGCCACCTTGCTGCAAGCGCTGCTGGCAGCCAGGAAGATCGACAGCACGCAAGCGCTGATCAACGCGGGCAGCGGCTATCGACTGGCCAAGGTGCCGGTGGTATCGCGCGTCAATCACGTGATCAACTACTTGCCGGCGTTCGACCTGTTCGTCGACTCGACCTCGGACTCCACTCCATTCGGCATGCTGCCCTACAGTTCGCAGGACAAGCCGGCCTTGATGGTCGACGGTTTCAAGGAAGGCTTGAAAACCCCGGCCGCGCCAGCGGGGTCGAATGTCCAGACCATGAAAACGCGCATCAGGATCAACGATGACGGTTCGGTGAGCGGCAGCGTGGACGTGGCGCTCAAGGGCCAGTATGCCCTCGGCCTGCGCGAAGGCCTGCGCAACGCCAGCAAGGAAAACATGGACGACATGGTCAAGAACGTGTTGAGGGGCATGGGCTATACCGGAACGGGCAAGTTCGAAGGCGACGATCCGGCCGCCTTGACCAATACCCTCAATTACAAGGCCAGTTTCGAGTTCAAGAACTTCACCCAGTTCCCTGGCGCGGGCGCCTTTGTCATTCATCCGGTGTTCGTCAGCAGCGCGCCGGTCGCGCGTTTCACGGCGGTTGGCGCCGACGATGAGGCAACGCCGACCGAGTTTGCCTGCTCCAACGGGGCCAGCCTGGAAGAATATGTATTCACCTTCCCGAAGAAGATGAAAGTGCTGGCCGTGCCCGATAACATGACATTCAAGTCGGCCAACATCAGCTACAAGGCGAGCTATCGCCTCAAGGGCAACCAGCTCACGGTCACGCGCGAGGTCGACGACCACACCCGCGGCAACGTCTGCGCCCCGGCCATCGCGGAAGAATACAAGGCGTTTTCCAAGAAAGTGCTGCCCAACCTGAAGGCGCAAGTCGTCTATAAATAAGCGGCTGTTGCGGTTCCAAAAAACGCTCGCTGCCGGCAATGGGAGCGAGCGTTTTTTTTACCCGTCGCTTTGCCGCGATCAGAACCGTGCCGGGGCTGGCAGCAGCAGTCACGCATGCGCGCTGCTCCAGACCACCACCGAGAAATCCTTTTGCGAGTCGATTTGCGGTATGTGCGACAGCGGGAGAACATTGCGGTCGGTCGCGTAGATCTCGATGCTATCGGGAGAGGTGATCGACAGCCCCCTGCCCCAGCGGAACGAGCTGTTGAGCACGGGGTTCCCGAAAGCGAGCAATTGCGAAAGGATGGGTCCCCACGGAGGATCGATGGTTGCGATGTAGCTTTCCAGTATGGTCAGCGATTCGCTCATCCCCGGAACCGGCATCGCTTTCTCGGCCAATTGGGTACACGTCGGGGTCGCGCAGTCGAGATCGAGGGCGTACAGGGCGATCTGGGAATGGGCACCGTCGTCATCGGCATTCATCGATATCAAAAAAATGGCGCCGTCGGCCTGGGTAATGAGCGCAAGGCCGGCCCCGGACGCGGGAAAATCGTTGGCCTGAAGGACTTCGACAAAGCGCGTGTCCCCGAACGGCAGCAACGACGAGGTCGTCGATGTGTACACCGTCAAGGAAGAGCCGTTGACGCCGGCAACGATATACTTGCCGTCCGGGCCGGCCTGTTTCGTCATGGCGACGCCATTGATGCCGTCCGTGAACCTGGTGATCGTTCCCAGCAAAACGATGGGCTGACCGAGCAGCGCGTTGCGCATGTCGTAGATCTCGATGGCGGACTGGACTCCGGTGCCGGTGGCCGACTTTTGTATTCCCATCGCAAGGAAGCTGCCGCATGCCTGGATGCCGCACGGATGGCACCAGCCGGGGTGCGCGGTGTCGCCCACGTGGTCGATCTCTCCCTGATCGCCTGAACGTATGATGTCGCCGGTCAGGTATTTTCCGTTGAAGGCCGGGGGCAAGAGGTCCAGGTCGGTATGCGAAAAAATCAGCTTGCCGCCGAACGCCGCCACGCCCTTGAAGTGCGATGCGATCATGCCGAAAGGCCCGGTCGGCAATTCCTTGCACTCATAATATTGGCGCGCCACCTTGGCGGGAAAAGCCTTGAATAGCGCCTGGACGTCATTCATTTGCGGATTGGCCGAGGTGACGGCATCGCTGGCGTTAGCGCTGTGGCTGGCGGGCGTCGACTCGGCAAGATATGACTTGTTCATGATGATCCTCCTCAGAGTACCTGGAAAAAGGTGCGGGCTCGACGAGCGGTGTTGCGGTAGCTGGAAAATCGCGCGCACTGGTCGATGCGTGCGGTTTTCAACGGCACCGCCTCCGACGGCGCGGCCGCAGGGCATGCCATGACACAGCGATTAATAGCTGTTTGCGTGGACGAACAGATTACCGCTGGGATCGAACCCGATAAACAAGGTGGAAATCACCTGGCCTCCGCCCGTGCCCGGCAATGGATTATTTTCGCTATAGCCATCGGTGTTATTCCAGTACAAGACGGCGTTGTTCTGGTCGTTGGACCACAGCGACACGGTCCACATGACCACGCCGTTGGCGTCCTGGCCGGTAATCAGGATGTGGTGGCCCTCATACCATTGCGGGCCTGAGCACTGCGGAATCTTGATGTTATCCTTGTCCGTTCCGCCAGTAAAGCCGGTGGAAAACAAGGAAAACTGCGAATTGTCCTTAGGCGAATTATTGGTCGACGTCAGGGTGGCGGCATACTGCGTTGCGTTGGCAACTGCCACGAGCAGGGGATTGGACATGGTATATCTCCTCGAAAGATGGTGAGCGAAGTACTCGTCGCGCTTGAATGCGCGCAGCCGTCCGGCGGGACCGGTCGCTGCCGCATTCCTGGCGCGCTTGCTCTTGCTGTTGCAAGGGACGTGCCATGCCGCCAGCGCGCCGCGCTGCCGATGGGCAGCATTGCGGGGCGCGCGTGGCGGCACAGGGCGGTCAGCGTCCTGGCATGGCCGGCAGCGCAAGCCAATTCATGCAACAGGGTGTGAAAAGTGTGTAAAATTTGACATAGGTTTTACATAGTGGATAGCCAGAGCCGGCTGTCCGGGGATTGCTGGCCATGACCGATAACAATCGCACCTTGACATCGCCGCTGTCGCATCCGGATGGCGCCGACCGCCCCTTGCTGGCGTTGACCATCGTCTGGCACCCGGATCCCGAACGCATCGGTGCGCAGTTCGTCACTGGTGTGCAAGGCGAGGCCGTGGAACTGAGCCGGTATGCGCCCTCGTTCAGCCTGGCCGGGGCCGATGAGCTGCCCCTGGGCCACATGGGAATTTCGCGCGAGCCCCTGCGTATCGTGCGCGACGCGCTCGACGGTGTTTCGCTGCATCTTCCCGACTCGCGCATGGTCGTCGAATTGAATGGCCGCCAGTTGCACGACAAGGTCAGCCTGGCGGCGGACCAGCTGCGCGACGGCCAGATCCTCGCGCTTGGCCGCGCGGTGCTGCTTTGCCTGCACTGGATGACCGTGCTTCCGAAACGCAATCGCATGCCCGCCCTGGTCGGTGTCGGCAGCGCCGCCATTGCCCTGCGCGACCAGGTCGCCATGGCCGCGTCGAACGAGATGCCGGTATTGCTGCTGGGCGAAACCGGCACCGGCAAGGAAATCGCCGCGCGCGCCATCCATGCGCTCGGCCGGCGCGCCACGGCCAGGCTGGTGACGGTCAACATGGCGGCACTGAACGAGTCGCTGGCCTGCGCCGACCTGTTCGGCGCCGCCAAGGGTGCCTATACCGGGGCGCAGGCCGAGCGCAAAGGCTGGTTCGCCGAGGCCGACGGCGCAACCTTGTTTCTGGACGAAATAGGCAATGCGCCGGCCGGCGTGCAGCCGATGCTGCTGCGCGTGCTGGAGGGCGGCGACTACCGGCCGCTGGGAGCGGCGCAGGACCGGCATGCGACAGCGCGCCTGATCGCCGCCACCGACCAGCAACTCGACGCGGCCGGCTTCAACCAGGCGCTGCTGCGCCGCCTGGAAGGCTTTGTCATTCAACTGCCGCCGCTGCGCGCCCGGCGCGAGGATATGGGCGTGCTCATCCTGCATGTGCTGGGGAAGGAAGCCGGCATGCGCCTGCCCTGCGCGCTGGTCGCCCAGCTGGCCTGCTACGACTGGCCCGGCAACATCCGCCAGCTGGTCCATGCATTGCAGCGCGCCATCCTCATGCTCGACGCCGGCGCGCTGCCGCAGTTCGAGCAGCTGGTGCGATTGCCAGCCGGGCGCTCAGCCGGTGCGCCGCCTGAGCCCTCCGGGCAGCTCGCGGGCCAGGCGCCGCAGGCGCGCCGCAAGCCGTCCCAGTTAAGCGAAGCAGACATTTTCAACGCGATGGCCCAGCATGCATGGACCATCCAGAGCGCGGCGCTGTCGCTCGGGATGTCGCGCCCCACCCTGTACAAGCTGCTCGAGCGGCATCCCGACATACGGCGCGCCGATCACATCGCGGTCGATGAAATCAGGCGCGCGCTGGCGGCCAGCCATGGCAACGTAGCGCGCTGCGCCGCCCTGCTCAAAACGCCGACCGAACCGCTGCGGCGCCTGCTGCACAAGCTCGAACTGCTTGCTTGACCACGCCTACGTCGAGCCGACCTGCAATTCCGGATCGGGAAGGTAGTGGAAACGGATGTTCCCCTCCGGTGAGCGAACGCCGAACACAAGGCAGAACTGCCACTCGCCCTTTTTGGTGCCGATCGTCACGGTCGGATGTTCCTTCAGGCAGATGATATTGCCCTCAACGAATGGGCTCGGCAACGGCGCCACGACCAAGACCGGACTCACAATGGTCGACGCCGGAAGCATACCCATGTACTCGAACTTGAAAGCGATTTTGTCGTTGATAGCGACGTGGCACAGCTCGGGACGGAATGTGCTGTGGCCGAAATTCCATCCGGGTTCCGTTACTGCGTCGGTAAATGAAATCGTAAATGGATGCGTGGTCGTCGTAGGGTGGGAGCTCATGAACGTTCCTTTCGGTGGACACTACGGGGCCGGATTTCTCCGGCGAAAATTGCCTGAACCTCAGTCCTGCGGATAGGCCGGATCGCGCCGCAAGGCGACCAGATCCGGCTCAGCCGCAACCGCTGTGGACGGATAGCCCAGGCGTCTTGCACTCAGAATAGCGTCGAGCGCCTTCTGACGATGACCCAGCAATTCATATGCCAGGCCGATGCGAAATTGAATTTGCGCATTTTTCGGCGCAAGCGCCAGCGCATGCGCCGCCAGCGCGAGCGCGCCGGCGCTGTCGCCGCTGCGCGCGGCGTACAAGGCCATGCGCGACGCCAGGGTCGCATCGTCCGGGGCGCGCGCAAGGCGCGGGGCCAGCAGGGTGCGCGCCTTGCCGTAAGCCTGGCGCGCCTGCTGTTCGCGCCCCGGTATCCACAGCAAGGTGTCGGCCAGGTTGGCCCAGTTAAGGTAGTCGCCGGGAGCGCCGCGGGTGGGCGATACGGCGTTCTCGAACGCGGCCGCCGCACCCACATAGTCGCCGCGCAGGAACAAGGCGTTGCCCAGATTCCCATACAGCTTGGCGCTGGGCCTGATTTGCAAGCCTTGCTGCAGCACGCGCAGGGCCTCGTCCTGGCGGTCCTGGCGCACCAGCGCGGCATTCAGATTCGAATAAGCGTTGACGGCGTCCGGCTGCAAGGCGAGGCTGCGCCGGAATGCCTGCTCGGCGTCGCGGTAAGCGCCGTTTTCAAAATGGACCGCTCCCAATTCATCGGCAAACACGCGCTCCCGGGGAAAACGCGCCGATGCCAGCGCCAGGGTCTGCAGCGCCTGCGGCAGGCGTCCCGCGCGGCGCAGCATGTGGGCCTTGCCATACCAGGCGAAAAAATCCGCGGGATCAAGATGGAGCGCCTGGTCGAAGGCCGTCAGTGCGCGCTCGTAGTGGCCGAGGTTGGCGAGCGCCCAGCCATTGGCGATGTGGCTCAATGCCAGTTGATCGTTCAGGGTCAACGCTTGCTGGGCGCCGGCGGCGGCTTTTTGCAGCCACACTTCATCCTGGCCGTCGCCCGCGTAGCGTAGCGCGTACACCAGCGACATGCCGGCCACGGCCGCGGCGTTCCCGGGCGTATGGTCGAGAATGCGCGCAAAATGGGCGCCAGCCTGATCGAGCTTGCCGGGACGGTCGAACAAGACCAGCGCGTCCAGCCCGGATCGCATGTCGAGTGCTTGCGAGTAAGGCGCCGCGCGTTGCAGCAATGCCACCGCCCGGGGTGCCAGCTGCCAGCCGCCGAACGCCAGCGCACAGGCGAGCAAGGCCGCGCCCGCCCACCACCAGCGCTTCCCCGGAACGGTCCAGCGCCACGGCGCGCCCGGCAAGGCCCCCGGCCGCGTTGCCAGCGCGCGCAGGCGGCTGCGGATCTCGGCCATGCTGGCCAGACGCTGCTGCGGGTGGCGCGCCGTCATGGCCCGGATCAGCGCGATCATCGGCGCACTGGCGCTGTCCGGATAGGGCCAACTGCCGGAATCGGATTGCAGGTGGGCGGCGGCCAGCGCCAGGCCGGCCAGGCCGGCATAGGGACGGGTGCCGCACACCAGCTCGTACAAGATGATGCCGAGTGCGTACACATCGCTGCGCGCATCGGCCGGCACGCCCTGCAACTGCTCCGGCGCCATGTAGGCAATGGTGCCCATCGGTTCGGTGAGGGAAAGCGAGCGCGTCGCCAGCGCATCATCGCGCAGCGAGAGGCCGAAATCGAGAATGCGCACGCGCCCGCTCGGTTCAACCATCAGGTTCGACGGTTTCAGGTCGCCATGCACCAGGCCCGATTGATGCGCGTCGTGCATCGCTTCGGCCACCTGGCCGACCCAGTCCAGTGCAAGGGCCAGGTCGATGCGCGACTCCGTCAGCACCTGCCTGACGGTTTTTCCCGGCACCAGTTCCATCACGATCGATTGACTCGGTCCATCGTCTTCGATCGCGTGGACCTTGACAAAGGCAGCGTGCCGCAGCGAGGCCGCGATGCGGGCTTCGCGGATCGGACCGTCTCCACTCCTGGCACCGTCGGCTTTCTTGATGCGCTTGACCGCGACACTGCGCTGCAAGGTGCGGTCCCACGCTTCGAAGACCTCGCCATAGCCGCCTTCGCCGAGGCGCGCGCCGAGTTCATAGTGGCCCGCCAATACGTCGGCGGCCCCATGCGAGTGCCGAACGCTCCCTGAAAAATCAGCGGTGTCTGTCATAAGGCGCTTTGAGATGAGTACGATGTCGCTTTCAATGTCGGCATGGCAAAAGCCTCTCGCGCCCGCCTTACCTTGAAGCCAGGCCAGCATGGAAATTGTAGCAATGTTCCAGCCGAAAAATGGCGGTCCCGCCGAATAATCGCCAGCGCAACAACTACCGGCATGCGCCGGCGCGCAGAGCGGCGCGGACCCAGGCGCCGAGCGCGCGGCGTGGTTTTTTTGACGAACCCATCCGAAATGTAGCGAACGCCGCGAACAATCTTGTATAGTCGGCCAATTGGCGCGCAAAAAACACCTGTGTCGCGCGGCCGTGCTGGCGCACACGCAAGGACATGTCCGGGCCGGCCTGGCCAGACCCAGGGCGTGCCGGGGCGCCCGGGCCGCGCCCGTCGCGGCGATCAACGTCACGAAAGGCGATGGTCTTGACCTTCTCACAGCTTGAACGATTGCTGGGCGCGCTGGTGCTGCTTTTAGGCACGGCGGTGGTGGCCGGCTGGAGCCTGCACTCGGGCGCGCTGGTGCAGCTCGTCCCCGGGGCCATCGCGATGGTGTTCAATACCGCGCTGTGTTTCGTGTTTGCCGGCGCCGCCCTGTGCGTTTCCGGGCGCCGTGCGCGGCCGGCACGCACCTGCGCCGCCATCGCCATGCTGGCCGTGAGCGGCGTGGCGGCCCTGCAAAATTTGCTTGCCATGAATTTGCATGTCGACCAGCTGTTCGTCGATGTGTGGCTGGTCGATCCCAACCCGCATCCCGGACGCATGTCGCCCCTGTCCTGCGCCGGCTTCTGGCTGGCCGGCGTCTGCCTCTTGCTGCAGAACCGGCACAGTGCGCGCGGCGGCAGCGAGCGGCTGGTCCAGCTGCTGTGCCTCTTGCTCGTTGCGCTCGGCATCGTCGGCGTGACCGGCTATTCGCTCAAGCTCGACCTGCTCTACGAGTGGTATCGCTTCGTCGGGATGGCGCCGCACTCGGCATTCGGCTTTCTGCTGCTGGGCGGCGCGCTGTGGCTACGCTGGTACCAGGGCGTCAAGGAGCGCAGCGCCAGCCGCGAACGCGGCGACAAGCGCATTACCGCGCTCGCCACCATCATCCTGCTGTCGATGGCGCTGTCGGCCGGGATGACCAGTTCCGTCATGTCGGCCCACCGCACCGAAACGGCCTTGCACCTGAATATGAGCGCGGCGCATTCGAATCGTGCCCAACTCTTGAATTTTGTGCTGGAAAACACGATTTTGCAGACCCGTTCGCTCTCCACCGATCCCGCCCTGCTCAAGGAATACGCGCGCACGCCCGGCGCCGCGGGTAACGCGGCGCTGGCCTCCGAACTGGGGCAGCATTTGCTCGGCGATGGTTATGCCTCGGTGACCGCGACCGGGCCGGACGGCAGCATCCTGCTGCACGCCGGCACGCCCGACACTGGCGCACCGATTACCCTGCGCCTGAACGATGGACATGAGCTGCTCTGGTCGGCGGTCCCCATCCTGAAGATCGCGGTGCCGGTGCGCAAAGATGGCGCCATCATCGGCAGCATCCTGGCCGAGCGCAAGCTGGCCATCGTGCAAACCTTGCTGGCCGATGCCGCGCTGCTGGGAAACAGCGGCGATATCGCGATCTGCGCGGCGGCGGGCAAGGAGCGGATGAATTGCCTGCCGAGCCGCCTGAACGCCCAGGGTTTTCGCGCCACCTCGCGCCTGCGCAACGGCCAGCAACTGCCGATGAGCATCGCCCTGAACGGCAAGACCGGGCTGGTGGCGGCGAAAGATTACCGCGGCCAGATGGTGATCGCCGCCTACGGGCCGATCGGCGCCACCGGACTGGGCCTGGTGGTAAAGCAGGATGCGGTCGAGCTGTACGAGCCGATCCGCACGCAAATCTCGACCATGATGACGGTGCTGGCCGTGCTGTTCGTGTGCGGCACCTTGCTGCTGCACTGGCAAGTCTCGCCCCTGATCGCGGCCCTGCTGGCGGCCAGGCAGGCGGCGCGCGCGGGCGAAGGCAAGCTCCAGGCGGTGGTCGACAATATGGCCGAAGGCTTGCTGACCATCGACGAGAACAGCGCCATCAGGTCGATCAACCCGGCAGCCGCGGCCATGTTCGGCTATGCGGCGAACGAGGTTCTGGGCGCCCCCCTGACCTTGCTGATCCCCGCCCCACCACCGCCCAGCCATAGCGGCGCGCAGGCGCAGGCGGACGATCCTGCCCGGCCGGACAGCGCGCACGGCGTGCAGGTCGACGCACAACGCAAGGATGGCGCGCTGTTCCCCCTGCATATCGCGGTGCGCGAAGCGCGCCACGAAGGCGGCCGCCTGTCGGTGGCGATCCTGCGCGACATCAGCGCCGAGCGCCATGCGTCCGAAGTCAGCTCGCGCTTCAGTGCCTTCCTCGATGCCACGCCGAACCTGGTGGCCTTTGTCTCCGGCCAGCAGCGCATTCTCTATCTGAACGGCGCCGGGCGCGGCTTGCTCGGCATCGGTGCCGAGGAAGACTGCGGCGGCCTGTCGATGGCGGCGTTCACTTGTCCCGGTACGGATGGCGACCGCCTGGCGGGCATTTTGCAGGAAGCGTCGGTGGCGGCCTGGCGCGGCGAACTCGACCTGTGCAACCGCGGCGGCGGCATGGTCCCCTTTCTGTTTTCCGTGGTCCGCATCGCGCACCAGGAGGGGGAACCGAGTTCGTACGCGATGGTGGGCGTCGATGTCAGCGAGCGCAAGCGCGCCGAGGATGACCTGCGCACCACCCTGGAGCGTTTCAACCTGGTCGCGCGCGCCACCAACGATACGGTATGGGACTGGGACTTCGGCACCGACCGCATCTGGTGGAACGCGGGCATCGAGCACACCTTCGGTCACGCGATGGCCGGCGGCACTTCCCCGGCCCAGTGGTGGATCGACCAGATCCACCCCGACGACCGCGACTGGGTCATCGCCGAAGTCGAGCATGAAATCCACGAGGGCGGGCGCTACTGGACCGGCGAATACCGTTTCCGCTGCGCGGACGGCAGCTATGCCCACGTGCACGATCGCGGCTATATCATCCACGACGAGGCCGGCGCGGCGGTGCGCATGATCGGCGCGATGATGAATATCAGCGAGCGCAAGCAGGTCGAGGAACACATGCGCCAGCTGGAAGAACGCTTTTCCAAGATTTTCAGCATGAGCCCGGTGGCGATTACCGTCAGCAGCATGGCCGATGGCCACTTCCTGGAAGTGAACGATGCCTTTTGCGAGCTGATCGGGCAGGAGCGCGCCGCGCTGCTCACCCACCCCGCCTCCCTGTTCGATTACTGGCTCGCGCCCGACGCCCAGCTGTCGATGATGGCGCGGCTGCGCCAGGAAGGCTCGGTCAGCGACTGCGAAGCGGCCATGAAAACGGCAGGCGGCGCCGTGATCAGCGTCCTGTTTTCAGCCGACCTGGTGGAGTTGTCCGGCGTACCCCATCTGCTGTGCCTGTACAACGACATCACCCACCGCAAACAGACGGAAGACCAGCTCAGGCTGAGCGAGGAAAAATTCCGCTCGATCGTGGAGACCACCAAGGACTGGATCTGGTCGCTCGACAGCGGCGGCCGCATCCGTTATTCCAACCCGGCGGTCCAGGCCATGCTCGGCCACGGGGCCGAGGAACTGACCGGCAAGACCATGCTACGCTACGTGCACCCCGAAGAACGGGCCATGGTGGCCGAGCGGCTGCGCCAGCTGCAGCAGCGCGGCGAGGGCTGGAACAGTTGGCTGATCCGCTGGCGCCACCGCGACGGCAGCGATCGCTATCTGGAATCGTCGGCGGTGCCGGTGCTCGACCGCGACGGCACCCTCCTCGGCTATCGCGGCACCGACCACGACGTCACCTCGATCAAGAAATTCGAAATCCAGTTACAGGAAGCCAAGCACAAGGCGGAGTCGGCCAACGAGGCCAAGAGCGAGTTTTTGGCCAACATGAGCCATGAAATCCGTACGCCGATGAATTGCATCGTCGGCTTCACGCGGCTGGTGCTGAAAACGGGCTTATCGATCCAGCAGCGCGAATACATGGAACTGATCCAGTCGTCCGCCGACTCCCTGCTGCGCCTGCTGAACGATATCCTCGATTTTTCCAAGATGGAGGCCAAGAAGCTGGTGCTGGAAAAAGTGGCCTTCGACCTGCGCGAAGAAGTCGCCAATGTGTTCCGGACCCTGGCGGCGGGGGCGGCGGAAAAGCGCCTGGAACTGGCCTTCGACATCGCGCCCGAGGTTCCCGACATGATCGTCGCCGACAAGGGCCGGCTGGTGCAGATCCTGATCAACCTGGCCAGCAATGCGATCAAGTTTACCGCGCGCGGCGAAGTCGTGCTGACGGTCAGCCAGCACGCGCGCCATGCCGGCTACGCCGAACTCGAGTTCAAGGTGCGCGATACCGGGATCGGCATGTCGCGCCAGCAGCAGGAGCATATCTTCGAGTCGTTCGTCCAGGCCGATGCCTCCACCACCCGCGAATACGGCGGCACCGGGCTGGGACTGGCGATCGTCTCCCAGCTGGTGGGCCTGATGGGCGGACAGCTGTGGGTCGAGAGCGAACCCGGGGTGGGCACCGAGTTCCACTTCACCCTGCCGGTCCAGCTTGCGCAGGGCACGGCGGCGCCGGACCAGGGGCCGGGCGACGCCGGGCTGCAACACAAGCCGGTGCTGGTCATCGACGACAATGCCACCTCCGGCCAGATCATCGTCAACCTGCTGCGCAGCTGGAAAATGCGTCCGGCGCTGGTGCGGGACCACGCCGAACTGACGCGGCAATTGGCGCTGCAGCCGCCGCGCGACGGTGCGCACGCGCAGCCGTTTTGCGCGGCCATCTGCAGCGCCGCGCTGGCCGGCGGCGGCAGCGCGCCGCTGGCCGTCACCCTGGGCGCCGCCGGGCTGGCGCCGGCATCGATCATCGTCATGCTGCCGGCCCAGGACGACGGCGCCGCGCTGCAAGCCGGACTGGCGGCGGGATTGACGGCATTTATCACCAAGCCCGTCAGGCATTCGGAGCTGTTCAACACCTTGATGGGCATCGTCAGGAACGGCGCCGCCGGCCCCGCCGCGCCAAGCCCGCCAGACATGGCGGCGGCCCCCGTGGCGCCCCCGCGCAAGCGCCTGCACGTGCTGGTCGCCGACGACCATCCGGTCAACCGGATGCTGGTTGCCGAGCTGCTGCGCAGCCGCGGCCACACCTTCGCCGTGGCCGCCAATGGGACCGAGGTATTGCGCATGCTCGACGCAGGCCGCTTCGACGCCATCCTGATGGATGGCCAGATGCCGGAAATGGATGGCTACCAGACGAGCGCCGAAATCCGCCGCCGCGAGGGCGCCTCGGGCGCGCATATCCATATCGTGGCGGTGACTGCCCACGCGATGGCGGGCGACCGCCAGACCTGCCTGGCAGCGGGCATGGACGACTATCTGGCCAAGCCGATCGAGCCACTCGACCTGTATGCCTGCCTGGAACGACCGTGGACCGCCGCGCACGGCCCATCGGCGGCGCCGGCGCCGGACGACGAGCCGGCGGCCGGGGTGCCGGCCACCGGGGTGCCGGCCACCGGGGCGGCGGCCACCACGCCCATCTTCAACCGCGCGCTGGCACTGGAGCGCGCGCGCGGAAAGCGCGATTTATTGTACCTCATGGCAAAATCGTTCATCGATACGGCGCCCGAGCTCGTGCGCCACCTGCACAGCGGCCTCGAAACGAACGACGCCCGCCTGCTGGAACGCACGGCGCACCGCATCAAGGGTGCCGCCGCGACCTTGAGCGGCGACACGACGGCGCAGGCGGCGGGTGCGCTGGAAAGCATGGCGCGCGCCGGCAGCGACGCCGGCGCGGATGACCTGGATGGCGCCGCACGCTACCTGGCGCTGTGCATCGATGAATTGTCGGCCACATTGACCACGACCCTGGAACTGAACCAATGAAAGTGCTTGTCGCCGACGACGATCCGATTTCCGTCTTGTACCTGCAGGACGTGCTGTCCGAATGGGGTTACGAGGTCGTGGTCGCGGCCGACGGCTTGAGCGCCGAGGCGATCCTGCTGCAAGCCGACGGGCCCTTGTTGGCGGTGCTGGACTGGATGATG
This sequence comes from Massilia antarctica, assembly GCF_015689335.1. Classification (GTDB taxonomy): domain Bacteria; phylum Pseudomonadota; class Gammaproteobacteria; order Burkholderiales; family Burkholderiaceae_D; genus Telluria_A; species Telluria_A antarctica. The sequence continues at coordinate 4,225,465 of NZ_CP065053.1, read as the reverse complement.
CCCGGCCTGGACGGCACCGATGTCTGCCACAACATCCGCCAGGCCGGCCTGGAGCGGTATGTCTACATGATCATGCTGACCTCGCGCACGGAAACCGAATTCATCGTCGCGGCCATGAATGCCGGGGCCGACGATTACGTCGCCAAACCCTTCATCGCCGAGGAAATGCGGGTGCGCTTGCGCGCCGGGCGCCGCATCGTCGACCTGGAACAGGAACTGCGCCGGCAAGCCACGCGCGACGCCCTGACCGGCATCTTCAACCGCGGCGCGATCCTCGACGTGCTGCAAAAGGAGATCGCACGACGGGTGCGCACGCCCGATTTTTTATCGGTGATCTTCGCCGATCTCGATCATTTCAAGCGCATCAACGATACCTACGGCCACCTGGCCGGGGACGAGGTATTGCGCGAAGCGACGCGGCGCATGGCCGCGACCCTGAGAAACTACGATTCCTTCGGGCGCTATGGCGGCGAGGAACTGCTCGCGGTGCTGCCCGACTGCGACCCCGAGGGCGCCCTCATCGTCGCCGAGCGCATGCGCGGCGCCATGGCCGATGCCACGGTGCCTACCGCGTACGGCGACGTCGCCGTCACGGTCAGCATCGGCATCGCATCGGTGAACCACGCCGATGCCGTCGAGATGAGCGACCTGCTGCACCGCGCCGACGGCGCCTTGTATGCGGCCAAGCTGCGCGGGCGCAATTGCGTCAGCGTGGCCACGACGGATGGCCGGGCGGGGCCAGCAAGCGGCGGGGCTGGCGGCCCCGATGCCTGGCAGTCATGAGTCGCATTGATCCGGATGGCCGAACTGGATGGATTGCCCCGGGGCCGGCTTGCGCCAAGGACTAGTGCGCACTGCCGGCGCCCAGGGCCGCCGCCATCACGGCCTCGATATCGATCCGTTTCAAGCCCGCGTTGACAAGCGCGCGCACGCGCTCGCCCTCGGCGTTGGGGCGAAAGCAAATGTAGAGCTTCTTGTCTTCCAGCAGGCGGGGATGGAAACGCAAGGTCGGCGCCAGCGGGTGCAGGTCGGGGTCGTTGCGGACCAGATGGTCGTACACGCGCCGGTCGATCAACACCAGCGGCACGCGCCTGGCGGCGAGCTTGCGCAGGTTCTGCTTGTCGTTCACGGCGGGATCGATCATTTGCTTGCCCTGGCGCACCCGCCGATCGAATTCGTCGGTATTGACATAGCCTTCCACGACGCCGATACGGTATTTCGACAGGTCGGCCAGGCTATCCCAATGCACCGGTGCGGCGGCCTGGTAAGCAAAGCCGAGCGGACCGCTGCCGATCGGGTCGGAAACGAGAAACTCGCGCGCCAGATCGGCCGAGAGGTATTCGGGGTAATACCCGGCAAAGGGAGAATCGTGCCGGATCAGGGCGGTGGCGCGGGTCCAGGGAAAATAGGCCACTTCCAGGCGGTAGCCCATGCTGGCCAGCGCGGCGGCGATCACCGCCGTGGTGGCGCCCTGGCGCGGCAAGGACACGCCCGTGTAGGGAGGCCATTCGAGCGAGGACAGCCGGATCACGCGGGTGCTGTCGGCAAGCACAGGGCTGACGGCGGCGCCGAGTGCCGCTCCGCTACAGAACAGCATGGCCAGGCCAGCCGCCCACGCCGAAAGAAAATGTACACCCGGCCGCATTCTCGCCACCACTGATCAGGACAAGGCTCTGTCGATAAGAAATCATACACCGCCATGGTGCCATTTCCACGAAGTAAATATAATTTCCTTTGAGTAGTGCGCACGCGGCGCGGAAAACCGCGCCGGCAGCCCTGCCGTTGCTGACTGGCCCGATCATGACGCGCCGGTACGCAGCCATTGGCCCTGCCGACGGCGCGATCGGCTACACTCGGAAGTACACGCATACTTACCATGGAATAACAAATGACGAAAATTCCCGCAGCTGCCGTGGCCCTGGCCACCCTCGGGCTCATGACGGGTTGCGCCACGCCGCCACCGGCCGAGCCGGCGCTGCTGACCATCGACGGCTCGCGCCTGCCGCCGGCCAACGTCAGCATGGTCATAGCTGGCCTGAGCCAGTGCACCGACAGCGGCGACCACACCCTGAAACTGAACGCCCAGGAGCCGGTCACCGTGCTGGTGCATGGTTGTTTCAGCTCGGCCGGGCGCTACCGTGGCATGGCCCAGGTGCTGGCCTTTCACGGCCAGCAGACCGCGTGTTTCACTTACAACGACCGCGACAGCCTGAGTGCCAGCGCCGGCCAGCTCGACACGGCGCTCACCGCCTTGGCCCGGAACATGGACAACAAGCACATCACCGTGCTGGGCCACAGCCAGGGTGCCCTGATCGCGCGCAAGGCGATGTCCGTCAGCCATCCCGATGCCATCGACGGCAAGGATGTCCAACTGCGCCTGGTGACGGTATCGGGACCGTTCGGCGGCATCGCGGCGGCGCGCCATTGCGGCAGTCCGCTCTGGAAGACGCTCTCGCTCGGACTGGTCGGACCGATCTGCCAGATTGTCACGGGCGATAAATGGTCGGAAATCACCGCCACGTCGCCCTTCATCCGCGCGCCGGGCGCGCTCGATCCGAGGGTGACGGACTTTCTCAAGATCATGACCGATGAAAGCGGCAGTTGCCGGCGCATGAGCAACGGCGCCTGCGTCGAATCGGATGCGATTTTTTCCCTGGCGGAGCAACGCAACCCGGCCGTGGACAGCGACCCGCTGGTCAGCATCGTGGAAGTCAAGGCGGGCCATGTGGAAATCGTGGGCAACAATCGCACCGGGCCGGTCAAGCTGATCGCCGTGTTGCAGGAACGCGGGGTGATCAAACCGACCCAGCCCGACCGGATGGAAAAATTCGGCCAGTTGCTGACCCGCTTGTTCGGAGAAGCGAGCCGATGAGGCGCGCGGCGGCACGCCGACGCAAGCGGTGCAGCGGGCCGCCGCAGCGCGGCCTGGATAACGATGTCCCGGCGCCCGATGCGTCGCCAGGTACGTGCCGATGCCGATGGAAATCCGCGCTAGAAACTGTGGCGCATGCCGAGATTAAAAGCCTTATTCCCGCTACCGGCCTCGGTGGCATTGCCAACGGTGTAAAAACCGGTGGCGCCGGCGAGCACATCGTTATGGATGCGCGCATAGGCAATATACACGTCGGTACGCTTCGAGATGAAATAGTTATAAGCCGCACCCAACTGTCTGGCGTTACGGTCGGTCGGGCTGCGGTCGTGCTTAAAGACCGCTGAAGCCCTGATATTTCCCGCGCCTACAGGAAGCGTCACTCCGAGAATCGTATCGCGCGATTTCGCGGCCGGATTCGGGTCGATCCTGGTATTCACATTCACGGTGCCCTTATTCGAGGCGACACCGAGGGAGAGTTTGACTACGCGAAAGTCATAGACCCCGCCCAGCATGGTCGTTTTTCCCGTTGTCATAGGGGCCGGGCCCACGGGAATGCTATTGACGTTGGCATAGCCCAGCCGCAGGCTCAGCGGACCCCGTACATAGCCCAGCGCCGCGCCGAGCTGCCTTCCCACCCTTGAACTGCCCGGGACTTCGCCCAGTCCATAGGCGAGCTCGCCATTGAAGCCGTTCACCGGCGCGGACGCATACTTGATCGTGTTATTCATCCGGATCCCCGCGTTGGACATCAGATTGGCGGCGGAACCGGCCGTGCTGAATGCTTGAAAGGGATCAACCGCCGACAGGGAAAGAAACAGGGGGGTATATTGACGGCCGAGGGTCAGGGCGCCAGCCGGACTGCTCAAGCCGACAAAGGCTTGGCGGCCGAACAAAACGCCGCCCTGGGCACTGGTACCAGTGTCGAGATTGATGCCCATTTCAAGGGCAAATATTGCCGCCACACCCCTACCCAGATCTTCCGTGCCGCGAAAGCCGAGCCGCGATCCACCTTCCACACCGCCCACCATCTTGGTAACGCTGCCCGCAGGGCCACCGGATTCCGCGACGATGCCGGCGTCAGCCACGCCATACACAGTGACACTGCTTTGCGCCATGGCGACGTTGCAAACAATTGCGCACACGGCGAATACATATCGGTTCATGGGTAATTCCTTACAAATAAGTTGAATATTTGGCGGGGCCGGGTTCCCATTGCGGGCGCCCCGTCAAGGCATGTCCTGCGTGGACGCCACGGTGGCGCGGAACAATGACCTGACGAGCTGGGTGATCTGCTTATCCGGCCGCTACCGGCCGGCCAACCATCCGGATAGAAATCCGCCGCGCCATTGAATCGGCACCGCTGCCGGCATTGCCTGGCGCGGCTATTTATAGATGCCGCTGGCGACAAGAACGTCACCGGATTTTTCAAGATAGGTGGATTTCCGATCAACCTTGTGCGTCATCGGGTTAGGCCAGCTGTAATCGACCCAGCCCTTCCCTTTGCCATTGGCCAAGGCGATAAGATTCTTGACCATGGCATTGCCATCGGCGTCTTTCAGTTCGAGCACATTCTTGCCGATGATCTTGGAATTAGCGCCGTTCGCCAGCTCCAGGCCATTCATGTCGATGACGAAAATATACAGGTCGCGGTCCCGGAACGTGCCGGCCGGATTGCTGAATTCGGCAAACGCCTTATCCTTGCCATTCGCTTCGAGATAAGCCACCGCTTTCTTGACAAGCACCGTCGCTTCTTCAGCAGTGCCGTGCTCGCCAGCTAAAACTGAACTGTGCAAGCCCAATGCGAGCAGCACAACGCTTGCAGTGCGCACGATGATGTTTTTAATAATCATGATTTCTCCACGATGTTTCGGATCAAAACAAGGGCCGGATTCATCCCCCTGGGCGCCGCACGATCAAGGTCTGCGACGATACATATTGAAACTATTAACATCATCGATACCCGCAATCTTGATCGGATTCGCTAAGATGCATGCCGAAATTGATGAGCAGATACTGGACGACGACATGGCCAGTCTTACATTTATCCCCAAAAATTGCGACATCTATGAAGTTCACTGTTGTTTTTTTTGGGCGCTGATCTGGAAGAGCGCGTGGCACCGCGACAGGCAAGGTAGTTCGTCATTTTTTGCTCGCACGGTCCGATAAACCGCGATTCGAAATAAATATGATGAGACTACCAATATTGAATAAAATTAATGAACGGACATTACTATTCATCTAAAAAGTAAGGATGGATTTTCACAGAATGTTTACGCGTAATAATATTATCCTGGCCGTGAATGCGATGAGACGCACCGTGCCTTCAGGAGGCACCGTTGCGCCCGCGCCGCAATGACACGGCGGTCTGAACGTGACCGGCCGGTTCGGCTTCGCCGCCCGCCACAACAGCGTCAAGCCAAGCACAAGTCGATCAACAACGCTGGCCGATGCCGACCTTCTGCTCGGCGACGATCCCTTGCCGGCAGGCCCCATCAGCGATACGCAAACCGGCGCGAAACCCTCGCGCGCGAAGTCTTCTTCACGTATGCGGCGGGGGCATTCCAGTGCTGTTAAAGTGCACCCGGCACGCTTGCCAGATGGCGAGTGACTGGTCGCGAGCGCGCGCGGCGCCCCCGGGAAAAAGACGTGCGGGTAAATGATGAATACCGGCGCGTTTTCCGGCATCGATGGGAAGCGATCCCACCACCCGCCGCCGGCGTATGCGGCGCGGGTGTCCGGCGGCCCGCAAACGCAGGCGCCGGGTCGCATGACGTCGTAACGCAACTGTGCCGCATTACGCCTGGCCACGCAAACGATGTCATGGTCCCGACCGTTTCCCTATCCAAGGGTGATTGAAGGCAGTGTCATACAAGACGTTTTATGTGAATCGACATGTGGGCATCGGGCAGCGCCACCGACAACGACGCCGGGCATGCCGGCCTGGCGCATCTGTTCAAGCAGTACCGCCCTGTGCTGGTCGGCTTCGTCACGCGCTATACCGGCTGCCATGAAGACGCGGAAGATGTGGTGCAGGCGGCGTTCGTGCGGGCGCGAGCGGCGCAACGCCGCGCCGCACCGTGCCCGCATCGCTGTTCGGCACGGCACTGCTGCTGGCGCGCGACGGCATGCGGCAGCACGCATCCGAGCCGGGCGCAGGACAGCAAGCCTGCTATCTGGGCGTCCCGCTGGCCACCGTACCGGCCTGCATGGCGCAGGTGGGCGACCTGGCGCGGCGGCTGATGGCCGCACAGGAGTGGATCGGCTAGGCGCTGGCGCCGAACTGTTCGCGCACGGCGGCGCGTACCCGCGAGACGCGCGAACGCACGGTGCCCACCGGGACCGCCAGATAGTCGGCCGCTTCCTCGTAGGTGATGTCGCGGCTGACCACGACGTCGAAGGTCTCGCGTATTTTCGGCGGAAAGCTGCGCAGCAGCGCGTCCACCCTGGAGCTGATCTGGCGCGATTCGCACAGCTCGGCCGGATTGGCGCGCTGGTCCTTGATCTGCTCGAAGTATCCCTCCTTCACCGCCTCGTACAGGTCGGCGCTGTTGCGGCGCACCTGATTGCGCGCCAGGTTCAGCGCGATGCCGAACAGCCAGGTCGACGGCTTCGACAGGCCGGCAAACCGGTCGGCGCAGCGCATGGCTTCGATGAAGGTATTTTGCACCACGTCCTCGGCGTCTTCCAGGCTGCGCGTGTAGCGTTGCACGAAACGCAGCAAGTGCTGGCGGTGTTCGATGAACAGGCGCTGGACGTCGACGGCCGGTTGGGCGGGCGACGTCGCGGCGCAGGAAACAGGCGCGGACATCATGACAATTTCTCCATGGCGTAAAAGGGCGTAGCGAAAGTTTAATATTTGGAATTTTAAATTCTTATTTAACAATGTATCAGGAAAAACACTACGATCGGCACTTTGGCCCGCATCTTCCTGGGATTTTGAAAATCGTTGAGAAGTTCGGCGCCCGCCCCTGCGAAAAATGATGCGCGGCAACAACGATTTGCTAAAAAGAATGCTTCATGCCGCGCTGCCGAACTGCTGGCGCACGGCGGCGCGCACCCGCGACACGCGCGAGCGCACCGTGCCCACCGGGATCGCCAGATAGTCGGCCGCCTGCTCGTAGGTGGCGTCGCCGTTGACCACCACGTCGAAGGTTTCACGGATCTTCGGCGGCAGGCTGCGCAGCAGCGAATCGATCTGGCGCGTGATCTGGCGCGAGGCGTAGCGGTCGGCCGGATTGGCGAACTGGTCGGCGATCTGTTCCATGAACCCCTCCTCCACCGGCTCGTACAGATCGGCGCTGTTGCGCCGCACCTGGTTGCGCGCCAGGTTCAGCGCGATGCCGAACAGCCAGGTCGACGGCTTCGACAGGCCGGAAAAGCGGTCGGCGCAGCGCATCGCTTCGATGAAGGTGTTTTGCACCACGTCCTCGGCGTCTTCCAGGCTGCGCGTGTAGCGCTGGACGAAGCGCACCAGGTGCTGGCGGTGCGCCAGGAACAGGCGCTGGACATCGATGGCGGCGGCTGCGGGGCTGGCGGTGTATTCGATCGTCATGATGCGGTCTTTCGTGAATGGCTCGATTGAGGTGGGCAATGCGTTCCGGCGTGGGCCGGGGTCGCAACCATGGACGCCACGATAGCAGCGCAAACGCGTGTTGTTGCCGAACCATGAGCATTCGTGAGACTTTGAAAAACGTTGAGGAAATCCCAGGCCGGCACCGTGGCGGCAAAGGAACCGCAGGGCCGCCGGCGCCCACAACGCGAGCCGGGTAGCGGCGCCAGGCATGGCCGGAACCAAATCGCGGCAACGGGTACTCACCCGTATCGAACCAGTCACAGAGACCACACCATGCTTGAACTGCGCATCCTCAACGGCCTTCACCGGGGCGCCACCTTGCCGCTCGATGGACAGGCCATCAACATCGGCAGCGGCGACGAGGCCGATGTCGTCATGGCCGACCACGGCATCGAGGCCGACCACGCGCTGCTCGCGCCGCACGGCGATGCCTGGCTGCTCACGCCCAGCGGCGGCGCCATCCACGCCGCGGATCGTAGCGACGCTTGCGAACTGGTCGAGCTGCGCGCCGGCGACTGCGCGCGCGTGGGCGACATCTGGCTGAGCATTTGCTGGCCGGATTCGCCGTGGGAGGCGCCACCGCCGCTGCCCGATCCGGAACCGCACTTCGATGCGCGCGAGGCCGCGCCGGAAGAATCCGCCGCCACGCCGGCAGCGCCGCCGCGGGAAGCACCAAAGGCGCACCGCCGCTGGCGCCGGCGCGGGATTGGAGCGCTGCTGGCCACGGTCGCGGCGATGCTGGCCGCCACCGCCTATGCGCTGACCACGCGCGCGCCGCTTGCGCCAGCGACTGCGCCACCGGCCGCGCTCCCCGCCGTGAGGATGGACGCGGCCGCGCCCGGCAAGACGGCAGCGGCGCCAGCGGACGCCGGCCAGCCGGCCCTGGCCGCGCTGTTTCGCAAGCGCCTGGCCGACGCCGAACTGCTGAACCGCTTCGACCTCGCGCTGGGCGAGCGCGCCTGGAGCATGCAGGCCCACCTCGACGACGAAGAGACGGCGCGCTTCGAACGCATCCTCAACAGTTTCATCAAGGAGCACCACATCACCTTCCCGGTCAGCGCCAGGGCGGTGACGGCCGAAGCGATGTTGCCGTTCCGCATCGGCCAGGTGATTTCGGGCGCCAACGCCAGCGTGGTGACCCAGGATGGCGCCCGCCTGTACGTGGGCGACGACTACCGCGGCGTGCGCCTGGTGGCGATCCAGCCCGGCCGCGCCAGCTTCTTCGGTAAACGCAAGATCGAGGTGATCTGGTGAGCCGCGACGACGCGCTGGCGCGCCGCCTGGCGCAGCTCGCCGCCCAAGCGCCCAGCTGGCTCGCAGGCCTGCCGCCCGCCCCGGGATTGCAGCGCTTCGGCCGCGTGGCGCAAGTCCTGGGCACCTTGATCGAAGCGCACATGCCGCCGGCGCGGATCGGCGAACTATGCCATTTGCATAGCCCCGGCGCGCAGCCCATGCTGGCCGAGGTGATCGGCTTTTCCGAGCAAGCCACCTTGCTGTCGGGACTGAGTTCGCTGGAGGGCGTCTCGCGCAGCACGCTCATCGAGCCGCTCGGCCGCGTGCACACCATCGACAGCGGCGAGCACCTGTTCGGCAGCGTGCTGGACGGCTTCGGCCGGGTGCTGTTCCGTTCCCCGCACGCACCGCCCCTGCGCCCGGGCGGCTGGCGCGAAACGGTGCCGGTGGTGCGCGAGGCGCCCGCCGCGGTCGACCGGCCGCGCATCGCCAGCGCCCTGCCGACCGGCGTGCGCGCCATCGACGGCTTGCTCACCTTGGGGCGCGGCCAGCGGGTCGGCGTGTTCGCCGGGCCAGGCTGCGGCAAGACCACCTTGATGGCGGCGGTGGCGCGCGGCTGCCAGGCCGACGCCATCGTGTTCGGCCTGATCGGCGAACGTGGCCGCGAACTCAACGAATTCCTCGAGCACGAGCTGGACCCCGAACTGGTGGCCAAGACCATCATCGTCTGCGCCACCTCGGACCGTACCTCGATGGAGCGCGCGCGCGCCGCGTTCACCGCCACCGCCATCGCCGAGGGCTTCCGCGCGCGCGGCAAGCAAGTGCTGCTGCTGATCGATTCGCTGACCCGCTTCGCGCGCGCCCAGCGCGAAATCGGCCTGGCCGCGGGCGAGCCGCCGGCGCGCGGCGGCTTCACGCCGTCGGTCTACACCATGCTACCGCGCCTGGTGGAGCGGGCCGGCGCCACCGCCGAGGGCGCCATCACGGCCATGTACACCGTGCTGGTCGACGGCGAATCGGCATCCGATCCGATCGGCGATGAAGCCAAGTCGCTGCTGGACGGCCATATCCTGCTCAGTAAAAAACTGGCGGAACAGGGCCACTACCCCGCCATCGACATCCTCGCCAGCATCAGCCGCACGATGGGCAACGTGACCGACGGCGCGCACCGCAAGGCGGCCTTGCGCTTTCGCGCGCTGCAATCGCGCTACCAGGAAATGGAATTGCTGATCCGGCTGGGCGAGTACCGCAGCGGCGGCGATCCGCTGGCCGACCAGGCAGTGGCGCTGCGCGAGGCCCAGCTCGACTTTCTGCGCCAGGACACCAGCGGCCAGAGCCCGTATGCGCAGACCCTCGAACGCCTCGCGGCGCTGGCGGCGTGAACCCGCGCCGCGGCCACCGGCGCGAACCGGTGGAGGTGGCCGAAGCGCGCGTTCCCGACCGCACCATCGAGCGCTTGCTCGGCGTGCGCAAGCAGCGCCTGGAGCGGCTCGAACGCGAGCGGCTCCAGGCGCGCGAGCACTGGCGCCAGCGGCGCGGCGCGCAGCGCCTGGCCAAGCTGGCATGGCGCGAGGCGCGCCACAGCGCGGCCGCTCACTGGCAGCGGGCGCGCCAGCAATTCTTTGCGATGGAAACCGATAGCCGCCAGTTCCGCGCCGCCCAGGGCGGCTACGAACGCATGAAGCGCGCCACCGGCCAGCGCCTGCTGGCATGGCGCGAGAGCGCCGGCGCGAGCCGCGCGGCCGGCGCCGCCTTTTTCGTCGCCCACCGCCATCTGCGCGAGGTCCGGCGCCAGCTGGAAAAACTCGATATCCTGCGCGCGCACATCAAGGCGATGGAGCGCCGCCATGACGATTGAGGTACGCACCGGCGCGCCCGCCACGGCCGGCAACGACGATCGGCCGCCACCGGTACGCCGTCCGGCGCCGCCGCGCTATGTTCCCTGCCCGGCCGCCAAAGCGCCGCCGCAAGCGAGCTCCGCCCCGCCGGCCCCGGCGCGGGCCAGGATGCGCGCGACCCAGGCGGCGCGCCAGGGCGAGCCGCGCCGCGAGCCTTGCGCCAACGCCCAGGCCGATGCCGGGCCGCGCGCCGCGGGCTGTGACGTCCAGGCGCCAGCGCCCGAGCGCCCCCACGGCAACGACGATGACGCCGGCGCGGGCGCGGGCGCCGCCGGGGCGACCGGCGTCGGCGGCGCGGCCGGCGCACCCAGCGAGGATGGCGGCGTGCAAGCCGCGCTGCTCGGACTGCACGAGCAGCAGGGCATCTTCGAGCTGCTGCTCCCTGGCGGCCAGTCGCTCGGGGTGGTGGTGCAAGCGACGGCGGGCGGCGTGCACTTCCTGCTCAGCGCCGGCGGCGGCGCGCTCGAGCAGCACCTGCGTCAAAACAAAATGGAACTGGAACGGCGTTTACAGCAACGTATGCGCAAGGATGTGCGGATCGCCGTGTTGTAGCGACCCGCCCTCATCCGCCATGCGGGCGCCGCCACCGCGGCGCCGCGGGCCTACCCGGATTCATGACCATGCCGAGCTCCCCGATCGTCCCCTTTGCGGCCACGCACGCCGTGCGGCCGCTGGCCGTGGCCAGCATCGGCCGCGCGCAGGCCACGCTGGCGCTGCGGATCGGCCAGGGCTGCCAGGCGGCGCTCCCGGCACTGGCCCCGGACGCCGTGCTCACCGTGCAGGCCGCCGATGAGCCGGCGCCGGCCTGGCCAGATCCGCTGTCCGTGCAGGGCAGCTTCGGCCGCATCGAGCTGGCGCGCGGCGCGCGGCTGCTGCGCGCCCTTACCGGGATCGACCTGGGCGAGCACCAGCACGGACCGCATTGGGAATGGCTGGAGGGCGCCGTGTGCGCGCGCCTGGCCGCCACGCCGCTGGCCGGCGCCGACCGCCTGGCGCCCGCCACAACGGCGCACGCCGCCACGCCCCTGCTCACCTTGCGCCTGACCTTGCGCGGCGCCGGCCACCTGGTCGCCACCCACGCCCGCGCCAGCGCCGCCGACTGGCTGCGCCTGCTGGCCGGCCCGCGCTGGCTGCGCCTGCAAACCCCGTTCGACGCCCATGCCGGCCTGACCTTGCACCTGCCCTTGCAACTGGCCCGCCACCGCCTTCCGTACGCCATGCTGGCCAGCCTGGGTCCGGGCGACGTGCTGCTGCCCGAGCGCAGCGCCTTCGATTGCGGCGGCCAGGGCCACGTCAGCCTGGGCAGCCTGCGCGCCAGCGTGCGCTACCAGGCGCCCGGCACCTTGATCATCTTAGCTTTGGAGAACCGCATGGACCCCTCTCACGAACCCGCCGGCCACACGGACCAGGAAGCGCAGCGGGAAGCGGCGCTGGACCAGTTGCCCGCCACCCTGGATATCGAACTGGGCCAGCTCACCATCACCCTGGGTGCGCTGCGCAGCCTGGCCGTGGGCAGCACCTTGCTGCTGCCCGGGGCCGATCCGGCCGCGCTGGACATCCGCTGCGCCGGACAACTGCTGGGCCGCGCCGAAGCGGTCGACATCGACGGCCGCCTGGGCGTGCGCATCACCGAGTGGAGCGCGGCATGATGAGCGGCCAGTACGACGTGGTCTCGTTCGCGATCCTGCTCGGGATGATGTCGCTGATCCCGCTGATCGTGGTCGTCACCACCTCGTTCCTGAAAATTTCACTGGTGCTGCTGGTGCTGCGCAACGCCATCGGCGTGCAGCAGGTTCCGCCGACCTTGGCCATCTATGGCATTGCGCTGTCGATGAGCATCTTCATCATGGCACCGACGGCGCAGCAGATCGGCGAGCGCGCGCTGGCCATCGAGGCGCGCGGAGGCGCGGGCCATGGCGGCCAGTTGCTGACCCAGGCGCGCGAAGCGGTCGAACCGCTGCGCACCTTCATGCTCCGGTTCAGCCAGCCGGAGCCGCGCGAGCTGTTCCTGGAATCGGCCAGGAAGCTGTGGCCCAAGGACATGGCGCAAGCCGCCACATCGAGCGACCTGCTGGTGCTGGTGCCGGCCTTCGTGGTGTCGGAACTGCAGACCGGCTACCAGATCGGCTTCCTGATCTATATTCCCTTCGTCGTCATCGACCTGCTGGTATCGAACCTGCTGATGGCGCTGGGCATGCAGCAGGTCAGTCCGCAGACCATCACGATTCCGCTCAAGCTGCTGCTGTTCGCCATGGTCGGCGGTTGGGCCAAGCTGCTCAACGCCCTGGCCATGTCCTATCTTTGATCTCCTGTTTCCGAGGCGCGCCATGGGCGACACACTCCAATTCTTCCAGCAAGGCCTGTGGCTGGCGATCGTCATCTCGGCGCCGCCGCTGCTGATCGCCACCCTGTTCGGCGTGCTCGTCTCGCTGGTGCAGGCGGTCACCCAGGTGCAGGACCAGACCCTGCCCTATGTGGTCAAGCTGCTGTCGGTGGCGCTCACGGTCGCCGTGCTGGGGCGCTGGTTCGGCTCCGAGATCATGCAACTGGCCGAGCGCGCCTTCGTGCTGATCCCCACCATCGGGCGCTAGCATGGATGCCTCGCTGCTGATCGACCTGCAAACCTTCCTGACTGCCATGGCGCTGACGGTGCCGCGCAGCGCCGTGTGCCTGGCGATCCTGCCGGGCTTCAGCACGCGCACCCTGCAGGGCATGATGCGCAATGCGGTGGCCTTCGCCATCGCGCTGCCGGCGCTGGTGCCGGCCTTCCTGTCGCTGCAGCATGCCACCCCGGGCCTGCTGGTGGCCGCCACCCTGGCGTTCAAGGAAGCCGGCATCGGCCTGCTGCTCGGGGTACTGATGGCGATCCCGGTGTGGGTGGCGCAGTCGATCGGCTCGATCCTGGACGCCCAGCGCTCGCCGATCCAGATCCAGTCCAACAACGCCTCGCTCGACCAGGACGCCAGCGCGCTGGGCGCCATGCTGCTGCAGGCGACGGTGGTGATGATGGTCGAAGCCGGCCTGTTCCTGGCACTGGTGCGCATCCTGATCGAGAGCTACGGCCTGTGGCCGGCGCTGAGCCTGGCGCCGCCGTTCGAGCCTGGCCACCTGGACCTGCTGATCCGCCGTTTCGGCGAATTCTTCTGGCACATCGCGGTGTATGGCGGTCCGGTGATCATCCCGCTGCTGATGATCGACTTCGGCTTCGCCATCATCGGCATCTTTGCCGGCAACCTGCAGGTCTCGTTCATGTCGGCCCCGCTCAAGAGCCTGGCCGGGCTGTTCATCCTGCTGGTGTACTGGCCCATTTTTTCGCATTACGTGGCGGGCGACTTCGCCCACATGCTCGACTTCATTCCACAGATGCTGGACTACGGCAGACCATGAGCGACGAAAAAAACCACCAACCCACCGACAAGAAGGTGGACGACGCCCGCGACAAGGGGCAGATCGCGATGAGCCGCGACCTGGCGCGGGTGGCCATGCTGATCGCCGTGTCGGAACTGGCGCTGGCCACCGAACCGCAGTGGCACGCGGCGCTCGACGCCCTGTTCGCGCTGGCGCTGCGCCAGATCGGCCAGCCGTTCCAGCACGCCATGCCGCTCATGCTGACCGCCGCCGGCAACATGCTGCTCGGCGTGTTCGCCGTGCTCTTCGTCGTGTGCATGGTGGTGGCCTTTGCCGCCCACTGGGGCCAGTTCGGCGTGCTGATCGCGCCCGCATCGCTGACACCGACGCTCGACAAGGTCAACCCTGTCAACGGCGTCAAACAACTGTTCGCCAAGAAGAAGCTGGGCGAATTGCTGATGGCGCTGATCAAGGCCGGCACCTTGGGCCTGATGATCTGGTGTATGGTGCGCAAGCAGCTGCCATCGGTCCTGCAGATGGCCAACGGCGAACCGAAGGATGTGTATGTCGGCTTCATCGCGCTGCTGCGCATGGTGCTCCATCCGGTGGTCGGCGTGTGCCTGGTGCTGGGGCTGATCGACTTCGCGCTGCAAAAATACTTCCACATCGCCTCGCTGAAGATGGACATGGAAGAGATCAAGCGCGAATACAAGGAGTCCGAAGGGGACGCGCAGCTCAAGCACACGCGCAAGGGACTGGCGCTGCAGTGGGCCGCGGAATCGCCGCCGGCCCGGACCGCCGGCGCCAACGCGGTGGTGGTCAACCCGACCCACTTTGCGGTGGCGCTGTTCTACGACCCTGCGCAGACACCAGCGCCGCTGCTGCTGGCCAAGGGCAGGGACGAGGTGGCCCAGGCCATGATCCGCACGGCGCGCGAGCGCGCCATCCCGGTGATCCGCCACGTCTGGCTGGCGCGCACCCTGTACGCCACCGGTCAGGCTGACCAGTACGTGCCCAGGGCCAGCTACGAATCGGTGGCCCAGGTGTATGCGGTGGTGCAGGAACTGCTGGAACAAAACGATACCGGCCGCGAGGTCGAGCTGGAAAGCCGCGGCGAAGCGCCGCCCTCGCATGCGTCGTGACTCCGTCCTGCCGGCGCCGGCGCCGCAGTGCGCAGCGGCCGGGGCGCCGGAACTGGTGATCGCGCCGGCGCCCGCCGCAGCGCCCTTGGCGCAGGAAACGCTGGAGGCGCTGCCGGCGCCGCAAGCCACGCCTGGCGCCGACGTCATCTCCGGCGAGCGCCGTGGCGGCCGGAAAAACGATGGGAGAAACGCCGACAACGTGGTTGGTGGCGGCGAGGACCGCATGCGCCACCTGGCGATGGCGCCTGGCGGCCCAGCGCCGCCGCTGCGCACCGGCAGCGCCGGGCGCGAACACGCCATCACGCCGGTGCGTGCGCTCAGCCGCATCGAATGCATGCGCCGCTGCGGCAGCGACGGCTTTTGCGATCCGTCCAGCGCCAGCGGTTGCGGCGGCGAATACTGCCTGGCCGGCCGCGACCTGGTGTAGGCGGGCGCGCCAGCCCGGAGATGTCGCCAGTGGATATCTGGCTGGGAATTCAGGAGAAGCGATCCGCCCGTCAAGCGGGTGCCGGTTTGGCCATGTCTTGCAGCGTGGCTGGACTGTGCAAGACGACGCCACTACGCCTGCGCGTGCTTGTGAACGTGCCGGGGACAGGAGGTTCGCAAGATACGGAGCGAGAATGCGCCGCAATGATGAGGATGGGTCGGCGTGGATATCGCGAGGCAGGGAGCACATGCGCGCCACGCGTATTGCTCGTCAACGTACAAGCAAAGGCCGGCAGCGGCAGGCTCTGGAGTGAGAAACCGTCATCAGGGGTCTCACGGCGCGAGCGCCGACCTCTACTCACGACATATCCGGGCTACGTGGATGTCGCGCCCTCGTCGAACACTGCCTGCAGGCTGGGCGCGTCGAGGCTGCGCTCGAACCATTGTTCGAGCTCTGCCTGAGTGGCTTGGGCGATGCGCCGCGTTGCCAGCGCCGGCAACTCGCCGAAGCGGTTGCACAACAGGCTGCCCAGTACCCGGCGGAATGCAATGACTTGCCCTTCCGCCTTGCCTTCCGCCTTGCCTTCCGCTTTGCCTTCCGCTTTGCCTTCTGCCTTGCCTTTCGTCACGCCTTTCGCCATGCCTTCCGCCTTGCCTTTCGCCATGCCTTCGGCGCTGCCCTTTTGAAAGCCGATTTCCTCCAACTGTTCGGCCCAAGTTGCAAGTTTTGCTCCCATGTCAGCATCCTCCTCAACACTGTCAAACGTGAACAATTCCCGTTTGCCGGTTGCACGCGCCAGCAAACCGTTTACCCACACCTGAACCGAGCGCCGCAGGTTGGCCTGATGGCTTCCCTTGAACCATGTCGCCAGCGCCGGCAGGACGTTTGTTAAGACATCGGGGATGAGTGAAAGTTCAAGCCGGAACAGCAGCGCCAGCAAGCTGGCATTCGCTTCCAGCGCCGTCCTGTCGAGGCGCTGCTGGTCGATCAGCATGTAGCGCTGGGATGGCTGGAACCTTGCCAGCTCGGCGGGCGCTTCCATGACGAGTCCGGCCAGCTCCATGCTGGCGCTCCAGTGCGGCGAGCCGTTGTAGAACACCAGCGGCAGCACCGGCGGCAACAGCAAGCCCGGCGACAATGCGTGGCCCTTGACCAGGTCCTGGTACAGCAAGCCGATATAGGTCTGCATGCGCAAGGCCATCCAGCGGTCAACGCCGGACTGGCATTCCAGCAGAATGTACACGTAAAGAAACGCGTCGCCCAGCTGCACGCGCCAGACGATGTCATCCTGACGGGCCGACAAGCGCTCGCTGACATACGCCGGGTTGATCCGCTCGAATGCCGACAGCGCAACCTCATCGAGCAGCTTGAAGGAAGTAAAACCCGTGATCAGTTCGCGCACCAGTTCCGGGTGGGCGAACAGCGAGCGGTATCCGAGGTCGTGAGGGATGGACATGGCGCATTGTAGCGAGCACCCCTGCCCGGCCTTTGCGCTGGCTCAGGCGTGTGCGGCGGCGCTTTGGCGGCTTTCCTGCATCTGTTTTCCGCAAAAATCCCCCCTTCACGCCGGAATGCCCGCGGCGCGACCGCCAATCTTGACCGATGAAATCGTCGGGCTAGCGCTTGTTGCTCAGCATTTCATGCAACTCCAGCCGGTTGTAGGCCGAACGCATCGCATCCTTGGCGCCGATCATTTTCTTGCCAACCAGCTGAGCCAGCACGTCGTTCAGGCTGCGCGACATATTATCTTCCTTGCGCTTGAGGAAATCGGCGATCAGGTGCATCTTGGACGGATCGCTGATCAGCGGCGCCACCTGCTGATTGTGGTTGAAGATCATCTCGCTGGCCAGCACGAAGCTGCGGCCATCCTCGCTCGGCAGCAGGTTCTGGTAAATCACGCCGACCAGCGAGTTGGCCAGCGCGGCGGCGCGCTGCGCCTGCTGCTCGGCCGGAAAATAGCCCAGCAGCTTGCTGATCGCGCCCAGCGCGCTGTTGGTGTGCATGGTGGCCAGCACCAGATGGCCAGATTCGCCCGCGTGCAGCACGGTGTCGGCGGTGTCAAAGTCGCGGATCTCGCCGACCATCAGCACGTCCGGCTTTTGCCGCATCGCTTCGCGCAGGCCGCTCGAAAAGCTGGCCGTGTCGGTTGGCACCTCCTTTTGCGAAATGATCGACTGGTCGCGCTGCAGGTAGTACTCGATCGGTTCCTCGATCGTCACGATGTGGGCGCTGCGGGTACGGTTGATATGGTCGAGCAGCGCGGCCATGGTGGTGGTCTTGCCGGACCCGGTCGGGCCGGTGACCAGGATGACGCCCTTGGTCGCTTCCAGCATGGTGCGCACATAGGCCGGCAGCCCGGTCTTCTCGATCGTGATCGGCTCCATCGGCAGGCGCCGGATCGCGATGCCGATCGCGCGCCCGCCCGACATGCGGTACAGGTTGCAGCGCAGCCGGCAATTGGTCAGCACGAAGGAGCGGTCGATGGCGGCAGTGAGGATCTTGTCTTCCCAATCCTCGTCGATGGCGGCCAGCAGCGGCGTCATTTCCGCCAGGGTCACGCCCTGCTCGCCCGCCGCGTTCCAGCCGCGCGGTGTCTTGATCATGATGCGCGCATCCTGCTCGATGTGGATGTCGGAGAACACTTCGCCCTGGTTGACCAGTGCAATCAGCTCGGACAGCAAGTCGCGTTCCGCCAAAAATTCATCGCTCATATGTATCCCAAAGAATGGCGCCCCAGCGGCGCCTGCCTCTTGCCCTGTGGCGCATGCAGTTCAAATCATACTTGGCCCGCGCCGTCGATTCCTCAACAAAGCTCAGCGCGGCGCGGCGACGAAAAAAATGCGGCGGCGACGGAACCGATGCACGCCGCGCGACTACTCATGTTGGACCGCCGAGGCTGTGGATGGCCGCGGCGGCGAACTCAATCAATTTTAAAGGAAAATACGATGAACAATCATATCCAGCCATACCAACGCCCATATACTTCTTCAGCTTCGGATACCTCGCAGTCCCTGGCAATGATTAAGGACGGGCAACGGGCCAACATGGAACTGACGAAGGCCGAGATGGAGGCGGCGATCCAGAAGAAGGGCAACACCGCCGCGGTGAACGCCATCTAAGCAAGGCCGAAGGCCGCGCTTGGTTGCGGCCTTCGGCATTTCCGATCCGCGGTAAATACAGGAGGCAGCAATGACGTATCTGAACAACCGCGCGCAGCAGTTATCGGCGCCGGCCGGGCCCAACCAGGCCGAGTGGCCCGCCGCTCCCGCCGGCGACGCCGACCTGATCCGCTGGGCGGCGGCGCAGGGCCAGGCCCTGTCCAAGCTGCAAATTTTCAGCACCATGGCCAAGCAGGTCAACGAACAGCAGTAATCCCGGCGCCGCCAGCAGGCGGCGCCCATTTCCGGCCCTGTCGCGTTCGCGGTTCGCAGGGCGTCAATACGCAGCATTCTCAAGCAATCCCCCCTGGCCCGGTGCCGGACTCTCGCCAGCGGTCATGCAAACCTGTCACCAAGCAACATCAAGCCACCCGGCGGAGCGCCACATTTCTTTCGACCACAGAAACCGGCGCGGAAAAATCAGTATCATCGGGCAGGGGCAACGGATCGTTGCGACACGCTCCATGCCGACGCCGTTTGATCTTGGCGATGCGCTGCGGAAGGGGTAGCATTGGGCTACCCATCCTGCATCGCTCCGACCGCTCACTTATCCTAGAAGGTACTATGCAGCAACACGACTATGTCCCGCCAGAGGCGTTCGGTGGCTCGGCCGCTGCTGTCCTGCGCTGCCTGCGCGAGCTGGTCGAACTGACGGGCCAGGACAGCGCCGGCGGCCCTCCGGTACTGGAGCTGCGCTTCGACGATATCGTCACGCTGACGTCGCTGGCGGCCGACGCGCCGCAGCCCTTCCTGTGCGTGTCCGTGTATCTGCCACGCCGCGCGCTGGTGCCGGCGGCGGCGGCCCCGCTGGCTTGCCCCGGCTATCCCGGCGGCGAATGGTTGTGGGACGCCAGCGAAGGACGTTACATCATCCTGCACCACATCGGCATCGAGCAGTTGGTCGACGAGACCGATCTGCTCGACACGATCCTGGCCGCCAAGGACAAGGCTTGCGCCTGGCTGCTGTCGGTATCGTAGGGGGCGGCCGGGGCGCCAAAAAAACAGTGCGCGTGCAGGTGCGCGCACGGAACTTTAGCCCGCCCGGCCCCACTCATGAAGACTCCAACCGGAGTTGCAATCGACCACATTGAAAGGAAGTACCATGCCTATGCTCGCTCCTGTTCTGACCGCAGTTTCCACCATCGCATCGATGATCCCTACCCCACCACCACCACCGCCACCGCAGGAACACAAGACAGACGCTAGCGCCATTCTCTAAGTGCGCCGCGGCGCGCCACCGCCCGCGCGGTGGCGCGCCTTGTTTCCCTGCGCAATTCCCCCTTCTTTCCGCACGGAGTCCCCATGGCCGACTTGCGCCTGACCCCCAGTGCCGATCTCGGCCTCATGTACGATATTGAACAGCAGCGTTACCCCAGCGCGCTGACCGCCCTCGCAACGCGCGAGCGCGCCATCGCCCATTACAGCGGCTGCCCGTCGGTCGGCTATGAAATCGATGGCGTCGCCGCCGGCGGCGCCGTGTTCGACGGCCACGAACTGCACTTGGCCGTGCTGCCGCAATTCCACGGCCGCTGGGCCTGGCTGCTCAAGCCCACCCTGGACTGGCTGTTCGCGCAGTGCGACCCGGTGCGCGTGCGCATCGAGCAGGACAACGCGCGCTGCATCCGCTTCATGGACAGCGGTGGCTGGCAGCGCCTGGCCGAAGACCCGCACTACATTACCTATCTGCTCAGCAGCACCAGCGCGCACGTCTTCCGGCGCCGCCGCGGCGCGCGCTAGCGCCGCGCCGCCTCGCGCGGCAGGTTGCGGTACACCTTGAGCGCGTAAGCGAGCCGTTTCTTCGGATCGGCCGCATTGTAGGCCCCCACCGCATCCCATGAATTGCCGAGCCGGCGCATATTTTGTGCCAGAATCCACGCGCCGACGTGGATGCTGGTGCAGGCATCGTACAGCTGGCGTTCCTCGATGCCATGGCGGCGCAATGCCGGCAGCCAGCCGCTGTTGATCTGCATCAGCCCGATGTCGTAGGAACCGTTGGCGTTGGCGCGGCCGCGCGCCAGCGGATCGAGGCCCGACTCGGTGCGCGCGATCGCGTACAGCAGGCTGGCATTGACGCCGTAGCGTGCGGCCGCCTCTTGCCAGCAGGCGTCGGCGCGTCCGCCAAGCAGCGCCAGGGCCAGCGCCCACGCCGGATAGCGCAGCGCCTTCACCGGGACAGCGAGCCGTTGATGTACTTCCACACCGCGTTGTCCGGCGTGGTGCCGGTGCAGATCAGCGGCAGCGGCGGCGAGGCCGAATCGAGCACGATGGTGCCGATGATATTGACGCGTACCGGCGGATTGGCGCCGGCCAGCCACTTGTTGCATCCCGCCCCCGGCACATAATGGCTGCCGATCGAATAAGTCGCCGCCCAGATGTAATCATCGGCCACCAGCGTGTACGCGTGCACGTGGTCATACACCTCCAGGTCACCCTTGATCTCGCCGTTCCTGCCGGCGCTCAGGTCGCGCCCGGCCTTGACGTCGGCGCCGGCCGTCAAGCTGCCCCCGATGTCCAGGTTGCCGTTCTGGTCGGCCGCCAGCGGCCGCCATGCGCCGCTGGCCTCCTTGTAACTGAAGGCCAGGGCCAGCGAGGTCACCAGCCGCACGTCGCCATCCTTGCTGTCCGCCTGCAGCGCCAGGTCGGCATATCCGGCCACCGGTTCCTTCCAGGACGACGTGCTGGCCACCTGGCGCCAGTGGTTATCGCCGCTGCAGTGCATCAGGTTGCGCGCGCCATCGATGGCGATGGCGGCGCCGCTGCACGGATCGTCGGCCGTCACGACCGCCGCCGCGCCCATGCCGATCGGCGCGTTCATCTGGTTCAGCTCGGGCATGCCCGGCACCCGGTTACGGTACAGGAAATCGGCCGCCTGGCCGGCGCCGTCGAAAAACAGGGCCGAGACCAGGCTGCCGGCGCCGGCCGCCGTACCGCTGCAATTGGTGCCGACAAAGCTGGCCAGGGTGGGCGTGGTGGCGGGACCGAGCGACCAGGCACCGGCCGCGCTCTGCGCCCGTGCCGGGTCGCGGCTGCTGATAAAGCCGGCGCCGGCGCTGGCGGCGGCAAAGGCCAGCACCCGGTCCGGGATCGGCGCGCCTTCGCCGACCACCAGCGCATCGAGCACGATGGTGCTTGGCGCCAGCGCCGATTTGACGCGCGCACGCACCAGCAGGCAGGCGCTCTGGCCGTAGGGATTGGCGGCGGCCATCCCGGGCGGCAGCATGCCGGCCGCGCGCAGCATGGCCGGCGTGATCGCCACGGTTTGCCCGACCTTGGCCGGCAGCGCCAGCGCGCCATACTGGTCGGCCAGGTAGGTGCTTGCCGCGGCCGCCATCGCCGACTGGTATTGCGCGCTGCGCTGCGCCTTGGCGTCTTCGAGGCCGGTGTCGATCATCGACGCCAGGCCCGCCACCAGCATCGCGGCGATCATCAGTGCGCCGAGAATTTCGATCATGGCGATGCCGTGCTGTTTATGGTGCATGGTGCTGTCCTCAGTTGGCCGCGGCCAGCCATACCGGGCCGCCGTTCGGGATCTCCAGCGCCGGCGTGGCGATGGTGCTCGGCGCGCCGGAGAGCGCCGGCCGGAAAAAGCCGTCGCTGAAGCGGCCCACCATCCGCGAGCGCTGCGAAAGCGCCAGCAGCTCGCCCGTCAGGCCGGGCCGCGGCGCCAGCGCATAGACCAGGACCGTGCCGTCGGCCAGGCGGTAGTTGGCGAAACCGCCCTGGTCCGGCTGGGCCATCGGCGCCGCCTGATACTGGTCCGGGTGGGCGGTAAAATAGGCCACCACCGCCTGCCGGTAAGCCGCCATCGCGCTGGCCTGGCCGCGCTGCGCGGTGCGGCTGGCCAGCGCGCCGGCGTCGCCCTGCCCGGCGCAGTACCAGGTGGTCAGCGCCAGCAGCACGGCGACGATCATGGCGTTGAACATGGCTTAGCGCTGCGCCATGGGAATGGCCGCGCTGGCGGCGATCAGGACGGCCATCTGCTGCCTGGCGATGGCCGCCAGCAGATCGTACTGGCCGCTGCGCAGATGGCTGCGCGCCGACGGCGCCTCTTTCAACATCAGCATGTCGGTCCTGAGCGTGATTTTGGCGCTCGCGCCAAGCTGCTGGTGCAGCACCCCGGCCAGGCCGTCGGCCATCAAGGCGCGCGCGTGGACCGCGCCGAGGCGCTCCGCCGCCAGCGACTCGAGCTTGCCGATCGCCTGGGTGGCGCTGTCGGCGCGCATGGTACTGATCAACAGGTAGCCGTCGATGCTGGCGCGCAGCGCGGCCACGGCGGACTCCTGGTCGCGGATCTCGTCGAGCAGGATGATGTGCGCGCCGCTCCCCAGCACGCGCCGCAGCGCCTCGGCGACGCTGGCGTCGGCGCCGGTGCCGGTCTGGTAGCAGACGCCGTCGCCATAACTGCCTTCGAGCGGCAGTTCGATCAGCGACTCGCCGGTGAGGGCCACGCCGCCGTGCGCCGCCAGGCGCTCCTTGACGATGGCGCAGGCGGTGCTGGTCTTGCCCGATTTGGCGGCGCCGGCGACCAGGAACAGGCCGGACAGGCCGCGTCCCAGCAGCGCCGGGATGAACGCGTTCGGGATGCCCAGTTCGGCCAGCGAACGGATCGTGCCGGCCAGCTTGCGCAGCACGAATACCTGCCCGCCCGCGGTCACCATGGTCGTCATGTGGTAATCGACGCCATCGTGCGCCACCCGGCAGCGGGCCGGCGCGCGCGGCCCCGCCAGCGCCGCCTTGCAGACCCCGATCAGCAGGTCCAGGTCGTCGCGCAGCGCGGCGCTGGCGCACAGCGGATTGGCGGGGGCGCCGGGGACGTCGCAGAAGCGGTCCTCCAGGGTCGGGTGGCCCAGGTACAGGTCGGAAAACACCAGTTGGCGCACTGCGGTGACATCAAGCATACGATGGTCGATGGGTGATGGTTCAATTGGAGGTGAAGGTCAGCGCATTGCCTCCGGCGGCGCTCACGCTGCAGGCGGTGGCGGCT
This sequence comes from Massilia antarctica, assembly GCF_015689335.1. GTDB lineage: Bacteria > Pseudomonadota > Gammaproteobacteria > Burkholderiales > Burkholderiaceae_D > Telluria_A > Telluria_A antarctica. Next base: position 4,201,830 of record NZ_CP065053.1, on the reverse strand, counting down.
GCGGCCGGCGTGATCGGGAATGTCGTGATCGACGCCGAGCCCGGCGCGGCGATCGACTGCCAGCCGCTGGCCCCGACCAGGGTGGCCAGGCATACGTCCTGCGGCAAGCCCGGATAGGCGATGGTGAAGCTGCCGCCGGTGCCGGTGACGACCACATTGCCGCCCCAGACGTTGGTGGCGGTGCCGGTGGAGGTCACCGCCAGGGTGCCGGGAAAGGCGCCGGCAGTCTTGAGCGTCTGGTTCAGCGCGGCGCTGCCGTAGCCCTGGCCCATGTACAGCTTGCGCACGGCGGTGCGGATGGCGGTCACTTCCTCGCAGGCCTGGTTCGATTGGGCGCTGCTGAAGGCGCCGGTCAGCAGCGAGACCGCGCCCAGGATGACGATGGCGGCAATCCCGAGGTAGGCGATGGCTTCCAGCAGGGAGGCGCCGTTTTGGCGGCGTGGGTAATGGATCGGTTTCATGGTGTTCTCCAGTCGATAAGCAAATAAAAAACTACGGTTAAAAAAAGAGGGAATCGGGGTCAGCGCATGCTGCGCGTCATGCTGGCGATTTCCTGCTGAATGCCGAAAAAGCCGGTCACCAGCCAGGCGATCACCAGTGCCAGCGCGATCACCGCAAAGCCGTTGAGCACCTTCATCTGGGCACTCACGGTCTCCACGCCATCGGCCAGCCATTCGTCGGCCAGGATCTTGAGCGCGTCGGCAAAGCCCTTGTATTCGGCATACACGCACAGGTCGTCGACCACTTCGGGCGAGGGAAAACCGTAACCGGCGTTGCGCAGGGCCTCGCCGCAATTGAGGCCGGACTTGACCCCCAGCAGCGCGCCGTCGAGCCGTTCGCGCAGCCATGGCGGGGCCTGGCCGGACAGGCGCTGCAGCGATTTTTCGACCGTGATGCCGGCGAACTGCAAGGCCGAAAACGCCATCAGGAAGCCGCTCCCGACCTGCAGCCGGTAAATCGAATACGGCGCGTAACGGTCCAGCACCACGCGCACGTTGCCGCGCCAGCGCGGCATCGACAGCCCGACCGCCACCAGCACCAGCAGCATGGCGCCGACGATCGGCAGCATCCATTGCTGCACCAGCTGAGACATCAGGTACAGCGAGCGCGCCGAGCCGCGCCACTTCTCCGGGTCGACCATGCGCGCGAACTGCGGCACCACCGTCACCCCGAACACATACAGGTAAGCGAGCACCATGGCCAGGATCGCCAGCGGGTAGGACAGGCCGCCGATGACCACGCGCTGGATTTCCTTCTGCGACTTGACCACCCCGGCCAGCACCTGCAAGGTCACTTCCAGCCGCCCGGACTGCTCGCCGGCCAGGATGATCATGCGTTCGGTGCTCGGGACCCACCATTCCAGGCCATCGCCGAGAAAGCGCCCGTTCTGCACCGTGCGCCGGCAATCGGCCAGCACGATGGCCAGCGGCTCGTTCGGTTTGCGTCCCTCGCTGGCGGCGCGCTCCCACAGCTCATCGAGAATTTTCAGCAGCGGCACGCCGTTGCCCAGCATGGCCGCGATCTTGCGGTACACGCGCAGGCGCACGGCCGCGCCGAACTGGGTGCGCGCCCACCAGCGCTGCAAGTCAACCTGCATGGAGCGCCTCCACCACGTTCAGATGGCGCTCGGCGCGCGGCGCATCGAAGGCCAGGTGGCCCACCACTTTCTCGGCCATGCGCGGATCGACCAGGCCGGCCGCGACCTTTTGCAGCGCGTGTTCGAGCAAGGTCTGGCCGCCCAGCTCGCGGCGCCAGTAATCCAGCGCCTGGCCCTTGGCGCCGCTGCGGATGAAATCGAAAAAGCGTGCGTCCGGCGTGATCACCTCGGCCACCACGGTGCGCCCCGCCGTGCCCTGCTCGCGGCAGGCCGGGCAACCCGGCCCGGCCACGCACACCCGCTCGAACGCGGCGCCGGTGGCCTGGCGCACCCGCGCCAGCAGCGGCGCGGCCAGCGCCTCGGGCGCCTCGCCCAAGGTCACCTTGCAAGCGGGGCACAGCAGCTTGACCAGGCGCTGGCTGATCAAGCCGGTCACCACCAGATGGTCGGCCACCATGCTCAATGGCAGGCCCAGGTCGAGCAGGCGGTCGACGATCGCCATGGCGCTGTTGGCGTGCACCGTGGTCCACACCTGGTGCCCGGTCATCGAGGCCCGCAGCGCGCTCTGGGCCGAGGCCTTGTCGCGCATTTCGCCGATCATGATGGTGTCCGGGTCGAGCCGCATGGCGTTGCTGATCGCCGCCGAAAACAGGCGCGAGCGCTCTTCCTCGGTGCCGGCGTTGGTCACCGAGGTCTGCACCGCGCCGTCGATCGGATACTCGACCGGGTCTTCCACGGTCAGCACGTGCAGCTTGTGCCCGGCCTCCTGGATGGCGCCGCTCAGTACCCGCTGCAGGGTGGTCGACTTGCCCGAGCCGGTCGGGCCGCTGATGATGTTCATGCCGGTCGGCTGTTCCTTGAGCCGCTGCATCTGCTCGGCATGCGGCTCGCTAAAACCGAGCGGACGCAGGTCGATGGTGTCGCCGGCGTCGTTGTACAGCAGCCGCAGCACCATCAAGGTGCCCTCGCTGGTGGGCGCGGTGGCGATGCGCACGCCGTACAGCTGCGGCGGCAGCTTGTCGCGGTCGGCGATGCTGGCATCCTGGCGCTCGGTCGGCTTGTACGAACTGTCGGACACCGAGGTCATCGCGCCGTACAGGGTGGCCAGCAGGCGCTCGCCGTATTCGGAAGTCTGGCTGCCAATCCGCACCAGGTCGTTATGAATCCGAAAATAGGTTTCGGTGCTGCAGCGGCGCACCCGGATGTGGATGTCCGAGGCGCGTTCGCGGCAGGCGCGGTTGAGCAGCTCCTTGGCCGTCACCTGCATCATGGAGTGCTCGTGGCGCCGTCCGCCCTGCTCCCCCGCGCCATTGTTGTACAGGGCGGCGATGGTCTCGATATCGACCACGCTGACCGTGCACTCGCGCGCCATCTTCTGCAGCCGCGCGCGGTAGGACAGCACATGCGGATTGGATTCCTGGCCCTGGGCGATCAGCAGGCGGCCGTCGGACAGCAGGCACAGCAGCTTGCGTTCCTCGGCGCTGCCTTCGAAGGCGCCGGAACGGCTCAGCACCTGGGGCGCGCCGGCGCCGCGCGCCACCGCTGCCTGGGCCTTGGCCGGGGCCGGGGCCGCGCCGCGCACGCTGGCGAAGGGAATCAACGCTCGCCCCCTTTGGCGCCGGGGAACAGCGGTGGCAGGGCGAGCGCCGGACGTGGCGCCGCCACCGGATTGAACGGCGCCGCCGCGCTGTCCGCGAGATGCAGGCGCAGGCGCTTCTTCCTGGCCGTTTCGACAATCACGCCGTTCGATTCGATGCTCAGCACGCGCATGCCGCCGGCCAGCACATCGCCGGCGCGCACCTCAACCACGGCGCCGCTGTCGAACAGCAAGGTCGCACACTGGTGCTGGCCGATGCCTTCGAGCGACTGCACCACCGGGCTGGCCGCGCTCGCCGCACCGCCCAGGCGCGCGCCCTCGTCCTGGCGCCCGGCGATCTCGTTCTGGCGCTGCGCGATGGCCGCCCGCACCGCCAGCTGGCGCTCGCGCGCCTTGAGCACCAGGGTCTCGGATTCGATCCGGGTCAAGGTGTCGGACGCGTTGACGGTGGCCGGCGCCGGCGCGCCCGCGGCAGCGCGCGCGCCGGCAGGGACGGCCACGGTGGCGGGGCCGGCGCCGGCACGGCCAGCGGCCGCCGCCAACAGGAACAGCAGGCACAGTTTATTTCGCATAAATGACTCCTTCCAAAGACCAGATTCCGGCGCGGTAGCGCAATCGCTCGAGCCGGATGCCCGGCATGTCGAGGATCGCGGCCACTTCCAGCGGCGAGACGCCGACCGGCCCGATCGCATACGTATAGGTGTACCAGTCGGGCGCCATGGTTCCCTCGGCATTGCCCGCGGGCGGCGGCGGCGGCGTCAAGGCCAGGTGCAGGCCCAGGTTCATCAACTGCAGGCGCGACTGGATGCCCGCCACCAGTTGCTGGCGCGGCAGCAGCACATCGTCGGCGCCGGCGCCGGGCGCGAACGGCAGCGCCAGGGTGGCGGTGTCGCCGCCGATATCGACCTGGGCTTGCGGCACTTGCGCCAGCAGCAGATCGACGGTCGATTCCTGGCGCGCCCAGGTGAAGCGCTGTTCGGGTGCGCCGCAGCTGTATTCGGCCAGGGCCCAGCCGCCGGGTGTGAGCTGCGCGAGCCCGGCCACGCAGGCGCGCGCCACCTTGACCGGGGCGGCGCTGTGGATCCACGGATGCGGCGCCGGCGCCAGCGCCGCCCTGGGACGCGGCAATCCGGCCTGGCGCGCCATCTCAGCCACGGCGGCCATGCGCTGCGCCTGCTGGCGCAGCTGGTACTGGCGCCAGCCAAGGCCGGCGCCGAGCACCAGCAAGGCGCACACGGCGGCAGCGGCCGCCAGCATGCGCGGCGACAGGCGCGCGGCGGTCGGGCGCAGCATCCAGGCCTTGCTGACCTTGATGCGCCCGCCGGCCGGTTCGCCCAGCACGTCCTCGATGCTGCGCTCGCGGAAATTGTGGAAGCCGTAGTGTTCCAGCTCGGCGTCGCCGATAACCAGGTTCCAGCCACCCAGGCCATAATCGCCGTGCAGGCGTTCGAAGACTTCCTCGCGGCTGCCGGCGAAGTCGCCGTTGGGCAAAAAGTTGGCGTCGCGCACCGCGAAGTAAGCCCAGTTGCCGTCCGCCAGGCGGAATGCCGCCAGCCAGTTGTGCACCGGCTGGTTTTCGCCGTCGTAGTGGGCGCCGTCGCGTGCCAGCCGGCTCGCCACCGCCGCCGCCAGCGAATACACGGTCTGGCGCGCACCGGAACCGCTGTGCGCGAAGCCGGCCTGCGCAGTGGAATACTCGCGCCGCAGCACCACCAGGTCGCAATCGATCTTGCGCGCCAGGTCGGCCGCCTCGCGCGCCAATTCGCGCGGACGCGACAGCGACTGCCAGAACAGGCCGCAGATGAACTTGTGGCGCCCCAACTCGATGATGGGATTGCTCATCGCGCCCGCCTCAGCCGCCGGCCATGGTGGTCGGGGTCACCAGGATCACGATCACTTCCTTGCTGGCCTTGCGCGCCAGCGCGCCGCCCAGCACGAAGTTGGCCGGATGGCCGACGCCCTGGCGGTCGAGGTCGTCGTCGGTCTGCTCGAAGCCGCTGATGATCAAGGTCTCGTTCGACTTCATCGCGACCCGCTGCAGGAAGTTGCGGGTGTCGAGCTCGGGCGATTCGATGCTGCTGCCGCTGCTGCCGCTGCCGCTGGTGACGCGGCGGATCTGGCGCAGGGCCGAGATGTCGGTCGAAAATTGCAGCATCACCGTGCCGTCGTCCAGCAGATGCGGCAGGATGCTCATGTTAAAGCCCGAGGTGACCACACCAGGCGTGAGCGAGGTGGTCGAACCGGCCAGCGGCGAGGTGGTGGTGTCGGACGACTTCAGGTAGCTGGTCTGCTTGGCCACCTGCACCGGCACCGGCTGGTTATTCAAGGTCACCACGCTGGCACTGGTCTGGCGCCGCACCTTGCCCTGCTGCGACAGCGCCTGGATCATCAGCGAGCTGCCGGCGAACTTGCCGTTCGACGAAGCGAGCACGCCGGCCGAAAACGCCGCCGCGCCGCCGCCGGGCGCGCCGGCGATGGTGTTGCGGATGCCGTAAGTGTTGAGCAGATTGCTGTACACCAGGTTCCAGTTGATGCCGTACTCGTCGGCGTCGCTCAAGGTCACCGACAGCACCGTCACGTTGATCGCGATCTGGCGCGCCATGGCCTGGTTTTCGCTGTCGATAAAGGCGGCGATGCGTTCCATGGCGTCGGGCGTGTCGACCACGGTGATGCTGCCGGTGGCGGGCGACGCGACCACCTGGCCGTAAGGCGAGAGCATGGCGCCGATCGATTTTTGCAGGTTCGAGTAGACCGACAGCTGCGAACTGACGGCCGTATTCTGGTTGTTGCTGGCGCTCACGCCATTGCTGCCGCCGCCGCCACCACCGCTGCCGCCGGACACGCCGCCGCTGGACGCGGCGCCGCTGCTGACGGTGGCGCTGAAGGTGGCGTCGCCCGGCAGCGCGTTGATCTGGAACGAACGCGCTTCGGTATGGAAGAACAGGATGGTGCCGCTGGCGTATTTCCAGTAGACGCCGTAGCGCGCGGCCACCGTGTCGAGGAAGTTCTGGAAGTTGCCGTTGCGGTAGGCGATGTGCACCGGCTCGGCCCTGGGCACGGCGCTTTTCGGCGGCGCCGGGTTCAGCGGCGGCACGATCGGCGCGACCGTGCCGGCGCCCGCCGCTCCTGCGGCGGCGGCTGCGGCGGCGGCCGGCGCCAGTGCGCCGCCGGCCACGGCCAGCGCACCGGGACTGACCTTGGTCGGAATGCCCGAACGCATGGTGATGCGCTCGGCCAGTTCCGCCAGCGACGCAACGGTGCGATCGAAACTGGCCGGCTCGCCAAATACCGGCGGCAAGGCCGGCGCGCTGGCCAGCTTGACCGTCTTGTGGCCGAGCCAGATGCCGTCGGCGTGCAGCACGACGGGCGCCGCGAGCGGCCTGGCCGTGCCGACCTGGCGCGACAGCTGCGCGATCTTGTCGCCCGGGTCGCCGAAGGTGCGCGGGTCGCGCTGCGCGATATCCGAGCACGCCGCCAAGCTGGCACACAATGCCAGCGCGGTCATCGATCCGGCTTTCATGGTTGCCCTCCTCTGGCGACGATGCGAATGACCCGGTTGCCCTTGTAGAAAATCGCCTGCAGCGGCGTGTCGGCGCCGGCCATGCTGCGCGCGACCGCTTCGATCGCCTGTTCCAGGCTGCCGCCGACCATGGTGTCGCGTTCGACGGCGTAGTCGACCGGCGCTTCCCACACCAGCTGCCAGCCTTCGCTGGCGGCCCAGCGCATCAGCGCCGTCTTGAGGGTCTGGTCGGCGGCCTTGAGCTGCCAGGCCTGCGGCGGCGCTGGCTGCACTGGTTGCACTGGCTGCGCTGGCTGCACTGGCTGCGCTGCGGCCGGCACCGGCGCGGCGGCCACCACGCCCGCCGGCTCGTCCACGCAATCGGCGCCGTCGATCCAGGAGCCGTAAGCGGGCAACAGCAACGGCTGCGCGACTGCGGCCAGCGCCAGGGCCGGGGCGGCGGCGGACGCCAGCGGCAGGCATGCGCCCAGCAACATCAGCAGGACAGGCCGCGAAAAAAATAACAGGAACTTGAGCATATGCGGCATGAATGAGAAGCGTCAGATGTAGAAATGAACCCGAAAAAAATAACCGGCCTCGCCAACGTGGCGCTCACTTTCCGCGCCTCCAGTGACGATGAGTGTCGCCAGAATCGAAGCGGTTCCATTTTTCTCCAAATATTCTTCGCCAATGTCGCAGAAACGCCGTGGTTATTGGCTCCAAGCAAAAAATTCCTTGCCGCGCGATGCGATTTGCTGATACAACAGCGGTCGCAACATTTACCACTTCATCAAGACTATTTCCGGGGACCAACAGCATGCTGAATAATTCTGAGAGCATCGGCTGCTACGTGCGTAGCGACGGTCTGTTCGCCAGGCTGCAGACATTGCTGCAGCAGTCCGGTTTTGGCTGCGAGCGTTTCGCATCGGAGAACAGCCTGTCGCGCATGCTGAGCCGGCGCGGCTTCACGCTGCTGCTGATCGACATCGGCAATCACCGCGACGACAGCGAGGATTTCGTCTCCTGGCTCAACTGCCGCACCGGCAACAGCACGCCGGTCATCGCCCTCTCGCAGGGCACGCCGGAGATGGCGGCGCTGGCGCTCAACGCCGGCGCCGATGACTTCATCGGCGCCCATTTCGAGGCGGTCGAGGCGATCGCGCGGATACGCGCGGTGATCCGGCGCCATCGTCCGAACAGCGTGCGCCGCACCATCGCATTGGGGAAATTTACCCTGGACCGCGAGGCGGCCAGCGCCGCCTATGACGGCGAGACAGTGGAATTGACGCCGCGCGAATTCACCATGGCCTGGCTGTTCTTTTCGTCGCCGGGCGTGTTCATCTCGCGCGGCACCATCGGGGCGTCGATCTGGAGTGCCGACAGCGAGGTGGCGGGCCGCACGATCGAACAGCATGTCTACAAGCTGCGCAAGAAGCTGCAGTTCGGGGTGGAGCGGGGCGTGATCATCCGCACCTCGTACAGCCAGGGTTACCGGCTCGAATACACGCCGCCAGCCTGATGGGCGATGGCGGGCGGGCCTAAGGAAGGCGTTCCAGTTCGCGCCGCAGCGCGGCCACGTCGCCACGGCGCCGCCCGATGTGCTCGGGCGCGGCGGCGCCGGCCAGCAGGCGCGCCAGTTCCGCTTCGGCCGCTTGCAGCTCGGTGCCGATGATGTACCTGCGCCCGGCGTCGAGTTCGCGCTGGCGCGTGGCGTCGATGCGCGGAAAATTGGCCGGTCCCGGTCCCGGTCCCGGTCCCGGTTCCGGCCGCGGCACGCTCGCCGCGGCGAAGGCGGGCGCCCTGGCGCCGGGAGCGCCGCGGCGAGCCGGCGCGTCCAGCCGCGGCACGAGTTCGCGCGCGCCGGGCTGGGATGGACGGTAATTGGTGTAGCTGGCCACGCGCGTGACCGGATCGAGATACTTGAACAGCGCCGACTGTGCCGGCATGCCCAGGGCCGCCAGCAGCAGGCAGCCCAGTCGCGCCATGGCGCCGCTCAGCGCCACGGCGGCAACTGCCGTCTGCACAGCACGGAGCGCGCCCTGGTCGGCCACATGGCATCGGCCAGCGCAGTACGGCGCAGCAGCGGCGACGCCACCGCTGGCGCTGCGCCCGGCGCCAGCGGTAAAGCCGCTGCCACAGCCGGTGGCGCCGCCTCGCCGGCATACGCCTGCTGCCGCTGTTCGGCCGCCGCCAGGCGGCGCGCCGCCTTGTTCGCCTTCGACAGCTCGGCCGCGACCATGCCGGCGCTGCTCATGATGCGCGGCGTGATCAGGAACAGGCGCTCGCGCGTGCTGTGCGTTTCGCTGGAACTGCGGAACAGGCCGCCGATCAGCGGCATATCGCCCAGCAAGGGCACTTTCTGGCTCTGGCGCGCCACCGATTCGGCGTGGTAGCCGCCGATCATCAGGGTCTGCTGGGCGTCGACGATGGCCTGGCTGCTGATGCTCGACCGGGTTACGCTGTTGCGGGTGGTGCTCTTGTCCATCGCGCCATCCTCGATATCGATTTCCAGCCGCACCCGCATCAGCGCCCCCTCCTGCACGATGCGCGGCACCACCCGCAGCATGGTGCCGACGGTGATATCGGCCAGATCGGCCACCCGCTCGCCGACCAGCGGCACGTAGGCAGTCTGGCTCAGGTCCAGCACCGCCGCCACATTGTCGAGCGTGAGCACGGTCGGCTTGGCCAGCACGCGGGCGTCGCCGCTACCCTCCATCGCCTTCAGGCGCGCATAGAAGCGGGCGGCGTTATTGATCAGCAAGGTGGAGCCGGGCAAGGGCAAGTCGATGCCCTGCGATTCGGCGCCGCCGGCATTGATGGTGGCGCTGGTGGCGCCGCTCCTGACGCCCCACTCCACGCCCAGTTCGCTCAACTTGCTGCGGTCGATGTCGACGATCAGCGCCTCGATCTCGACCTGGCGCGGCTCCACGTCGAGCTGCGCGATCAGGGCCTGGTAAGTGGCGCGCCTGGCGACATCGTCGTAGATGATGATGGCGTTGAGCGATGGATCGGCATCGATGCGCACCCGTTCGCCGCGAGTGGCACCGGCCGCCCTGGCGCCGCGCTGCTCCGCGGGCGGCGCGGCGGCCTGCTCGCCGAGCTCGCGCGCGCCACCCTTGCCGACCGGCGCGCGGCGCGAATGCTTGTCGCTGCCGACGTCGAACTCCTTGCCCGGCGGCGCGCCCGCCGGCTGCGCCGGCTCGCTGTCGAGCAGCCGCCCGAGGATGCTCTTCATGCCCGGCACCAGCTCTTTCTGGCCACGGGTGGTGATGGTGCGGTCGGCGGCGCTGGCGTACTTGAGGCGGAACACCATCACTTGCCGGCCGCTGGCCGGCGCGTCTTCCGGCTTGTGGTCCGGCAGCAGCAGCGAGCGCACCAGGTCGACGTAGATGCGCGGGCCGCTGACGATGATCACGCCCTCGTCGGGCAGTTCACCCCAGCCGAAGCGCGCATCGAACAGGCCCACGCCGCTCAAGGCGGCCTTGGCGTCCTGCACGGCGTCCTCGCCGACCTGCAGCCGCACCGCGATCTGTTCGCCGCGCGGCACCACGTACACGGTCTCGTTGTAGACGAACCAGCGGAAACCGGCAGCGGCGGCCAGGCGGTCGAGAAATTCGCTGCCCGTGGCGGCCTTGATGCGGGTCGGCGCCAGCACCGCGTCGGCCACGCGGCTGTCGACCTGGACCCCGTAGGCGGCGCCGAACTGCTGCAGCACGCGCGACAGGCGCAGTCCCTTGGCGTCGACGGCAAAGCCGGTCTCGTTCCAGCTGGCGGGCGCCACGGCGGCGGCCGGCGCCGCCTGCGCCAGGCAGGCGCCCAGCAGCACGGCGCGGGCGACACCCGCCAAGTGCGGCCTGAGCCCCATCATGGCCGTGCTCCGCCGAGCAGCTGGCGCATGCGCTGTTCGTGGCGCGCGGCGCCGCCGGCCGGCGGGCGCGGCCTGTCGCGTGGCGGCGCCAGCGCGGCGCGCCAGGCTGCCAGCTGGTCGAGCAACTGCTCCAACGCCGGCGCGGCGGCGCTCCAGCCGCCGCAGGACGGCAGCCAGCAGCTCAGTAGCAGGCCGTCGTCGGACTGGCTCAGGCCGGCGTCGAAGTGGGCCGCGCTGGCGAAACCGTGGCGCAGTGCCGCCAGCACCTGCGCGCCGCTGGGATCGGGCCACAGGCAGGCCGTCAGTTCGGCGCCGCCCTCGCCCGGCCGCAGCCAGACCGATTCGCCATCGATGGCGATGCGCTCCCCGAGCGGCTGGGCGCACAGCCAGCGGGCCAGTTGGTCGTGATTATCCATGGCTTACTTGGACTCCGCGAGGACGGTCTTGAGCGGCTTTTCGTACAGCTTCGATTGCGCCTCCATCGCGCGCCGGGTCACCGAACGCTGCTCGAGCATGTGCAGGAAGCTGTCGGAGTCCGGTTGCTCGCCGGCGGCCTCGGCCGCCATGAACTCGCGCATGCGCAGGTCGCTGTCGTCGAGGTGGGTTTCCAGGCGCCGCAGCGCACGGCTGGTCGGGTTGTTATCGTATGACATGCTATTTTTTCCTCGTGGCGAATATGAACGGCAGCGGCGACAGCCCGGCATGGCTGGTGAGTGGCGGTCGGTTCCGGTTTAGTTCGCGCAAAACGAAAAGAAATACCGCCCCGGGAGCACGGAACCTTCGCGGCGGCCGCGACACTTATCCGCAGTAGTCCGAACACTTCCCGCTCAACCATTCTTATGCCGCCCAGCGCGAGTACCTCCATGCATATGCCCGATCTTCTCAGCAGCACATTGCCGGCCCCCGGTCCGGATGCGGCAGGCAGCGCCGCCGCCGGCAAGGACGCGCTGCACCTCAGTCCCGTCAACGAGACCGCATTTCGCGAGATCATGGCGCGCGAGCTCGGCCAGCGCGGCCAGGACGCCAATGCCGTGCCCAAGGCGGCCCCCGGCCAGGCCTCGCTCGGCGAGCGCGTGATGCAGCGCGCCAGCGCCCTCTCGGACGAGCTGCGCAAAGACCAGCAAACCATCTCCAGGACCCTGGAGCAGGCGGCCCGCTCGGGCGACTCGATGCAGCTGATGAAAGCCACCCTGGCACTGAGCGACTACCAGACCCGCGTCCAGTTCGTCTCCAAGGCCGCCGCCAAGGCCACCACCGCGCTCGACCAGCTCACCAAGCTGCAATGACGATGAGGTCCGTGCGCCACCTGCTGGCCGCGCTCCTGCCGCTGGCGCTGTGCGCGCTGCTGGCCGGCTGCGGCAACCGCGCCAACCTGCAGGTCGGCCTGAACGATGCCGACGCCAACGAAATCGTCACCCTGCTCAGCCGCTACGGGATCGAGGCGCAGAAAGCCCCCGCCAAGGAGGGCGTGACCCTGACCGTCAACGCCGACGATATCGCGCGCGCCACCACGGCCATGCAGGCGGCCGGCCTGCCGCGCCGCGCGCTCTCCGACCTGGGCCAGACCTTCAAGAAGGACAGCATGATTTCGACCCCGCTGGAAGAGCGGGCGCGCTATATCCATGCGCTGTCGGCCGAACTCGAATCGACCTTGCAGCAATTCGACAACGTCATCGCGGCCCGGGTCCACGTGGTGCTGCCCGAGCGCATTGCGCCGGGCGAACCGATCCAGCCATCCTCGGCCGCCGTGTTCGTCAAGTACCACGGCGAGGTGGACGAGGATACCCTGCTGCCGCGCATCCGCCAGCTGGTCGCGTCCAGCATCCCCGGCCTGTCGGGCGAAGGCGGGCGCGCCAAGGTATCGGTGGTAATGGCGTCGAGCGCCTATACCGCGCCGGTGGTCGAATGGAGCAACGTGGGACCGTTCCGGGTGCAGGCCGGTTCGGCCATGGCGCTGAGCATGACCTTGCTCGGCCTGGCGCTGCTGATGGCCGTGATGCTGGTCGGCCTGCTGTTTGCGCTGTGCCGCTACCATCCCGGCCTGGCGGCCTGGCTCAAAGACCACTTCGGCAAGGCGCCCGCCTTCAGTGCCGACGCCGTCGCACGCGACCAGGGCGACTAGGGCATGACTGCCGCCGCGCCGCTACCCGATGGTTTCCTGGACTGGTGGTTCGCACCCTGGCATGCGACCGCGCAGGCGCCAGCGCACGCCGCCATGGCGGGCGCGCTGTCGCTGCGCGATGGCTACCGCCTGTGGTGCGCGCAAGCGGGCCTGGCGCCCGGCTTGCCGCCCTGCTTCGAGCCGCGCTGGGCCGAGGCCAGCGGCACCGATCCCGCCGCGCTCGGCGCCGCCGCGCGCCTGTACGGCGGCCTGCTGGCGGCGCGCGCGCAGGATGCGGCGGCGCTGGCCACCCTGCCCCCCACCGAACGCGACTGGTGCCTGCGGCTGGCCGCCACCCAGCCGCTGCCGTGCTACGGCCGCGAACTCTATCTCGACGCCGACACGCTGGAACTGCGCGGCCTGTGCGAACTGGCTTGCCATCTGGAGGCCGCCTTTCCCGGCCTGTGGCCGCGCCTGCGCGGCGGCCTCGATGCCGCCAGCGTTGCACGCATCGCCGTCCTGCTGGGCGCCATGGCGCAGCCACTGGGCGCCGCCACGGCGGCCCGCGCCAGGCGCTGCTGGCTGCTGTGCCGCGTGCGCGCCGCCTCGCTTTCAACTTGAACAAGGCAGTCCCGATGAACGAATTCTGTGTCGCCAGCATTACCACCGACGCGCTGCTGCGCGCCGACCACGGCCTGTGGCGCGCCGCCGCGCTGACCTTGACCCGCGATGCCCGCGCCGCCGCCGAACACATCCTCGACGAGGCCAGGCGCACGGCCGAACAACTGCGCCTGGACGCCGCCGCCGAGGCGCGCGCGGCGGTGCGCACGGCTGAACACGAGGTGCTCGGGCGCGCCGCCGCGCTGCTGCGCCAGCTCGAACAACGCCATGCGCAATTGCTGGACGGCGCCCAGGCGCTGGCGGTCGACCTGGCGCTGGCCCTGTTCGAGCGCGCGCTGGCCGAGACCAGCCCGCGCGAGCGGCTGGAAGCGAGCTGCCGCCGCCTGCTGCAAGAAACCCCGCGCGCGCTGGCGCAGCCGGTGCTGTACCTGCATCCCGAGGACATGGCGCTGGCGCCGCCCGAAGCGGCGTGGGAACAGCGCAGCGACGCCACCTTGGCGCGCGGCGCCTGCCGCCTGGAAGCGGGCGGCGGCGAGTGGCGCGCCGACTTCGCGGCCGGGGCCGCCGCGCTCAGGGCGGCCTTCGACAGCGCCGCCCGCCAGGCGCCCGATCCGCGCCCCACCGCCATGCCGGATTCCTGACCGCGCCCGACGGCGCCATCTGACGCATCAGGGCGCAAACGCAAAAGCGGCCCGGGCCGCTTTTTTTTGCCACGCCTTCTTCCGGCCCGGCCTACACCTCGATCATGCCGACCGGCTGCACCCGGCTATGCTGGGTCAGTTCGGCGAACGCAAACACCGGCACCGAAAAGAATTCCTCCTCGATCAGGTTGCGCAGCGCGCGCCGGATGTCGGCCGCCGTCACCAGCACCGGCGACGCAGCCGGGGCGCCGCCGGTGCCGGACAGCTCCCCCAGGCGGTCGAGGATGGCTTGCTCGACTTCCGCTTCCAGCTCCAGGTAAGTGCCCTGGCTGGTCGTGCGCAGCGCGCCGCGCAACAGCTCTTCCAGCTCCGGGGAGAGCAGCACCACCTCGATCAGGCCGTCGCGCGCCACCTCGTGGCACAGCTGCCGCTTGAACGCCAGCCGCACATAGTCGGCGATGACATCCGGATCGCGCTCCTTGGGCGCCCATTCCAAGGTGGTTTCCAGCAGCAGGCGCGCATTGCGCAGCGAGACGCCCTCGCGCGCCAGCCGCTGGATCACCTCGGTCAGGCGCGGCAAGGTCACGCTCCTGGCCAGTTCCTTGCCCAGCTCAGGAAAGCGGCGGTCGGCCCAGGCGGTGAAGCGCTGCACCTCGTGCACCCCGATGAACATCTGGCAATTGCGCAGCATCTCGACTTCGACGTCGGCCGCGAACACCTGCTCCCAGCCCAGGTACTTGACCCCGGCCGCGTGCAGGCCGGCCTCGTCGATCAAGTCGACCCAGACGCGGCGCTGGCGCGTGCCGGCCAGGGTATCTTCCTGCGCCGCGAAGCCGAGTTGTTCGAGGCGCTCGACCGATTCGGTGCTGGCGCCATAGCCGCTGCGCATCTCGACATCGATCAGCGGGATTTCCGCCATCAGGAAATGGATGCGTCCGGCCGGCACCGATGCATGGAACTCGAAATCGATCGGCTGCAAGTCCGGAATGCCTTTCTGGTCCAGCACATTATTGCGCATGATGCGCACAGCGCGGGTGACCTTGTCGGCGGCCGCCGTGCCTTGCAGCGCGGCCGCCATGCGCACCGCGAACGGACGGGTGGCGGTGAAGGTGGTCAGGTCGACGATGCCGGCGTTCTTGCGCTCCACCTCGGCCGTCTGGCGCTGGCTGGCCGCCAGCGCGCGCGGCTTGAGCAGGCCGGCCGCGCCGCCGCCGCCGAGAAGCAAGGCCAGTATCATGAACACGGCGGTCGGCATGCCGGGAATCAGGCCGAACAGCAGCATGATGGCGGCCGCCGTGAGCAAGGCGCGCGGCTCGCCGAACAGCTGGGCGGCGATGTCCTGGCCGATATTGCTGGGCGCCTCGTCCGGCTTGTCGTCGCCGAGCGGCACGCGGGTGGTGATCATGCCGGCCGCCAGCGAAATGAGCAGCGCCGGGATCTGCGCGATGAGGGCGTCGCCGATCGACAGGATGGCGTACAGGCGCACCGCCTCGGACGCCGCCAGGTTGTGCTGCAACATGCCGATGGCGATGCCGCCCACCAGGTTGACCACGACGATGAAGATGCCGGCGATCGAATCGCCCTTGACGAACTTCATGGCACCGTCCATGGCGCCATGCAGCTGGCTTTCCTGGCCCAGCACGGCGCGCTTTTTCTTGGCCTCGTCGGGGCTCAGCAGGCCGGAGCGCAGGTCGCTGTCGATCGACATCTGCTTGCCCGGCATGGCGTCGAGCGAAAAGCGCGCCGACACTTCGGAGACCCGCTCGGAGCCCTTGGTGATGACGATGAACTGCACCACCGTCAGGATCAGGAAGATCACCAGGCCGACCACCAGGTTGCCGCCGACGACAAAGTTGCCGAAGGTTTCGACGATGTGACCGGCATTGCCTTCGAGCAGGATCAGGCGGGTAGTGGCGACTTCCAGCGCCAGCCGGAACAGGGTGGTCAGCAGCAGGACCGTGGGAAAGGTGGAGAACGCGGTCGGCCCGGGCATGTACATCGACACCACCACCATCAGGCCGGCGGCGCACAGATTGAGCGCGATCAGGATGTCGAGCAGCCAGGCCGGCATCGGCAGCACCAGCATGAAGACGATGGCGATCACCAGAGCGGCGGTCGCGAGTTCGGCCCGCTTGGCCATGCGGGCGGCGAGCGCGTTGAGGGACATGACGATGTTGTTGAGCATGCGGTTTTCCTGGCGTGGTGAAGAAAGTGGAACGGAGGGCCGCTGGTGCCGGCCGCTCCGGTTGAGACAATGGCTAGAGTGTGTCTGACAAGTCGGCGCGAACAGATTACATTTCGATACCGTTAATTCGTCGTTCCTGCCATTGGCAGAAACGACTTCCCGCGCAGGTCCCAGTTTCTATGAAACTCCTCAAATCTCTTGGAACTGTGCAAGCTCAGAGGCCGGTTCCAAATGGCGCTAACTTAAGCGCCGTCATTCCCACCATTGGCGGAAATGACTTCCCGCGCAGCCTCCAGTTTCCAAGAAACTCCTCCAATTCCTTAGAACGAGGCAAGTCCAGAGGTTAATGCCGCTAACTTAAGCTCCGTCATTCCCGCCATTGGCGGAAATGACTTCCTGCCATTGGCAGAAATGACCTCCCGCGAAGGGCTAGGCGCCCCCACGGCAATCCAAGTCCGACGCTCAGCCAACGGCTACGGAGCAAAATTCGGTTCCCGCCTTCGCGGGAACGACGGTTTTGACGTTTGTCATCAGAAATCCGCTAACCTAACGCCCCTAAGTTCAGAAGCCAGTTCTTGGAGAGGCGGGAATCTATGGCACCTTCGCTCAGTTGAGGTGCTATGGGGGAAACGCATGCGTTTCCCCTGCGCGGATCAGACACACCCTAGCCGGTGCCGCAGCGGCGCGCCAGCACGGCGCTCCAGGACGGGCAGGCGGCGGCGCGCGCCAGCAAGGCCGCGGTGTCCGGGTCGGGGCCGTCGAACAGCTCGACCTGGGCATACGCCACCAGCAGCGCCAGGCGCTGGTCGTCCGGCCAGATCTGGCGGCAGACCCGGCCGAGCCGGTACGCCGGCTCGAACTGGCCGGTGTTCAGGTGCCCCCACAGCAGGCCGATGGCCACGGCCAGGTCGAGCGGCATCGGGTTGTGGCGCGGGCGCGGGTTCATGCGGGCGCTCCGGCGCCGGTGTCGCAGCGCGCCAGTTCCATCTGCTGCAGGCGCAGGCGCAGCCGCACCGCGTCTTCGACCACCAGGATCGCCGCCATGCTGTCGGCACGCTGGGCCGGATCGAGCGCCAGCGAATGGTCGACCAGGCGCTTTTGCAGCGCGCGCAGGCCCGGCAAGGGATCGCGCGACCAGGCCGGATTGGCCGCCGTCAGGGCGGCGCCGAGAAAGCGGGTCAGCGGCGCCAGCGTTTCCTGGCCGGCCGGCGCCGCCGGCGGCAAGGAGGCCGCCGCTTCCCACGGCGACAGGTCGGTGCGGTTGAGCGCGGCGCTGCGCTCGGGCGCCGGCGGTCCGGCGATCCCGCCCTGGGCGTCGCCGCCGGGGCCTTCGGCGCGGCCGGCGCCGATCGCTGCGATGCGGCTCATGCCAGCAACTCGCGCGCGGCCTGCCATTGGGCGGCATCGGGCAGCGCCGCCTGACCGGAGGCGTCGTCGCGCAGGCGCCGCACCACATACCAGCTGCCGTCGCCCAGCATGGCCGGCAGCCAGCGCCCATAGCGCGCCGGCATGAGCGTGCGGCGCCGCAGCACGCGCTCGGGCAGCACGCGGTGCGCGCTGTCGCGTCCGAAGCCGAGCGCCACCAGGGCGCCGTCGGGCAAGGGATAGGCCAGCAGTTGCAGGCCGTCGTCCCCAGCCTGCCGCATCACGACCTGGCCATCGCGGGCCTGGCGCAGCAACTGCGCCAGTTGCGCTGTCATATGTTCCATCAAGTGCTCCTGGTGCTGAGGTGGTCCAGACGCAGCCGCGATTGCAGCGCGTCACCGGGTGCTGCCGACAAGGCCGGCGCGGCGGCATGGTGTTCGATGATCAGTTCTTGCAGCTGGTCGAGCAGGCGCGGGCGCTGGGACGGCGCGGCCCCGCTCCACATAGCGTCCGGACAGCGCGCGATGGTGGCGCGCAGGCTCTGGCAGGCGGCGGCGCGCTGGCGCGGCGTCAGGCGCTCCATGTCGACCAGCTGGCGCAGCAGTGGTGCGGCCTGGCCGGCGTCCGCTTCGCCCAAGCCCAGCAGCAGTCTGGCCAGCGCGCCCTGCCCGGCCAGCGGCGCGGTTCCGGCGCGCTCCGACAGCTCGCGGCGCAGCTCGCCCGCCAGCGCATAGCTGGTGTTGACCAGCTGGAAGCAGGCAGCGTCCTGCAGCGACAGCCACAGACGCGGACCGGAGCGGCCGCGGCGGCGCAATTCTTCGTGCAGCCGCGCCGGTGGACGGCCCAGCGCGCCAGCGGTGCCGGCCTGGTCCGCATGAGCGAGCAGGATGTCGAGCAGCGCGGCGGGCGCCAACGGCGAATCGCGGCGGCCGCTGGCCGGCGCGCCAAACTGGCGCCGCAGCGCGGACAAGGTGGGCGCGCTGGCGCCGGGCGCGGCGGCGTCCAGGGTGGCCAGCGCGCCTTCGAAGGCGTCGGCATGGCGCCGGCCCTCGGCGATGGCGGCGCCGTGACGCGCGCCCAGGCCGGCCTGCATCGCATCGAGCCGGGCGCCGACCGTGTCGCGCCGGCCGCTGCCATCGTCGGCTTGCTCGTCGAGCTGCTGGCGCGCTTGTTCCAGCAGCATCTGTTGCTGGAGCGGATCCTGGGTGCCCTGCCAGCGCTCGCGCCCATCCTCCCCCGGCTGCGCCAGCGACTCGATCAAGTGTGCGGCCGCCGTCGCGAGCGGTGTGTCGTACTCGTCCTGGGCGGCCGGAAGCGCGGCGGTCTGCGTGCGCGCCAGGCGGCGCGCCAGCGGCATGCGGACCTTGGGCAGATGCGCCTGGACCGTACCGATGCCGGCCAGGTCGTCGAAGCCGGCTTTGCCGATGGCTTCGCTAGCGGTGCCGGCAGCGCTCGCCGCCGACGCCACCGGCGCGCTCTGCGCGGACAGTGGGCCTTGCAGTGACGAAATCGATTGGCTTGCCATGCTGCGCCTACAGCGGCCGCGGGCCGGCAGCATCCTTGCGGCCCATGCCGCGGCGGCGCGGGCCGGCGGCGACGGGGTCGGGCGGCTGCGTGGCGCAGCATGCGGTGATGGGTGAAAAGCCAAGCGCGCGTCGTGACGATGCCATAGTGTCGATGCGCACGCCTCCCGCCAACGCAGTGTTGCGTACTGGCTTTCGGCGTGCCCTCCCTGGTAAGTAAGCGTTGATGCCGGCGCTGTCCGCGTGACGACGCCCTGCCGCCATGTGTGTGTGGAAAGGGGTGCTTGGTTCCATGCGCAGAACTGAGGGGGGGGGGGTGTCCGGTTGTCGGCGCCGCAACTGATCGGAATAAAAATGGAACCGCATCCCGCATGCGAATGACCTGCGCAAAGAATTCACTACCGGGCTGGTGGTACTTCCCGCTGAAAACGCTGATCCGACCGACAACCCGGCTGCGGAACGCGCCTTGCGCGGTGTCGCCAACGGCCGGCGCAACGATCTGTTCACCGGCGCCGACAGCGGCGGCGAGCACGCGGCCGCTATTTATTCCATGATCGGGACGGCCAAACTAAACGGGATTGACGCGCAAGCCTGGTTGCGCCGCGCGCCAGCCCACATCGCCCCCCCTCAACCGTGTCGGCCAATTGCTGCCCTGGCATGGCGCCTGGCAGCTGGCCACCGCCTGAAAACACGCCGCTTCCCAGCGGCGTGACGCCATCATCAGGCAAGACGGCGCTCAACTCAATCGTCACCAAGCCGACGCTTACCAGCGGCGCGGCAGGTTCGCTGTTTCATGTCCACATCCATGAAGTGATTCAATTTAATAAACATAAATTTCGGCACGAAATTAATGATTGCCTGACCATACATTTTATTCAATTTTTTGAATATCCCTGGCGTCATGCCCCTGTCACTTTTGAACATTACAATCATTTCCGTTCAATACAGGCCCGGCGATCGAAGTGCGTATCGGAGCGCCCAGCGATGTAATAACTTATCTGCTTGTCCGTGAATAGCGAATCAGCCAAGAGGCCACCATTGCAATCAATATCCAGGGTCATCGGCTTACTGATTACCGTCACCGCTGCCATTGTGCTTAGCGCGTGCGCGTCGAGCGCCACGAGCAAAGCGTCGCCCTATCGCATCGACTTGCAGGCGGCCAGCGACGTGAATGGCGACAGCCGCCAGCGCCCGTCCCCGCTGCTGGTCAAGATCTATGCGCTGCGCTCGCCGACCGGCTTCCAGTCGGCCGATTTCTTTGCGCTGCAAAGCCAGGCCGAAACGGTGCTGGGCAAGGATCTGGTTGAAATCGACCAGATCGCGCTGGCACCGGGCGAAATCCGATCGATCAAGAAACCGGGCAATCCCGACGTCACCGCCATTGGCATCGTCGCTGAATACCGGCTATTGGAAAAGAATAAGTGGCGCGAAACAATCACTCTGCCGGATCCGAAACAATTGAATGTCTTTAAATTCTGGCAAACCTTGCCCGATCAGTTTCTCCTGCAGGTCGGTATTAACAAGGGCGGTATCGCATTGATTCAAAAAGCCAAATGAAACCATATTCACCCAATCCGAATATCGCCAGCAGCATGCATCAGCGCATCGTCTGGACCGAAGGCATGTTTTTGCGCCCGCACCACTTCCAGCAGATGGAGCGCTACCTCGAAAACTTCGTGCAATCGCGCGTGCTGCCAATGCAGGGTTTTCACTGGGGATGGTCACGCCTGGTGCTCGACAGTGATGCGCTTGCACTCGGAAAGCTGGCAATCAGCAGCGCTGCCGGCGTTATGCCTGATGGAACGCCATTTGCCTTCGAGGCAGACCATGCGCCTGCCATGCTGGACGTGCCGGCACAGCTCAAGGATCAGGACATCGTGCTGGCCTTGCCCTTGTGGCGTGCCAACCGGCCCGATTTTTCCTGGGCCGATGAGGCCCCGCCGCAAGATGCCGCCAGCAACAGCGGCTGGACCCGCCATGACATCGGCGAGTTCGAAATTGAAGACGCCAACAGCGATGCCTTCGGCCCGGCCGTGCTGCAATTTGGCCGCTTGAACCTGCGCCTGATGCCCGCATCCGCGCTCAATCCCAACTGGCAGTCCGTGGGCGTGGCGCGCGTGCACGAACGCCGCAACGATGGCCAGGTGCTGCTCGATGACAGCTACATCCCGCCGATGCTCGCAGCCACTGCGCACCCCGTGCTGGAACGATTTGTCTCGCAACTGCACGGCCTGCTGCAACAGCGCGGCGACGCCTTGGCCGAGCGCTTGTCGCAGCCCGGCAGCAGCGGCGTGGCTGAATTTGCCGATTTTCTGCTGCTTGAAGTGATCAACCGCTACACCGGCGTTACCTGGCATGCAGGTCAAAGCAGTCGTTTGCATCCGGAGATGCTCTACAAGGACATGCTGAAACTGGCTTGCGACCTGGCCACCCATACCTCCGACAAGCGCCGCCCGACCGTCTATCCGCCGTATCTGCACGACGACCTGCAGGCCACGTTCACGCCGCTGATGGCCGAACTGCGCCGTGCGCTATCCATCGTTCTTGAGCAGCACGCCATCGCCATCGCGCTGCAAGAACGCGGCAATGGCATTCGCGTGGCGCAGATTCCTTCGCTGGAATTGATCCAGGACGCCGGCTTCGTATTGGCGGTCAATGCCGATATGCCGTCCGACCTGCTGCGCACGCGCTTCCCGGCGCAGCTGAAAATGGGCGCGGTCGAGCGCATCCGCGACCTGGTGCTTCTGCAGCTTCCCGGTATTGGCGTGCGCCTGCTGCCAGTGGCGCCGCGGCATTTGCCCTACCACGCCGGCTTCACCTATTTTGAACTCGACAAGACCGGCGAGTTCTGGAAACAGCTGGAAAAATCCGGCGGCCTGGCGCTGCACGTGGCCGGTGATTTCCCCGGCCTCTCCATGGAATTCTGGGCCATTCGTCAATGAACTCCACCAATACCCTCGGTTTCGATCCGCTCGGCCAGCTGGGCCGGCGCGGCGACCATTTTGTCGCGCCCAATCCGGGTGGCGCGTCGACCACGCCGGGCGCTGGCGCAGTTGGAGCCGATGCCGCCGCTGCGCCGCCTCCCGGCCCACGGATCCACAGCGGCAGCAACCCGCTGGTGGCGCTGGCCAACCCGCTGCTCAATCTCATTCCACAGATTCGCACGACCGTGCATCACGCCGATCCGGCCATGCTGCGCGGGCAGTTGCTGGCCGAATTGCGCCAGTTCGAAACCCGCGCCCGGGAAGCGGGCATTGCGAACGAAACCATTATCGGCGCACGCTACTGCCTCTGCACCACACTCGACGAAGCGGCCACCCTGACGCCCTGGGGCGGCGGTGGCGTCTGGTCGGCCAGCAGCCTGCTGGTGACGTTTCATAACGAAACCTGGGGTGGAGAAAAATTCTTCCAGTTACTGTCGCGCCTGGCGCCCTATCCGGCCCAGCACATCGATCTGCTCGAACTTCAATATTTCTGCCTGATGCTTGGCTTCGAAGGACGCTACCGGGTGCTCGACCAGGGCCGCTCGCAGCTCGACCTGCTCAAGCAGCGCATGCTGCAACTGATCCGCACCCAGCGCGGCGAGCATGCCGGCGCCCTGTCACCGCATTGGCACGATCCGGTCATGGCCGCGCGTGCGCAGCGCAAGGTGCCGCCGTGGGCAGTCGCCAGCGTGGCGGCGCTGGCCTGTGTCGGCTTGTTCATCGCTCTCCAGTGGTCGCTGTCGTCGCGCTCCGATGAGGTCCATGCCGCGATCGACCAGCTGCGCGCCCCGCGCGTGGTCGCCAGCGCCGCCAAGCCCTCCCCCGCAGCGCAAACGCGCCGCCTGGCGCAGTTCCTGGAAACGGAAATCGCCGAAAAGCTGGTCAGTGTGCTGGACCTGAGCGAGCGCAGCACGATCATCATCCGCGGCGACAGCTTGTTCGAGTCGGGCGCCGCGACTGTCAGCGGCAACCCGGCGCACGCAGCCTTGCTGGCGCGCATCGGCAAGGCGCTCAATGCCGTCCCTGGCGCGGTGCTGGTGGTCGGCTACACGGACGATGTGCCAACCCGCGGCTTGCGCTTCGCATCCAACTGGGAGCTGTCGGTAGCGCGCGCCGAGAGCGTCAAGAACGTGCTGCAAGCGCTGCTCGATCAACCAGGCCGCCTGCGCGCCGAAGGCCGCGGTGCCTTTGAGCCGGCCGTGCCGAACGACAGTCCAGCCAACCGGGCGCGCAACCGTCGCGTCGAAATTACCTTAATGGTGCCGCCGGCGGCGCCAAGCGCCGAGTCCGCACCATGAATCTTGTCATGAACCTGTTCGGAACGGTGGCCGGTGTCGTCTTCGGCCGCCAGCTGTGGATATTTTTTGGCCTGCTCGCCTTGTGCAGCATGGTCTGGCTGCTCGGGCCGATCATCGCCATCGGCCAGATGCGCCCGCTGGAGAGCGAACTGGCGCGCTGGTGCGTGATCGGCCTGGTGTTTGCCATCTGGCTGGTGCGCGCGCTGTACCGCAACTGGCGCGCGGCCCGTCTGAACTCCCAGCTGCTGACCCAAATCCGCACACCCGCCGCGCGCCCCAATGCCGCACCAAGCGCTGCCAACCCGCACCTCGATGAACTCAACCAGCGCTTCCAGGACGCGTCCGAGAAGCTACGCACGGCCAGGTTTGCCACCGACGCCGGCCAGGGCAAGCTGGCTTTCCTGCAGCGTTTCTCGGGTCAGTACCTGTATCAGCTACCGTGGTACGTCTTCATCGGCGCGCCCGGCTCGGGCAAGACCACGGCGCTGGTCAATGCGGGCCTGGAATTCCCGCTGGCGGAACAATTTGGCAAGGCAGCCATTCGCGGCATCGGCGGCACCCGCAACTGCGACTGGTGGTTCACCAATGAAGCGGTGCTGATCGACACGGCCGGCCGCTACACCATGCAAGAGAGCCATCGTGAACAGGACCAGGGCGAATGGCAGGGTTTTGTCGACCTCCTCAAGAAATTCCGGCCGCGCCAGCCACTGAACGGCGCCATTCTCACCATCAGCATCGCCGATCTGCTCGGCAGCAGCGAGCAGGAACGCGCACTGCATGCGCTCACCTTGCGCAAGCGCCTGCACGAACTGCGCGATCAGCTCGGCATTCAATTCCCGGTCTACGTCCTGATCACCAAGGTCGATCTGCTGGCCGGCTTTACCGAATATTTTGCCCAACTGAGCAAGGAACAGCGCAGCCAGGTATGGGGCCTGACCTTCAAGCTGGACGCCGTGCGCGATAGCTTCGACTTGCCCGGCGCTTTTTCATCACAATACAAGCAATTGCTGGAACGCCTGTACGCCAGCCTGCCTGAGCAGCTGCTGGCCGAGCACGACCCGCGCCAGCGCGAACTGGCCTACCTGCTGCCGCAGGAATTTGCCGGGCTGGAAAGCATCCTGAGCCAGTTCCTGGCGCACGTCTTCGTCTCGTCGAAATTCGAGTCGAACGCCTTGCTGCGCGGCGTGTACTTTACCAGCGGCACCCAGGAAGGCACTGTGTTCGACCGGGTCCTCGGCGGCATCAAGAACTTCTTGCAGATCAATACCGGCCAGCGTGCGCCGCAAATCGGCGAACCTGGCCGCAGCTTCTTTCTGCGCAGCTTATTGCAAGACATCATTTTCAAGGAAGCGGGCCTGGCTGGCATCAATGAACGCTGGCAAAAGAAGCAAACCTGGCTGCGCACAGGCGCTTATGCCGCCACCGCCGTGCTGGTTATCGCGATGTCGCTCGCATGGATCAACAGCTACCGTGCCAACCAGGCTTACGTCAACGATGTCGCAGCGCGCCTGCCAGCGCTGGAAAAACGCCTCGGTGCCGTTCGGCTGAGCGACCGTGAACAGGTCACCACCGTCATGCCGATGCTCGACGCCTTGCACGCCGTGCCCGTCAGCACCGTGCTCGACGTGGAACATCCAGCGCTGGCTTACCGGCTGGGCCTGTATCAGGGCGCCAAGCTGCAAGCGGCGTCCACCCGCGCTTACGAACGGGCGCTGGACGACATGTTTCTGCCGCAACTGGCGCGCCGCCTGGAAGACAGCCTGCGCCAGGCCCCGGGCGGCGACGTGGAACTGAGCTATAACGCGCTCAAGGCGTATCTGATGCTGTTTGACCCCGCGCATTACGACGCCGATTTCCTTCAAGCGTGGTTGTCGCTGGACCTGGAACGTCAAATGGGCAACGCCCTGTCCAAGGTCCAGCGCGACGAACTGCGCGCCCATCTGAAGCGCTTGCTTGCGCAAAGGATCGTTGCGTCACCGTTTGCCATCGACGAGCCGCTGGTGGCGCAAACGCGTGAACGGCTGCTCACGCATACCCTGGCCCAGCGTGCCTACGGCAGCATGAAGCGCATGCTGCAAGGTAACAAGCAACTGCCGACCTTCAATGTCGGCGCCGTGGTCGGTCCCCAGGCGCCGCTGGTGTTTCGCCGCGCCAGCGGCGCCAGCCTCAATCAAGGCGTGGCCGGCTTGTACAGCTATCGCGGTTACTGGGAACTGTTCGCGCCCGGCCTGGACGCGCGCGTCGCCAAGCTGGCGGAAGAAGAGAAATGGGTGCTGGCCCAGCCAAAAAGCGCGCCGGCGCGCGGCGACAACCTGACCGCGTGGAGCGCCGAGGTACGGCGCCTGTACCTCACCGACTACATTCGCGTGTGGGAAGACTATCTGGGCGACCTGCGCCTGAAAACCGGCGGCACCCTGGCCCAGAATATCCAGGTCGCGCGCATCCTGTCGTCCCTTGACTCGCCGCTGGTGCGCCTCATGAACGCCGCCGCCAGGGAAACCACCCTGGTGCGCAAGGACGAGATCAACGGCGCCACCATCGTCGACAAGGCCAGGGATAAACTCGACAGCACGCGCTCGTCCCTGAGCCAGATCTTTGGACAAAACGACCTGGCCAACGGCAAGCCGGAGGCGGCTGCCGCGGAACGAGTGGAAATGCTGGTCGATACGCGCTTTGCCGCGCTGCGCGAATTTACGACAGCGCGAGACAAAGGCGGCAAGGCGCCGATCGAAGGCATTGTCGAGACCCTCGGCGAGCTGTACGCCCAGTTGACGGCGACCGAAACCGCCCTGCGCGACGGCGCCACGCCGCCGCCGAATCAGGTGCTCAGCAAAATCCTGGCCGAAGCCGGCCGCCTGCCGACGCCGTTTCGCGGCATGCTGGGCGAGCTGGCCAATTCGTCCGACAACAATGTGACCCAGGTGCTGCAACAGCAGCTCGGCAAGAATGTTGCCGCCAACGTGGGCCACTACTGCCAGCAAAGCGTGGCTGGCCGCTACCCGTTCGTGCGCGCTTCCTCGCGCGACATGGCGCTCGCCGATTTTGCCCAACTCTTCGCGCCCGGCGCCCTGATGGACGAATTTTTCCAGAAGAACCTGGCAAACCAGGTCGACACGGCGGCACGGCCATGGCGCTTCAAGGGCGATCAGAAGGCCCGCGCCGGCTACCTCGATTCCTTCGAGCAGGCAGTCGTCATCCGCGATGTGTATTTCGCCGGCGGCGCCCGCACGCCCACCATCCGCTTCGATATCAAGCCGGTTCAGATGGACGCTTCCATCGCCCAGTTTGTCATCGACATCGACGGCCAGGTGGTGCGCTACGCCCACGGCCCGCAAGTGTCGACGCCGCTTCAATGGCCCGGCCCGGCAGGGCGCAACCAGGTGCGCGTGCAGGCTACCGGCAGCAACGGCAGCAGCGCTTCCTTGATGACCGAAGGCGCCTGGGCGCTGCACCGCATGTTCGACCGCGCCAGCCTGGCGCCACAGCGCGATCCGGAAAAAATGCTGGCGACGTTCGACGTCAACGGCGCCAAAGCCGTGTTCGAAGTGACCGCCAGCAGTGCGCACAACCCATTCCGCCTGGCCCAGCTGGCCAGCTTTTCCTGCCCGGGAGGCGTGTGATGAACGGCCCATTCAATACGCTCGTCCAAAGCAGCGCCAGCGCGCCGGTCGGCTGGTTCGGCAAGATCCCGTCGGCCGGCGACTTCGTCCGGCAGCACTTGCCCTACGACCTGATGAAAGGCTGGGAGCACTGGCTGCAAAACGGCTTGGCGGCCTTGCAGCAAGCCGGCCCGAACATGCTGGCCACGCACTATGCCGTGGCGCCGCTGTGGAATTTCCTGCTCCCGGCGGGACTCGGCCACGACTCGGTCCAGCTCGGCGTTCTGGCACCTAGTTGCGACCGGGTTGGCCGCTACTACCCGGTCGCGGCGCTGTGGCCGGTGCCGCTTGGCGCCTTCCATAACGGCATGCTGGAGCGCTGCGACGAATTTTACGGCGCGCTCGGTCAGGCGCTGCTCGATACGATCCGCCACGGCCACGCCATCGACCGCCTCGGCAGTGCCCTGGCGCAGGTGAACACCGCGCCGATGCGCAGTTGCGCCGCCGTGGACCAGGATGCGTTCTGGCGCCAGGCGCAGGCCGGCATCCGTCGCCACGCCAAGTCCAGTCCCGACCTGGCACTGTATTTCGACGCCGCCAGCGCCACCAGTTTCTGGTGGACCAACCAGGGCGACGGCTCGCCCCTGAACACCTGCACCCACACCGGACAGCTGAACAATGCCCTGTTCGCCCGCCTGTTCGGTCCCCAACAAGGATCCGTATGACCGAATTTTCCAATGCCAGCGTCCTGATCGAACCGGCGGCAGCATCGGGCGCCGACACGCGCCCGCTGCCCAACGGCCACCGCATGGAAGAATTCGAAATCACCGGGGTGCTCGGTATCGGTGGCTTTGGCATCGTGTATCGCGCGCTCGACCATGCGCTCGCGCGGGTGGTGGCGATCAAGGAATACATGCCGGCCATGCTGGCGGTGCGCCAGGGCGACCTGAGCATCGCGCTGCGCGGCGAGCGTTTCGCCGCCACCTTCAAAAGCGGCCAGGCAGGCTTTATTAACGAAGCGCGCCTGCTGGCCAAGTTCGACCATCCGGGCCTGATCAAGGTGCTGCGCTTCTGGGAAGCCCATGGCACCGCCTACATGGCCACGCCCTGCTACGAAGGCCTGACGCTCAAGCAGCGCCTGGCGGGCGGGCGCGCCCTGAGCGAAGCGGACATCATGCGCATGCTGGCTGCCCTGCTGGGCGCGCTTGAAACCTTGCACCGCACCCAGTGCTTCCACCGCGACATCGCCCTCGACAACATCATGATGCAGCCGGACGGAACCCCGGTGCTGCTCGATTTTGGCTCGGCCCGCAAGCTCATTGGCGACCTGGTCGACGATGCCGGCATCATGCTCAAACCCGGCTATTCGCCGATCGAGCAATACACCGACGACCCGGCCTTTCCCCAGGGGCCGTGGACCGACATTTATGCGCTCGGCGCGGTCATTCACATCCTGGTGTCGGGTCAGCTGCCGCCAGCGGCGGTCGTACGCAGCATTTCAGACAACTACCAGCCGCTGGAAGGCAGCACCCAGCGCTACAGCGCCACCCTGCTGCGCGCCGCCGATGCGGCCCTGCGCCAGCGCATTGAAGAGCGGCCGCAATCGGTCGGCGCGTTTGCGGCCCTGCTGGGCCTGACGTCGGCAACGCCGGGACACTACAGCGCTGTCGATCACCCGGCCCCGTTGATGGGCGTCGCGGCGCCAGCGGCCAAAGCAAGCGCGGACGCCGCGCTTCCAGCCAGCCCGGCGTTCCCGCACGACGCGCCGCGCGACGCACTTGTCAGGTCGGCATCGGTCACGCCGCAAGCCTCCTCCGGCGAGCGCGTCGCGCCAACACATACAGCACGCTGGTGGGTCCTCGGCGCGGGCACATTGGCGGTGGCCCTTGTTGCAGTGCTGTGGCTGGTGAACCTTGCGCCGGCCCCTGTGACGGCACGCGCGCAGCTGCCTCGATCCGCAGCAGGCATGAACGCCGCAGCGCCGCCACCGATGCCCGCAACGCCGCTCGCGACGGCCGCGCCAGTCCCCGTAACGCTTGCGCCAGAGGCAAACAGCAGCGCGCTGGCGGTGTCCGCGCCGCCGGCCCAGAACAGCGAACCCGAAGCCCTCGCGCCCGCGCTCGTCGATGCCGGGCCAGCGCCCAAGCCGGTTGCCGCGCCAGTGCTCAAGCCGATACAGGTCGCGCTGCGGATCAGCCCATGGGGCGAAGTGTATGTGAACGGTAAAAAACGCGGCGTCAGCCCGCCCATGAAGTCACTCCAGCTGATGCCCGGTGACTACAGGATCGAAGTGCGCAACGGATCACTGACGCCGCACCGCCTGAAGCTGAAGGTGACAGCCGACACAGGCGCGCCCGATGTTGTCCACGCTTTCAAATCGGGCCAGCCATGAAGCTGCTTGACGCTCCCTGCGCCGAATCGGCCCTGCTCAGCACCTTGCTCGCGCCAGCCGGTGACGCACCGCCGTGCGGCCCCAACCTGGAATATGCCGCCTCCTTCCTTGCGCTTGTGCACGCCGCGCAGCCGCGCGCCGAGCAGCAATACGGTGACACCATCATCGCGGCCGAAGCGCCGGACTGGCGCGAGGTCGCGCGCCAGGGCGAGCAGCTGATTTTGCAAAGCAAGGACCTGCGCATCGCCTGCCTGCTGGCGCAAGCCTGGACCAAGCTGCAAGGCATGCAGGGCTACGCCCAGGGCCTGCGCCTGGTGGCAGGGCTGCTGAGCCGCTACTGGACCGATCTTTACCCGCGCCTGAAGGAAGACGACCAGGACGACGAGGACATCGACCCATTCCCGCGCACCAACGCGCTGGCGCCACTGTTCGAGCCGCAGAGCGTGCTGCGCGACTTGCGCGCAGTACCGCTGCTCGGTCCCGGCGCCCTCCCCTTGCGCGAGATCGAATCGGTATTCAATCACAGCGCCCCGGAGCATATGAACTACCCGGGTGGACCGGACCGCCTGCGCATGGAACTGACGCGCGCGCGCCACGACAATCATCCTGCCCTGCTGGCCGTGGACGAAGCGCATTGGGCACTCGACACGATTGTCGCGCTGCTGCAGGAGCACCTCGGCGCGGAGTGGCTGCCGGAACACCAGCACGCCGGCAAGCTGCTGCGGCGCCTCGCCGAGACCAGCGCCAGCGGCCAAGCCGCTGCCGCGATCGCGCCTGAGCAGGCAGCCAGCCAGCCTGACGCGCCGCCGGCGCCGGGCACGCGCGCACCGGACTGGCGCACGCAGGAGCCGGGCAGCCGCGACGACGTGCGCCTGATGCTCGAAAAAATCTGCTTTTATCTGGAAAAGCACGAGCCGAGTCATCCGGCCCCGCTATTGCTGCGGCGCGCGCAACGGCTGATGCAGATGAATTTCTACGACATCATGCGCGACCTCGCGCCGGACAGCGTCAGCCAGATCGACCTGCTGATGGGCACGCAGACATGACAGCGCAACCCTCCGTTTTAACGCATGTGCACACCGTTTTCGACCAATTGACAGCTTTCACAAGGAGTTATTTCCATGGCTAACCCACGGGCCGCAAGCAGCGGCCAGAAATTCATCGCACGTAACCGTGCTCCGCGCGTGCAAATTGAATACGACGTCGAAGTGTATGGCGCCGAACGCAAGGTGCAACTGCCGTTCGTCATGGGCGTCATGGCCGACCTGGCCGGTAAGCAGCTGAACCCGCTCCCGGACCTGGCCGAGCGCAAATTCCTGGAAATCGATATCGACAATTTCGATGAGCGCATGAAGTCGCTGCACCCGCGCACCGCTTTCCAGGTACCGAACACCTTGACCGGCGAAGGCATGCTGCAAGTCGACCTGACCTTCTCCAGCATGGACGACTTCTCGCCGGCCAGTGTGGCGCGCAATGTGGATTGCCTGGCGCAGCTGCTCGACGCCCGCACCCAGCTGTCCAACCTGCTCTCCTACATGGACGGCAAGAGCGGCGCCGAGGAATTGATTAACAAGGTGCTCAAGAATCCGGCGCTGCTCGGCAGCCTCGCCGCCCGGCCGGCCAACGACATGGCGACCGGCCCGGCGGCCGTGCAGGGAGACGCGCATGAATGATTTTTCCGCCCTGCTGGAAGCGGGCGCCCTGCCGGCCCACAGCACCAGCGCCGAAAGCGACTTTGCGCTACTGCTGCAAAAGGAATTCAAGCCAAAGAGCGAGCAAGCCAACCACGCGGTGCAAAACGCCGTGCGCACCCTGGCCCAACAAGCACTGGCGCACACGGTGACGATGTCGTCGGACGCGTACAGCTCGATCCAGGCCATCATCGCCGAGATCGACCTGAAGCTGTCGGAGCAGATCAATCAGATTTTGCACCACGCCGACTTCCAGCAGCTGGAAGGCGCATGGCTCGGTCTGCATCACCTGGTCAGCAACACCGAAACCGATGAACTGCTGAAGATCCGCGTGTTGCCAATCTCGAAAAAGGAACTGGCGCGTAACCTGAAACGCTACAAGGGCGTGGGGTGGGACCAGAGCCCGCTCTTCAAGAAAGTCTACGAAGAAGAATACGGCCAGTTCGGCGGCGAGCCTTTCGGCAGCATGATCGGCGACTTCTACTTCGACCACAGCCCGCAGGACGTCGAAACCCTGGCGGAACTGGCGCGCATCTCGGCGGCCGCGCACTGCCCGTTCATTTCCGCCGCCGCCCCGACCTTGCTGCAGATGGAATCCTGGCAGGAACTGGCCAACCCGCGCGACCTGACCAAGATTTTCCAGAACACGGAATACGCGGCCTGGCGCAGCCTGCGCGAATCGGACGATGCGCGCTACATCGGCCTGACCATGCCGCGCTTCCTCGGCCGCCTGCCCTACGGCGCACGCACCAATCCGGTCGATGAATTCAGTTTTGAAGAAGACACCGACAGCGCATCGCACGAGCGTTATACCTGGGCCAATTCGGCCTACGCGATGGGCGTCAACATCAATCGCTCGTTCAAGGAATTCGGCTGGTGCACCTCGATTCGCGGCGTCGAATCGGGCGGCGCGGTCGACAACCTGCCGTGCCACACCTTCCCGACCGACGACGGCGGCGTGGACATGAAGTGCCCGACCGAAATCGCCATCAGCGACCGCCGTGAAGCGGAACTGGCCAAGAACGGCTTCATGCCGCTGGTGCACCGCAAGAACTCGGACTTTGCCGCGTTTATCGGCGCCCAATCACTGCAGCAGCCCGCCGAGTATTTCGATGCCGACGCGTCGGCCAACGCCCGCCTGTCGGCCCGCTTGCCTTACCTGTTCGCCTGCTGCCGTTTCGCGCACTACCTGAAATGCATCGTGCGCGACAAGATCGGCTCGTTCAAGGACCGCGATGAAATGACCAGATGGCTCAACAGCTGGATCATGCACTACGTCGATGGCGACCCGGCCAACTCGTCGCAGGAAACCAAGGCGCGCAAGCCGCTGGCCGCCGCCGAAGTCCAGGTGGAAGAACTGGCCGATAACCCGGGTTATTACGCCGCCAAATTTTTCCTGCGTCCCCATTACCAGCTGGAAGGCCTGACCGTCTCCCTGCGTTTGGTATCGAAATTGCCTTCACTGAAGAAAGTGGATGGCTAAGCAAGCACCAACCCTGCAAGTCTTTTCTCAATTTAGGAGTTTTACATGGCAGCAATGATGTTTATGAAAGTAACTGGCGTCACCGGCGAAGCAAGCGATGACAAGCACAAGGATTGGAGCGATATCAAATCGTTCTCGTGGGGCGCCAGCCAGCCAGGCGGCATGGTCGTCGGTGGCGGCGCAGGCCGCGCCAGCTTCAATGACCTGCAAGTGGTCGCCTACATGGACAAGGCCACCCCAGCCTTGATCAAGCACTGCGCAAGCGGTTTGCGTCTCGGCAGCGTGATTGTCCACGTGTGCAAATCGACAGGCACGAAGAAAGAGTTTTGCGTCGTCACCCTGGAAGATGTGCTGGTGACGTCGGCGCAAATCGTCGGCGTCGATCCGCAAGACACGCTTGAGCGTCTGGTCATGAACTATGGCTTCCAGGCTGCCAAAGTGCGTCAGGCTTATACCGACAAGCAAGGCAACGGCGCATCGAGCCCAATGGGCTGGAACATCACCGACAACGTCGAAATGTAATGTGCGGGGTTCATTGAGCCGAAGCTCGATGAACCTCTTCTCAAAGGTGGAACATGAATCGAAGCGCGATCGCTGAAGTAGCCAGTCTGGATGAAGAACATGCGCAGCTCAAGGAACTCATCCGGCGCAAACCGGACGACGCGCAGTTGCGCGCGCAGCTGTTCCAGCTGCTGGCGTTGCGCGGCGATTGGCCGCGTGCGCAGGCCGCGCTGACAATGACCCTGGAACTCAATCCCAATGCCCATTCGCTGGCAGAGGCTTACCTGCGACCGCTGGCTTGCGAACTGGCGCGCGCGCAGGTGTTCGCCGGTGCCCGGCGGCCCGAGGTCTGCGGAGCCGATGCGGCAGTGGAGCGCCTGGTCGATGCCTTGCACTTCGACGCAGCTGGTAGCGATGCGGAGGCTGGCGCAGTGCGCGCCGCCGCCATGGCCGAACTGCCGGCGCGCAGCGGACACCTGCGGCTGCACGCCAGCGACACACTTATCCCGTTCGCCTGGCTGGCCGATGGCGACAGCCGCTTCGGCCCGGTGCTCGAACTGTTCGCAGGCGAGCGCTATCTCTGGCTGCCGCTCGCCCAGGTACGGCGCATTCGCCTGGTGCCGGCCACCAACCGCTGCGCGCTGGTCTGGTCGCATGGCGCCATCGATCTGGTGAGCGGCAAGGAAATCCACGCGGCTTTGCCGGTGCGTTACCCCTTGCCTGCCGCGCTGACCGAGCAAAAGATCCTGAGCGCCGCGTATACCGAATGGCTGGCGCTGGCGGGGGCCGACCAGTACCTGGGCATCGGCCAACGCATGCTGGTGAGCGACCAGGGTGAATACGCCCTGCTTGATATCGCCGAGATTGTTTTCGGACTTGACGACGCGCAGGCGGGCCATGTTTAAGTCGGGTAAGCAGATCCCGCGCGCCGTGCACGGGCGCCATGACGACGCCGAACGCCTGCGCCTGGGTGCACGCGACCGCCTGCGCCCGGCCCTGCTGGAACGCCTGACCGACCACGATCGGCTGCAACCCATCGAAATGGAGCCGCCCGGCACGTCCAGTGCGGCCCTGCGCAGCGCCGTCATGCGTGACCTGGTCTGGCTGCTCAATTGCACGGCCATGGCTGCCGACGTCGATCTTGAGGCTTACCCGCAGGTGCAGCGCTCGGTGCTCAATTACGGCATCCTTCCACTGTCGGGCAAGCATTTGTCCGAGCTCGATAGCCAGGAACTGGCCGGCAGCCTGCGCCGCGCGATCCTCAAATTCGAGCCGCGCCTGCTGCCGGACACGCTCCAGGTCAGCTGCGTGTCCGACCCGGACAGCCTGTCCTTGCACAACGAACTGGCGTTCGAGATCCGCGCCCAGCTATGGTCGCAACCGTATCCGGTGGAATTTCTGGTGCGTTCCGACGTGGACATCGAAACCGGCCACACCAAACTGCACAACCTGGTGGCCGACTGATGGATGCACGGCTGCTGGACTACTACAACCGCGAACTGGGCTACCTGCGCGAGATGGGCGCGGAATTCGCCGAACAATTTCCCAAGGTCGCCGGCCGCCTGGGCATGCATGGCATTGAAGTGGCCGACCCCTACGTCGAGCGCTTGCTGGAAGGCTTCAGCTTCTTGACGGCGCGCGTGCAGCTGAAAATGGATGCGCATTTCCCCCGTTTTACCGAGCAGCTGCTGACATCGATCTACCCTGGCTATCTGGCGCCGACACCGTCCATGGCGGTGGTGCAGCTGCAGCCGGATCTGAGCGTGGGCAGCCTGGCGTCGGGCTTCACCTTGCCGGCCAAAACGGCGCTGCGCGCCGGCCTGACGCGCGGTGAGCAGACCGCCTGCGAGTTCCGCACCGGCCACGCCGTCACACTGTGGCCGCTGACGCTGGAGCAGGTGCGTTTCGGCCCTGCGCCAAGCGATGTGCCGGCACGCTTGCGCCACCGGGCCAAGGCCGCGCTGCGCATCAACCTGCAATTTGGCGGCGGCCAGCGCTGCGAAGTGTCGCCGCTCGACAAGCTGACCTTCCATCTGGCAGGTCCCGAGCAGCGCGCCTTGCGCTTGCTGGAACTGGTGGCAGGTCACACGGTCGCCGTGCTGTGCCGGCAAACCGACAGCGGCAATGGAGCCAGCCGGCCATGGGGCGAGGTGCTCGACACAAGCGCCGTGCGTCATGAAGGCTTCGATATGGAGCAGGCCCTCCTGCCGGACGACCAACGCCACTTCCAGGGCTACCGGATCTTGCAGGAGTATTTTGCCTACCCTGCCCGCCTGCTGTTTTTCAGTATCGCCGGCTTGCAGCGCGCCTTGCGCGGCGTGACCGGCACGCACTTTGAAATCACCATCCTGCTCGACCACGATGACCCAACCCTTGAGCGGCTGGTTGGCACCGGCGACCTGGCCATGCACTGCACGCCGGTGGTGAACCTGTTTGCGAAACGTGCGGACCGGGTCCTGGTTTCGCCCAAGGTCAATGAATACCATCTGGTGGTCGACCGCAGCAAGGCACTCGACTTTGAAGTCCATAGCGTGACGTCCATGCTTGGTCATGGCAGCGGCGAGGAACGCCAGTTCCGGCCGTTTCATGCATCGTTCGCACGCGATGCGCGCGACCATGGCGCCTACTACTGCCTGCGGCGCGAAGCGCGCCTGCTGTCGCAGCGCGCCCGCCAGCATGGGGCGCGCACGTCCTATAGCGGCAGCGATGTCCATATTTCGCTGGTCGACCAGCACGAGGCGCCGTTTGCCGACACCTTGCGCCAACTGTCGGTCGATACGCTGTGCACCAACCGCGACCTGGCCTTGCTGCTCAGTACCGGCGGCGACAGCGACTTCACCTTGAACGTCTCCGCCCCGGTTGGTGCGATCACGACCGTGCGCGCGCCTTCGCGTCCGCAAGCGCCGCTGGCCGATGGCAAGCTGGCCTGGCAGCTGATCAGCCACCTTGGCCTGAATCACCAGGGCCTGTTCGAGCAGGATGGCGAGCAAGGCGCGGCGATTCTGCGCCAATTGCTGGGCCTGTACCTGGACGACAGCCAGGCTGGCTTGCAGCGCCAAGTCGAAGGCGTGCGTTCGGTGGTGCACCAGCCGCTGTTCCGGCGCCTGCCCCAGCCCGGCCCGCCGGTGCATGGGCGCGGCGTGAAGATCGCCGTGACCATCGATGAGCAGGCATTCTCCGGCGACAGTCCGTATTTGTTCGGTGCGGTGCTGGAACAGTTTTTCGCGCGCTATGTGTCGATCAATCTGTTCGCCGAGCTGGAGCTCCATAGCGCTCAGCGGGGCCGGGTCGCCAGCTGGCCGGCCCGCCTGGGCAACAGGCCGCTGTTATGAACGCGGCCTGGACCGATCAGGCGCCGTGGCAGCAGCTGCGCGAGGCGCCGTACGAGCACGATCTGTTCGCGCTGCTGCGCTGGATCGACGCGCGCGCGGGTGCCGCGCAGCCGCTGGGCCGGACCGGTCACCCGGCCGAAGAACCGGTGCGCCTGGCGCAACAGGCGTCGCTCGCCTTTGCGCCCGCCTCGGTCGCCGGCCTGCGCGAGCCGGAAGGCCGCGCGCCGCAACTGAGCATGTACGGTTTCGGTCTGTTTGGACCGAACGGCCCGCTGCCGCTGCATCTGACCGAATACGCGCGTGAACGCGAGCGCATGGCGGCCGATCCGACCCTGGTCGCTTTTGCCGACCTGTTTCATCATCGCCTCATTACCCTGTTTTACCGGGCCTGGGCGGACAGTCAGGTGACCGCCACCCTGGATCGTCCGGGCGAGGCGCGTTTCGACGCGCATCTGGCCAGCCTGCTGGGCATGGGACTGCCGGCACAAAAGCGGCCCGGCGCCATCGGCCTGCATGCGCGCTACTGCCAGGCCGGCCATCTGGGCCGGCAAAGCCGCAATCCGGAAGGCTTGCGGGCCATCCTGCGCAGCTATTTCGAGATCCCGGTCAAGGTCATCGAGCATGTGACGCACTGGGTCAGGCTGGCCGATGCGGACCGCCTGGCGCTCGGTCACGCGGGCGTGGGCTTGGGTCAAGGCAGCACGCTTGGCGTGGCCGTGCGCGATGCCCAGTCGCGCTTCCGGCTGGTGCTGGGGCCGCTGACCCTGGACGACTACCAGCGCTTTTTGCCGGGCGGCGCACATGTCGCCGCGCTGGTCGAATGGGTCGACGAATTTGTCGGCATGGACTTGAGCTGGGATGTCCAGCTGCTGCTGGCCGACGACCAGAAGCCCATGGCAGCCCTGAGCCGGATGCAGCCGCTCGGCCTGTCGACGTGGCTGGGAAGACGGCCTTCCGACACAGCGCGCGCAAGGAACGCTCACCTGCCGCGCGCAACGGGCGCTCACCTCATTATCGATTACCGGGCACGCGCGGCCAACGAGCGTGCCGCGCCGCGCGCCAACTCTCACCTTCAACGAGGAACACTTCATGTCTGAAATCAGCCGCCTGGCCCTGTTCGGCAAGCTCAATCCCACCTTGTACGCGGCACTCGAAAGCGCCACTGCGTTCTGTCGCCTGCGCGGCAATCCGTACGTCGAGCTGGTGCACTGGATCCATCAGCTGTGGCAGGCGCCTGACGGCGATCTGCAGCACGTCGCCAGCCACTTCAATCTGGACCAGGACCAGTTGTCGCGCGACTTGCTGGCAGCGCTGGACCGATTGCCGCGTGGCGCAGGCGCGGTGAGCGATCTGTCCGGCCATATCGACGACGCCGTCGAACGCGCGTGGGTCTACGGCAGCCTGACGTTTAACGCCGAGAAAATTCGCGGTGCGCATCTGTTGCTTGGTTTGCTTAAAAGCGGTAGCCTGCGCCATGTGCTGACCGGTATCTCGCGTCAGTTCGAGCGGGTCTTGCCGGACGTGCTATCCGGCAGCCTTGGCCAGATCCTGGCCGGTTCGCCGGAACAGGCGAGCGGCAGGGCCGCAGCCGCGAACTCAGCCGACACTCTTGACGGCATGCGTCCGGCCGGCAGCGGCAAAGCCCTCCAGCTCTACACGGTCGACCTGACCGCCCGCGCACGTGCCGGTGACATCGACCCGGTCACCGGGCGCGACGAAGAAATTCGCCAGATGGTGGACGTGCTGCTTCGGCGCCGCCAAAACAATCCGCTGCTGGCCGGTGAAGCCGGGGTCGGCAAAACCGCCGTGGTGGAAGGCCTCGCGCAGCGCATTGCCAACGGCGACGTGCCGCCGCCGCTGCGCGACGTCGACCTGCTGCTACTCGACATCGGCCTGCTGCAAGCCGGCGCCAGCGTCAAAGGCGAATTTGAAAGACGCCTGCGCGACTTGATCACCGAGGTGCAGGCCAGCGCCCGTCCGGTCATCTTGTTCATCGATGAGATTCACACCCTGATCGGCGCTGGCGGCGCGGCCGGCACCGGCGACGCCGCCAATCTGTTAAAACCCGTGCTGGCGCGCGGCGAACTGCGCACCATCGGCGCCACCACCTGGGCCGAATACAAGAAATATATCGAAAAAGACGCCGCCCTGACCCGCCGCTTCCAGGTCGTGCAGATCGCCGAACCGGACGAGGCGCGCGCCGTCACCATGATGCGCGGCCTGGCCGACAAGCTGGCCACCCACCACCGCGTGCTGCTGCTCGACGATGCCATCGTGGCGTCGGTGGCGCTGTCGCACCGCTACATACCGGCGCGCCAGTTGCCGGACAAGGCGGTCAGCCTGCTCGACACCGCCTGCGCCCGCGTGGCGGTGAGCCAGCACAGCCAGCCGCCCATGCTGGAAGACTGCCAGCGCCGCATCGACGCCATGCTGGTTGAACAGGACATCGTGACCAATGAATGCAATGTCGGCGCGGGCGACGCCAGCCGCCTTGAACCGCTGGCCCGGCGCCTCGCCTCCGAGCAGCACGAGTTTGACACCATCAGCGCGCGCTGGCAGGCCGAGAAGCTGATGGCGGAACGAATATTTACCCTGCGCGAGGCGTTGCGGGCAGCCGCTCCGGGCGAGCGTGCCGCCCGTCTGACCGAATTGCAAGCGGTACTGGTGCAGCTTGAACTGCACCAGGAAGAACAGCCGCTGATCCTGACCGCGGTGGACGCCCACGCGGTGGCTGCGGTGGTTGCGGACTGGACCGGCATTCCGGTCGGACGGATGGTCGGTGACGCCGTCGAAGCGGTGCTGGAACTGGCCGACACCCTGGGCCAGCGCGTGATCGGCCAACAGCATGCGCTGGAAGCGATTGCGCGCCGCGTGCAAACCGCGCGCGCACGCCTGGATGATCCGAACAAGCCGGTGGGCGTGTTCCTGCTGGCCGGTCCGTCCGGCGTCGGCAAGACCGAAACCGCGCTGGCCCTGGCCGAGACCCTGTACGGCGGCGAGCAGAATCTCATCACCATCAATATGAGTGAATTCCAGGAAGCCCATACGGTCAGCACCTTGAAAGGCGCGCCGCCAGGGTATGTTGGCTACGGCGAAGGCGGTGTGCTGACCGAGGCGGTGCGGCGGCGTCCGTACAGCGTGGTCCTGCTCGATGAAATCGAAAAGGCGCATCCGGATGTGCATGAAATTTTCTTCCAGGTGTTCGACAAGGGCTGGATGGAAGACGGCGAAGGCCGCTACATCGACTTCAAGAACACCGTCATCATCCTGACCTCGAATGTCGGCAGCGATCTGTTGATGCGCCTGTGCCAGGACCCGGACTTGATGCCGGACGTGGATGCGCTGGCCGGCGCGCTGCGCGAGCCGCTGCTGAACGTGTTCCCGGCCGCCTTGCTCGGCCGCCTGTCGGTGGTGCCGTACTTCCC
This sequence comes from Massilia antarctica, assembly GCF_015689335.1. Taxonomy (GTDB): domain Bacteria; phylum Pseudomonadota; class Gammaproteobacteria; order Burkholderiales; family Burkholderiaceae_D; genus Telluria_A; species Telluria_A antarctica. Next base: position 4,162,128 of record NZ_CP065053.1, on the reverse strand, counting down.
TCTGTCGGACAGCATGCTCGCGCGTATCGTCGCGCTGCAATTTGATCGCATCCGTCGCCGCCTGCTGGCCAACCATCGGATTGTGTTCACCTATGAAGACAGCGCCGTCGCCCTGCTCGGCCAACGCTGCACCCAGCTCGAATCGGGCGGGCGCATGGTCGACGCAGTATTGACGCAGACGGTGCTGCCGCACATCAGCCGCGAGATCTTGCTGCGCTTGTCAGCGCCCGACAAACTGACGGGTGTGACGATCGGTGCGCAGGGAGGCGAGTTCACGTATCGCTTCGAGCATGCGCACGCTGCGCGGGCCGACGACCTGCACATCGAACTGGCGGCACTCCCACACTGACATTGCCTCACCTATGAAAGATTTTTTGATGAACCGTATCGTTAACGTCAGCCCTCCGGTATCCATGTTGAGAACCGCTATTGCCAGAACCGGCGCGTCCGTGCTGGCGATCGGTGCCCCGCTCTGGCTGGGCGCGTGCGCCAGTCCTGCCAGCGCGCCGCTTGCCACTCCGGAGCCAGCCGCCAGGCCCGCCGCGGTGATATTGAACGCAATGGAACAGCGCGCGCAGGCTGTCATAGCGGAAGCTAACAAGCAATTTACCGCCGGTGACTTCAAGGCGACCATCGTTAACCTGAGCACCAGCAAGGCCATCGATTTTTCAAGCACCGCAACGCAAGTCCAGGCGCACAAGCTCTTGGCGTTCAGCTACTGCATCACAAAGAAAACCGCGCCTTGCCATGCCGAAGCGGATCGCGTGATGCTGCTCGATCCGGGCTTTCAATTGTCCGAAACCGAGCGTTCGCATCCGATGTGGGGGCCGGCGTTTGAAGCGGCCCGCAAAAAAGTCGCACTTCCAGCCAAGCCATAATCGGGAACACGCATGCGATTCACCATCCTCGAACACGGCGGACAGCCGCTACGCCCGCCGCTCAGCAAGCACTTCTCCCCGCCTGGCGCAACCATTGGCCGGGGCGCGGACAACCATCTGGTGCTGGCCGATGACACCAGGCAGATTTCGCGCTTGCAGGCATCGGTGCGCATCGATGACAGTGGTACTTATCTGGCCAACCTGAGTACGGTCTGCCCGGTTGAAGTGAATGACGCGGCATTGACGGGCGACCAGTTCTGGCGCCTGCGGGATGGCGACCAGGTGCGGATTGGTTTGTATCTGCTCCAGGTTGGCGACCGGCAGGCGGCCGAGGTGGAGGACGCAATCGACATTGCGCCCGTGAGCGTCGCGCCGGTGGCGACAGCGGCTCCCGACGACTCTTTCTGGGACAAGCTCGTGTCCGACTTTGCGCCGGCACCGAGCGCCAGGCTGTTTGCCGCTACTGCGCCAGTGCCGGCGCCGCTGGCGGTCGCGCAGGCGGCAGCGCCAGACGTGCTCTTGCCGGATGACGCTCTTGCGACCTTAAGCAATCCGTCGCTCGATCCGCTCGATTTCTTTACCAACCCTGACGCCCAATCGCACAGCAATCTGTTCGCTGACAGTGCCAGCGCCCTGCCCGACACCAGCACCGCGCTGCTCGAACTGGCGCAGCAAGAACATGCGGCTTGCGCCCCCTTCGACACCGGCTCCTTGTTTGGCCGGGCGCTTGCCAGCGGCGCGCAAGCCGATCCAGCGCCAGCTCAGTTCGCTGCGGATATCGCTTCGTCGCCGATCCGGACGGCGACGCGGCCCACGTCCTGCGACCCAGCGCCGGACGCCGCAAGAATGGTCGCCGCGTTTCTGGAGGGCGCCGGCTTTACGCCAAACGAAGGCAGCTTGAACGAGGCGCACTTTCATCAGGCCGGCCGCCTGTTGAGCAAACTGGTCGGAGGCTCCATGAACCTGTTGACCAGCCGCACAATCATCAAGCGTGAAGTCAAGGCAGAGCTGACCATGATGCTCGACAAGGAAAACAATCCGCTCAAGCTGCTGCCGGACGCCAAGACCGTACTCAAACAAATGTTCGGGCCACCGTTCCCCGGCTTCATGCCGGCCGAGCGCGCCGTCGACGATACCTTCCACGACTTGCAGGCCCACCAGATGGGCATGCTGGCGGGCATGCGCGCCGCGCTCAATCAGTTGCTGCGCAATTTCAGTCCGGAAGTGGTGGACAAGCAAATGGGCGCCGACGTCTGGTACGAGCGCCTGATGCCGAAGGGGCGCGACGGGCGCGCGTGGGTGCGTTATCGCGCGCTGCACCAGGCGGCGGTGACCGCCGTGGAGGAAGACTTCCATACCGTGTTCGGGCAGGTCTTTTTGTCCGCCTACGACGCCGAGGTCGAACTCTACCGCGCACAGAGGATGCAACAGGCATGCTGACCTTGACCACGGCGCAATGCTCGCATCGGGGCGGCCGCGCCAGCAATGAAGATGCCTTGGGTTTCCGGGTGCGTGACAACGACGCCTGCTTTGTGATCAGCGACGGCGTGGGTGGCCAGACCGGCGGCGCCATCGCATCCAGGTTGGCGGTGCACTGGGCCTTGCAGCAGCTCGACGACAAGTCATCGTACGGCCTGCAAGCGATGACGCACGGCAGCGTGGATGCCGCCGATGCCGCCATCGTCGCGCAACAAAGGCGCAACCCCGAACAGGCGCACATGGCCGCGACCATGGTGGCGCTGTTTATCGACCGGCGCGAACGGATGGCGCAGTGGATTCATGTCGGGGATAGCCGCCTGTACCTGTTCCGGCGCGGTCATCTGTTGCGCCGCACGCAAGACCACAGCCTGGCCGCCCGACTGCAACAGGCGGGTTTGTCCTGCGGCCCGGACAAGGCGCATCTGCTCAGCCACGCGCTGGGCCAGGCCGATACCGACAGCATCGAGCCGGGAGCCGCTTGCACGCTTGAGGACGGGGATGCCTATCTGCTGTGCACCGACGGCTTCTGGCATGGGCTCGATGACGCGGCGCTGCAACGCTGCCTGGAAGTGGCAGGCAATGTGGCGGACTGGATCACCCTGCTTGCCGGGCAAGTAGGTCAAGGCAGCGATTGCAAGGGCACGCAAGACAACTATTCAGCGCTGGGCGTATGGGTCGGCGATCCGCAATTGGTAACCCGCGCGCCTGGCGGTTGATCAGTGCCCCATTCCAGCCGATACGATATTTATATTACCTGTTAATGACAAAATGAATATATTGAAAACCCTGGAAAACATTATTGACCGGGCCGCTTCGATAACGTTAGCATGGCTCGCCAATTAAAATAATTGCAATATTTTATTATCAGTTTTTAATCCATAAATATCGCACGATCTATATTTATTTTAGTTCCAGCGCCACCGGATAAACAAGCAGCGTATGAAAATCATCAAACCGATGCGATTAGGCGTATTACCCCGGCCCTTTACCTGGCAGAAAAAGCATTTTTTATGCGTGACGGCGTATGCGCACGTCACCTTGGGCCCCAATCCCCAACTATTGAACGAACAAGGGTTGTGGCCGATGCTGGCAAGCGAGGTGGGAAACACCAGTGTCCTCGACCTGGGCATGCCAAAGCAATATCCGGAGTTTCTGGTATCCGGTTTTGGCTACACCCATCATCAGCAAGACAAAACCCGTTGCGCCGTCGCCGCTCAGGTTGGTCATCTGGAAAAACGCCTGACTGTCTTTGGCGACCGCTATTGGATCGCCGGTGGCGCCAGCGCGCCGGCGCCGTTCGATGCCATGCCGCTGGACTGGATGCATGCCTTGGGCGGCGCGGCCTGCGCTGCCAATCCGCTTGGCCGCGGCATGGACGCCGACGATATCGGCGGTGAAAAGGCGATCCGGCTGCCCAACGTCGAGCTCGCCGGCGAACTGTACCAGGCGCCAGGCAGGCCGCCGTCGGCGCCGGCCGGCATGGGACCGATCGACATCGCCTGGCAGCAGCGCCAGGCGCGCATGGGCGTGCACGACCAACACTGGTTCGACAATGACTTCCCCGGCCTTGCCCCGACCATGGACTGGCGCGCATGGAACGCCGCGCCCGACGACCAGCACTTCCCGGCCAGCTTTGAACTTGCCGGCGCGCCCTACACCTTGCGCAATATGCACCCGGAGCACCCGCTGTTGAGCGGGACCATCCCCGACTGGGTCGGCCGTTGCCTCGTGGTGAAACGGCAGAATGACAAGCAGATTACCGCCGACATCGACTTGCGGCTGACCACGGCGTGGTTCTTCCCGCACCGGCTGGAAAGCGTACTGATTTATCACGGCGTGGTCGAGATCGACCAGGACGATGCCCACGACGTCGTGCAACTGATGCCCGCGCTGGAGCATCGCCATGCAAAACGCGATCACGCCCACTTCCTGAAGGTGCTCGAAGAAAGGATTGACCCCAAGACCGGCAGCAACTACGCCTTTCGCGATGGCGACCTGCTGCCTGACGGCGTGGCGCTGGGCCTCCTGTTTCCTGGCGAAGACACCATGTTCGACAAGGTACCTGGCCCGCTGGAACGCAATCAGCGGCAGCGCATGCAAAACCAGCGCGACAAGAGTGCGCAAATGGCGCGTGAGGAAGGGCTCAATCCGGATGACATCCTTCCGCCAATGGACGCCGCTCCCGAGCTGCCGCGCCGTCTGGAAGATTTGCCGCAATTTATGGAAAAGGTCGATCGGCTGCACGCCGCCGACATGGATCAAGCCCGGGCGACCTTGGCCACGACGCGTCGCGAAATGGCGAGCAATCTCCCGCCCGAACACCAGAACCAGCTTGCCATGCTGGACCAGTTGGCGCCTCTGCTCGACAGCAATGCCGGCGTATCGCGGGCGCCGGTGGCGCCCACCCACAGCTTCGCCGAGGTCAGCGCCAGCCACGCCCACATGGCAGCCATGGGAAAAACATTTCCCGAAACGCCAGTGCCCGAGATCATGCCGGCCGCGGAGCTGAAAGCGAAAATGCACAAAATGTACCTGCATGGCGTGACGGGTTTCGCCCCAGCGGCCGTGCTGGTCGGTGATGCGGCCCGGCGCATGCGCGACAAGGTGGCGGCGATCTACGCCAGCACGCGCGACTTTACCGGTCTGGACCTGACCGGGGCGGATCTGTCAGGCATGGATCTGCGCGGTGCTAATTTCGGTGGCGCCATGCTGGAAAGCGCCGACTTGCGCGGCGCGACACTGGACGGTTGCAATTTTGCCGAAGCGATCCTGGCGCGCACGTCGCTGGCCGGCGCCAGCTTTGCGCACGCCAGGTGCGATGGCGCCAGCCTGGCGCAAGCGGACGCCCGCCACGCCTCATTCGCGCACGCCGTACTGAACAAGTGCGCATGGGAAGACGCCAAGCTCGATCACGGCGACTTCTCCCACGCCCGGATCGGTGAAGTCATGCTGACTGACGTTCAGATCGCATCGGCAAATTTTGACGATGCGCGCTTTTTCTCGGTGACTTTCTACAAAGTTGACATGCGCAATTGCAGCTTTCTGCATGCGCAGTTCGAGAAATGCGTGTTTATCGAAGGCCAGCAAGCAGATCTCTGCTTCGACAAGGCCACTTTGCAAGACTGCGCATGGGTCACGACGGCTACGGCACGGCTGAGTTTTCGCGGCACTGTCTTGCGCACCTGCGCGGTCACCGGCAACACCGCACTCGATGATGCCGACTTCACGGATGCCCAACTCTCCCAATGTAATTTCCGTGAAATCAGCATGCAAAGAGCAAATTTCAGCGGTGCGACAGCCGCGATCACGGATTTTTCCGAGGCCAATCTGACGGGTGCCAACTTGCAGCGCATGAACGCCAGCGGCAGTTTTTTTACCCGTTCCATCCTGGTCGCCTGCGACTTGCGCGGCGCCAATCTGATCAGCGCAAGCCTGGCGAAAGCCGACTTGCGCTCGTGCGACCTGCGCGGCGCCAACCTGTTTCGCGCCGACCTGGCGCAAACCCTTGGCGACGGCGGCACCCTGTTCGACCAGGCCTACCTGGAGCAGACCAAATTCTTGCCGCGCCTGGTGCTGGGCGCCGCCCTGGCCGATTGATCCGATGTTTTTCCTACACTTCAAGCAGGACACTCCATGTTTTTGAAAACCCAGCTTGGCCTCTCCCTGGCGCCGGTCGACGCGAAAATTCCCATCACCTCGCCCAACGCCGCGCCGGCGCCAATGCACATTCCGAATGCCTTCAACATCCTCGTTGGGGGCACCCCGGCCCACAACCTGGCCACCTTTGCGCCGATGACCATGACCTTGCCCGGCGTTGGCGTGGCCAGCGGTACGGTCATGGGACCGTCGCGTGAAGTGACCGGCAAATACAACCTGCTGATCAAAGCGACGCCAGCGACGCGCATGACCAGCATGTCGATTCAAAATTCCACCAACGCACCGGGAATTTATCTGGTGCCGGGGCAGTTCAAGGTGCTGGCGTTTTAGCCAGGCCTTTCAGAAAGGGTTTTCCTTGAAGTACCGCAGCGTCGTCACCAGTCCGGCCTATTGCCCTCCACCCAGGCGGGCCTCCCGCATCCTGCAGATCGCCTCGCGCGAGGCCGAGCCAGTCATGATGGTGACTACCTTGTACCTGCCCGGCGGGCCGGGGCCGTTTCCGCTCTGGGTCTTTAACCACGGCAGGAATTTCGGTAATACCGTGTTTCAAGCGCGCAGCCGGCCGGACGCCCTGGCCACCGTCCTGCTACGCCAAGGCTATGCAGTGCTTGCGCCCAACCGCCGGGGTTTTGCCGACTCGGGCGGCCGCCATTTGAGCCATTGGTCCAATCCGCTTTCCGGCTCACTGGTCTGTGCGCGTGACATCGAGACCGTGGTGCTGGCCATGTCGGGCAAGCCGTATATCGACGCCAGCCGCATCATCGTCAGCGGGCATTCGTATGGCGCGCTGGGAACCTTGGCCTACGGTATGAAGCCACACGCCGGCGTACGCGCCCTGGTGAACTTTGCCGGCGGCCTGCGCGGCGAGTCGGACGAGCCCTGGCAGCAGCCGCTGCGCGAAGCGTTCCGGTACTACGGCCGGCGCGCCAGGGTGCGCTCGCTGTGGCTGTACGCCGACAACGACAGCTTTTGGTCGCTGGACTATGCCCGCTCGCTGCATGAGGCCTATTGCGAGCACGGCGCCAGCGCGGAATTTGTCAACCTCGGCCACTTCAAGGAGTGCGCCCACCGCTATGTGCTGGACCCGGATGGCGTTGACTTCTGGTGGCCGAAGGTGGCAGAACTATTACGCGACATCGCCCCATAAGCGACTGTTCACGCCCGGAATTTGTGTTTAAGCCTACAAGGAAATTGATATGGAACGCATTGTAAAAGCCCACACGCCACTCGGTGACGAGGTACTGCGCTTTAGCGCCCTGCGCGGCACCGAAGCGCTGTCGCAATTGTTTGAATTTGAAGTGGACATGATTGCCGATAGTAACGCGCTGGACTTGACGGCGCTGCTGGGCCAGCCATTGACGGTGGAAGTACAAACACGCGACGGCGCGGTGCGCTACCTGAACGGCATCGTCGGGCGCGGCATGCTGGTCGGCCGCGAAGGGGCCACCGCGCGCAGCTACCGCTACCGTGCCATCGTGCGTCCGTGGTTGTGGCTGCTTACCCAAACCAAGGACTGCAAGATCTTCCAGAACAAGAGCGTCGCCGCGATCTTGCAGGAAGTACTCGGGGAATATGGCTTTGCCCTGGAGCTTAATCTGACCGGCAATTATCGTAGCTGGACCTATTGCGTGCAGTACCAGGAGACCGACTTCGACTTCGTCAGCCGCCTGATGGAGCACGAAGGCATTTATTATTACTTCAAGCATGCGCTGGGCAGCCATACCCTGGTGCTGGCCGATGATATTGGCGCGCACGAAGTACTGCCCGGCTACGCCTCGATCCCCTTCTTCAAGGCCGAGCGAGTGGCCACGCCCCAGGAAGAGTTCATCGACCGCTACCACGTGGCGCAAGAAATCGCGCCGGGCAGCTACGTGACGGACGACTACAATTTCACCAAGCCGCGCGCCAGGTTGCAGAACCAGCGCGCCAATGCCGGTGCGCACCAGCATGGCGACATGGAAGTCTACGACTGGATGGGTGGCTATGCCGACATGGGCGAATCCGACCATTACAGCCGCATTCGCCTCGAAGGATTGCAGTCCGAGCGTGAACGCGACCATGGTCACGCCACCGTGCGCGCCCTGGCGCCCGGCTACCGCTTCAAGCTGACGAGCTGTCCGCGCGACGATGCCAACCGCGAGTACTTGCTGGTGAGCGTGACGTATCGCTTGCAGGAACCTTGTTACGCCAGCGACCCGACCCCGGCGTGCTACGAATGCGATTTCGTCACGCAACCGACCAGCCTGCCATTTCGCCCGCGCAGGGTCACGCCCAAGCCGCGCACCAACGGGCCGCAAACGGCGACCGTGGTCGGCCCGGCGGGCGAGGAAATCTGGACCGACGAATACGGTCGTATCAAAGTGCAGTTCCGCTGGGACCGCTACGGCAATATGGACGAAAACAGTTCGTGCTGGCTGCGTGTGGCAACGAGCTGGGCCGGTTCCAATTTCGGCACCTTGTACATCCCGCGGGTGGGTCAGGAAGTCGTGGTTGATTTCATCGGTGGCGAGGCCGACCGCCCGATCGTCATCGGCAGCACGTACAACGCCGACCAGATGCCCCCGTTCGGGCTGCCGGGCGCTGCCAGCAAAAGCGGTATCGTGTCGCGCTCGACCAAGGGCGGTTCGCCCGCCAATGCCAATTCGCTGGAGTTCGAGGACGCCATGGGCGCGGAAAGGCTGGCGCTGCATGCCGAAAAGGATTTCCTGATCGAAGTGGAACACGACAAGACCAATACGGTCGGCAACAATCAGGCCGAGACCATTGGCGCCAACCATACGGAGTCGATCGGCGCCAACGCGACCCAATCGGTGGCGGCCAACCTCACGGAAAGTGTCGGCGCCAATAAAGCGACCGCCATTGGCGCCAATCATGTCCATGCGGTCGGGGGCACGAGTACGCGCACGGTCGCTGGTGCCAGCACCGAGCAGCATCATAGTGGCCATGCGCACAAAGTGACCGGAGACCACGGGCATGTCGTGACCGGCGACTACAACGAAACCATTTACGGCAATCACAATTACGTCCTGCACGGCGACCACAATTACACCGTGCATGGACATCGCAACTACGATTTGCATGGCAACCAGGCACACAGGCTGAATGGGAACCAGGAACAGAATGTGATCGGTGACTATGTGCGCGCGGTCAGTGGAAACCAGGACCACATCGTCGAAGGCAGCCACGTTCACGTTGTGCATGGCGGACATAAGGTGACCGCGAGCAATGCCGATTACCATACGACCGGCGTACATAACATTGTTGGCGGTAACGTGTTCATCAAGGCGGGCGGCGCCGGGGGCGGCGCTTCCGGTGGCACTGGTGGCGGCACTTACGACAATAAACTCGGGATAACGGCTACCTACGCGGTCGACGTGGTCGGGATTGTCAAATTCTCCTACGCCACAACAGCGTTCTCCGTGGTGCCACTGAACACAAACATACGACTCGTCCAATTAGCCTTTCTCGGAAAAGCATTGAGCCTGTTCGGTATAAAAACCGATATGTGCGCGTGGAAGCGCGACATCAATGGCATGAAAGTCGAAGGAAATATCGCTTATAACCAAACTTCGACAGTGTCCACCGAAAATGGCGGAGTACTGATGAATAGCAGATTCATGAACCTGATATTTTAAACCGCCATGCAAGCACAACATCTGCGATCGACAATCAGGGACGGCGAGGGCTTGGACAGACTCGATCTGCGCGGGGCGGTGCTGACAGGCCTCGAACTAGCCGGGGGGCAATTCAATCAGACCGATTTTCGAGGTGCTCAGCTCGATGGCGCCGATCTGAGCGAGTGCAACTTCATGAACTGCAATTTTGAACAGGCCGATCTTCGCGGTGCGACATTGTCCAAAACGACCTGGAACCAATGCAGCCTGAGCCAAGCTCGAATGAATCGCGCAGATGCCAGTGGCGCCACCATGCTCGAATGCGATCTACGTGGTGCGCTATTGGAATCGTCGTGCTTGAGCAACGCCACTCTACTTCGCTGCAAGCTCGATGGTGCCAAGCTGATCGCTCTCAGGGCGGACATCTTGTGTGTGACCGAATGCTCGGCGCAGGGCTGCGATTTCTCCGAAGCGCTGTTGGAAAAAACCGTGTTCATGGAGGTCGATTTCGCCGGTGCCCTGTGGCGCGCGGCCAGCTTGAAGAACGTTGTTTTCGCCAAAGCCAAGCTGAGCGGGAATGGTTTTGCCGGACTGGCCATGCCGATGTGCCAGTTCGTGGAAAGCGATCTGGCTCAGACCGACTTCAGCGGGTCCACTATCGAGCACTGCATGTTCAAGGGTGCGCAACTGCAGGGCGCGCAACTGCGGGGCGTGCAGGCACGCTATGCCTTGTTTGCCGAGGCTAATCTCGACGGCGCCGATCTGTCCGGCGGTTTTTTTGAACAAACCTTGTGGCCGCGTGCCAGTCTGCGTAGCGCCAACGTGCGCGGTGCCAGGCTCGCTTACGCCAATTTCCATGCAGCATGCTGCGAAGGCGCCGACTTCCGCGACACCGACCTGCGCTTCGCCGATTTTTCCCATGCCGATCTGCGCGACGCCAGCTTCAGCCACGCCGGCTTTGAGCGCACCCGGCTGCATCGCAGCGCGCAAGCCGGCGCGACATGGACCAGCCGGCGCGGCCTCATCGAACATGACGAGCCACTGCTGCACGCCGAACTCTGGTCGCGCTGAACCTGCCACGGCGATCACCTCCCCCTCTTTTTAAAGGATGTCCACCATGCATACCGTACTCGAACATGCCAGCGCCCTTGATGCGGCCATTCACACCATTGCCACGGTCGTCGCCGATCTTGGCCATGGCAATTTTTTGTTGGACCTCCATGGCGGCACCCTGACCTGCAAGCGCGCCGCCAGTTGCCTGCTCCATCCGGAGACGGGCGACAAGGTGCTGGTCTCCGGTCCGAGCCGCCAGCAAAGTTACCTGATCGCCGTGCTGGAAAGGGATAGCGCGCGCACCGCCCGGGTCGGCGTCGAGGGCGCCATGGCGATCGGCTACGGCGGCCGGGTGCACGTCTTCAGCGACGACACGATCAGCCTGGAGAGCGCAGCGCTGTCCTTGACATCGGGGCAGTTGGGCATTCGCGCCGAGAGCGCTGTCGTGGTCGCGCAGGAACTGCGCTATCAGGGCCGCCAGTGGCAAGGCGCACTTGGGGTGCTGCGTCATACCGGGCAGGCGCTGGAAATGCTGTTGGACAAAGTACGCCAGGTCGCCCGTGTCTGCTATCGCCAGGTCGAGCAAACCGACCATCTGCGCGCAGGCCAGCTCGATTATCAGGCCAGGGACTATCTGCGCCTGCACGGCGACCACGTCATGGTGACCAGCGACAAGCTGTTGAAAATGGATTCAAAACAGATTCATCTGGGTTGACGCATGAGCGACTTCAGCGCTATTGCGATCGCGGCGGCAGTGGTCCTGCTGGTTGGCGGGCACACCGCCTGGCAGATCCGCGGCTTGTTTCGTGCACGGGCAGCCGACGCCAGGCTGCTCGCGCACGGCGAACTTTGCTATGCAAAGGTGGTCAGTGCGCGCCAGAGCGGCACCCTGATCAATGACCATCCGCTGTGCGTGGTGCGCCTGGTGGATGTACAGGCGCCGGCAACGCAGCGCGACATCGCCCAGCCCATCGAAGCGATCGATCTGCCGGCGATACAAACGGGCTGCACGGTCGCCTTGCGGATAGACCGTTCGAGCGGGCGCGCGCTGATTGATTTTTCGCGCTCCTGAACCGGGCATGCACGCTCCGGCATGGCGCGCGTGGAAGGGTTTGGGGAGAAGCTTGCTGACAACATGGATTTGTAAAGCTCCGCCCGCCGGGACTTTGAGGGTGGCCATGATGAAGGTGGATGCGTCACCGATCTGGTGGCAAGCGCATGCAGGTCCCTTGCAAGCCGCCTTGAAATGCGATCGGACTAACGAAAAGTGATGCTGCGCGGTCCGCTGATGCGCCGCCGCGTTTGGGCAAGTACGTCACCGAATGATCGGACCGCTCAGGACGCTGCCGGCAAGATTTTCCGCAACGCCGATCCGTTTCGCCGTAAACGAACTCCCCACTTGCGCAGTTCCTCCACCCACAGTACGCTGCTCGCCAACGCCACGAGGGGAAGCAGATTGGCGGGCGGAATCGGCAGCGTGTGGAACAGCGCGTTCAAGGGCGGCCAGTACAACACGCCAGCGTGCAGCACAATGCTCAGGGCCAGGCCGCCAATCAACCAGCGATTGCGCAGGATGCCGAACTGCAGGACCGAGCGCGACGCCGACTGGCAGTTCAGCGCATTGAACCACTGGCACAGCGCCAGTATGGTGAAGGTTTCAGTCCGTACAAGGTCGTAAGGCACGCCATTGGACTGGCGCCATACGAACCAGCCGAAGGTAGCGGCCACCGCCATCGGGGTCAGCATCGCGATGCGCCAGAGCATGGCGTTATCCAGCAGCCGGTCGTTGCGCGGAATCGGCGCCCGGCGCATTTCATCGCCGTCCGGCGGATCCATCACCAGATTGACTGTCAGCGTGCTTTCGGTAACGATGTTAATCCACAGAATCTGTACCGCGGCCAGCGGCAGCGGGAACCCGGCGAGCAGCGCCAGGAGGAGCACGAGTACCTCATCGATCGACGTAACGAACAGGAACAGAATCACTTTCTTCAAGTTACGGTAGACCACCCTTCCCTGCTCGACCGCGCCAACGATGGTGGCGAAGTTATCATCGGTAATAACGATCTTTGCCGCGCTCTTGGCCACCTCGGTGCCGGTGATGCCCATCGCCACACCGACGTCCGCCCGGGCCAGCGCCGGGGCGTCGTTGACCCCATCCCCGGTCATGGCGACAACGTCGCCGCGCGCTTGCAGCGCTTCCACAATGCGCAATTTCTGCGCCGGGTGCACGCGCGCGAACACGGCAATGTTATCCAGTCCTTCCAGCAATTCGGCATCGTTCATGCGCTCCAGTTCCGCGCCGTCGACGCCACGATCCCCGTCCTGCACGATTCCCAACGCGCGTGCAATGGCCATCCCGGTCAGCTTGTGATCGCCCGTGACCATGATCGGCCGGATCCCGGCCGCGCGGCATGCGCTCACCGCTACCTTGACCTCTTCACGGGGTGGATCGATCTGACCGAGCATGCCGAGCAAGGTGGCGCGACCGGCTAGTTGGTCGAAGCCGGCCGCCGATTCCAGCCGATAGTTATCGATACTTGCAACGGCCAGCACGCGCAATGCGCGCCCGGCCATCTCGTCGGCGGCCGCGTGGGCGGCGTGCAGCGCTGCCTGGCCATCGCCGCCGCACAGCCGCAGCACGGCCTCGGGCGCACCCTTGATGTAAACCGTGCATGGACCAGCCACGCTGCGGTGACTGGTGGCCATCATCTTCGTGTCCGAATCAAACGGTACTTCGGCCACGCGCGGGCAATTCCTGCGCACATCGCCGATCTCGACACCGGCCTTGTTAGCGGCGACCAGCAAGGCCGCTTCGGTCGGGTCGCCGAGCACCGTCCACTGGGTCGTTTCGCCCCCGGGAGGAAGCAGTTCGGCGTCGTTGCATAGCACGACGGCCTCCAACAATGCCATGAGCTGAGGGTCGGCGCCCGCCAGCGCAGCCCCCGATTCGGTCAGATCGCCCTGCGGCGCGTACCCCACCCCGGCGATATCGATGACCCTTCCGCCGAGCAACCATAGCGCGCTCACGGTCATTTCGTTGCGCGTGAGCGTGCCGGTCTTGTCGCTGCAAATGACGGTGATCGCCCCCAGGGTCTCGACCGCCGACAGGCGGCGAATGATGGCCCCGCGTGCGGCCATGCGCCGCATGCCGACGGCGAGCGCGATCGTCATCGCCACTGGCAGTCCTTCGGGTATCACCGATACCATTTGGCTGATCGCCACCATCAGCACCTCGGAGAACGGCAGGCCGCGCGCCAGACCGAGCACCATCACCGCCACGAAGAGCCCGATCGCGGCGATCACCAGGTAGCGGCCGAATTGGGTGATGCGAACCTCCAGCGGAGTCTTCGGTTCCTCGGCGCCTTCGGTCAGGCGCGCGATGGCGCCTACTTCGGTATGAATGCCGGTGGCGGTGACCAGTGCGCGCGCCCGGCCGGCGCTGATGTAGGTACCGGAAAACACCATATTGCGTCGATCCGCCAGGCCGGTCGCTTCCGGCAAGGCCGCTGCATTCTTCGACACCGGGACCGATTCGCCCGTCAGTGTGGCCTCGGCCACCGCCAGCGCGGCCGCGTCGATCAGACGGGCGTCAGCCCCGACCGCGTCACCGGCGGCCAGTAACAGTATGTCGCCAGGGACCAGGTCGCGTGCCGCCACGGCCTGCTCGCCGCCATCGCGCAGCACGCGCACCTGCAAGGTCGACAGCTTGCGCAGGGCAGCCATCGAGCGTTCGGCGCGCCCCTCCTGATAGGTCCCGATCAGGGCGTTGGCCAGCACCACCCCCAAGATCACGGCAGCGTCCCCCCAATGCCCCATGGCGGCCGCCAACGCCGCGGCGACGAACAAGATATCAATCAGCGGGCTTTGAAACTGGCGCAGCAGGACAATGAAAAACGCGCGTTGAGCGGGCTCGGGCAGCGCGTTCGGCCCGTGCTCGAGCAGGCGTCGGGCCACCGCCTGCGACGACAGCCCCGTCGTCGCGTCGCTGCTCAAGCGCTCCATGGCAATGCCTGACTCCAGGGCATGCCAGGGATGCGCCTGGGTTGACTGTGACGCGTTCACGGAGCGGACTGGAGGGCCGCGGCGGCGTCCGACTGTGCAGTAACATCGACACTCGCGGACCAGCGAAAAGCTGTACTGCGATAAACGCATCCGCGGTCTAATAAATTGGTCAACATATTTCCTCCAGGTTGGAGCGCGGCGTTCTCGTCACCGCTCAGGTACTACATCAAGTTGGAGGGCGTCTGCGGCGTTTCGCCATGCAATTGCCATGTCGTTGACAAGCGCCTGACGTTGGCGGCAGCGCTAACGGATCGGGACGGCCTGGTCGCGCGCGCCGTCACCTCACGGAGCGCTCTGTCCTGGTCCGCTTGCCGTGCGGCATTCGATGTCCCGAGCCCGCCGGCCAGACGTCGGAAAATGGAGAATGGGGTACTCACGGCGTAGTCCTTGATCAATGAGAGAAACGATGTGGCCGGGATGTACGTTGGGGCCGCCGCGTGCCGCGCCAAGGGCCGAAGCGCGGCTGCCAATCGATCCATTGTGAACGCTTCCGCAAGCCCAGTCTGTGCGCGACCGAACCCGCGCCGCACGAACTGGGCCAACATCGACGGCGCAGTTCGGCCTATTCATGCCTTAACGCCTCGATCGGATCCATCTGTGCGGCGCGCCGGGCCGGAAAATAGCCGAACAGGACGCCAATCGCGGCCGAAAAAAGGAAGGACAGCAGATTGATGGCCGGATCGAATGCATACGGCACGCCCATCACGCTGGCCAGCCCATACGAGGCGCCGCCGGCGATGACGATTCCCACCAGCCCGCCCAGCGTCGCCAGCACGACGGCCTCTATCAAAAACTGCAGCAATACTTCGTTCTCGAGCGCGCCAATGGCCAGCCGCAGGCCGATTTCGCGCGTGCGTTCCGTCACGCTGACGAGCATGATATTCATGATGCCGATGCCACCGACTAACAGACTCACAGCGGCGACCGCGCCCAGCAGGGTTGTCATCACTCTGGTGGTGCCGGAAAGCGTATCGGCCAGTTGCTGCGTGTCGAGGATGTTGAAGTTGTCGTCGTCGCCGTCGGCGCGCTGGCGGCGCTCGCGCAACAGTTGCCGCAAGCTTGCCTTCAGGCGCGCGCTGTCGCTGCCCTCTTCCATCGACACGAGCAGGGTAGCGACCTTGAGACTGCCCGTGACCCTGCGCTGCAGCGTGCGCAATGGCAGCACGACAGTGTCGTCCTGGTCGTTGCCCATCGCCCCCTGGCCTTTCGAGGCCAGCACGCCGATCACATCGCATGAGAACTGCTTGATGCGCAATTGCTCGCCGAGTCCGGCCTTGCCACCGAAGATCTCGCGCCGCACGGTTTCACCGATGATGCACACGGCCGCGCCGGCGCCCTGTTCCTCGTCTTCAAACAGGCGCCCGTGGGCGATGTTCCAATTGCCTATCGCAAACCAGGCATTGCTGCTGCCGGTCACGCTGGTGGCCCAATTGCGCCCGTTGCCCACGACGGTGACGCTGGCGCGCCCTTCAGGAGCGGCCGCCGCAACACCACCGATCTGCGCCAGGATCGCTTGCGCATCGGCCTGCTTGAATTGCGGCGCCCGTGCGGCGCCTCCCGGTCCCTGGCGTTGTCCTGCCCGCACCATCAACAGATTGGCGCCCAGACCCGAGATCTGATTCTGCACGGCCAAGGTCGCGCCTTTCCCCAAGGTGACCATGGTGATGACCGCGCTCACACCGATGACGATGCCCAGTATCGTGAGAAAGGAACGCAGCAGATTACGCCGGATCGAGCGCAGCGCGAGCATGAGCGTGCTCGTCAACATCAGCGCGTCTCCGCCACGATCGGCGCTTCAGTCAGCGGATGCGGATTGACGACATCGCCGGCAATGCTGCCGTCGACGAAGCGCACCAGCCGGTGCGCGTAGGCGGCCATGTCCGGCTCGTGCGTCACCATCAGCACCGTGATGCCGTGGTCCCGGTTCAATGCCAGGATCAGCCCCATGATCTCGTGGCTGCGCTGGGTGTCGAGGTTTCCGGTGGGCTCGTCGGCCAGCAACACGGCCGGCGCGGTGACGATCGCGCGCGCGATCGCCACCCGCTGCTGCTGCCCCCCGGACAGTTCGGCCGGCGTGTGGTGCTCCCAGCCAGCAAGCCCAACCGAGCGCAGCGCTTCAAGCGCCGCCGCGCGCCGCGCCTTGGGATTGTCGCCGCGATAGAGCAGCGGCAACTCCACGTTTTCCCGGGCCGATGTGCGGGCAAGCAAATTGAAGCCCTGGAACACAAAACCCAGATAGCGGCGCCGCAGGCGGGCGCGCTGGTCGCGCGAAAGCGTCTCGACATGCACACCCTTGAAGATGTAATGGCCCGCGCTGGGGGTATCCAGTCCCCCAAGAATATTCATCGCGGTGGACTTGCCGGAGCCGCTGGGCCCCATGATGGCGACAAACTCGCCGGCCGCGATGTCAAGGTCGACGCCCTTGAGCGCCATGAGCCGCGCCGGGCCCGTGCCGTAGACCTTGCTCACGCCACACAGGCGGATCAGCAGCGCGCTCATTTGGCGGCCACCTTCTTCTGGTCCGTGATCACGCGCATGCCCGCCTGCAGATCGCCGCCGGTAATTTCCGTCATGCGCCCGTCGCTGATGCCCGGCGTCACCGCTAGCGCCACCGCCACACCCTTGCCATCGTTCGACAGCACCCACACTTCGCGCGCTTGCGCGGTGCTGGCACCGGCGGCGGCCGATTTGCGCGTACCGTTGCGCGGGCGGCCGGGAATCAGGCTGGCGACGATGCCGCCCTTTGGCGTGGCCGTGCCGGCGACCGTGGGCGTGAAGCGCAGTGCGGCATTGGGTACCAGCAGCACATCGTCATGTTGCATCGCAATAATGGTGGCGCTGGCCGTCATGCCGGGACGCAGGCTCAGCTCGGCGTTGTCCACATCGAGGTAGGTCAGATAGGTCACGACATTGTCGGTGATCGTCGAACCAAAGCCGACCCGGGTGATACGGGCCGGGAATTTGCGGCCGGGATAGGCGCTGACCGTGAATGTCGCATCTTGCCCCGCCTTGACGGAGCCGACATCGGCCTCGTCGACGTAGACCCAGAGCCGCAATCTGGCAAGGTCTTCGGCCACGCTGAACAAGGTGACGGCCTGCAGCGAAGCGGCCACCGCGTTGCCTGGGTCGACATTGCGCGTGAGGACCACGCCATCGGCGGGCGCGCTGATGGAGGATTTGAACAGGTTGATCCGATCGGTCGACAGCGCCGCCTGCGCATCGGCCACGCCGGCGCGTGCACCGGCCTGGTCGGCGCGCGCACGATCGCGCGTGGCGCGCGCGCTATCGAGCTCTTTTTGGGCCGGAACCATGCCGTTTGACAACAGCGCTACCTCCTCGAAACGGGCCAGCGTGGCCTGCGCCTCTTTTACCGTGGCCGCCGTTTGCGCCAGCTTCGCGCTCGCTGCGCCGAGCGCAGCGGTGGAACGCAGGACCTGGTTGCGCAATTTGGCCGGGTCCAGTTCGACCAGCACCTGCCCCTTCTTGATGTGGTCGTTGACATCGACATGGACCGTCAGTACGGTGCCCGACAGTTCACTGCCAATATTGATCGAGCGCGTAGCTTGCAAGGTGCCGTTGGCGGTCACGCTCAGCGTGAGGTTTCCGCGCGCGACCAGCTGCGTGGTGTAGCTCGGCCTGGCGCCGGCCTCGCGTCCGGCCGCCCAGTACCACAGCGCTCCCGCCGACAGCAGCGCAACCAGGACAGCGCTCCATAGCAAGGGGCTGCGATACCATGGGCGGCGGCCGGGTTCGCCGAGCAAGGTGGCGATATCGCCTGGCGCCGATGCGCTGTCGGGATCGGGTACGACCGCGGTCGAGGGAGGCGCCGGGTTCATTGACGGTCTGCTGAAGTGGGTGCTGCGGCCGGGGTGGTCGTCGCATCCTGCGCCTGCGGATTCCAGCCGCCGCCCAGTGCCTTGTACAAGCGCACATGGTCGGTGCTGACATCGATGCCGGCGCTGACCACGCCATCCTGTGTGGACAGCTGCGTGCGCTGCGTATCGAGTACCACCTGGAAATCGACGATGCCACTGCTGAACCATTGACGTGCCAGGCGCGCGGCATTGGCGGCAGCCGCGGCCGCAAGACGCAGGCGCGCCTGGCGTTCGCGGTCGCTGCGCAACGCGACCAGGGCATCCTCGACCTCGGTCAGGGCATTGAGCACACTGGCACGGTAGGCGGCAAGGGCCATATCGCGCGCTCCTTGCTGCATCCGCACCTGGGCGCGCAGGGC
The DNA here is from genome assembly GCF_015689335.1 of Massilia antarctica. GTDB lineage: Bacteria > Pseudomonadota > Gammaproteobacteria > Burkholderiales > Burkholderiaceae_D > Telluria_A > Telluria_A antarctica. The sequence continues at coordinate 4,143,151 of NZ_CP065053.1, read as the reverse complement.
GCCACCGTCGAACCAGGGCGCCGCCATGCCGGCGAGCACGGTGCCGGCCAGCGCCGCGCCGCCACTGAGCGCGCCCAGCGTGCGCCCGCTCAGGCCCAGCGAACCGGCAAGCCGGAAGTCAGGCAAGCGCGCCGCATTCGCTTGCGCCACGCGGGCCATGGCCAGCGCCACCAGATGCTCGGCCGCGCGCACGTCGGGCCGCTGGCGCAAGGTGTCGGCCGGGATGCGCAATGCCAGGCTCTCGCCCGCTTGCGGGACCGGACCGGCTTCGGCCAGGGCGCTGGCCAAGGCAGCCGGAGGGCGCCCGGCCAGCCCTGCGAGCGCATGGCCCAATTGTTCTATGCTCGATTGAAACGCCGGCAATTGGGCGCGCGTCTGTGCGACGGCCGCACGCGCCTGCTCGAACTCCAATTCACTGACCAATCCGGCTTGCAAGCGCCAACGGGTGATGTCGAAAGTAGTTTGCTGGCTTGCCAGATTGGCGCGAGCAAGCGCAAGCCGCGCCTGGGCGCCGCGCATGGCAATGTAATTGATCGCCACCTCGGCGCACACGGACACTTGCACATCGGCCAGGCTGGCGGCGCTCGCTGCGGCGGCAGCCGCGCTGGCGGCAAGCGCGCTGCGCTGAGCGCCGAACAGGTCGAGCTCCCAGCTTGCGTCGAGTCGGGCCGCGAAGCGCTTGCCGCTATCGTTGCCACCGCCCGCACCATGTTGCGCCGATGCCGAGGCCAGCATGGCCGGCCGCAGTGCGGCCGCTGACACGTCGCGCAGCGCCCGCGCCTGGCGCAGGGCCGCCTGGGCACCGACCACGCTGGTGTTCGTCAGCAACGCTTGCGCTATCAAGCGGCTCAGCATCGGATCGTCGAAGCGCAGCCACCATTGCGCCAATTCCGCCGTTCCGGGGGCGAGAATGTCGGCGTGGGCCGACCATGCTGCCGGCACATCGTTCATCGCCGTACCCGGAAGCTGGGACGCGACCGATGTGCAAGCGCTGACCAACGCCAGCGCCCACGCCGCGAAAATCACGCCCATGCGCCGGGCAGTGCCGCGATGATCGCGCTCAGGGCATCGCATGGTGGCCGTTCCTTACTTGGGCGGCACGAGGTCGGCCAGCAAAGCGCTCGCTTTCGCCACGTCCTGCGCGCTGCCGTGGACCATCAGCAAATACTTGTCGGCCTTGAGGGCGGTCTCGTATTCGATGACTTTGTCATTGCCAATGTCCGAGCTGCTCAGCGCCGCTCCCAATGCCGAGAAGCCGCCAACGAGCACGGCCCCTTCCAGCGCCCCGATGAGCGCGGTCACGATTGGTCCGGCCAGCGCAAGCAGTCCGATGCCCGGGATGAAAAATACTGCCGGTGCCAGCAGCAAGCCCCCTATGCCGCCCCAGAGTGCACCCGTGGTCCCCCAGGACTTGATGCGATCGCCTTGCGAATAAAAGCCGACTGCATGTTCCTCACTGTGATATCCCTTGCCAATGAGCGAAAGCTTGGTCACATCGAAACCAGCTTTGCTCATTGCGCGAATCGCGTCTTCCGCTTCGACATGGGTGTTAAAGACATAGACATAGCCGATTTTCATATTTTTCCGATCATTTCAGGTGGTGTAGCATTGACACGAACGCCGACAGGCTGTCCGTGATGGGGGACCATTGCCGCGCCTTCGACAAGGACAGGCGGCGCGGCCGACCTATCTTGCCTCGGTGAAGTCGGCGTCGACGACGTCCTCGCGCTGCGTGGCCGCCTCTGCCGCAGGCGCGCCATCGTGCGCTGCCTGATGCCGGGCACGAGCAAGTTCGTCCAGCTTGCCCGCAGCCGCCGACAGCGCCGCGATTCTCGGTTCCAGCTCCGCCTGAGTTCCAAATTGAAGTACAGCATCGAGCCCCGCGATTGCCGCTTCAACGCTGTCGCGCTCGTTCGCCGGCAGCTTGTCGCCGTGGGCGAGCAAGGCCTTGCGCGTCGTGTGGATCAGCGCGTCGGCCGCATTGCGCATGTCGGCAAGTGCCTTGAGCTGTTTGTCGCCTTCGGCATTGATGTCAGCGTCGTTGACCATCTTCTGGATCTCCGCCTCGGTCAGGCCGGAGTTGGCCTTGATCGTAATCTTGTTTTCCTTGCCGGACGCCTTGTCCCTGGCCCCCACGTGCAAGATGCCGTTGGCATCGATGTCGAACGACACATCGATCTGCGGGGTGCCGCGCGCAGCGGGCGGAATGCCTTCCAGATTGAATTCGCCGAGCGCCTTGTTGCCGGCCACGATCTCGCGTTCGCCCTGGTAGACTTTGATGGTCACGGCGGGCTGGTTATCGTCGGCGGTCGAAAACACCTGGCTGAACCTGGTTGGAATGGTGGTGTTCTTGTGGATCATCTTGGTCATCACGCCACCCATGGTTTCGATTCCCAGCGACAGGGGTGTCACGTCAAGCAGCAGCAGATCCTTGCGCTCACCCGACAACACCGAGCCTTGCAAGGCCGCGCCCACGGCAACGGCTTCGTCCGGATTGACATCCTTGCGCGGCTCCTTGCCGAAGAATTCCTTGACCTTCTCCTGCACCTTGGGCATGCGCGTCATGCCACCGACGAGGATGATGTCGTCGATCTCGGCAACCTTGACGCCGGCATCCCTGATGGCGACGCGGCACGGTTCGATGGTCGCGGCGATCAGCTCCTCGACCAGCGACTCGAGCTTGACGCGGGTGAACTTCAGGTTCAAGTGCACCGGTGCACCGTTTGCCATGGCGATATACGGCTCGTTGATGTCGGTCTGCTGGGCCGACGACAATTCGATCTTCGCGCGCTCGGCCGATGCCTTGATACGCTGCAGGGCAATCGGATCCTTCTTCAAGTCCAGGCCGTTGATTTTCTTGAATTCGTCGATGATGTAGTCGATGATGCGCTGGTCAAAGTCTTCGCCGCCGAGGAAAGTATCACCGTTGGTCGACAGGACTTCAAATTGCTTTTCCCCGTCGACAGTGGCGATGTCGATGATCGACACGTCGAAGGTGCCGCCGCCCAGGTCGTACACGGCGATCTTGCGGTCGTCCTTGTTGCTCTTGTCCAGGCCGAAGGCGAGCGCCGCCGCGGTCGGCTCGTTGATGATGCGCTTGACGTCCAGGCCGGCGATGCGTCCCGCGTCCTTGGTCGCCTGGCGTTGCGCATCGTTGAAATAGGCCGGTACCGTGATCACTGCCTCGGTGACCTCAGCGCCCAGGTAGTCTTCCGCCGTTTTCTTCATCTTGCGCAGGACTTCGGACGATATTTGCGGCGGTGCCAGCTTCTTGTCGCGCACGCCGATCCAGGCGTCGCCATTGTCGGCCTTGACAATTTGAAACGGCATGAGCGCAATATCCTTCTGTACTTCCTTTTCGTCGAATTTGCGGCCAATCAGGCGTTTGACGGCGAACAGCGTATTTTTCGGATTGGTGACGGCTTGCCGCTTGGCCGCGGCGCCCACCAGGATTTCCCCATCCTCCTGGTAAGCGATGATCGACGGCGTGGTGCGGGTGCCTTCCGCATTCTCGATGACCTTCGGCTGGCCGTTCTCGATGATGGCCACGCACGAGTTCGTCGTGCCCAGGTCGATCCCGATGATTCTTCCCATGACGCTTCTCCTGATAGCTAATGTTGACGGACGAAACCGGCCTACACTACGTTCCAGGGTGTGCCTGAACAGCTTGCTTGAGTGACCGTCATTCAGTCTCGATGGGAGCGGAACCTGCGATCTGTGCGCTAACCCACACACCTCGTACGCCTCGGTGCAATAATTCCAAGCAATACTTGCATTTTTGATGTGGATCAAAAATTCCACTTGAAACAGGGTTGCCCCCGAGCGGCATGACCCGGTTTTCAGCCAGCAATCACATCGTCGAAGGGAGGCACAACAGCCCAGGGACGCGCCGTGATCCGCACCCCGTCGCAGCGCAGACCTGGCAGCGGCCCGAAGCCCAGTCCCAGGCGCGCCAGGGGACCTTCTCGGGCGGAAGCATTTTTGATATACATCAACGTTTTTTCGAGACTGGATCAATACACTCAATCGCATTGCATCGTTGACGCGTCGCCATGCCCTGCCATTCCTGACGGTCGCGAGTCCCCTGCTGCACGTCGACATGGTTGACACGTTCTGGAGAATGTATGAAATGGAGAAACAGTCCGACGCAATACGGGTGGCTTCCCGCAGGCCTGCATTGGTTCGTCCTGTTCCTGCTGGCGGCGGTTTACGCAAGCATGGAGCTGCGCGATTTTTATCCGAAGGGCAGCAGCATGCGCGAAGCGATGAAAACCTGGCACTACATGCTCGGCATTTCCACCCTTGCCTTGACGGCTTTGCGCCTGGCCGTTTACTTCATGGGACCTGCCCCGGCAATTTCGCCCGCCCCGGCGCAGTGGCAGGCGACGGCGGCCAAGTCGATGAAGGCGGCGCTGTATGTCTTCATGCTCGGCATGCCGATATTGGGATGCTTGCTTCTGAGCGCAAAAGGCACGCCAATTCCCTTCTTCGGATTGCATCTCCCGGCGCTTCTCAATGAAAGCAAGGCGTTGGCGCGCGTGCTCAAGGAGATCCACGAGACCGGTGCGACAGTCGGCTATGTCCTGATCGGCGTGCATGCAAGCGCAGCCCTGTATCACCACTACCTGCTGCGCGATGACACGCTGCGCAGAATGCTCCCGAAATGAGACGGTTCAAGCGCACCGACGCCTGCGTGGAGAACGCGCGCGGCGGCGCAGGCCGGGCAAGTATTTCCTTGCCACGATCAACGGCAGCAAGCGCCACACCCGACCTGGCGCGCCAGGTGCTTGAACATGGCAGTGATGATGAATGTTAACGACACTGTCGACAATGCTGACGACGACACGCATACGGCGGCCGAGCGCAGCGCCGCTGCGTCGCGCAGTACCTGGATCAGTGTCGCCGTCAACATCGCACTGAGCTGCGTGCAGATCACGGTCGGCGTACTGGCAAAATCGCAGGGATTGATCGCCGACGGCATGCACTCGCTATCCGACCTGGTCGCTGATTTTGTCGTGCTGTTCGCAAGCCATCACGGCGCCAAGCAAGCCGATGCGGACCACCCCTACGGCCACCAGCGCTTCGAAAATGCCGCTTCGCTGGTCGTGGGCACTTTGCTGCTCGTTGTCGGTGCCGCCATGGCGTGGTCCGCCATCGGCAAGCTGGCAGCCCCGGAAACCATTCCACTGGTCCATGCGGCGGCACTCGCCGTGGCGGCGCTAGCCCTGGTGGCGAAGGAAATCTTGTTCCGCTATATGCTGAAGATCGCCACGCGGGTCAAGTCAAGCATGCTTGTCGCCAATGCCTGGCATGCCCGCTCGGATGCGGCATCCTCCCTGGTGGTGGGGATAGGGATCGCCGGAAACCTGGCGGGCTATCCCCTGCTCGATCCCATCGCCGCGCTGATCGTCGGTCTGATGATCGGCAAAATGGGGTGGGGGTTTGCATGGGATGCGCTGCATGAGTTGATGGACCGTGGCGTCGACGCGCAGGAACTGCAGGCAATCATCCTCACCCTGAAAGAAACCCCGGGTGTCATGGGGGTGCACGATGTGCGCACCCGCAAGATGGGCGACATGATCGTTGTCGATGTCCACATCGAAGTCGATGCCACGATCCCGGTCGAAGCCGGCCACGACATTGCCGTTGCCGCCCGCCGCAAGGTCATGGCGCGCCATCGGGTGTTGTCGCTGATGACGCACGTCGACCCATGGCGCCGGCCCGACGGCGATCATGCCGGCTTGCCGGCGGCGACCGGACGCGAAGATACGCCATCATGACGGCGATGCCGCGCTCGACAATCACCTGCGCCAAGCCCAGCCGCCCGGTGCCTGCCAGACCAGCACCGCAGCGGCTACAAGGACAGCCACTTGCGCGACACCCTCTGATGGGTCGATACGCTGGAGTGCATGGGGTGTCACCTCTGTCTGTGCCTTACTGCACAGACCGTAAGCGAAAGACAGTGCTACCTTTCCAGTTGACGAAAGTGTTTCTGATCTGAATTAAAATTGTCAGGTCGCGCGTTCATGCAATACACAAGAGAATGAAACCGACATGAGCAGCGTATTACGGAACAACAGGGACGCGGATGCGGCCCTGGTCGCACGGTATGAATCAGCCGGCAAGCGCTGTGGGCAGCTTGCCATCGCGCTGGGATCGGCGGTTCTGCTTGGGTGGGCGATGGGCATTGTCAGACTATGCAGCATTGTTCCCGAATGGGTGGCGATGCAGCCGAACACCGCGCTTTGCCTTATACTGGCTGGAACCTCATTGCTTGCCGCCGGAAGATCGCGCTCGGATCGGCACTGGCGTATTGTCCAGCTGCTTACCGCGACGATCGTATTCGGCATCGGACTTGCCACGCTGCTGGAATATGGCTTGGGCATGCAGTTTGGGATCGACCAGCTTATCCAAACGGGTTCCGCCGTGCACCATCGCGGGCTGGTTCCCGGCAGGATGGCGGTCGCAACCGCAACAAATTTTCTGTTGACGGGCGCCGCGCTGGCCATCCTTGATACCAGTGCGCCCCGGCTCCCGCAACTGCTGGCACTCCTTGCCATGGTCTTCGCGGCCCTGGCAATGCTGGGCTACGCCTACGGTGTGAGCGCGCTCTACGACGTCGGCTTCTTTTCCACGGTGGCGCTGCATACGGCGATTGGCATCGTGCTTGTCGGTACGGGCATTCTGCTGGTCCGTCCCACCAATGGCGTGGTCGCCGTCCTGGTGAGCGTTACCGTCGGCGGCACGCTGGCGCGACGCCTGCTGCCGCTGGTGGTGGTCGCCCCATTCTTGCTCGGCTGGCTGAGGATCGAGGGAGAACGGCGGCAATTCTATGACTCGAGCTTCGGCGTGGCCCTGACCTCGGTTACCTATGTCATCCTGTTCGCCCTGTTTACGTGGCGCACCGCCGAAGCCCTGCGGCGCAGCGATGACTTGCGCCTGGACGCGGAACAGATCAAGCAAACCGATCAGGCCCAGATGAGCGGTCTGATCGAGTCCGCGATGGATGCGATCGTCATAGTCGACGACGCTCAACGCATCATCGTTTTCAATCCGGCCGCAGAAAAAATGTTCGGCTACGAACAGGCCGACATTGTCGGCCGTTCGCTCAGCAAACTCTTGCCGCAGCGCTTCCACGCCACGCACGACACGCAACTGCGCGCCTTCGGCGTTTCCGGATCGGCCTCGCGGCGCATGGGAAGTTTGGGATCGGTGACGGCCATGCGCGCCGACGGAACGGAATTTCCCGCAGAGGCTTCGATCTCTCATTTCAATCTTGGTCAAGGTATTTTCTATACGGCCATCGTGCGCGACACAACCGAACGCACGCGCATCGAACAGGAACTGCATGCCAGCGAGAAACGCGAGCGCGAGCGTTCGCAAGAATTGAGCAACTTGCTCTTTGCAGTGCCGGCCGCGGTGTGCATTGCGCACGACCCGCTGCTGAACGAGGTCACATGCAACGCATTGGATGATCGCTGGTTTCACGGCCCCTCCTCTGATGCGTCCCCGCAGCCTGGCGTGACGGACGACGTCAAGCCCATCGGGGGCGACGATCGACCATACGGCGATATCCGCTCTGGACGGGCGGCATTGCGACAGGCGGCCGGCGGCATCGAGATGCGCGATTATGAATTCAAGCATGTAGACCCAAACGGCACCGTCCGCTATTTATTTGGCAATGCCATGCCCATCCGGGATGAACACGACATTGCGCGTGGGGCCATTTCTGCCTTCGTCGACGTGACCGAACTGAAACTGTCCGAACTGGCGATGCTGGCCGTCACGGCCGGCAGCGTGGCGAAATCGGACTACATCACCCATATGACACATGAATTGCGCACGCCGCTCAATACCATGCTGGGCTACGCGCAAATATTGGAAGCCGGCGGCCCATCACCAACGCAACTACCCGCGATAAAACAAATTATCAAGGCTGGCTGGTATTTGCGCGACTTGATCACCGAGGTGCAGGATCTGGCGACGATTGAAGCCGATTCCGCGCGATGGTCGTGCGAGTCCGTGTCCATCGACGCCTTGCTGCACGATCTGCATGCGATGATTGAACCGCTGTTGTCCGATGCCGGCCTGCATGTCACCCTGCTTGGCACCAGCGGTCTGGACATCCGCGCGAATCCGGTGCGGATCAAGCAAGTGATGCTCAATCTGCTGTCCAATGCCATCAAATACAACCGCCTCGGTGGGAGCATCGATGTGTCGCGGGCGATGGATGGGCAGGCGCAGGTGCGCATTGGGGTGCGCGATACCGGACATGGTTTGACCCAGAAAGAATTGGCGAGCTTGTTTCAACCGTTCAACCGGCTCGGCCAGGAACGCGGCCAGGAAGTCGGCACTGGGGTCGGCCTGGTGGTGACCAAGAAACTTGTCGAGTCGATGGGCGGCATCATCGGCGCGGAAAGCGAAGTCGGATGCGGGTCCTTGTTTTGGGTCAACATGCCGGTCGCAACAGACGCCACCCGATTGCTTGAGAGCGCGTAAAGCGTGCGGCCGCACCTGCGCCCGTTTCCGCCGCTCCGACATCGGTCGGGTTCGCTATCGCTTGCTGGGTCTTGAACGTGAACCTGACCGAGCCCCCCCCCCCCGGTTTGCGCATTCGGGAAGCTGGACGCATGGCTGTCGAAGCCATGCATGTAAGGAAAACTGCGCGGCCAGGCACGTTCGCCCATCGCCACCGGGCGCAAGGCTTCGGGCAGCATGGTCCAGGAGCCCCGGATACTATTGACGCTGCGCAAGCCGGAGCGCGGGTCGCGCTTGAGCGAGGTCTGGACACTTGACGGGAAGGAAGTGGAAGCGACATCCAAGGAAAGGCGTGTCCGAATGCAATCAGCCTCCCGAAGGAGGCTGATTGCATCTTGAGCCAGCTCAACATCGACTAGACCCATAGGATATTCTGGAGGCGAGGACGGGAATCGAACCCGTCTAAACGGCTTTGCAGGCCGCTGCATAACCTCTTTGCTACCTCGCCAGAGACTTGCTGCGTCACCCTGTTTGGGGTGACAAAAAAAGGAAGCGATGCTTCCCTTTTGAATTCTGGAGCGGGAGAAGAGTCTCGAACTCTCGACCTCAACCTTGGCAAGGTTGCGCTCTACCAACTGAGCTACTCCCGCATTGGAGTCCTGCATCTTACTGCTTACCGCTACTTACCACCATATCCAGAGAACTGGAGCGGGAGAAGAGTCTCGAACTCTCGACCTCAACCTTGGCAAGGTTGCGCTCTACCAACTGAGCTACTCCCGCATTGGAGCCCTGCATTCTACTACTTACCGCCACATAAAGCCAGACCGGAAAAACTGGAGCGGGAGAAGAGTCTCGAACTCTCGACCTCAACCTTGGCAAGGTTGCGCTCTACCAACTGAGCTACTCCCGCATTTTTTCAAGACAATGATTATCGCAGAAATCAGGCAACATTTCAAGGATAAGCTGACGACGTTTTCTCCAAGTATCTGGAGCGGGAGAAGAGTCTCGAACTCTCGACCTCAACCTTGGCAAGGTTGCGCTCTACCAACTGAGCTACTCCCGCTTAGTTACCACATCGTTACAACATCGTCACAACAGGGCGGCATTATAGATGATCTGAGCGGCCTGTCAAGGTTCGGCAGGCATTGCTTCCATCAATCCATCATGCCGCCCTTTTCCTTGATCAAAGGCCAGGCCAGGCGCATGTAATAAAACATCGACCAGACGGTCAGCACGGCGGCCAGGTACATCAGGTATTCGCCGAGGCGCTGGGTGTCGACGACGCGCAACAGCATGTCGTGCCACAGCAGCAGCGGAATGGCGGTCATCTGGGCGGCGGTCTTGATCTTGCCGATCGAGCTGACCGCCACCGAACGCGACGCGCCGATCTGCGCCATCCATTCGCGCAACGCCGAAATGGCGATCTCGCGGCCGATGATGATGAAGGCGATGAAGTGTTCGACCCGGTCCAGGTGCACCAGCACCAGCAGCGCGCCAGCCACCATCAGCTTGTCGGCCACCGGATCGAGGAAGGCGCCGAAGGCGGAGGTCTGGTTCCAGCGCCGCGCCAGGAAGCCGTCGAACCAGTCGGTGATGGCGGCGACGACGAACACCAGGGTGGCCGCCGTATCCTGGTCGGAGCGCGGCAGCCAGTGCGCCGGCAGGTAGTACACGCCCACCACCAGGGGAATCAGGGCTACACGTAACCAGGTCAGGAGAATCGGGATATTAAAAGGCATAGAGGCGGGCGCACTGGTTAAGCGTTGATAGATGCTTGCGCCGCTAGTCTACCTTGCTAATGATCTTTTAACCAGTTTGGGCCGTGCGCGCCGATACCACCCACAGCCCGCGTCAAGACGGGGCGTAAAGACGCTCAATGCAGCTGCTTGTAAATCTCTTCGGCCAGCTGGGTCGAGATGCCTTCCACCGACATCAGGTCTTCGACGCTGGCGTCGACCACCCCACGCAGGCCGCCAAAGCGTGCCAGCAGCTTCTGGCGGCGCTTGGCACCGATGCCCTCGATCTCTTCCAGGCGCGAGGTCTGGCGCGTCTTGGCGCGCTTGGCGCGCATGCCGGTGATGGCGAAGCGGTGCGCCTCGTCGCGGATCAGGGCGACCAGCATCAGCGCGGCCGATTCCTTGCCCAGTTCCTGCGCGGCGCGTCCGTCGACGAACATCAGGGTTTCCAGGCCGACCCGGCGCCCTTCCCCCTTGGCCACGCCGACGATCAGCGAGATATCCAGCCCCAGTTCGGCGAACACCTGGCGCGCCATTTCGATCTGGCCCTTGCCGCCGTCGATCAGCACCACGTCGGGCATGACGCCGTCGCCGTTGGCGACTTTTTCGTAACGGCGCATCAGGACCTGGCGCATGGCCGCGTAGTCGTCGCCCGGCGTGATGCCGTTGATGTTATAGCGCCGGTATTCGCCGTTCTGCATCGTGTGGTGATGGAACACCACGCACGAGGCCTGGGTCGCCTCGCCCTGCGTGTGGCTGATGTCGAAGCATTCGATGCGCAGGGCATCAAGGTCGCTCGTGTCGAGCGCGAGCGCCTCGGCCAGCGCGCGCGTGCGCGATTGCTGCGAGCCCTGCTCCGACAGCAGGCGCGCCAGCGAAATGTCGGCGCCCTTCTGCGCCATCTCCAGCCACTGGCGGCGCTGCCCCTGCGGCTGGAAAATCAGGTTGATGCGGTGCCCGCACTGCTCGGTGAGCGCCACCATCAGGGCTGGCTGGTCGAATTCGATATTCAGGATCAGCACCCCGGGGATGAATTTTTCGCTGTAGTGCTGCGCCAGGAATGCCGCCAGCACTTCGACCTCGATCGAGCCTTCGGCAATCGCGGCGGCGTCGCTGACCTGGGTCGGAAAGTAGGCGCGGTCGCCCAGGTGGCGCCCGCCGCGCACCATCGCCAGGTTGACGCAGGCGCGCCCGCCCTGCACCACCACGGCGATGATGTCGACGTCGGCGTCGCCGCCGGTTTCCATGCTTTGCTGGTGCAGCACCCGCGCCAGCGACTGGATCTGGTTGCGCACCGCGGCGGCCTGCTCGAATTTGAGTTCGCCCGCGAAAGAGTGCATCTTCGCTTCCAGGTCGGCCATCACTTCGCTCTGGCGCCCGCGCAGGAACCTGGCGGCGTTGTCGACGTCGATCTTGTAGTCGTCGCGCGTGATCAGGTCCACGCAGGGACCGCTGCAGCGGCCGATCTGATGCAGCAGGCAGGGACGCGTGCGGTTCGAGTACACGCTGTCCTCGCAGGTGCGCAGCATGAACACCTTCTGCAGGATCTGCATCGATTCCTTGACCGCCCAGGCGCTCGGGAACGGTCCGAAATACTGGTTCTTCTTGTCCACCGCGCCGCGGTAGTAAGCCATGCGCGGCACGTCCTGGCCGGTGATCTTCAGGTAGGGGTACGATTTATCGTCGCGGAACAGGATGTTAAAACGCGGCTTGAGCGTCTTGATCAGGTTATTTTCGAGGATCAGCGCCTCGGCCTCGCTGTGCGTGACGGTGGTTTCGAGGCGCGCGATGCGCTCGACCATCATGGCGATGCGCGGGCTGGCCAGGTTCTTCTGGAAGTAGCTCGACACGCGCTTCTTGAGGTCGCGCGCCTTGCCCACGTACAGGACGGCGTCGGCGGCGTCGAAATAGCGGTACACGCCCGGCAGGTTGGGCAGCTTGGCGACGGTGGCGAGCACCTGTTCGCGCGCGGCGCCGGGATCGGCCGCGGGCCCACTGGCGCAAGGTGCGCCGGGGTTCGCGTCGGGGTTTGCGTTGGAAATTACATCGGTCATTGCAGCATCAATCCGGGTCAATTCAATCAGGCTTGCCGGGTGACGATCACGAAGGCGACGCCGTAATCGGCTTCATCGCTCACCGTCACCTGGGCACTGAGCCCATTTTGCCGCATAAAGTCGGCGAGCGCGCCACTGCACACCATGACGGGCTGGCCGGCGCTCGTGTTGAGCATCTGCGCGCTGCGCCAGGCCATCGGCAGGCACAGGCCCAGGCCGATCGCTTTCGAGAACGCTTCCTTGGCGGCGAAGCGGGTGGCCAGGTAGCGCACCCCGCGCACCGCGTTCTGGGCGCGGCGCTGGCGGAACACCGCCAGTTCGTCCTCGCCCAGGATCTTGGTGGCGAAGCGTTCGCTGCGCGCCAGCGCGGCGTCGATGCGCGCGATCTGGACGATGTCGGTGCCGATCCCGTAGATCATCGGCGCGCCGCGCGGCTTATGCGGTCACGCGCGTGGCCAGGCGCGCGGCGACCATGATGGCCTTCATCTCGCGCACCGCGTTTTCGAAGCCGGCGAACAGCGCATGCGACACGATCGCGTGGCCGATATTGAGTTCGCCGATATCGGCGATCGCCGCGATGGCCTGCACGTTCTGGTAGTGCAGGCCGTGGCCGGCGTTGACCTTCAGGCCGCGCGCGACGCCGAAGCGCGCCCCGGCCCGGATGCGCTCAAGTTCGTGCGCCAGTTCGCCTGCGCCGGCTTCGGCGTAGCGTCCGGTGTGCAGTTCGATCACCGGCACTCCCATGTCGGCGGCCGCGCCGATCTGCGCTTCGTCGGCGTCGATGAAGAGGCTGACGCGAATGCCCTCCCCTTGCAGCTGCTTCACGGCCGCTTCGACTTGCCGGTAGTAGCGGATCACATCGAGGCCGCCTTCGGTGGTCACTTCCTCGCGCCGTTCGGGCACCAGGCACACGTCCTGCGGGCGTACGGCGCAGGCGAAGTCGATCATTTCGCGCGTGACGGCCGCTTCCAGGTTCATGCGCGTCATCAGCTGCGGGCGCAACGCGATGACATCGGCATCCTTGATGTGGCGCCGGTCTTCGCGCAGGTGCAGGGTGATCACGTCGGCGCCGGCCTGCTCGGCCAGCATGGCCGCGCGCAGCGGGTCCGGATAGACGGTGCCGCGCGCGTTGCGCAGGGTCGCCACATGGTCGATGTTCACACCCAGGTCGATGACCGGGCCATTCGGTTGGAGGAAGCTCATTATCGGTCGCTTGGTTGTATGGTTAATCTATAACTGCATCAGGTCGATCAGGATCTGGCGCGTGTTCAGGGGCGATCCGCCCAGCTGGTGGGCCAGCAGGAAGCGCATCAGCGCCTTGCTCTGCGCCTGCGTGACAGGGTCGCTGTAGTCTTCGCGCTCCATGTCGAGCAGGGTCTTGCCGCTCACCGCCGGCCAGCTGTCCGATTCGCGCGCCGGGCGCGCGCCGCGCTCGGGGTCGACCACGTAGTCGCCGTCCGGCTCGACTTGCGCGCGGGTGCTGGTGCAGCGGGTCAGGTCGGCGGCCACGCCCGTCTCTTTAAGTAAGGCCCGTTCGAATTTTCGCAAGACGATCGGTGCCGGTTCGTTGTGGGCCAACTGGTTCAGGGTCGAGACGTAGTGGTCGAACAGGGCCGGGTGCGGGTCGTCGCGCGCGATCAGCTTGACCAGCAGTTCATTGAGGTAGAAGCCGCACAGCAGCGCGGTCTTTTCGAGGGGGAGCATGCCGCCCACCCACTCGGCGTCGATCAGGGTGCGCAGTTCGGACTTGCCGCTCCATCCGGCTTGCAGCGGCTGGAAGGTCTGCAGCACGCCGCGCAGTTTCGACAGCGGCCGCTTGGCGCCCTTGGCGACCAGCCCCACGCGGCCGAAGTCGCGCGTGAACATGTCGACGATCAGGCTGGTTTCCTTGTAGGGATAACTGTGCAGCACGAACGCTGGCTGACCGCTGACCCGCTCGCCGCGCTGGGGTACGCGCCGCCGCGCGGACGGCGGCTGCGGCAGCGCCGCGGGAGCCGCTACGGCGACGCTCAGGTCGGCCTCGTTGGTGGGCATGCGGGTAGCGGCGCTGCTCCGCGCTTACTCGTAACCGTAGGCGCGCAGGCCCGCTTCGTTGTCAGCCCAGCCGGATTTGACCTTGACCCAGATTTCCAGGTACACCGGGCCGCCGAACAGCTTTTCCATGTCGAGCCGCGACTGGGTCGACACTTCTTTCAGGCGCGCGCCCTTGTTCCCGATGACCATCGACTTGTGGGTGTCGCGCTCGACCAGGATGGCCGCGAAGATGCGCCGCAGGTCGCCTTCCTGCTCGAATTTTTCGATCAGGACGGTGCTGGTGTAGGGCAGTTCGTCGCCGACGAGGCGGAACAGTTTTTCGCGCACGATTTCCGAGGCGAGGAATTTTTCGCTGCGGTCGGTAATGTCGTCCGGGCCGAACACGGGCGCGTTCTCGGGCAGCAGGCGCTTGATTTCATTTTGCAGGCCGTCGAGCTGGAACTTGAGCTTGGCGGAGACCGGCACGATGGCGGCAAAATCATGCTTGGCCGCGATCTGCTGGGCGAACGGCATCAGGGCCGCCTTGTCCTTGACCCGGTCCGATTTGTTGATGACCAGGATGCAGGGCACGTCGGTGGGCAGCAGGTCGATCACCTGCTGGTCGGCCGGGCCGAAGGTGCCCGCTTCGATCAGGTACAGGATCACGTCGGCCGAAATGAGCGTGTTGGTGACGGTCTTGTTGAGCGTCTTGTTCAGGGCGTTCGAGTGGCGCGTCTGGAAACCGGGCGTATCGACGTAAATGAACTGGGCGTCGTCCACGGTCTGGATCCCGGTGATGCGGTGGCGCGTGGTCTGGGCCTTGCGCGAGGTGATCGAGACCTTGGCGCCGATCAGCACGTTCATCAGGGTCGATTTGCCCACGTTCGGGCGGCCGACGATGGCGATATAGCCACAACGGAAAATTTCGGGAGTAGTTGTGGTATTCATGCTGATTTCGTTTCCGGATGCGGGTGTTGAGGGTTTTTTGTGTCGACCGGCACGGTGGTGTCGTCGTCGAGGTCAGGCTCGGCATCGCTCTGGATGGTGGCGATGCCGGCCAGCTTGAGCTGGGCGGCGCGCGGCTTGGCCTTGCGGCCGGCCGGCGGGGTTTTCAGCAAGGCTTGCTCGGCCACTTCGAGCGCGAGCTTGGCGGCGGCCTGTTCGCCGGCGCGGCGGCTGCCGCCACGGCCGTAGACCTGGATGCCGAGCTTGGGCACCAGGCATTCGATCTCGAATTCCTGGCTGTGCGCGGCGCCGTGGGTGGCCACCACGTTGTAGGTCGGCAGCGAGATTTTTTTACTTTGCAAAAATTCCTGGAGCAAGGTCTTGGCATCCTTGCCGAGGGTGCGCGGGTCGACCGAATCGAGGATGGGAATATAGAAGGCGCGGATCACGTCGCGCGCGGCGTTGAAGCCGGCATCGAGGAAAATCGCGCCCAGCAGCGCTTCGAGGGTATCGGCCAGGATCGAGGGCCGGCGAAAGCCGCCGGACTTGAGCTCGCCCTCGCCCAGGCGCAAGAATTGCGACAATTCCAGCTTCTGGGCGATCTCGTAGAGCGACTGCTGCTTGACCAGGTTGGCGCGCAGGCGCGACAGGTCGCCCTCGTCGATGGCGCTGAAACGCTCGTACAGCACCGACGCCACCACGCAGTTCAGGATCGAATCGCCGAGAAACTCGAGGCGCTCGTTATGCAAACTGCTGTGGCTGCGGTGAGTCAAGGCTTGCTGCAACAGGCCAGCATCCTGGAACGTATACCCTAAGCGCGTTTGCAATAACTGAAGATTCATGTGTCGGACTTCTTGGTTGGACTGCCTTAACGGATAGGTTCGGCTGGTTTTTCAGGGATCTTGCCGCTCGGGTCGGTGGTACCCGAATAATCGATCAGCAGGGTGACATTGGTAATGAGCGGAATGCGGGCGGTGTAGGCAAACGCCACCTGGGTTTCGCCAGTCTCCTTGGTGATGATCAGGTCGGTGCCCTTGATCGTCTTGATGTTGTTGATATCGGCGTGCTTGTCGAAGGAAAGCTGGACATCGCGCACCGAGCCGTCAGCCGCCTTGGCCGCGACGATGCCGGCCTTGATCGCGCGGTATTCCAGAAAGGTCGGGAAGACTTTCATGGTAAACATGGCAATAAAGGTGATAATTCCCAGCAAAAAAATCAGGCCCGACAAGGACACACCCTGCTGTGTCGCCAGATTGACCGGCTTCGGTTTCGATCCGTACATAGAAAATCCCTTTGTTGTTAATGAATGCTGCCGATGCGGCCAAGACTACCCAGGTTCATCCAGACAAAAAACGCCTTGCCCACGATATTTTTATTCGGAACGAAACCCCAATAACGGCTGTCGGAGCTATTGTCCCGATTATCGCCCATCATAAAATAATTGCCCTGAGGTACGACACAAGTAAATTTATCGACCGTATAGGTGCAGCTTTCCCGGTTCGTGAAATTCTTGACCTGGTCCAGGCCGAAGACAGGCTTGCCTTCATCGTTGAGGATGCGGTGCTGCACGCCGGTCAGGTCTTCCGTGAATTGCTTATGGTACACGGGCGATTCCTCGTCGAGGAAATCGGGCAGCGCCGTGTACTTCACTTCCTGGCCATTCACGGTCAGGCGCTTGTTTTCATAGGTGATTTTATCACCGGGAACGCCGATCACCCGTTTAATGTAATCCTGGGTCATATCGTCGGGATATTTGAACACCATCACGTCGCCGCGCTGGGGATCGTTGACCTCGATGATTTTCTGGTTCAGCACCGGGAGGCGGATGCCGTAGGTGAACTTGTTCACCAGGATCAGGTCGCCGATGACCAGGGTCGGCACCATCGACCCCGAGGGAATCTTGAACGGTTCGTACAGGAAGGAGCGCAGGATGAACACCAGCGCGATCACCGGGAAGAAGCTGCCCGAGTATTCGATCCAGGTCGGCTGGCGCAGGATGGCCGCTTCGATCGACTGGCGGCTGGTGCTGTCGACCTTGATGCCCTCGGCGCTCAGCTTGGCATTGCGCGCATCGAAGGCGGCCAGGGCCGCATCGGCCGCGGCACGCCGCTGGCGCGCGAAGTAAAACACATCGAGGCACCAGACGATGCCCGTGATCACCATCAACACGAACAGGATCAGTGCGAAGTTCCCTAAGATAAACTGCAGGTTCATTTATCGTCCACTTGTAAAATTGCCAGGAATGCTTCTTGTGGAATTTCCACCGAGCCGACCTGCTTCATGCGTTTTTTACCGGCCTTCTGCTTCTCAAGCAGTTTCTTCTTGCGGCTGATATCGCCGCCGTAGCACTTGGCCAGCACGTTCTTGCGCAGCGCTTTCACGTTTTCGCGCGAAATGACGTTGGCGCCGATGGCGGCCTGGATCGCCACGTCGAACATCTGGCGCGGAATCAGTTCGCGCATCTTGGCGGCCACCTGGCGGCCGCGGAACTGGCTGTTGGCACGGTGCACGATGATGGCCAGCGCATCGACTTTTTCGCTATTGATCAGCATGTCGACCTTGACCACGTCGGCGGCCCGGTATTCCTTGAACTCGTAATCCATCGAGGCATAGCCGCGCGAGGTCGATTTGAGGCGATCGAAGAAGTCGAGCACGATCTCGGCCATCGGCATTTCGTAGATCAGCTTGACCTGGCGCCCGTGGTAGCTCATGTCCATCTGCACGCCGCGCTTGCCGATGCACAGGGTGATGACCGAGCCCACGTATTCTTGCGGCATGTACAGATTGACCGTGACGATCGGCTCGCGCACCTCCTCGATCTTGGACGGGTCCGGCATCTTGGAGGGATTGTCGACCCGGATCAGGGAGCCGTCGCGCATGATCACTTCGTACACCACGGTCGGCGCCGTGGTGATGAGGTCCATGTCGAATTCGCGCTCCAGGCGTTCCTGCACGATTTCCATGTGCAGCAAGCCCAGGAAGCCGCAGCGGAAGCCGAAGCCCAGCGCCTGCGACACTTCCGGCTCGTACATCAGGGCGGCGTCGTTGAGCTTGAGCTTTTCGAGCGAGTCGCGCAGCGCATCGTACTGGTTCGCTTCGACCGGGAACAGGCCGGCGAACACCTGCGGCTGGACTTCCTTGAAGCCCGGCAGCGGCGCCGCGGCCGGCCTGGCGGCGTGGGTGACCGTGTCGCCGACCTTGGCGGCCTTGAGTTCCTTGATGCCGGCGATCACAAAACCCACCTGGCCGGCGGATATCTGCGGCAAGGATTGCGATTTCGGGCTGAACACGCCCACGCTCTCGACCAGCTGCACCGATTCGGACGCCATCAGCAGGATTTTTTCTTTCGGTTTCAGGGTGCCGTTGATCACGCGCACCAGCATCACCACGCCGACATAGTTATCGAACCACGAGTCGACGATCAGCGCTTGCAGCGGCGCGTCCGGGTCGCCTTTCGGCGGCGGTACCCGGGCGATCAAGGATTCGAGCACGTCTTCCACACCCAGGCCGCTCTTGGCCGAGCACTTGACAGCGTCGGTCGCATCGATCCCGATCACGTCTTCGATCTCGGCGATCGCATTGGCCGGATCGGCATGCGGCAAGTCGATTTTATTGAGTACCGGCACCACTTCCACACCCAGGTCGAGCGCGGTGTAGCAGTTCGCCACCGTCTGCGCTTCGACGCCCTGGGAGGCATCGACCACCAGCAACGCGCCTTCGCAAGCCGACAGCGAGCGCGACACTTCATAACTGAAGTCGACGTGGCCCGGCGTATCGATCAGGTTCAGGTTGTACACCTGGCCGTCGCGCGCCTTGTAATGCAGGGCCGCGGTCTGGGCCTTGATGGTGATGCCGCGCTCGCGCTCCAGGTCCATCGAATCGAGCACCTGGGCTTCCATGTCGCGGTCGGACAAGCCGCCGCAAATCTGGATGATACGGTCGGCGAGGGTCGATTTGCCGTGATCGATGTGGGCGATGATGGAAAAGTTACGTATGTTGTTCATTAATGCAATTCAAAACCAAGTAGGGAAGGACGACATTCGGGGTGGTCGCGCGCTCATTGCTGTGCCGGCTTGCCGTATCGGCGACACGCCCCCATACGAAAAAAGCGCTCCGTGGGGGCATGGCTATCCCCAGGCGAGCGCCTTATCAAGCGAGAGAAGCTGTCAAGCTCAGGACAGAAGCTATTTCCGACCCCCGCATTTTACCGGATTTCAAGGTAGAAAGCCGGTCTATTGCCGAATTCCGTGTAAACATTGTTAAATCAACACAGGCGATGCTGCAAGGTAGGCACGCACGGCTGCTTCGTCGAGGAAGTAGTGGCATAGCTCGGGTCCGGCCGGGTCGCCGAACAGCACCGGCACCAGTTCGTCGAAGCGCTCGACCAGGGCCGGATCGGCGTCGACATCGATCACCTCGACGGCGAAGCGGACGGTATCGGTTTGCAGGGCATGGAGGGCGTCCAGCAGGTCGTCGCACAGATGGCAGTAGCTGCGGGAATACAGGGTGAATCGGATCATGGAATTGTGTGATCAAAAAAGAAACCGGCGGCGCCGGCGATGGCGGATATGGCCGTTGTATGGGTCGGCTCAGCTTTTGGGATGGATCACCACGTACTGGGTGGTCTCGTCGCGCCGCACCAGCAGCACGGCATTTTTCCTGGCATCGAGCCGGGCGACCAGGGCGTTGAACTGTTTGGCATCCTTCACTTCGGTATTATTCAGTTGCAGGATCAGGTCGCCCGGACGCAGGCCGGCGCGCGCCGCCAGGGCTTCGCTGGCGTCGACCAGCACGCCGGCGTCGATCTGCAACTCCTTGCGCTGCGCCTCGTTCAGGTCCGACACATGCAGGCCCAGCGCGTTGGGGCGCTGGTCCGGGCCCGGCTTCTTGGGGCCGGGCTTGCGCGCGGCCTTGTCGTCGTCGAGGGTGACGATGTTGACCGTGATGTCTTTCTGCTGGCCCTGGCGCCACAGCGTGACCACGGCCTTGCTGCCCACGGCCGTGCCGCCCACCAGACGCGGCAGGTCGCCACTGCGATCGATTTCCTGGCCGTTGAATTTGAGGATGATGTCGCCGACCTTGATGCCATCCTTGTCGGCCGGACCGCCCGCCTCCACCCGCACCACTTCGACGCCGCGCGCCTTGTCCAGGCCCAGTGCCTCGGCCACCTCCCTGGTGAGCTCGTCGATCTCGACACCCAGGCGCCCGCGCGTGACCTTGCCGGTCTTCTTGAGCTGGTCGGCCACGCGCATCACTTCATCGATCGGCACGGCAAAGGAAATGCCGTTATAGCCGCCAGACAGGGTGGCGATCTGGGAATTGATACCGATCACTTCCCCGCGCATATTGATCAGGGGACCGCCCGAGTTGCCGGGATTGACCGCCACGTCGCTCTGGATCAGCGGCAGGTAGTCGCCGGTATCGCGCGACTTGGCCGAGATGATGCCGGCCGTGACGGTATTGTTCAGGTTAAAGGGCGAACCGATGGCGATCACCCATTCGCCGACCCGGATCTTGCCGGAGTCGCCGATGGTCAGGCTGGGCAGTTGCTGGGCGTCGAGCTTGAGCAGGGCGACGTCGGAACGCTTGTCGGACCCGAGCACCTTGGCCTTGAATTCGCGCCGGTCGGTCAGGGTGACCAGCACTTCGTCGGCGCCGTCGACCACATGGGCGTTGGTGAGCACATAGCCGTCGGCCGACATGAGAAAGCCGGAACCGACGCCGCGCTGCACTTCATCTTCCTGGGACGGCGGCTGGGGCGGCTGGGGAGCGCGCCGTCCGCGCGGCTCCTGGGCGCCGTGGTAGCGGCGCAGCAGGTCGAGCAGCTCATCCTCGGTGGGCGCGCGCTCGCCCGGCTTGAGTCTTTCGGTGGTGCGGATATCGACCACGGCCGGCCCCACCTTGTCGATCAGGTCGGTGAAATCGGGCAGACCGGTAACCAGGGGCGCCGCCACCGGCGCGGCGGCAACGGCCTGTGGGGCGGCGCCGAAGGCGGCAGCGGCGATGAATAAAGCGGAGAAGAGCTTGCTGCCAGCGGAAAGTGTCATGGTGGTCGGATAGGGGAATCGGATAAAGATTGACGTTATGGTAAGCCAAAACGCCAGGCTTGTCGCGGCGGGTGGCGCCGGCCGGGCCGCGGACGCGCCGTTTGCCGGACGCCGCGTGCCGGAGAATGGCGCCGCAAGCGGCCATGCGTTTCAGCGATGCGCCATCGCGGGCGTCGTCCGGCCCGGGTTCAGGCGCCCTCGCCCGCGCATGCGGCGCTCAGCGGCATATTGGCAGGAAAGGCTGACCGGGTTGCCGCGATAGCGTCAGGACATCGATGCAATGGCCGGCTTGGCCGCGCTGACGAGCTTGGGATCGGCCATGCCATCGGCCGTGCCATCGGCCTTGGTGTCGCGACGTTCGTTCACGCCGTCGGGGCGCGGCTCGCTGATGGCCGCGTTCACCGGTTCCGCGACGGTGATAGGATCCGGCGCATCAGGCGCGTCGCGGTCGCTCGCGGGGACGGCCGCATCGGCCAGCGCCGCCTCGCTGATGCCGGTCACCGGCCCGGCCGCACCGGCGGCCACGGCGGCCGGCGCGCGCCGCGCCAGGGCCGCGCTGGATGCGCGCAGCAAGCGCTTGCCGGGCGGAGGCTCGGCCGCCAGGCGCGCCGCCAGCTTGCTGGCGAAGGCCTCCGACAAGGCGGGCCCGCCCGGATCGCGCATGGCGTCGCGGATGCGGTGATACAGGTCCCACGCGTGCTGGCCGTCGGCCGAGTGCAGGGCCGCGTCAGGCAAGGTGGACGGCGACAGTTCGTGGTCGCTGAACGCCGAGATCTGCTCCCGGACTTTTTTCGGGGTGTCCATCAGTATTTCCATCACTGTTGAGTGTGACCAAAAGTTAACCGATTAGAGCGATCATCGCTACACTTAACGTCGTTTGTCAACCGGCATGTCGAGCAAGGGCCTCAACTTTTCGGCAATCACTTCGCGCGCCCGGAAAATCCGGCTGCGCACCGTGCCGATGGGACATGACATGACTTCCGCTATTTCCTCGTAGCTCAACCCTTCAATTTCGCGCAGGACAATCGCGTTGCGCAATTCGTGCGGCAGCGCCTCCATCGCGGCATTGACCGTAAAAGCGATCTGCTTGCTTGCCAACACCGATTCCGGGGTGTTGATGTCACGCAAGCTGTCCGCATCGTCAAACGCTTCGGCGCGCTCCGCATCCGACTCGGTCGAGGTCGGTGCGCGCCTTCCCTGTGTGACAAGAAAATTCTTCGCCGTATTGATTCCGATCCTGTACAGCCAGGTATAGAAAGCGGAATCCCCCCTGAAATGCCGCAAGGCCCGATACGCCTTGATGAATGTTTCCTGTACCACGTCCTCGGCCTCGGCCGGATCATGCACCAGGCGCGATACCAGCCGCATCAGCCTGCGCTGATATTTGCTGACCAGCAGGTCGAACGCCTGCCTGTCGCCAGCCTGGACGCGCTCAACCAACAGTTGATCACACTCGCGTTCTGTCGTCACTGACCCTGCCCTCTTGGCTGCAGCAGCGGCCCGTCCCACTGTGTATAGAGTTGGCCGCTTGCAATAAGTTCAAAGTATTTTGTTATTTCCGACAAATTTATTGTCCCGCCCGGCAATGACCCTGAGGGCCACTGACAACATTCGGAATTGCTCGCGAGCCAAACTGTCCGGCCAGATGAGCAGCACACTGACGAGCTTGCCACCGGGTGAGCCCAGCAGCAGGAGCAGGCTGTGCGGCCAGAGAGTCGATCCGGGAAGCAATTGCAGCACATCCGCTTCGGCCGGTACTGCGCCCAAGCTCTGTTGTACCGTCAGGCGAATCTCGCCGAGTCCAGAAATATCAATCCTGCGCCGCATTTCCCCCTGTGCCGATGCCTTCCATGCCAGCGTTGCTGCCAAGGCGCAAGCCCCAGCGGACAAAGCCGGCAAAACGCTGGCCGCGTCTATGCCCGCAGCCCAGCGCCCGACGAGCGCAAGAGCAACGGCCAGATTGAGCGCGGCATAGCCCAGCAGAACCAGACGCAAGGAACGCGACGGCCTGATGCTGGCGGAAACCGCAATCGACATAATCAGTAGGAAAGGTGCTGCGGGGCGCCAGTGCGTGATGGTGCACTGGGCAAATCGGACCCCGGCGAGAGCCGCCGGCGTTTCATCGACGCCCACACTTGAGACAAGTGCGGACGCCGAAAGTTCATGTTACGACGCGAAATTTTTCCTGCGCGTCATTGCACCAAGGATTGTTCCGGCTCAGGCCTTGCCGAATACCAGGGTGCCGTTGGTGCCGCCGAAGCCGAACGAGTTCTTCACCGCGATATCGATCTTCATCTCGCGCGCCGTGTTGGCGCAGAAGTCCAGGTCGCAAGCGGGGTCCTGGTTGAAGAGATTGATCGTCGGCGGCGAGATCTGATGATGCATCGCCAGCACGGTGAACACGGCTTCCAGGCCGCCGGCGCCGCCCAGCAGGTGGCCGGTCATCGACTTGGTCGAGTTCACCACCAGCTTGCCGGCATGGGCGCCGAAGGTCTTCTTCAATCCCTGCACTTCGGCCACATCGCCCTGCGGGGTCGAGGTGCCGTGCGCATTGACGTAGTTGACCTGGTCCGGATTGATCCCGGCATTGCTCAGGGCCGACTGCATGCAGCGGCTCGCGCCACTGCCGTCTTCGACCGGGGCCGTCATGTGGTAGGCGTCGGCGCTCATGCCGAAGCCGAGCAGTTCGGCGTAGATTTTCGCGCCGCGCGCCTTGGCGTGCTCGTACTCTTCAAGCACCATCACGCCGGCACCTTCGCCCAGCACGAAACCGTCGCGGTCGACGTCCCACGGACGCGAGGCGGTGGCCGGGTCGTCGTTGCGCGACGACAGCGCGCGTGCCGAGGCGAAACCGCCCAGGCCCAGCGGCGAAATGGTCGCTTCGGCACCGCCGGCAATCATCACGTCGGCGTCGCCGTACTCGATCAGGCGGCCAGCCGCGCCGATACTGTGCAGGCCGGTGGTGCAAGCCGTGACGATGGCCAGGTTGGGACCGCGCAAGCCGTACTTGATCGACAGGTTGCCCGAAATCATATTAATGATCGAGGCCGGCACGAAAAAGGGCGAAATGCGGCGCGGGCCGCGCTTGGCGTATTCTTCCTTGGTGTCTTCGATCAGCGGCAAGCCGCCGATGCCGGAACCGATGATCACGCCGATGCGCTCGGCATTGGCTTCGGTGACGACCAGTCCGCAATCCTGCATTGCCTGGATACCCGCCGCCATGCCGTAATGGATAAACGTATCCATGTGGCGCGCATCCTTGGCAGGGATGTAATCCTCGATATTGAAACCCTTGACTTCGCCCGCGAAGTGGGTCGAAAAAGGCTGCGCATCAAACCTGGTGATGTTGGCAATGCCCGACTTGCCGGCCAGTGCCGCGCTCCACGTCTCGGCAACCGTGTTGCCGATTGGTGAAACGCAGCCCAGCCCGGTGATGACGACACGACGATTTCGTGAACGGCTCAAGCGATTCTCCCGAGAAAATTGTAAAACTTAGGCCTTGACGTGCGCCGTGGCGTAGTCGATTGCCTGTTTCACGGTGGTGATCTTTTCAGCTTGTTCGTCAGGGATTTCCATTTCGAATTCGTCTTCCAGTGCCATCACCAGTTCGACGGTGTCGAGGGAATCCGCACCGAGGTCGTCAACGAACGAAGATTCGATTTTGATGTCTACTTCTGCAACGCCCAGTTGCTCAGCGACGATTTTTTTAACGCGTTGTTCGATATCCGACATGTTATGGCTCCATTGTGTGTGTTACGGAAAGTGCGCGCATTTTATCAGGTTTGCGCGGTGAAAAACTAATTTCGGTGTCTGCCGCAAATTCCACCGAACGTACTGCTAAATGACGAGAATTCCCTTTATCTGATCCGTGCGCAGGCCCGCAAATGGGATCAGCCAAGGCATTCAACATCAATTCATATACATTCCGCCGTTCACGTGCAGGGTCGTGCCCGTGATGTACGCCGCTTGCGGCCCCGCCAGGAAGGCGACGGCGTGGGCGACGTCTTCCGGCGCGCCCAGGCGACCGAGCGGAATCTGGGTCAGCAAGCCGCTGTGCTGCTCGGCACTCAATGCCTTGGTCATATCGGTATCGATGAAGCCGGGAGCGATGCAGTTGACCGTGATGTTGCGGCTGCCGATTTCGCGCGCCAGCGCCCGGCTCATGCCGGCCACGCCGGCCTTGGCCGCCGCGTAATTCATTTGCCCGGCATTGCCGGCCGAGCCGACCACCGAGGTAATGTTAATAATACGCCCATGCTTCGCTTTCATCATGCCGCGCAGGACCGCGCGCGACAGGCGCCCCACCGCCGACAGGTTGGTGGCGATGACGCTGTCCCATTCCTCGTCTTTCATGCGCATGGCCAGCTGGTCTTGCGTGATCCCGGCATTGTTGACCAGGATGGACAGGCTGCCGAAGCCCTTTTGCACCTCGTCGATGACGGCAACGCAGGCGGCCGGATCGGTCACGTTCAGGACCGCGCCCTTGCCGCCGAACTCGGCGAGATAGGCGGAAATTGCTTCAGCACCAGCTGCGGAGGTAGCGGTGCCGACCACTTTCGCGCCCTGGCGGGCCAGTTCGAGTGCGATGGCCTTGCCGATGCCGCGCGACGCGCCCGTGACCAGGGCGACTTGATTTTCGAGTTTCATTGCTATCCTTTTGTTCTGATGTTCTGCGATGCCCTGCGATACTGCACCAACTTGCTCAAGCCTGATTGAGGCTGCTCAATACGCGCTCCAGCGAAGCCTGGTCCACCAGCGCCTCGCCCACCAGTTGCGCATCGATGCGCCTGGCCATGCCGATCAGCACCTTGCTCGGGGCCGATTCGATCACCCGGGTGAC
Organism: Massilia antarctica; assembly: GCF_015689335.1. Lineage (GTDB taxonomy): Bacteria > Pseudomonadota > Gammaproteobacteria > Burkholderiales > Burkholderiaceae_D > Telluria_A > Telluria_A antarctica. The sequence goes on along the minus strand of NZ_CP065053.1, from coordinate 4,117,038 downwards.
CCCGTCGGCAGCCATTTTCTGCATGGTTTCGACCCAGCGCACCGCCCCGGCGGCCTGGCGCACCAGCGCATCCTTGATCGCTTCGGGATCGTTCAGGATAGCCACGTCGACGTTGTTGATCAAGTCGATCCGCGGCGCCGCGAACGGCACACCCTTCAGATACTCGCGCAGGCGGTCCGAAGCCGGTTTCAGCAAGGAGGAATGGAAGGGGGCCGACACCGCCAGCTTCATGGCGCGCTTGGCGCCCTTGGCCTTGGCCAGTTCGCAGGCGCGCTCGACGGCACCATTGTGGCCGGCGATCACGATCTGGGTCGGTTCGTTGAAATTCACCGCCTCGACCACTTCGGCCGGATTGGCCGCGTCCGCTACGGCCGCCGCTTCGGCGCACAGCGCGCGCACGTCGTCGGCCGACAGGCCGAGGATGACGGCCATGCCGCCCTGCCCCACCGGCACCGCTTCCTGCATGGCCTGGGCACGGAAACGCACCAGCGGCACCGCATCCTTGAAGGCGATCACGCCGGCCGCCACCAGGGCCGAATACTCGCCCACGCTGTGGCCGGCCAGCACCGACGGCACCGGGCCGCCGGCCGCGATCCAGGCGCGGTACACGGCCACCGAGGCGGTCAGCATGACGGGCTGGGTATTGGTGGTCAGGTCCAGGTCTTCCTTGGGGCCGTCGGCAATCAACTTGCCCAGGTCGAAGCCGAGCGCGTCGTTGGCTTCGGCAATGGTCTGCGCGACCACGGGGTTGCCGTCGAAGCCAGCAAGCATGCCGATGGCTTGCGAACCCTGGCCGGGAAATACGAACGCGAATTTATTCATGGGGTGATGTCCTCCTGTTTTGTTTTTATGGCGGCATCCGCATCAAGGACTGGTGCGGGCAAGAAACTAAAGAAACGGCGAAGGGAACCGCTGGCGGCGCTCTCCGGCGCCGCCAGGAGGCAGATTACATGCGCACCAGCACGGCGCCCCAGGTGAAGCCGCCGCCGACGCCTTCCATCATGACGTTGTGGCCGGCCTTGATGCGGCCGTCGCGCACGGCGATGTCGAGCGCCAGCGGAATCGAGGCAGCCGAGGTATTGCCATGCTGATCGACCGTGACCACCATTTTATCGAGCGGCAAGCCAAGCTTTCTGGCCGTGCTTTTCATGATGCGGATATTCGCCTGGTGCGGCACCAGCCAGTCGACCTGGGCGGCCGTCATGTGCGCGTGTTCGAGCACCTCCTTGGCCACCTGTTCGAGCACGGTGACGGCCAGCTTGAAGACCGCCGGGCCATCCATGTACAAAAAGCCGCTGCCGGCGATGACGCCGCCGGCCAGGGTGCCCGGCACGCTGAGGATGTCAGAATAGCGCCCGTCGGCATGCAGCTTGCTGGCCAGGATGCCCGGTTCTTCCGAGGCGCTGAGCACGATGGCGCCGGCGCCGTCGCCGAACAGCACGCAGGTGGTGCGGTCGTTGAAATCGAGAATGCGCGAAAAGACTTCGGCGCCGATCACCAGCACGTTCTTGTGCGCACCCGACTTGATGAAGGCGTCCGCCACCGAGACGGCATACACGAAACCGCTGCAGACGGCTTGCACGTCGAAGGCGGCGCTGTTGTTGTGCATGCCGAGCTTGCGCTGGACGATGCATGCCGTGCTGGGAAAGCTGCCATGGAAATCGGGGGTCGAACTGGCCACGATGACGAGGTCGATTTCCTCGACATGCTTGCCGGCCATCTCGAGCGCCTTGACGGCGGCCGCCACGGCCAGGTCCGACGAGAGCTCGTCCGGCGCTGCGTAATGCCGATTCGAAATGCCGCTGCGTGAGACGATCCACTCGTCCGAGGTTTCGATGCCCTTGGCCGCCAGTTGCTCGGTCAGGTCGCCGTTGGAGACGCGCTTGGCCGGCAGATAACTGCCGGTGCCGATAATTTTGCTGTACAAGGTCATTGCTAGCCGTCCTACGAGTGGGTTATTCCTGGCACTTCCGGGTCAGGCGTGCGGGGCATCAACTCGGCGATCATGGCCGAGAGCTGCTCCTGCACATTGTATTTTGCCGCGTCGAAGGCGCGTTTGATCGCCCACTCATACGAGTACGCATCGGCGCCGCCATGGCTCTTGAACACCAGACCGCGCAAACCGAGCAGACTGGCACCGTTGTAGCGCGATGGATTGAAACGGTTGGAAAATTTCTTCAGCGCGCCGCGCCCGATGATGGCGCCGAGCATGGTCAGCGGATTGCGCTTGAACTCGGTGGTCAGGGCATCCTTGACGAAGCGCCCCAGGCCCTCGGCCGCCTTGAGCGTGACATTGCCGACGAAACCGTCGCACACCACGATATCGGTGGTGCCCTTGAAAATATCATTGCCTTCGACATTGCCGTAGAAATTCAGGGCGCCGCGCTCGTGGTCTTCGCGCAGCAATTTGGCGGTGGCCTTGACCACTTCATTGCCCTTGATCTCTTCGGTGCCGACATTGAGCAAGCCAATGGTGGGACGCGTGATGCCTTCCATGGCCGACACCAGCACCGAACCCATGATGGCGAACTGATGCAGGTGGTGCGGCTCGCAGTCGACGTTCGCGCCCAGGTCCAGCATATAGGTGGGGCCGTCTTTCTGGTTGGGAAGGATCGAGCAGATGGCGGGACGGTCGACCCCGGCCATGGTCTTGAGCACATAGCGCGAGACCGCCATCAGGGCGCCGGTATTGCCGGCCGACACGCAGGCCTGGGCCTTGCCGTCCTTGACCAGCTCGATCGCCACGCGCATCGATGAATCCTTCTTGCGGCGCAGGGCGATTTCGATGGGATCGTCCATCGCCACCACTTCGGACGCATGCAGGATGGACAGGCGCGGGTGGCTGTCGGCTTTGTGTTTTTTGAGTTCTGCGCGCAACTCGTCCTGCAGGCCGACCAGAATCAGTTCTGCTTCGGGTTCGCTGTTGAGGAAAGAGAGTGCCGCGGGGATAGTAACTGAGGGGCCATGATCGCCGCCCATGCAGTCAATGGAAATTTTAATTGTCATTTTGTGGATTCGTACCGCGACTCAACAGCGTGTGGCGGCAGGATGCGATCTGGAAGTGGCCGAGCGCCAAGCAGAGTCTGCGTAATTCGAAATGACGGTGTGCAAAGGTGGTTTGCAGCCGGTGACAAAGAAAAAGCGGTGCGACGCACAAAAAAGTCGTTGCACCGCTTTCATCTTACTCAAACTAAACCGTCGATTACTCGTCGTTTTTGGTTTTGAGAACTTTGCGACCACGGTAAAAGCCGTTAGGGCTGATGTGGTGACGCAGGTGCGTTTCACCGGTGGTTGGCTCGATGCCCAGTTGTGGCGCGACCAGGAAGTCGTGCGAACGGTGCATACCGCGCTTCGAAGGGGATTTCTTGTTTTGCTGAACTGCCATGATGACTCCTAATACATAAGTTCTAAAATTCTAACACAATCGATCAGCAAATACATGCGAATCGAGTATCCCAGCGGCAAAATTTCTTTACCGACATGTTTAACGCCGTCCTACCTTTACTACCAATGCCATACTCGACTACAACACGCGTTTGACACGTTCTTTACCAACAACTTGTTCTGTATTTCAGCCGCCGAGCGGCTATTCCGGCTTGAGGTTCTTGAGTTCCGCAAACGGCGACGGCTTGTCGGACTTGACCGCATCGAGCAGTTTATTGTCCGGACACACCTCGTGCTTGGGCACTTGCGGCAGGGCCAGCAAGGCCTCGTCCTCGAACAGGTCGCGCACATCGCATTCGCGGCTGCCGACGATGACGTCGATACTCTCGTCGTTCAGTACTTCCTCGATCTCGTCCGCATGCTCGTCATCCTTGCCGAGCATCAGCACGGTGGATGAATCCATCTCGTAAGCGAACGGTGCCAGGCAACGCTGGCATACCAGCTGGACCGTGCCGGACACCGACAAGGTCAGTTGCGGATAGCCCATCTTGCTGGTCGACCCATCGATGGTCCAGGCGATCTGGCCCGACTGGTCGGCACAATCCTTGTTCAACCGGCTCATTTCAGCGACAGGCGTGACGCCCTCGCGATGGCCGTTGCTTCGACAAAACTCAAAAGCGTCGATGACAAAAGCACTCATTGCAGAAATTTTCCCCGGAAAACCTGCGATAATAACAGGCTTCTCGTTGTGGAGTCAAAGACTTAGCGCGATTATTTGGGCATGGACCCGCGCGCTGTTGCTGGCGCGACCACGCCGTGCCCGCCAGATGAATCCCGCTGCGCCCGCTGACAGGGCCAGCCAACAGGACCAAAGTACGACATGATACCAACTTCCACCGCACCGCGGCTGATTCTTGCATCGGGCTCCGCTTACCGGCGCGAATTGCTCGAGCGCCTGCGCCTGCCCTTCGAGGTGCTGGTGCCCGATATCGACGAAACGCCGCAGTCCGGCGAGTTGCCGGAAGCGACAGCGCTGCGCCTGGCGCGCGCCAAGGCCGAAGCGGTGGCGGCGCGCGCGCCGGGCAGCATCGTCATCGGTTCCGATCAGGTGGCCACGCTCGACGGCCAGCAAATCGGCAAGCCCGGCAACCACGCCAATGCCCTGGCCCAATTGCAGACGATGCGCGGACGGCGCGTGGTATTCCACACGGCCCTGTGCCTGTGGGACGGGCGCACCGGCACGGCCCAGGTCGAGAATGTGCAAACCTTCGTCACCGTGCGCGACTTGCCCGACGCCGAATTCGACGCTTACCTGCGCATCGAACAGCCCTACGATTGCGCTGGCAGCGCCAAGAACGAAGCGCTCGGCATCGCCATTTTGGAACGCATCGACAGCACCGACCCGACCGCCCTCACCGGCCTGCCCCTGATCGCCCTGACCGGCATGCTGCGCCAGGCCGGTTTTACCTTCTTTCAACAGTGAGTACCATGCCTGGCATTTTATATCTGATCCCCAACACCCTCGGCGCAGCCGATCCGGCCAGCGACGCGCTCGCGCACATCATCCCGGAGCAAGTCCAGGCGCTGACCGCGCGGCTCGATTATTTTGTCGCTGAAAACGCCAAGACCGCGCGCGGCTTCCTGAAACTGATTGCCGTGCGCCATCCGCTGACCAAGCCGCTGCAGGAAATCGAGATCGCCGAACTGAATGTAAACACCCCGGCGCAAGCGCTGGCGGGCTTGCTGGAACCCCTGCTGGCCGGGCGTGATTGCGGGCTGGTGTCGGAAGCGGGCGTGCCGGCGGTGGCCGATCCTGGCGCCGACCTGGTGCGCCTAGCGCACGAGCGCGGCGTCCAGGTGCGCCCGCTGGTCGGGCCGTCGTCGCTGCTGCTGGCCGTGATGGCGAGTGGCTTGAACGGGCAGAGCTTCGCCTTCAACGGCTATCTGCCGACCGACGCGGCCCTGCGCACCAAGCGCATCAAGGAACTGGAAACGCGTTCGCGCGCGGAAAAGCAAACCCAGCTGCTGATCGAAACGCCCTACCGCAACGGCGCCATGCTCGAAGCCCTGGTCGGCGCCTGCCAGCCAAGTACCTTGATTTGCGTCGCGACCGACCTGAGCCTGCCGACAGAATCGATCCGCACCTTGAATGGCGGTAAATGGAAGTCGCTGCTGGCGGCTGGCAAGGCACCCGACTTCCACAAGAAGCCGACCGTGTTCCTGCTGCTGGCGTAAGCCGCCAGCGGCGCGATGGCCAGTCATCGCTCTCCCCACTGGAGCGAGCAATCCGGCAGGACAGGACAGCGCTGTTGCGCTGTGGGCAGTGGCACGGCCATCGCGGACATCCTGGCGTGGATTGTTTTGCCGGCCGGCGCCCGCTTTACATTGCATGGGGCCAAGTTTTGTGTTTTCATGCTTGTGTTATCCAACACGCAAGGTTGCCCATGAAACGCTCTTTCATGTTTCTTTTTTTCGCGGTATCGCCACTGATGGCACAGGCAGCCGATGCCACTGATAATCAGTTGATCGAACGCGCGGTACGCGACTATATAGAGTCGCAACACACGCCCGATCCGGCACGCATGGAACGCGGTGTTGACCGTCAGCTCGCCAAGCGCACATATTGGCAGGCGGCCGATGGATCTGAATTCATCATGAATACCGACTTCGACACCATGGTCAAGGTTGCCAGGACTTACAACAAGGACGGCACGAAATTCCCGGCACAACCACGGGTGGACATCAAGATCCTCGATGTCGACCAGCGCGTGGCAACCGTCAAGCTGACCGCCGACGAGTGGATCGACTACATGCACCTGTATAAGAACCAGCGCAGCGAGTGGAAGATCGTCAATGTACTTTGGCAGTACCATGACACGGCGCGCCAAGTGAGCAAGAAATAGTTATTTTGTTCGCGCGGTTGATGATGCGACCGTTCGTGTCCAATTCCACCGACCAAGCCTCCGTGTCGAGTGACAACCCGTTCTCGAACCACAGCCGCTCGGCACACTCACCACCGCACGGCTGACTCGCATATCGCTGCCGACGGCATCGTAGTCGAACCTGCGCGATTGCCCTGCCCCCGCCCATAAGTTGAGCCGATTGGTGTTCGGGTGCAAGGCGTAACTGAAGTCGCCTGTCCGTTCACGGCTATGCTTGATCCTGTTACCCGCGTCATCCCATGCAAAATACTGGTTGTCCCCGCTGCGCGTCGCGGTGGCGAGCCGGCTGGCCTCGTCGTAGCCGTAGTCGGTCGTCAGTTCCGGAAACACCGCATCGACGACCTTCGAGATCGTCCCTTTCGGGTGGTAGTCGAATCCCAGGCTGTGCACCCCGGGCGTGGCGAGCTGGTCAAGGCGTCCATCCTGGTCGAAGGTGAGCATGCGCGGCAGGCCGTTGCCGAAGCGCCAGCCGTAAAGAAGATCGGTCGCCGGCTGGTAGATGAATCCGCTGGCCAGGATCGCCCACTTCCCGCCCAGGGTGCTGCGCAGCCGCCACAGGCGCCCGTACGCGTCGTAGTCGTACCCGACGCCAAAGCCGCTGGAATTGCTCATGGCGCTTTTGCGGCCCGCAGGGTCATAGCCCCAATACGTGGCGAACTTGACGCCGTAAAGATCGTTTTTCTGACTGACGAGCCGGCCGGCGACGTCGTAGGCGTAATCGGTGCGTCCGGTGGCATCGGCAATACTGGTCAGCCTGCCCTTGCCGAAATTGCCTTCGTCATAGTTGAACGATTCGGTGATGCCGCCGCTGTGGCGCCAGCGCATGCGGCCTAGATCGCCCTACCCGTAAAGGACGACCTTCTGGTCGGCGCGCGTTTCGCTGATGCGCGTCTAGCCGCTGATCCTTTCGGTTAGATGCGGGGGTGCTGTCTGGAATGATGCCATACAAGACGCGCCGGCAGCGCGCACGAGCCCGACGGTGGAGATTGGCGACGAATGAGCGGGAAGACCGCCATGTCAACCCCATGCATCCGGCACGTGCCCGAAGCGAATCGGCACAAGCCCGATCGCCGTGGCGTCTGTCGCCGGCACGCGAAAACGCGCCGCACACCCGATTGTCATCGCGCGGGCGCGGTGCTATCCTGCACCGCACCAGCTTTGCCATCCGCCCCATTCGCAGAGGAAATGCCCGCATGCTCCGACCATCCCAGCCCGCCCCGCTCAAACTGCCCACCTTGACCTATCGCAGGCCGCAGGAAGGGCGCGATTACTGGGTGCAGGATGATTTTTTGCCGGACGCGCTGGCCATTTCGCAGCGCTGCTACAGCCAGACCGAGTGGCAGCTGGGTGCGCCGCACCGCGCCGAACCGTGGCCCGGCATGCGTAGCCCGAACGCGCTCACGCCGGACGAGATGGCGTATGTCGAAGCATGGGTCAAAAAGGTGACCGGCGCCAAACGCCTGTGGCAGGAATCGACACCCGAGGGCAGCACGCTTAACCATAATCACGTGCAACTGGTGGGCATGGACGAGTCCGCGGCGCGTCCGCATACCGATTCGCGCAAGCTGTGCCGCTACGCCTGCGTGATCTACCTCACGCCCGATCCCGATCCCACCTGCGGCACCTCGTTCTTCCGCCTGCGTTATCCGAACGGTTCGCTCGGCGGCAATATCTGCAGCCCGCCGCACGCCAATCTGCGCGAAGCGCTTGGTGTGAAGGCCTTGCCGCCAGATGCATGGCAAGAAGAAATCCGCATCGAAAACCGCTTCAACCGCATCCTGCTGTACCGGGGCAACCTGGTGCATTCGGCCACCGGTTATTTCGGCTTCGAACAGGCCGACAGGCGCATGACGATCGTGTTTTTCTGGATGGCCTAGCGACCCGGCCTCCTCAGGCCACCAGCTCGTTCACCCAGCCGAAGGCGTCCATTTCGATCTCGCGCATGGCCTGGGCACCGAGGCCGAGCGCCTTGAGCGACCTGGCCAGTTCCGGGCCGCGCCTGGGGTTTTCCAGCAGCTCGACCACGCGCAGCATGTCGCCCAGCACCCCCTTGCGCTCCAGCAGGGCGGCGCGCACTTCGTCGGCCACCACCACGGTGGCGAGAATATCCTGCATCGACATCGAAAATAGCGCATCCATCAGCGACATGATGCCCACCGTAAAACCGGTCTCGGCGCTGGCGCCCTGCACTTTCCGGGTCATCAGTTCCATCAGCTTGCCGCGCGTGGTGGCCATCTGCAGCAGTGGCGAATTCAGTTCGACCGCGGTGCCCGGCTTGGCGTACAGCAGGATTTGCAGCCAGCGCTGCAATTGCTGGCGCCCCAGCACGTACAGCGCCTCGGTCAGCGAGTCGATGCGTCCGCGCGCGCCGGCCGCCGGCGTGTTGACCAGCCGTAGCAAGTTCAGGCTGATCAGCGGGTCGCGCTTGACCGCGCGCTCGATCTCGGCATTGTCGGCGTCCGAATTGATCAGGTCGAGCAGGCGCAGGATGACCAGTTCCGACGGCGCGATTTTCTTGCCGCTCAAAATCGCCGGACGCGCGAAATAATAACCCTGGAAAAACTCGAAGCCGAGCGCCATGCAGGCGTCGAATTCCTCGACCGTCTCGACCTTTTCGGCCAGCAGTTTCTTGTTGCGTCCGTTCAGGGCAGCCACCAGCGCCGGCAAGGCGCCTGCCGGCACGGCCTGCACATCGACCTTGATGATATCGACCAGGTCGACCAGCTTGCGCACGTCCTCGGACTCGTCGACCACATCGTCGAGGGCGAACTTGAAGCCGAACTGCTTCAGTTCGCGCACGCGCGCGATCACGGCCGGCGTGGCCTGCACGGTTTCGAGGATTTCGAGGATGACCTTGTCGTGCGGCAGGAAGCGCACGAAGTCGCTCATGAGGACGATCTCGTCGACATTCACGAACGCGAGGCGCTCGCCGACCACCCTGGCCATGCCGAGCTGGGAGGCGTGCGAGATCACCGCCGCGGTGGCGGCAGCGTGATCGGTCACATTTGCGTCGCCGCCATCTGCGCTGCGAAACAAGAGTTCAAAGGCAACCAGTCGCTGGTTGCGTCCGAGAATAGGCTGGCGCGCGAGAAAAAAATCGTCGGATGGCAGCGCCAGCTCGGCCACGGTATCAATAGGCATGGGGGATCCGGAAAACAGGAGCGCCGACAGCGGCGCCTCCTGCGGTGACTATACTACGGGGCCACGCCTAAGGACGGCGTGGACCGCTGTTGCGCGGGCCGGCGGGACGGGCGCTGGACCCGCCTTCGGTTGGACGGCCGCTCTTGCCGGAAGCGGCGGTGGGAGGCCCGCTCTTGCCGGCCACCCCGGTGGCGGCGCCGGTGGGACGGCCGCTCTTGCCAGCCACCCCGGCGGCAGCGCCGGCAGGACGAGCGCTCTTGCCGGCCACGCCGGTGGCGGCGCCAGAGGGACGGCCGCTCTTGCCGGCCAGGCCGACGGCAGAGCCGGCGGAACCTGCGCCGGGGCGCTTGGCGGCCGGCGCACGCGGCGCGGCGCCAGCCTGGCCCGGTGTGCCGGCCGGTGCTTGCCCGGGCAGGCGCAGGCTGCCGGTTCCGGCGGTCGGGCTGGCCTTGCGGGCGTTACCGACCGGCATGCGCACGGCCCCGTTGGCACCGGTGCGGGCGCTGGCCGTGCCGGTCACCTGGGTGCCTTTTTCGATCACGTAGGTGGCGTCGGCGTTCTTGCCCAGCACTTGCACCAGGTAAGGCATCACCTGGCGCAAGGTCGGCTCCAGGGTGTACGGCGGGTTGATGATGAACATGCCGCTACTGTGCAGGCCGAAGCCGTCCGGACCCGGGGTGGTGATGGTCAGGGTGACGTTGAGCCATTCCTTGGCCGCCAGGCGCTTGAGCTTGTCGGCGAACTGGCGCGATTCCATGCGCTGCAGCACCGGATACCAGATCGCATAAATGCCGGACGGGAAACGCACCAGCGCGTCGTCGAGCGCGTCGCGCACCTTGCGGTAATCCTGCTTGTCTTCGTACGGCGGGTCGATCAGGACCAGCGCGCGGCGCGATGGCGGCGGCAGCAGGGTCTTGAGGGCGTGGAAACCATCGCCGCGCTCGATCAGCACACGGCGGCCGCGCGCGCTCGGGCGTTCGCCCTGCGCCGCCGCGTGCGCTTCGACCTTGCGGAAATTATCGGCCAGGATCTTGCTGTCGGCCGGATGCAGCTCGAACAGGCGCAGCTTGTCGTGCTCGCGCATGAGCTTGTCGGCGCAGTATGGCGAACCCGGGTAGTAGCGCATCTTGCCGCTCGGATTGAGTTCCTTGATCAGCTTGACGTAGTCGGCCAGGGGCTTGGGCAAGTCATTGCGCTCCCACAGCGGGCCGATGCCGGTTTCGTACTCGGCGTTCTTGGACGCGTAACCGCCATCGAGCGCATACACGCCGGCACCGGAGTGGGTGTCGATATAGGTGTAGGCCGTGTCTTTCTGATTCATGTATTCGTGCAGCTGAATCTGCACGAAATGTTTCAGGACGTCGGCGTGATTACCCGCGTGAAAGGCGTGGCGGTAGCTCAACATAGCTTGGGTATTCCATAAAAAAGGGGGATCTGAGCCGCCATTATCCTCTATAAAGGCGGTTCGGACGCAAAAAGCGCGTAAATGCACAACGCCCTCCCCCTTGGCCGCGCACCCTGGAGCAGGGACGGACAAGGGAGAAGGCGCTGTGCGTTTCCACCCGTGGGGGCGCGCGATGGCCCGTCTCCAAGCCATCGCGCTGGCGGCGCTCCTTGTGGAAGCGCCGCGGATCAATAGCGTTTAAGCTACTTTCTTTTCGTCGAAGAATTGTTCATCTTCGGTCGAACCATGCAGCGCGGTGGTCGAGCTCTGGTTTTGCTGGATGGTCTGGGTGACGGCGTCGAAATAGCCGGTACCGACTTCGCGCTGGTGCTTGACGGCCGTGAAGCCCTTGTCGGCAGCGGCGAATTCGGCTTCCTGCAGTTCCACGAAGGCCGACATCTGACGGCGCGCATAACCGTGCGCCAGGTTGAACATGCCGTAGTTCAGGGCATGGAAGCCGGCCAGGGTGATGAACTGGAACTTGTAACCCATGGCGCCCAGTTCTTTCTGGAACTTGGCAATGGTGGCATCGTCCAGGTTCTTTTTCCAGTTGAACGATGGCGAGCAGTTGTAAGCCAGCATCTTGCCTGGGAACTTGGCGTGCACGGCATCGGCGAACTGCTTGGCGAAAGCCAGGTCCGGCTTGCCGGTTTCGCACCAGACCAGGTCGGCGAACGGTGCGTAGGCGATGGCGCGCGAAATGGCTTGCTCGATGCCCGGACGGACTTTGTAGAAGCCTTCCACGGTGCGTTCGCCGGTGCAGAATTCACGGTCGTTGTCGTCCACGTCGGAGGTCAGCAGGTCGGCCGCTTCGGCATCGGTACGGGCGATCACCAGGGTCGAGGTGCCCATCACGTCGGCCGCCAGGCGCGCCGCGGTCAGCTTTTCGACTGCTTCACGGGTTGGCACCAGCACTTTGCCGCCCATGTGGCCGCATTTCTTGACCGACGCCAGCTGATCTTCGAAGTGAACGCCGGCGGCGCCCGCGTCGATCATCGACTTCATCAGTTCATAAGCGTTCAGTACGCCGCCGAAACCGGCTTCCGCGTCGGCGATGATCGGTGCGAAGTAATCGATGTCATCCTTGCCTTCGGACCATTGGATCTGGTCGGCGCGCTGGAAGGTGTTGTTGATGCGGCGCACGACCAGCGGCACCGAGTTGGCCGGGTACAGCGATTGGTCGGGATACATTTCGCCAGCGACGTTGGCGTCGCCTGCGACTTGCCAGCCGGACAGGTAGATGGCTTTCAAGCCGGCCTTGACCTGCTGCATGGCCTGGTTGCCGGTCATGGCGCCGAGCGCGTTGACGAAAGGCTCGTTATTCACCAAATCCCACAATTTTTCCGCGCCACGCTTGGCCAGGGTGTGCTCGATCTTGAGCGAGCCGCGCAGACGCACCACGTCGGCTGCGGTGTAGTTACGTACAACGCCTTTCCAGCGTGGGTTGGTGTCCCAGTCTTTTTGCAGGTCTGCTACTTGCTGTTCACGAGTTGCCATGGTGTTCTCCTAATTGAAAGCCGAGTTAAGAAACGAAATGCCTTAGACAAATCATAGACCTTTTTGCGCGCTGCAACAACACTCTTATATAAGACATATAACTAAATTAAATTCGTTTTAAATCAATTACTTGAAAATCGAATCCCGCGATACGAAATGAAATTTCTCCAAATGGAAGCAGCTTGGCGCGCTTTATTGCGGCACCGTTTTGCATCGTGAAATGCCATGCGCGCCTGATGAAATCGCCGGGCGAGGGCTGCCACGGCCGCGCACGCGCCGCGGCATGAGTTGCTGTTGAGCCAACAATCGGCGGCGCTTCTGTTGCAGCAAAGGCACACGAACGGGCAATTCTCACGAAAAACAACGAGAACCCGCCTAAAACACATGCTTTTCGTAAAGCCCGGTATAATAATGTGCTTACGGGCAACCCTGCATCACTGCTGTCGTAATCCGCCCCCACCTCTCCCAACAGATTGCGGCGCGGACATGGCAGACAGTGCAATTCTACCAACCAATACCTCCGAAATATCGATCTCGCCGCACGGCAGAACGAGCGAGATGGTTGCCAAATATAAAAAGCCCGGCACCCTGTTGAGTGCCGGCCCGGCAATCGGTATCTTGATGTCCGATGCGCTGGACGATCTGCCACGTCAAGCAGACCTACATTACGAATGCACCTCATGAACTCAAAATTTAATCTAAACATTTTTCACAAAGTACTCATCACCTTGCTCGCGGTCACCTTGATTCCGTTGTGCACCTTATGGTTTGTGAGTAACCGCGCGGCGCAGCAGGAGTTGACCAACAACGTGTCGACCAACCTGGTCTCGACCATGAACACGGTCGCCACCGGCATCAACGCCTGGGACGACACCAATCTGCGCGCGATGGCCCAGACCACCCGCCTGAAAGACATCATCTCGATGAAGGCCGAGCTGCAAAATCCGATCCTGGTCAGCACCGGCGCCACCTACGAATGGTCGTACCTGATGTTTACGGTCTTGCCGGACGGCACCAACGTCGGCCGCAACGACGGCGGCGCTCCGACCCCGTACGGCGACCGTGGCTACTTCCAGCAAGTGATCAAAGGCCAACCGGTGGGCCGCCAGGTCGTGATCGGCAAAACCAGCGGCAAGCCGGCACTGATCCTGGCCACCCCGATCCGCAACGCCGACGCCACCCTGGTCGGCGTGCTGGCCATGTCGATGTACCTGACCGATATTTCCAAGATCGTGACCGATACCCGCATCGGCGAAACCGGCCGCGCCATCCTGCTCGACGCCAGCCACAAGGTGATCGCCCACGGCGACGCCTCCAAGGTGCGTACCGCGCTGCAGGATTTCAGCGCCTACCCGGCCCTCAAGGTGGCCGGCATTGCCGATGCCCCGACCGTGTACACCTCGGAAGACCGTAAAGTGATCGGTTTCATGCGTAAATTGCCACAAGGCTGGACTTTGCTGATTGAACAAGATTACGATGAAGCATACGCAACACTGAATAAAATGGAACGCGAAGCGCGCATCCTGATCGCCGTCACCATGGCGCTGGTCATCGGCGTGGCGATTTTCCTCGGCAAGGCACTGACCAGCCCGATCAACGAACTGACCGCGATTGCCCGTCAGCTCAGCAACGGCGAACTGCAAGTCAATATCCCGCAAACGGCGCGCGGCGATGAAATTGGCTCGCTGGCCCGTGCCATTGACCGTCTCGGCGTCAGCATTCAGCTGGCAATGGATCGCCTGCGTAAGAAGGTTTGATACGGATGAGAGGTTACTAATATGACACAGCCGGATTTCATTCCGTTTATCGATGTGGTCGACCAGATCGCCAGCTTTTGCTCGCAGCGGGTCACCGGGACGGCGTTGCTGATCAGCGACGACAACCGCATGGCCCAGGTCCACCTGCAAGGCGGCAAGATCGTCTTCATCCTGTGCCGCGGCCGCCGCGGCCGCGATGGCCTGGCGATCATGCGCACCATGCAGAATGCGCGCCTGACCCTGGACAAGGCCGGCGTCGTCAATGCCGACGGACTGGACTGGCCGACCGAGATCGTGCTCGGCTACCTCGACGGTACCCTGGACGACTTGCCGGGTAACGGCGTGCTGGGCGGTGCCGCAGCGCGTCCGGCCGCCGCCGCGGCGCGTCCGGCCGCCACCCCGGGCCTCACGGCCGACATCAAGGCCACCTTGCAAAAGTGCCTGGTGAAGTATGTGGGACCGATGGCGGAAATTGTCTGCGGCGACCATTTCGATGGCGCCACCGATGTGCGCGCCGTGGTCATGGCCCTGGCCAAGGAAATTCCGAACGAGGACCAGGCCGCCAAGTTCAAGGTCGACGTCGCCAAGGCGCTCGACATGCCGGCGTTCTAGGCCCGCGTTCCCGTCCTCCCTGCGCGCGCCGGCCCGGCCGCCGCGCGCAGTGTTGTTGCGCTATCGCTTCCCGCGCGCCTCAGGCCAGCTTCTGCTGCGCCACCACGATGCCATCGGCATCGGCATACAACCAATCCCCCGGCTGCACCGCCACCCCGCTGACGCAGATGCGCACATTGCGTTCGCCCGCGCCCAGCTTGCTGCTTTTGCGCGGATGGGTAGCCAGCGCGCGCACCCCGATGGCGCAGGCATTGATCTCGTCGCTGTCGCGCACGCAGCCATCGACCACGATGCCGCTCCAGCCATTGTTCTGCGCCAGCACGGCCAGCTGGCCGCCGACCAGCGCGCGGCGCAGGCTGGCGCCGCCATCGATGACCAGCACGTTGCCGTTGCCGGGCGCTTCGAGCGTGGCGCGCACCAGGGCATTGTCTTCGAACACCTTGAGGGTGGTGACCTTGCCGCAAAAGCGCAGGTGCTGCCCGAAATGCCTGAACAGCGGCGGCAGCACGGCCAGGCGGCCGTCTTCCAGCAGTTCGGGATGGTCGTCGCACAGGTCGGTGGTGGCAAAGGTCATGTCGGTTCGCTCGCAAAAAGGGAAAGTAGAGTGATTTTAAGCCATCGGCGCGTGCTGCTGCCCTGACTTGACGCCGACCGTGGCACCCGCGCTCCGGTTCCCGTCCGGGAAAATCATGTGCGGCAAGGGCGACGCACAAGAGTGACGCATCACAAGCGCGGCGCAAACAGCGCGGACGGGCGCGCGCCGCGGCGCCATAATCGATTCCTCTTTCTCGACCAGGGGGCATGCATGCTCAGCGCGCTGTCACAGCTCCGGCGTATGTGGGACATCGTCACCGCCATCGCCAAATTGCCGCACGCCCAACTGCAGTTCGACGCGGCCCTTGCGCCCGCCGAGGTGAGCGCCGCCTACTACAACTTCACACGGCGCCACCCGCGCTACCGCATCATCGGCAACAAGACCATCGGCGCGGCCCTGGTCGACATCGAGCAGTTCGCCACACCCGCGCACTACCGCGAATCGATCGCCGAACGCAACTGGGGCGGCTATTTCGCGCGCCGCGCCCAGGCGCGCGGCTACCGCTTCGCCAGCATCGAGCGCAACCGCTACGCCGACGACATCCATGCCATCAACCAGTCCATGCCCGAGCGCCAGGGGCGGCCCATGGCTTCCGGCTACCAGGAGCGCACGGCGCACTACACCGACCGCGCGCACTACCGCTACTACGGCGTGCTCGACAAATCCGGCAAGCTGATGGCCTATTGCGAGCTGGGTATCTACGGCAACTTTGCGCTGTTCTCGCGCCTGCTCGGCTACCGCAACAATGACGGCATCATGCACTTCATGATCGTCGAAATCGTCAGCCTGCTGATCGCCGAACGGCGTGTGCGCTACGCCATGTACGACACCTGGTTCGGGGCGTCCGAGGGTTTGCGGCGCTTCAAGACCATCCTCGGCTTCAAGCCTTACCGGGTGCGCTACGCCCTGCTCGCGGCGCAGCGTCCGCAAGCGGCCAGCCAAGCTGCGTGCGCCGGCTCAGGCCTGCTTGAGCTGGGGCGAACGGCTGCTGCCGCCCACGGTCAGGGCGGTGCCGATCGCCAGCACCTGAAACAGGGCGATGCAGCCGAACACCCAGGCCGGGTGACCGCCATCCATCAGGGTGCCGAACAGGAGCGGGCCGAGCGCCAGTCCACTGTCGAGGCCCGAATACACGATGCCGAACACGCGCCCGGTGGCGTTGTCCGGCGCCGCGGCGCGGATCAGTAAATCGCGCGAAGGACCGGCGACGCCGGCCGCCAGGCCGATGCCGCCCATCAGCACCAGCGCCATCCAGCCCGGCACCACGGCCGCGCCCACCAGCAGCGCCATCAGCGCGGCGCAGATGAAGGACAGGGCAATCGTGCGGTCGTGGCGCCGGGCGCGCGCGGCCAGGAAGCCGCCCAGCACCATGCCGCCGGCGGAAGCGAGCATATAGGCCGTGTAGGCGGTGGTGGCCTGGGCCAGCGAAATGCCGTACAGCGCCACCAGACTGGCCGACGAAAAGCTCTGGATGCCGCCCAGCGCGATGGCGGTCAGGAAAAAGAAACCAAAGCTCATCCAGACGGCCGGCAACCTCATGAAGGCGAACGAGCCATGCCGCGGCACGCCGGCCGCCTGCACCGGGGCCGGATCGGCGTGCAGATGGGCGCGCTGGGCGAACAGCAGCGCCAGGGTGACGAAGGGAATGGCGGCGGCCGACAGCAGCGCCACCCGCCAGCCGGCCAGCGCGGCGATGCCGGCCAAAAACGCGGGCGCGGCCGCCCAGCCCAGGTTGCCGCTGATGCCGTGTAGCGAAAACGCGTGGGCGATGCGCGCCCGGCTGACGCGCTGGTTCAGCAAGGTGTAGTCGGCCGGATGAAATACGGCGTTGCCCAGGCCGGCCAGCATGGAACCGGCCGCCAGCATGGCGTAGGTTTGCGCCCCGGCCAGCACCAGGGCCGCCGTACCGAGCAGCGCCAGCCCGCAAAACAGCACGCGGCGCGCGCCGACCCGGTCCACCACGAAGCCGGACAGGGCCTGGCCGATGCCGGAGACGACGAAGAACATGGTCATCAGCAAGCCGAGCTGCGCATACGACAGATCGAAAGCGGGTTTGAGCCACGGAAACAGAGCCGCCAGGATCAGGTGATAGAAGTGCGATACGCCGTGGGCCAGGGAAACAAGCCCGATGACGCGCGCATCCTCGCGCAGGGAAGGTGTGTTCATCATGCATCCTTGAATAAGCAAATATAAGCAAACCCCAGTGTAAGTAAAAAACCATCGACAGTTTTGAGACAGGGAGCCATACTTTGTCGCAAATCCGCCAATCGCATGCGCATGAGCCTGACCATCCTGACCCATACCCGCTGGCAGCCGTCCGGCACCGAACCGACGCCGGCGCGCCCGGTGCGCGCCCTCGCCCGCGACCTCGACGTCACCCAGTGGCTAGCCCCGCACCAGCATGCCTGGGGCCAGCTGACCTTCGCCCTGAGCGGGGTGCTGCGCGTGACCACGCCAGGCAGCAGCTGGATCGTGCCGCCCCTGCGCGCGATCTGGATTGCCCCGAATGTGGTGCACGCCATCCACGTGCTCGAAACGGCCCGCCTGCGCCCGCTGTGCATCCTGGCCGCGCGCGCCCCGTTCGAGGGCGAGGAATGCCGGGTGCTGGCTGTGTCGGTGCTGCTGCGCGAGATGATCATCGCCCTCGGCCAGACCGGGCCGGGGCCGCGCGAGCACTTGCTGGCCGAGCTGATCCTCGACGAATTGCCCGGCGCCGCCACCCGCCCGATGCGCGTGCCGCTGCCGCGCGACAAACGCCTGGGCGCCCTGTGCGCGGCCCTGATCGAGGACCCGGCCTGCCAGCTGACCCTGGGCCAGTTGGCGGCCCAGGTCGGCGCCTCCGAGCGCACCCTGACCCGCCTGTTCGAGCGCGAACTGGGCATGCGCTTCGGCCACTGGCGCCAGCAGGTGCGCCTGGCGCACGCCGCGCCGCTGATCGCGCGCGGCATGCCGCTGTCGCAGGTGGCCGGGGAGCTCGGCTACGCCAGCCAGTCGGCCTTTTCGGCGATGTTCAAGAAAACCTTCGGCAGTTCGCCCACCGCTTTTTTTGCCGACGATAACGCGCGCTGAGCTGCGCCGTGACAAATAGTGTATTTTTGATCAGCATTAAGCACGTATAGTGAGCGCTTCCCTGTCGGCCCAATTTGAGGAGTTTTCTGGTGGTTTTACTTATCGGTTTTGCGCTGTTCGTCTGCCTGGTCATCCTGTTCTACCGCGTGACGGACGCGCCGAAGGAGGCTGCGGCAGGCAGTTCAGGCAGTGCGGGCGCCGCCGGCTCGGCCAACATCTCCGGCATCGGGGTGGCGTACATCTCGAACGGCAAGCTGTTTTACCAGCCCGAGGGCGGCGCGCTGCGCCAGTTACACAGTCCCTACATCCAGGAGATCGAAGACCGTCTGGCGCGCAGCAACGAGCGCAATTCGTGGAAGAAAAACACCAGCTTCGAAGTGGGCGCCTACGGACAGATGAAGCAGTTCGGCGACGCCGCCAACGGGATCCGCTATACCTCGGCCCAGTTCGACCAGCATCAGGCTATCCTGTATTTCCTGAGCGACCAGGGCATCGGCGGCCTGTTTTCCTTCAACCTGGAGACGGGCGTGGAAACGCGCATCGTGCACCGCCAGCATCTCGATTTGAGCGACCTGAACCTGAACCGCGAGACCGGCAAGCTGGTCTGCACTTCCTCATCCAAGGACAGCATCACCAACATCGCTACCCTGGATGTGCAGGGCAACAACCTGCGCGAACTGACCGGCGGCGACACGGCCGATTCGGCGCCGTCCTGGTGCGACGACGACAGCATCGTCTACCAGTCGGCCGGACTGGGGCGCGACAGCCAGGGCATGATCGTGGCGCTCGGCCACAGCACCATCCAAAAGCTCGACCTGCGCTCGGGCAAGTTGGACACGGTACTGGACGACGCCAACACCGACTTCCTGCATCCGCGCGTAACAAGCACGGGCGAGCTGCTGTTCATCCGGCGCCCGTACGAGGTGCCGCAATACAGCAGCGGCAATATCTTGCTCGATACCGTACTGTTTCCCTTCCGCCTGCTGCGCGCGGTGTTCCACTACCTGAATTTCTTCTCGATGATGTACAGCCGCAAGCCGCTCACCGGCGCCAGCGGACCGGCGGCCCAGGCCGACGTCAAGGCCATCATCCTCAAGGGCAAGCGCATCGATGCCGAGAAAGCCTTGCGCAGCGAAAGCATGGTGGCCGGCGTGCCCTCGCTGGTGCCGGCCAGCTGGCAACTGGTGCAGCGCAGCCGCTCGGGCGATGACCGTGTGCTGGCGAGCAATGTAGCGTCCTACGACATCACGCCGGCCGGGCAAATCCTCTACTCGAACGGACGCGGCGTATTCCTGCTGGGCGACGACGGTCGCTCGACCCTGGTGCTCAAAGGCGACCTGGTGGGCGACATCATCGCGCGTTGAGTCGGGCCGCCGGGTCGAACACCGCGTCGAGTTCCGCCGGCTGACACAATTGCTCCATTCGGCGCCAGTCACGCGAGCTTGCGCGCCGCAATCGCAAGGTAGCGCGGATCGACATAGACAAGCGACTCGCACCAGGCCGAGTAGCACAGCTTGACGACGTGTGCATCGGTGGCCCGCGCGGCTTGCGCCATGCAGGCTTGCCAGTCAATCCCCGCAGCGGGCGCGGGCGTGGTCGCAGGTGCAGGTTCGACCGTCAGGCTCGCGACCACGACCGCTTCCCACAGATAGCGCAGCGCACGCCGTGGGTCGCCCGCGTACGGCGCCACTACCCGGAAAGCGTGGCAAGCCGTGACAGTGTGCAAGAGCGTGAAATCTTCCTGCGCATGGTAGGCCCCGAGCGCAAACTGCGCCACCTGCCGCAGGTCGAGCGTGGCCGGCTGAATCGCCGTCCCGGCAACGGCGGGATGTCGTGCAGCCTGACGCATGCGGTCGATGATGATGCCATCCCACTGCGCATGGCCGGCAAGCGCACGGGCCAGGCGCGCCGCGATGGCGGCCGGCGCCTCGTCCACCTCGTCCGCCGCCAGATCCAGGGTCACGTGTTCCATGACCCAGTAGGCCAGCGCGGCGCAGGTCTCGTTCCGGTCACCGGCATCGATGGCATACGCAAGCCGGATCAGGCAATGAAAGGCCGACGCCGATACACCAGGCAACAGCCGTGGCACCCAGCCGCGCAATACGGCGTCGAGGCCGTCGCGGCGCACGCTCTCCTGGAAAAACCGGTCGAGGCCGCCGGCGTTGCGCCCCTTGCCCAGCCACTCAAGCGCATCCACCACCGCGCCGACGTCGCCATCGTGCAGCTGCAAGCGGCGCGCATTGACGTCGAACGCGCGTTCCATGGCGTCGGCCGGCGCGCCCATGCGATCGAGCGCGATCAAGGTCATCGGCAAATGATTGGCGAGCCGCTCGCCATACAGCGGCCCGTAGCGCCGGCTGCGCGCCAGCAAGTCCCGGCAGGTATCCGACAACGCCTCCATCCATGTCCTCCGCGTGATCCATCAACCCAACAGACTACCACCAGCCGCCATCGCCCGCACGCCAGGAAAGCGCCCTGATCTCCCGCGCCGCTTGGCCTGCTCGCGATCAATCCCGCGCCGCCGCAGCGATGCAAACTCGACAAGCCAGGGGCGCGGCCCCACTCTTTCAAAGAGGAAATCCATGGTCACACGTAAAAAAAGCGGACCGTCCACCGACGGCGCAGGTTCCATTCTCAGCACCGTCGCGGGTCCCTCGGACCCGACCCTGCCCGGCAGCTTGGGCAGCACCAATCCCCGCGCGCAGCGCTTGCTCGACAAGGCTGGCGGCGAAGCCGACCTGGCCTGACGAGCGGCCCTTCAACGCCACCAAACCGCTCGAATACGGCGACGCGGCGCGCACGCCCCACGCCGGCGAAGCCTATGCCTCGTCCACCCCGCTGGCCACGGCCAGCACCAGCACCGAAAGCATCGCCTCGCCCAAGGTCGGCGCCGGCACCCCGCATCTGGGCGACAACGCCCTGAACAGCTCGCTGGACCGGGTGCGCGCCGACGCTACCGAACAGCGCCTGACCACCAACCAGGCCGTGCCGTTATCGAGCAACCAGGACTCGCTCAAGATCGGCTTGCGCGGCCCGGTCGCGCTGGAAGACTTCGTCCTGCGCGAAAAAATCACGCACTTCGACCACGAGCGCATCCCGGAACGGGTGGTGCATGCGCGCGGTTCGGCCGCGCACGGCTACTTCGAGTCCTACCAGGACTTGTGCCAGCTCACCCGCGCAGCTACCGCATGATGCAAGGCTTCGGCGTGCACACCTTCAAGCTGGTCAACGTCAACGGCGACGTGCGCCTGTGCAAATTCCACTGGACCCCGCTGCAAGGCACCCACTCGCTGGTCTGGGACGAAGCCGTCAAGCTGCGCTGCATCGATACCGATTTCCACCGGCGCGACCTGTGGGAAGCCATCGAGGCCGGCAACGTCCCCGAGTACGAACTGGGCCTGCAAGTATTCACCGAAGACGACGCCGCCACCTTCCCCTTCGACATCCTCGATCCGACCAAGCTGGTCCCGGAGGAATTGGTTCCCGTGTTCCCGGTCGGTAAACTGGTCTTGAACCGCAACCCGGACAATTTCTTCACCGAGACCGAACAAGTGGCCTTTTGCACGCAGCACATTGTTCCGGGCATCGACTTCACCAACGATCCGATCCTGCAGGGCCGCAACCATTCCTATCTGGATACCCAGCTCAGCCGCCTGGGCGGCCCCAACGTCCACGAAATCCCCATCAACCTACCGCTCGCCGAGGTCCACAACAACCAGCGCGAAGGCTTTCACCGCCAAACGGTCAACCGGGGCCGGGGCGATGACGAGCCGAACTCGCTGGCGGGCGGTTGCCCCTTCCAGGCGGGCCGCGCGGGGTTTGTCAGCGTACCCGACCTGGTGGCGGGCAACAAGGTGGGCGGCAAGCCGGAACTGTTTGCCGACCACTACTCGCAAGCGCGCCTGTTCTGGATCAGCCAGAGCGCGCCGGAGCAAGCCCATATCATCGAGGCCTTCCGCTTCGAACTGACGCGCGTGGAAACCTTGGCGATCCGGGTGCGCATGGTGGCCGGCCTGCTCAATGTCGATGCTGCCCTGGCGCGCGCCGTGGCGGCTGGCCTGGGCATCGCCGTGCCGGCCCCGCTGCCGCTGGCCACCACCCTGCCGCTGCCCGTGTATGCGCCCTCGCCCGCCCTCTCCCTGCTCAGCCGTCCTGGTGTGGCCGGCATCCGCACGCGCCAGGTGGCCATCCTGGTTGCCTCCGGCACGGATGGCGCATTGGCGCGCGCCATCTACACCGCCTTGCTGGACGATGGCGCGGTGCCGCGTCTGCTAGGCCAGCGGCTCGGCCCGGTCAGCTCGCTCGACGGCCAGCCCCTGCAGGTGGAAATCACCTTCGAAGCGAGCCCCTCGGTCGTGTACGACGCGATGGTGCTGCCCGGCGGTGACGACGCCGCCATCGCGCTCGGCCGCGATCCCACCGGCCTTGCCGGACGGCTGCGACGATCCCGGCATCATCAACGCCAATGCCAATTTGGCGGCGCAAGCGCTCAAGCAGTTCAACACGGCCCTCGCGCGGCACCATACTTTTGCACGTGAAACCGATCCGCCAACCGTGTAAGCAACGGCGTGTGTGGTAAAGCCGGCTCTGCGCCGGCTTTTTTGTGCGGCGCAAAATAGTGGCGCCATCTGCGCTTTGTCCATACGCCGACTGAAAAATGCCGAAAAAGTAGCAAAAATCAATACCAAATCCCCCTTCTCCGCGTGTGCATCCGGCCTGTCGCAGAACAAGAAAACACGAATGCTTACAACCATCCATCGTGTTCTGGCGCGCAGCGGTGTATCATTGTTGCCTACAACCAAGATCGCCTTTTATTAACCAATTGCCTTGAAAAAAGGTAACGACGGAGAGCTGTTCGCGTGTTTACTTCAAGTTACGAAACAAATGTCGGCATTGGCGTTTTGATAGTAGTGCTCCTCTACGTGGCCTACCGTGTCGTCGTGCACGTATTGCGCGAACGGGAAATCAAAGCCCTGCAACAGCGTGATGAACCTACCCTGTCCGTCGATACCGACCAGGCCAAGGAATTCGCCCGCATCCAGGCCGAGAAGGAAGCCGCCGAGGAAGCGGAACGGGTGGAGGCGGAGCGCCTCGCCGCCGCCGCGCGCGCCGCCGAGGAGCAGGCAAAACTGGAGCGGCTGGCCGCGCTGGAAGAAGAACGTCTCGAAGGCGAGCGCCTTGCGGCGGCCGCCGAAGCGCAGGAGCGTGCCGCGGCAGCCGAGGCGGAACGGCTCGAAGCCGTGCTCGAAGCCGCCCGCCTCGACCTTGAACGCCTGGCCCTTGCCGAGGAAGCCGCGCGCCGTGAAGCCGAGCGCCTTGCGCTGATCGAAGCCGAACGCATCGAAGGTGAACGCATCGCTGCCGCCGAGGCGGCCCGTGTCGAGGCCGAACGCATCGCCGCAGCGGACGCGGCGCGCCTGGAAGCGGAGCGTGTTGCCGCCGCTGAAGCCGCCCGTCTGGAAGCCGAGCGCATCGCCGCTGCCCAAGCCGCGCACCTGGAAGCGGAGCGCGTCGCCGCCGCCGAAGCCGCCCGCCTGGAAGCCGAACGCATTGCCGCCGCCGAAGCCGCGCGCCTGGAAGCCGAACGCATTGCCGCCGCCGACCTTGCCCGCCTGGAAGCGGAACGTCAGGCCGCCGAGGAAGCGGCGCGCCAGGAAGCCCAACGCCTTGCCGACGAACATGCCGCGCAGCTGGAAGCGAAACGCATCGCCGACGAGCACGCCGCACAACTGGAAGCGCAACGCATCGCCGACGAGCAGGCGGCCGAGCTGGAAGCGAAGCGCCTGGCCGACGAACATGCCGCCCAGCTGGAAGCCGAACGCATCGCCGCGATTGCAGCGGCCCAAGGTGAAGCCGACCGCATCGCCGCCGAAGATGCAGCGCGGCGCGAAGCCGAGCGCCTTGCCGCTGAAGAAGCCGAACGCATCGAAGCCGACCGTCGTGCCGCCGACGAGGCCGCCCGCCTCGAAGCACAGCGCCGTGCCGAGGCCGAAGCGGCGCGCTTGCACGCCGAACAGGAAGCCAAGGCGGAAGCGCAACGGATTGCCGCTGAAGAAGCCGCCCGCCTTGACACGGAACGCCTGGCCGCCGAGCAAGCCGCTCGCATCGCAGCCGAACAGATCGAATTGGCACGGATTGCGGCGGAGCAAGCTGCAAGGGTGGAAGCCGTCCGCATCGCGGCCGAACAGGCAGCGCAAGCGCAACGCCTCGCAGCAGCAGCCCCGGCCGTGGAAGCCGCCGTCCCGCAGCAGCCTGCCGCTGCGGCGGCCCCGGTCGCTCCGGCAAGGGTGATCGAGCCGAAAGCGGCCGCGGACACCGTCGTCATGATCGCGGACGACTCCAAGGTGGTGCGGGTAAAAACCAATCGCTTGCTGGTCAACAATCAATTCCAGGTGGCGATGGCGGAAGATGGCCTCGATGCGATGAAACAGATCGCCGCGCGCATGCCCGACGTCCTGATCACCGACGTCGAAATGCCCGGCATGAACGGGTTTGAGCTGACCCGGCACGTGCGCGAGAACCCGCTGACGGCGCATATTCCCGTGATCATGATCAGTGCCGAGGAAAGCTACCAGACCAAGGCCGCCGACGCCGGCGTCGACGTACTGCTTGGCAAGCCATATTCGGATGCCGTGATGCTCGACCACATCCAGCGCTTCATGCGCCAGGGCCGCGGCTGATCTTCCAGCGCCGGGCCGCACGGCCCCGCTCCTTCAAAAACCGTCCTTCCCGCAACCGCGGGCAGGGCGGTTTTTTGCTTTCCGGGCCAGCCGGTCCGCACGGCTCCACTATCTCCCATCTGCCCTCCATGACTGTCGGAAATCTTTACAGTCGAAGTGTGACATTCCGCCTCTTCCAAAATTTCATCTTTAGTAACAAGGGCTTAACATTCGGGCGCGAAACTTGCTCTTTAGCGTAAGTTTTAGAGAGTAACTCATCCGTGCAATGCTGTTCAGCATGAAGCGTGATGAGAAATATATTAATAGTCTGATTCCAATCAGCGACACCTTGAAAAGCGGAAATGAAAACTTTAAAACGTTTACTGAAGATCGCGCCGGTCCTCCTGTGCGCTTACGCGGGCTCGGCCCAGGCACTCGTCATCAACTTCACGCCGGCACCCGGCATGGATCCGCTGGCGCTGGCCGGCTTCCAAGCCGCCGCCGCGCGCTGGACCAATGTCTTTCAGGACAATGTCCAGGTCAACCTGAACATCGGCTTCCTGGCGCTCGATCCGGGTGTGCTCGGTTCGACCAGCTCGACCCAGGAACTGTTCAGCTACGATGGCTACCGCAAGGCGCTCGCCAAGGATGCCTGGAGCATCAGCGACAAGACCGCCGTGGCGAACCTGTCGAAAAGCAGCTGCCTGAACGTGATCATGAACGGCACCGGCACCAACCCGTCTGGTGTCGGCAGCGCCACGCCCTTCCTGGACGATAACTGCGACGACAACAACAGCAATATCCGCATGACCCGCGCCAACGCGCGCGCGCTCGGCCTGGCCGACGCCAAGGACAAGATTTCCGACGGCGAAATCAATTTCAGCAGCCTGTTCGACTGGGACTTCGATCCGAGCAATGGCGTCGATGGCAAGGCTTACGATTTCATCGGCGTGGCCGCGCACGAAATCGGCCACGCGCTCGGCTTCATCAGCGGCGTGGACGTGCTCGACTACAACCGCGACGGCGACTACGCCGACGCCGAGTTCACCTACATCGCCCCGGGCGACCTGTATCGCTGCTCAAGCCACAGCAAGAAAAAAGCGGCGGACCTGGACTGGTCGGCCGACACCCGCACCAAGTACTTCTCGCTCGATAAGTGCCAGACCACCCTGGCGACCTTCTCCACCGGCTCGGTCTATGGCGATGGCCAGCAGGCCAGCCACTGGCAGGACGACATGCATCTGGGCCTGCTCGACCCGACCGCCGGCCATGGCGAAAAGCTCGGCCTGACGCCATTGGATGTGCAGTATTTTGACGTGATCGGCTGGAACGTGGTTCCCGAGCCGGGCACGATTGCGCTCTTCATGCTTGGCCTGGCAGGCCTGGCCGGCGTGCGCCGCAAGCGGTAAATACCAAGATGGCGCGGGCGGGCCAGATGCCCGCCCGCGCCAGTTCGACTAGCGCAACCCGTGCTTACTCGAACGTCAGCACACCGTTCCTGACCCGTACCGGGATCTGGTCCTTCGGTCCGAAGCGGCCCGACAAGATCAGCTTCGACAGCGGATTTTCGATCTGCTGCTGGATGGCGCGCTTGAGCGGGCGCGCGCCATACACCGGGTCGTAGCCCGCCTCCGCGATCTTCTGCAAGGCTTCTTCCGACACATCGAGCGTCATTTCCATCTTCGCCAGGCGCTGCTCCAGGTGCTTGAGCTGGATCTTGGCGATAGCGCCGATGTTCTTCTCGTCGAGCGCATGGAACACCACGATCTCGTCGATCCGGTTGATGAACTCCGGCCGGAAGTGCGAGCGCACCTCCGCCATCACCGCCAGCTTGACCACACCGGGATCGTCGCTGTCCATCGACTGGATCTTGTGCGATCCCAGGTTCGAGGTCATCACGATCACCGTGTTCTTGAAGTCCACCGTGCGTCCCTGGCCATCGGTCATGCGGCCATCGTCGAGCACTTGCAGCAGCACGTTGAAGACATCGCTGTGCGCCTTTTCGACTTCATCGAGCAGGATCACGCTGTACGGTTTGCGCCGCACCGCTTCGGTCAGGTAACCGCCTTCGTCGTAACCCACGTAGCCGGGCGGCGCGCCGATCAGGCGGGCCACCGAATGCTTCTCCATGAATTCGCTCATGTCGATGCGGATCATCGACTCCTCGGTATCGAACAGGAAGCCCGCCAGCG
This sequence comes from Massilia antarctica, assembly GCF_015689335.1. Lineage (GTDB taxonomy): Bacteria > Pseudomonadota > Gammaproteobacteria > Burkholderiales > Burkholderiaceae_D > Telluria_A > Telluria_A antarctica. Next base: position 4,089,746 of record NZ_CP065053.1, on the reverse strand, counting down.
CCTTGCACAACTCGGTCTTGCCCACACCAGTGGGGCCGAGGAACATGAAGGAACCATACGGACGGTTCGGGTCCGACAGGCCGGCGCGCGAACGCCGGATGGCGTCGGACACGGCGACAATCGCCTCGTCCTGCCCCACCACCCGCTCGTGCAGCTTTTCCTCGATGTGCAGCAGCTTGTCACGCTCGCCCTGCATCATGCGCGAGACCGGAATGCCGGTCGCGCGCGAGACCACCTCGGCGATTTCCTCGGCGCCGACCTGGGTGCGCAGCAGCTTCGGCTTGGCGTTTTCGGCGGCCCGCGTGGTATCGGCTTCGGCGTGCTTGAGTTGCGCTTCGAGTTCGGGCAATTTGCCGTACTGGAGTTCCGATACCTTCTGCCAGTTGCTGCTCCTCGTCGCTTCTTCCATCTGCAGGCGCACGCGCTCGATCTCTTCCTTGATGTGCGTGGTGCCCTGCACGATCGCTTTTTCCGACTTGAGGATTTCCTCGAAATCGTTGTACTCGCGTTCCAGGCGCACGATTTCCTCGTCGATCAGGTCCAGCCGCTTGCGCGACGCCTCGTCCTTTTCCTTCTTGACCGCTTCGCGTTCGATTTTCAGCTGGATGATGCGGCGTTCCAGCTTGTCCATCACTTCCGGCTTGGAATCGATCTCGATCTTGATCTTCGAAGCCGCTTCGTCGATCAGGTCGATCGCCTTGTCCGGCAAGAAGCGGTCGGTGATGTAGCGGTGCGACAGTTCGGCCGCGGCGATGATGGCGGCGTCGGTGATTTCCACCTTGTGATGCAGCTCGTACTTGTCCTGCAAACCGCGCAGGATGGCGATGGTCGCTTCCACGCTCGGCTCGTCGACGATGATCTTCTGGAAGCGGCGCTCCAGCGCGGCATCCTTCTCGATATACTTGCGGTACTCGTCGAGCGTGGTCGCGCCGACGCAATGGAGTTCGCCGCGCGCCAGCGCCGGCTTGAGCATATTGCCCGCGTCCATGGCGCCTTCGGCCTTGCCGGCGCCGACCATCGTGTGCATTTCATCGATGAAGACGATGGTCTGGCCCTCGTCCTGCGCCAGTTCCTTGAGCACGGACTTGAGGCGTTCCTCGAATTCGCCGCGGTACTTGGCGCCGGCCAGCAGGGCCGCCATGTCGAGCGAGAGCACGCGCTTGCCCTTGAGCGAATCGGGCACCTCGCCGTTGATGATGCGCTGCGCCAGGCCTTCGACGATGGCGGTCTTGCCCACCCCAGGCTCGCCGATCAGCACCGGGTTGTTCTTGGTGCGGCGCTGCAGCACCTGGATGGCGCGCCGGATTTCATCATCGCGCCCGATCACCGGATCGAGCTTGCCCAGGCGGGCGCGCTCGGTCAGGTCGAGCGTGTATTTTTTCAGCGATTCGCGCTGGCCCTCGGCGTCGGCCGACTTCACGCCCTCGCCGCCGCGCACGGCCTGGATCGCCGTTTCGAGCGCCTTGCGTGTCAGGCCGCTTTCGCGCGCCAGGGTACCGGCATCGGACTTGTCCTCGGTCAGCGCCAGCAGCACCATTTCGCTGGACAGGAACTGGTCGCCGCGCTTCTGCGCTTCCTTGTCGGCCAGATTGAGCACGCCGACGAACTCGCGCCCCGCCTGCACCTGGCCGCCGTTGCCCGACACCTTGGGCAGGCGTTCCAGGGAACTGCGCAGGGCCGTGGTCAGGCTGCCCACGTTCACGCCGGCGCGCTGCAGCAGCGAACGCGCGGCGCCGTCGTCCTGGTTCAGCAGGGCCGACAGCAGGTGGACCGGTTCGATATACTGATTGTCATTGCCCACCGCGAGGCTTTGCGCATCGGACAGCGCTTCCTGCAGTTTGGTGGTCATCTTGTCTTGGCGCATGGTCGAGCTCCACAAAAAGTGTGATTAACTTGATTCAAAGATTGGGCCGTGCCGGGCTTTTTCAAGGCACGCACGCCAATCAAGCCGATTGCCTATGATATTCTTGCGCTCTTGAAATTTATATTGGGATGCCGCCTTGTCTATTCCTCGCCTGCGCGCCCTGGGCGCCCTCCTTCTGGCCAGCGCCGCCTGTGCGGCCGCGCCGGTGCCGGCGCCGGTGCGCGCCGACGCCCTCACCCAGGCCGAGGCGGCCGCGCGCTCGAAGCGCATCGCCAACGTGGCGTATCTGCTCGACTTCACCTTGAGCGGCCAGGATACCTTCAGCGGCACCAGTACCCTGCAGTTCGACCTGAGCGACGCGCGCTCGCCCATCACGGTCGACCTGGACAAGGCCAGCATCACCGCCCTCACGGTCAACGGCGTGGCGCGCGCGCCGCAGTACAACAAGGCTTACATCACGATCGCGGCGCGCGACCTCAAGGCGGGCCGCAACAGCATCACGGTGAGCTACCAGCGCGCCCACAGCACCAATGGCGAAGGGCTGCACCGCATGGTCGACCCGGTCGACGGCAAGGTCTACACCTACTCGCATTTCGAGCCGGCGGCGGCGAGCCAGATGTTCGCCCTGTTCGACCAGCCCGACCTGAAGGCGACCTATCAACTCAAGGTGACCGCGCCGGCCGACTGGCAAGTGGTCTCCACCAAGCGCGAAAGCGCCATCGAGGAGCGCGGCGCCACGCGGCGCTGGACCTTCCCGGCCACCAGGCAACTGTCTGCCTACAATTTTTCCATGCACGCGGGTCCGTACAAGGTCTGGGAAGACAACAGCGGCCCGTATCCGATGCGCCTGTTCGCGCGCCAGTCGGTGGCCGCGCAGGTCTCGCCCGCCGACTGGTTCAAGTACACAAAACAAGGCCTGGCTTACTTCGACAATTACTTCGGCGTTCCCTACCAGTTCGAAAAATACGACCAGCTGATGGTGCCCGACTTCCTGTACGGGGCCATGGAAAACGCGGCCGCGGTCACCTTCGCCGAAGACGGCTTCCTGTACAAGGCGGCCATGACCGGCGCCCAGCGCGAAAGCCTGGCCGAAGTGATCCTGCACGAGATGGCGCACCAGTGGTTCGGCGACCTGGTGACCATGAAATGGTGGAACGGCCTGTGGCTCAACGAAAGCTTCGCCTCCTTCATGGCGGCCATGGCGAGCGCCGAATCGACCGAGTTCACCGGCGCCTGGCAAACCTTTTATTCGGAAGGCAAGCAGGAAGCCTATGTGCAGGACCAGAGCCCGGCCACCCACCCGATCGAGGTGCCGGTTGTGTCGAGCGCGAATGCGTTCGACAACATCGATGCGATCACCTACTCGAAAGGCGCGTCGACCCTCAAGCAGCTGCGCCATTTGCTGGGCGAAGAAGTGTTCCGCAAGGGCGTGCACAACTACCTCGTGAAATACCAGTACAAGAACGCGCAGCTCGATGACTTCATCGGCAGCCTGGGCGACGCCGCCGGGCGCGACCTCAAGCCGTGGACCAGGCAATGGCTGTACAAGGCCGGCGTGAACACCCTGGCGGCCGAGTACCGCTGCAGCGCCGGCAAGGTCGCCAGCTTCACCTTGCGCCAGGGCGCCACGGCGGCGCTGCCGACCCTGCGCGAGCAGCGCGTGCAGGTCGCGACCTTCGTCCTGGAAGACGGCAAGCTCACGCCTGGGGCAACCGTGCCGGTCACCTACAGCGGCGCGGCGACCACGGTGCCGGCCCTGGTGGGCAGCGCCTGCCCCGACCTGGTGTATCCGAACTACCAGGACTGGGGCTACGTCAAGGTCAAGCTGGACAAGCGCTCGTTCGCTACCATCGGCAGCCACTTGGGCGCCATCGACGAGCCGCTGCTGCGCGCGATGATGTGGCAAAGCCTGTGGGACGGCGTGCGCGACGGCGAACTGCCCTTGGAAAGCTTCATCCAGACGGCCTTGACCTACGCCCCGCTCGAAAAAAACTACAATCTGCTCGGCGACGTGCTGGGCAAGGTGGCGGGCGCCAAGCACTACATCGACGTCATGCACGCGCCGCCGCGCTACGCGCAAAAGACCATCGCCGCGCTGGAAGAAATGGCGTGGAGCGGCGTGTCGGCGAGCAAGGGCAACGCCAACTTCACGCACCGCTGGATGAACGCTTACCTGAACGCGGCCACCACCCCGCAAGCCTTGGTGCGGCTGGTATCGGTCCTGAACGGCGACACCGTGCTCGAAGGCGTGCCGCTCGACCAGGACCTGCGCTGGAAGATCATCGAAGCGCTGAGCCGGGCCGGCTATGGCGGCAGTGCGGCCTTGCTTGCCGCCGAACAGGCGCGCGACAATTCCGATGCCGGCCAGGCGGCCGCGCTGCGCGCCACCGTGATCCGGCCCGACCCCGCCGTCAAGCAGCAGTGGCTGGACACGATCATGGACTTGAAAACCACCTTGCCATTTTCGCGGGTGCGCACGGCGATGGAAAACCTGTATCCGCCCGAGCAGCGCGCCTTGAGCGAAATGAGCGCGGCGCAGCGCCTGCGCCAGTTGCCGGCACTCGACAAGGCGGCCGGCCCGGTTTACATGCGCGCCTGGGCCGCGACCCTGATACCGAAGGACTGCACGCCGGCCAGCGTCGAGCGCCTGGCAAAGGCAGGCAGGCAATTGAAGGGATTATCGGAAGGGACGATGCGCGCCCTGCGCGACCAGCACGAAAACGAGCAGCGCTGCCTGGCGGTCAGGAAGGCGATGAAGTTCCCTCAGCAGTGACGCAACGATGATGCGCTTGCCGGGCCGTGTTGCGCGGCCCGGCCCGGCGTGGCCTTACTCCTTGCCCGAATCGACGTACACGTCTTTCGGGTCCGCCAGCGCCACATCGCGCACGTTCTTTTGCACGGCCACCGCGGCGAACAGGCTCAGGACGAAGGACATCGCATAGAATCCCTTCTCGCTCTGCGCCAGGGTGGCGTTCCACAAGCCCACCGTCAGCAGCAGCACCGACAGCAGCAAGGACACCCAGCACAGCGCAAAGTAGATACCCGTGACCTTCACGCCTTCGAGGCGGTCGCGCACCGATTTTTGCAGCGACACGGCGGCGAACAGCCCGTACATCAGCAAGGTGAAGTAATAGCCGCGTTCATTGAGCTGCATCGTCGAGTTCCACAGTCCGATGAGGAAGGTGCCGGCGCCGACGAACAGGGCCGCCCAGGATGCGCCGATAAAGGCACCGGTAGGACGTTGCGGCAATTGCTTGGACATTGAATTCTCCTTGGTTTGACATCACGTTGATAATGCGCGCCAGCTTGCATGGCCGGCGATACAGCAGGTAATCGATCCGGCCAGGTGCAGCGCCGAATGCGCCAGCGCCCAGCCATAGTCGCCGCGTTCGAGCAGCACCATCGCTTCGCCCGAAAAAGTGGAAAATGTCGTCAGCCCGCCCAGGAAACCGGTCACCGCGAACAGGCGCCACTCAGGCGGCAGTTGCGGGTGCGCCGCGAAAAAGCCGAGCGCCACGCCGATCAGGTAACCGCCGCCGAGATTCACGGCCAGGGTGCCGAGCGGCAGTTTCGGGTGCAGGGCACCCAGCCACAGTCCCAGCCCCCAGCGCAGCCACGCACCGAGCGCGGCTCCGACGCCGACGGCGACAAAATTCATGGGCCAGTCCGATGCGCGGTCCACTTGGCCAGCGCGGCATCGTCGGTCACGCGCGCGTCGACCCAGCGCGCGCCGTCCGGCGTTTGCTCCTTCTTCCAGAACGGGGCGTCGGTCTTGAGGTAATCGATGATGAACTCGCAGGCGGCGAACGCCTCGCCGCGGTGCGCCGCGGTGCACGCCACCAGCACGATCTGGTCGAGCGGCGCCAGCGGCCCGACCCGGTGCACCACCAGCGCGCCATACAAAGGCCAGCGTTCGCCGGCCTGCGCCACGATCTTTTCCAGCGCCTGCTCGGTCATGCCGGGATAGTGTTCGAGCTCCATGGCGGCCACCGTGGCGCCGTCGTTCATGTCGCGCACGGTGCCGACAAAGGTGACGACCGCGCCGATGCGCGCATCCTGCGCGCGCAGCGCCGCCATTTCGGTACTCAGGTCGAAGTCGGCGCTCTGGACCCGCACCGCCATCATTTGCCGTCCCTGGCGATGCGCGTGAACAGGTGCTCGATGCGCGACGCGGTGCGGTCGTCGACCAGGGCCGGCATGGCGCACAGCTGCAGGAACTGGGCCGCCTGGTTGCCCGGCTTCTGGCCCGACTTGAGCGACGACTGCAAGGTTTCGACCTGCAGTTTCAGGCGCTCGCGCGCGAATTCGCTGCCGCTGTCGATGCCGGCCGCGATTTCGAGGCGCAGGACTTCGTGCAGCAGCGGCGCGCGGTTCTTTTCAAGCAGGGCGGCAAAGGCGGCCCTGCCCTCGCCGCGCGCGGCCAGCGCCGCATCGAAGCGTGCCTTGAGCGTGCGTTCGTAGTTGGCGTCCAGCGCCGGCAAGGCGCTCCAGCGCGCGGCCCAGTCGATGCTGTCGGCATCAGGGCCGCCGGCGGCGACCTGCGCTTCGAGTTCCTGGCACAGGCGCAGCTTGTCGCGCAGCGCGCTGGCCTGGGCGCGGCTGGCGTCGCGCTTGGCGGCGTCCACATGATGCTGCAGCGCGGCGATGGCGGCGTGATAGCGTTTCTCGACCTTCGCTTCGTGGGCGCGCGGGACGGCGCCGATGGCGTTCCATTCGGCGGCCGCTTCGCGCAACAGTTTGGCGGCCTGGGCGGCAACGCCAGGCTCGCTGGCGGCGTGTTCGAGGCGCGCGCTGATCGCGTCCTTGGCTTCCTGGTGGCTGCGCCGTTCGGCATCGGCCGCGTTGGCGCTTTCCTTGCGGCGCGCGAAGACGGCATCGCAGGCGGCGCGGAATTTCTGCCAAAGCGCCTGCTCGGACTTGCGTTCGAGCGGCAGCGCGCGCGCGTGTTCCTGCCAGCGTTCCTGCAACGCGCGCAGGGTGTCGAGCGCGTGGCGGTCGTGCGCGTCGAGCGCGGCCACCTGGGCGATCATCGCTTCGCGTTCGGCCACTTCGTTCTTGCGCTGCTGTTCCAGCGGCGCCTGCAAGGTGTTAAGCGCATCGGTGAATTCCTGGTCGAGGCGCTTCTTTTCCTTGCGGTCGATCGCGCCCAGGTGGCTCCACGCCAGGCGCATGCGCTGCACGGTGGCCGCCATGTGCTTCCAGTCGACGCTCTCGCCTTCGGCCAGCTTGGCTGTTTCGAGCGCCGCTTCGGCGATCAGGGCTTGCGCCTTGGCCGCGTTGGTGTGGCGTTCGTCGGCCAGGTGCTTGAAGTGGGCGGCGGCGGGCGCGTAGGCGGCGCTGCAGGCGGCATCAAAGCGCTCCCACAGGCTTTTCGGCGCGGCCCCGGACAAGGTGTCGAGCGCCTTCCAGCGTTCGCGCATGCTGCCGACTTTCTTGGCCAGTTCGCTCATCGCCAGTTTTTGCGTGACGAGCTGCTCGACCGCCTTGATCAATTCCTCGCGCGAGACGTTGCCGCCCCAGCGCGCCCAGTCCGACAGGCGTTTGAGTTCGGCGCGCGCGTGCGCCAGGCGGTCGGCCAGGGCTGGCGTCAAGCGCGTACCCTTGCTGTCCTTGAGGATCTTGTCCATGTCGGCGGCGCTGCCGAGCGAGCCTTGCTGCAGGGCCGCTTCCATGGCGTCGAGCGTGTCGATGAAATGCTGGTCGGGCGCCTGCGCCGGCGCGCCCTTGCGCGCTTCCTTCGGCTTGTGCGCCGAGGGGGCCGGAGCCGGCAGGGAAGCGAGCAGCACCTCGAAGCGCTGCTGCAGGTCGGCGGCGGCGTCCTTTGGTGCTGGCGGCAGCTGCTGCCAGGCTTTTTTCAGTTGTTCCTGGTTGAACGCGCCGGGCGGCGTGGCGCGCCATTCGGCCAGCGCGGTTTCGCGCGCGATCACGGCCGACTGGCCCTGCTCCAGCGCGCCCAGCGAGGCGGTCAGGCGCGCATGCTCGGAAGCGAATTCATTGGTCAGGCTGCGCGGCAGCGAAGTGTGTTCCGGTGCGGCCAGCGCAGCCGCGTGGGCCTGCGCCATCTGTTCCAGGCGCTCGCCCAGCTCGGCGGCGCGCAAGTCGCTGCTGCCTAAGGCGCGCAAGGCGGTCAGGCTGTCGATCATGGCGCGCTGCAAGCTCACCTGGGCTTCCAGGCGCTGCGCCAGTTGGGCGCGGATGCCATCGAACTGCCCGGCCAGTTCCGGCGCGGCGATCACCGACCAGCGGCGGTCCAGGTCGGCAACCTGGTTGGGCGAGAGCTTCTCGTCCTTGAGCAAGGCTTGCGCTTGCTCGATGCAAGCCTGGCCGCGTACAAGCTCGGCCTGATGGTGGCGCAGCGCATCGAGGCGCGACTGCATGAGCTTGGCGACGCGGCGGTCGGTATTGCGCATGGCCGCGTGCACTCTGTCGAGCGCGGCGGCCGAGTGAACGTGCTCGGCGGCGGCAAGGCGCAGCTCGGAAAAGTCGGATTGCAGGATGAACTCGACGGCGGCGGCTTCATCGCCGGCCAGCGCGGCTACCTTTTCGGCCTGCTGGGCCCGCAGCGCGCTGGTCTGCGCGGCTGCCGGAGCTGGGTGAGGGCTGGCCTGCGCGGACTTCCCGGCAGGGGTGTCGGACTTGTCGGCCGGTCGCTTGAAAAGGAATTCGAACATGACGTGATATCAACCATTCAAAACCACCATCATAGCAAGAATGGCGCGGAAAGCACGCGATCGGAAGGAGTATTAATGCGCGATACCACGGGTGGCTGGCGCGGCCGGGCCAGGGGGGGGCGGCGCGGACCGGACCTGCCCGCGGCAATCGAGGTACTCCGGCGCCGGCGCGGGGTGTGAAAAGCCGCCGCGCGCAGGAAAGCGCAGCTTGCAGCGTGCGGCGGGCAGCGTGCCGCGGGGCGCTTCAATGCGCGAAATGCGGCGCGAGGCGGCGCTCGCGCCCGTCGTCGACCCGCTCGCACTCGCCATCGTGCCCGCGCCGGGACAGCACGATCGCCTGGCGCGACGGCTTGCGCTCCTGCACATGGGCGTCGTGCGCGAGCATTTGGTTGGCGATGGAAAACCACGCTTCGCCGGAAATGACGGCCCGGGCGACAGGAAACAGCTCGCGCTCCTCGCGTTCGAGGCGCTTGAGGGTGGCGCTGCAAAACGCTTCCAGCGCGGCGCAGAACTGGGCCACGCCGGCATAGGTATCGAGCGCCTGGAAGCCGAGCCGCACCACCAGCACGCCCACCGCGTCGGCGGCGGCGCGGCCCAGTTCTTCGAGGTCGAGCAGCAGCCGGTCGGCGGCGGGACTGGCCTTGCGGATGACCGGTACCAGGAACATGTCGATCTTGCGCCAGTGGCAATTTTCGTACAAACGCTGGACGGTGTCGCAGGCGGCGCCAACCTGCCCCGCGGCAAGCGCATTCTGATGCGCGAACGTCGAGTGAAGCAGCTTTTGCAAGTCCTGCACCTGCGTGCGAATCTTCGCTTGCTCGACAGACAGTGCAACCAGGGTATATGTCGCCGTTAACATTCGGTCTCCTCAAAAGTTGCCCGCATACGCAAGATCCTGACGCTGGAAGCGCCGGAGAGCCTGGCTGGAGTCGTGTGTTTTGGCAGGCTTGGAGTTGTTCTTTATGAACTTTTGCATCAGCCCGGAGAAATCAGTGTAAAGAACTCCGACACCGCAGGTTTGATCTAGCGCAAGGCGTGCGCCATCAGTGGATTTCTCATCGGCACAAGCGCAACGTATCGCCGCCTGAGGCGCCCGCAACAGGCCAGCGGCGCGCCAATGTAGTGACGAAACGCCACGCTTTGTTCTTTCGCCCAAGATTTTTTCGAGTGCACCAACCAAACGGCCGGCATTTGCGCGCAGAATGTCAGTTACGGTGCTGCCGAATTTCAAGCATTTCCAGCCTCGCCACGTCATTTCTTTTGATGCCAACCAACCATCAGGGGACGCCTATTCCTTCCGCCAGCGTATTTCGCCGATCAGCCAGGCGCCTGTTCCGGATCCTGCTGCTCCCCTGCTTCGCGCTGTCGCTGGCGGCGGCCATGTGGATCACCCTGTATCACCAGATGGGGGTCGAGCGCGACGCCGCCCATCACGACGCAGTACTGTCGAGCCAAGCCTTGGCGCGCGTGCTGTCCGAGCATGTCAGCCACATCCTGCGCCAGAGCGACCACGCGACCCAACTTTTCAAGCTCAAGTACGAGGAAACCCAGGGCAGCCTGCGCCTGCCCGAATTTTCCCAGCGCAACGGCCTGCTCGACAGCGTGCTGCCGGCCAAGCTCAACCTGCCGATGGCCCTGCTCGACCGCCACGGCATGCTGCTCGACAGCGCCAACGGCTTTAACAGCGGTCCCGGCCCCACCGCCGCCACCTCCTGGTTCCTCGCGCTCGCGGGCGGGGCCGGCGATGCCTCCCAATTCTCGACCCCGGTGGTCGAGCCGCGCAGCGGCAAGTGGCTGATCCAGATCGCGCGCCGCCTCGACAACGCCGACGGCAGCTTCGCCGGCGTTATCGTGATCATGATCGACCCGCTCTACTTCGTCGACGACTACGACAGGGTCAGCGTCGACGACGAGGCCGCCCTGTTCCTGTGGGCGCACGGTGCCCATCTCACGATCGGGCGCGTGGGCGAGCGCCTGTTCGTGGGCGAACGCCTCGATTTTCGCGCGCGCAAGGGGGCCGGCGCCCTCGCCGGCGAACTCGAACCGAACGCGCCGCCGGACCGCATCGCGCGCATCTACAGCTACAGCGACATGGACCGCTACGCCCTGGTGGCGGTGGTAGGCATCACCGAGCGCGCCGCGATGGAAAAATTCGAGCGCCACCGCATCCGCTACCTGTGGATAGCGCTGGCCGTGACCCTGGGCATCGTCGCGGTGACGGCGCTGCTGATGCGCCAGAGCGCGCGCCTGCGCGCCAGCATGCGCGCCGCGCGCGACGCCCAGGCCACCTCGCGCGCGGCCGCCGAGGGCAGCCTCGATGGCGTCATGTTCCTCAAGGCGCGCCGCGACGCCGGCGGCATCATCACCGACTTCGTCGTCGCCGACATCAACGACAAGGGCGCGGCCATGCTGGGCCACACGCGCGCCGCCGTCACCGGACAGGGCATCCTGCCGCTGCTGCCGCGCGACGTCGACCCGCCGTTCCTCGAACGCTACGCCCGCGTGCTGATCGAATTGCAGCCGCTCGAAGAAGAAGTCGAACTGCGCGCCCCCGGCGAGCGGGCAGTATGGATCCGCCATCAGATCGTGCCGATTCCGGATGGGGTGGCGGTGAGCTGGCGCGACATCAGCGCGCGCAAGCTGGCCGAACTCGAAATCAGCGGCAACCGCGGTTTCCTGCAGTCGCTGATCGAACACCTGCCGCTGCTCATTTACGTCAAGAGCGTGCGCCCGGCCAGCTTCGGCACCATGGTGGTGTGGAACAAGGCCGCCGAAGCGGCCACCGGCTACGCCGCCGACGACGTGATCGGCAAGACCGACTGCGTCGCCTTCGCCCCCGATTTCGCCCTGTGCAGCCTGGAGGAAGACCGCGCCATGATGGCCAGTCCGGCGGCGGTCGACTTGCCCGAAAAACCGCTGCGCCGGCCCGACGGCGAACTGCGCTACCTGCACACGGTGTCGGTACCGCTGTTCGACAACGCCGGCGCCATCGAATACATCCTGTGCATCGCCGAGGACGTGACCCGGCGCCATGAGCAGGAACAGAACCTGCGCAACAGCGAAGCGCAGCTGACCGCGATCACCAACGCTTCCCCGCTCGGCCTGATCCGCGCCGACCTGCGCGGCAACTGCACCTACGTCAACCGCATGTTCGAAACCATCACCGGCCTCACGCGCGAGCAGGCGCTGGGCCGCGGCTGGACCCAGGCGCTTCATCCGGAGGAGCGCGACAGCCTCAATGCGATCTTCCAGCACCAGCGCAGGAACCCCGAACCGTTCAAGAAAGTGGTGCGCTGCCTGCGTCCGGACGGCAGCCTGGTATGGACATCGGTCAAGGTGGCGGCGGTGCGCATCGGCGAACGCATCGAAGGTTTTGTCGGCACCATCGACGACATCACCACCCTGCGCGAAGCCGAACTGGCGCTGCGCGAAAGCGAGGCGCGCCTGCGCACCATTGCCGATACCTTGCCGGCCATGGTGGCCTACATCGACGCCAACCAGGTCTATCGCTTCCACAACCTGGCTTACCACCGCGAATTCGGGCGCGATGGCGCGGCCGTGCCGGGCATGACGGTGCGCCAGACCGTTGGCGAGCAGCGTTTCGCCACGCTCGAACCGTACATCCTGCGCGCGCTCAAGGGTGAAACCCTGGTGTTCGAGGAACACGACGAGAGCGAAGGTACCGAGCGCACGCTCGAAGTGACCTACATTCCGCAACTGGGCGAAGACGGCGCGACGGTGGTCGGCTTTCACGTCATGCGCCAGGACATCACCTCGCAAAAGCGCGAGAAAAAGCGCTTGCTGAAACTGGCCCAGGTCGACGCCCTGACCGGGCTGGCCAACCGCGCGGGCTTCCTGCATAAACTCAGCGTGGCGATGCGCGAGAGCGCCGACGACGGCCATCTGATGGCGCTGATGTACATGGACGTCGACCATTTCAAGCCGGTCAACGATACCTACGGCCACCATGTGGGCGACGCCCTGCTCAAGGCGTTTTCGGCACGCCTGACGCAGACCCTGCGCGCCAGCGATACCGTGGCGCGCCTGGGCGGCGACGAATTCACCATCATCATGGAAAAGCTGGCGCGCCCGGAAGATGCGCAAGCCATCGCGGCCAAGATCGTCAGCGCGATGCAGGCGCCGTTCGAGCTGGGAACGGTCACGGTATCGGTCTCTGCCAGCATCGGGCTGGCCTACTTCAGCGGCGGCACGCTCGAACCGGACGCGCTGCTGCAGCAGGCCGACATGCAGCTGTACCAGGCCAAGCAGGCCGGGCGCAATACCTGGCGCGCCGCGGCCTGAGCGGCCTGTTTTCTCCGTCGGCAATCCTGTCGAATTTTGTCGCGAAGCGCCGGGTCGTGCTGGCCGAATTGCGCTAGACTGAACTGGCATGCATCGACAAGCGGGAGCAAAAGATGAGCTCACTTTATGAAAAAGACTGCGCTTTCACGCCGGAGAAGGAGCAGGCTTGCGCCGCCGGTCCCTTGCACGACGACGGCCAGGAGCGGCTGGCCGGGAGCGGGCCTCGTACCTCGCCGGCGCCATCGTTCTCGGCGCATTTCCATTTGACCTGTGTCACAACATTCCGTGGAACCGGAAACAGCGTCGAGAACAAGCATGTCCTTCAATTTTCCTGTTCCGGTACGCCCGCGGCGGGTGCGCCTGTTGCAGCGGCGCGCACATCGCTCAACTGCGATATCGACGTCAAGGGTGAATGCGACGAGTCGCAGCCAGACATCGACCAGGGCGCGCCGGAAGACACGCTGGCTTCGCCCAATCCTTCCCAAGATGCTCCAGGCGGGCCGCAGGCTGCCGATGACGCATTGCAAAGCGAGCGAGCCAGGCGCCTTGCGGCACTCAATGCGGCGTTCGGCATGTGGAAGGATCGTGACGACACACCCAAAGACGGTCTTCAATACCAAATAGAGTCGAGGGCTGAATGGCGCTAGTCTTATTTGACACCAACATCCTGATCGACGCCCTGAATGGCATTCCTGAAGCCCTCCAGAAATTGGGTTATTACACCAATCCTGCCATCAGCGCAGTCACCTGGATGGAGCTGATTGCGGGGACGCCGCCTTCGGAGCAGACAGGCACGCGCGCATTCTTGGTGAGCGGCGGGTTCGAAGTCATTCAAACAGACGAAGCAATCATGCACGAGGCTGCGGCGATCCGTGGCGCGAGTATGCGCAGTCTGCCGAAGATCCCGTTACTGGACGCCATCATCCGTGCAACCGGAAATATCACGCGACGGCTGATCATCACCCGGAACAAAAAAGATTTTGTCGGCCCGAATATCCGCATCCCGTATGAACTCGAAACGCAGACCATCGTGCAGGTAATCAATGTGATGCCGCCGCCTGCGCAGTAAGTTATGCCTCTACCGCTTCGGCCGGACCGGGCGCGCCTTCTCCAGTTCCCAGCCCAGCTCGCGCCGGATGTCCTGCGGATCGGGCGGCGGACGGCGCTGGGCGATTTGCGCGCGCAGCCACTGGCGCACGCTTTCCTTGCTTGGTTGCTTGTCGGAGTTCATCTTGCTTCCTGTCTCGATCAGTTCGCCCGGGGGCCTGCTCCGTTAACGCTGTGCCAGGCCAGCAGTTGACTGCCTGCGCACATGCCGATGATAAAATGCGCGTTTTTTACGTTCGGACCTTCCCCATGTCAAAACCCGCCCGCGTGCTGACCTTCAAATGCGCCAACTGCGAGAAACCTGTCAAAGTCTTCCTGCAGAAAGTGTCCGCCTGTTCGCATATCCAGCCCTACCAGGGCGTGTGCGGCTGCGGTGTGCTGAAACGCCATGCCACAGGAAACAAGGACGCTGTTGAATCCTATCTCGCATCGCCGGAAGGGCAATGGTCCCATCACCATTGATTGAGATTCCTCAAGGCAATAAAAAAATAATAGAAAAATAACTAAAGTAATCGGCAAGACTGCCGTTATGGTCAGTAACGCAATTTTTTTATTGTCTGACCGCCATGTCCTTCTTGTCCGCCCTGAGCGCCCGTCCGCCCGCATCCACCCTCGCCCCTGCCGCCGCGCAGGCCGGTGGCAGGAGCGTCGGCGCGCAGCTGGCGCCGGCCAGCGGCAATGTCGCCGCGCGCCTGCCGGTGGTCGATCCGGTGTCCCTGTACAACGATAACGTCAACTTGTCCCCGCGCAGCTTGATGAACCGCGTGGATCAGCTGGCCACATCGACCGTCGATGTGGCCCAGAAATTTCTCGATACCTTCGTCGGCAAGCTGTTCGGCGATGCCGCCAAGGGTGCCAAGGTCAGCTTCGACGCGGTGTCGGTACAGGCGCAATCGGCGTTTTCGGCCTCGGCCACCCAGAGCGGCAATGTGCGCGCCAGTGCCTTTTCCCTGAACGAGAGCGCCAGCTTCATCGGCACCGGCCAGCTGGTCACGGCCGATGGCCAGACCTTCGATTTCGAGCTGGAGGTCAATTACGAGGCCAGCGCCAGCGTCGCCACCGAAACAACAGCACCCGCCGCCCGCCCGGCCCAGCTCGATGCGCCCGATGTGCTGGTGCTGACTGGCAAACCGCTGCCGCCGGTAAAGTTCCCCGGCAGCTTGAACGAACTGTTCAAACTGCTCGGGCGCGAACTGTCAGCGCCCGTCACCGGCACGGCCGGCGAGAATGGCGACAGCGTGGGCGGCAACCTGAGCCTGCGGCTGCTGCGCCTGGTCGACCGCGCCGCCCTGCTCGCCCCCCGTCCGCGCGCCGACGAACCGGCCGCCACTGCGCAAGAGCGCAACAAGGCGCTGGCCGGCGCCTACGGCGGCGCGGTCCCGGGCAGCATCTTCGCCAGCGCCTGAGCTCGGGCGCGGCCCACGTATAATAGTGATCCTGACGCCCCGTGCCCGCACGGGGCGCTTGCCGTTTCCCGTTTTTGCACCACTGACCGATCGCCCCCATGCAAGCTGAACACACTGCCGACGCCCCGGCGCGCATCCACTGGACCGAAGAAGGCCAGCCGCGTTCCGCGCGCTGGCGCTCCGAGAGCGGCATGCCGCCGCCGAAAAAAGTCGTCATCGCCGACGACAAAACCCCCGCCGACGTGGCCTACCGCCTCGCCTGCGAAGGCACCGCCCTGCTCTGGCGCGGCGACTTCCACAACGCGCGCCAGCTGCTGCAGGCGCTGGCGCGGCGCGCCGACCATAAAGGCGGACGCGCCAGGGCGCCCAAGGTCCCCGCCTCGCCGGCCGACGCCTTCCACCTGCACCGCCAGGCCCAGTCGCAGCGCGCGCGCACCCTGGCCATGCTGCTGCTGCCGTTCGAGGCCGACTACAGCGTGCCGCTGCGGCGCGCGCCGGACGTGAAGCAAGCCTGCAACGAAGCCTACGGCCGCGGCGACGAACCGTTCGTGGCATCGATGCGCGAACTGCTTGGCCTGATCGGCGCCCACGAGTGGCGCAAGAACGGGGTCGAGATCGCCGCGCTGGGCGCGCGCATCCACCCCCACTACGGCGTGTTTTCACCGATCCGCGGCGAGTACGTGGCGCTGGTGGCCGACGCGCCGCTGCCGCCCGCCTGCGCGCTGGCCTTCGATATCGGCACCGGCACCGGCGTGCTGGCGGCCCTGCTGGCGCAGCGCGGCGTGGGGAGGGTGGTGGCCACCGACATGGATGCGCGCGCCCTCTCCTGCGCGCGCGAAAACCTGCAGCGCCTCGGCGTGTCAGACTCTGTCGAGGTGGTCCAGGCCGACCTGTTCCCCGAGGGCCGCGCCAACCTCGTGGTATGCAATCCGCCCTGGTTGCCGGGGCGCCCGAGCTCCTCGATCGAATACGCGGTCTACGATCCGGACAGCCGCATGCTCAAGGGCTTTTTGAACGGCCTGGCGGCCCACCTGGCACAAGGCGGCGAGGGTTGGCTGATCCTGTCCGACCTGGCCGAGCACCTCGGCCTGCGCCCGCGCGAGCAGCTGCTGGCGCTGATCGCGGCCGGCGGCCTGCAAGTGATCGAGCGCCACGACGTGCGTCCCACCCATCCGCGCGCGGCCGATCCGAGCGACCCGCTGCACGCCGCGCGCGCCGCCGAACTGACATCGCTATGGCGTCTGCGCGCACTGTAACGGCGTTGCTGGCCGCCGCCGTCCTGCTCGCGAGCGCGCAGGCGCGCGCCTGCAGCCGGCCGCTGAACATGGTCAGCGAGGAATGGCCGCCCTACTCCTTCACCAACGAAGACAATCTCCAGACCGGCCTCGATATGGACATGGCCAAGGCCATCCTCAAGGAAGCCGGCTGCACCCTGGTGACGGCGCCGCCGCTGCCGACGGTGCGGCGCATGCTGCTGTTCGAGCGCGGCGACTTCAACCTGATGCTGGCCGCCACCGACACACCCGAGCGGCGCCGTTTCGCGCGCTTTTCCGACGCCTACCGCAACGAGACGGTGGCGCTGTTCGTGCTGGCGCGCGACTATGCGCGCTACGCCGCCATCGGCGGCATGGCGGCGCTGGCGCGTGGCGAGAGCGCCGTGCTGGTGCCGCGCGTGGGCTGGTACGGGACCGACTTCGCGCACGCCGCACCTGGCCTGCGCGCCAGTGGACGCCTGTTCGATTTCGGCACCTTCGAGCAGGGCGTGCGCATGCTGGGCGCCGGACGCGCGCCGCTGATCATGGGCGACCGCGCCGCCGTGCTGTACGAAGCGCAGCGCCAGAAGCTGGTGCTGCGCCAGCTGCCGTTTGTCGTGCATCAGGCGCCGGTGCACCTGATGCTCAGCCGCGCCAGCACCACGCAGGACGACCTGGCGCGCGTGAACGCCGCCATCGCGCGGCTGGAGAAAAACGGCACTCTGCAAGCGCTGCGCGAACGCTACGGTTTGCGCTGACGAGGCGATCATTTGCACTTGCGGCGAAACCCCTGTACAATTCGCCGCTCAGACGCGGGGTGGAGCAGTCTGGCAGCTCGTCGGGCTCATAACCCGAAGGTCACAGGTTCAAATCCTGTCCCCGCAACCAAACACATTTTGAACTGAGCCCGACTCTTCACACAGCCGGGCTTTTGTTTTTAGAAAGGGACTAGCTGCCTTCAAGCCAGTCCACCGCGCTTCCCATGAGAGACAAAAAAGATAACGCGACCTTCGATCTGCCGGGGTTCGGCGCGGCTGCGCCGCTCGTCCATCCCCCAGCCGAAGCGCGCCGCACCACCGTGCCGCGCCAGCGCAAAGCCGCCCTCCGCCAGCAACAGCTCGAACTGCTCGACGAAACCGATGCCAGCGGCTTGCCGGTGTGGCGGCGCGACGACAATACCGACCTGACCGGCCTGCCCAACTGGGCTGCCGCGTAATTCCCCGGCGCGCCCGCCCAGCCGCGCCATCGCAGTTCATCCATCTCCGGTCGCCTGTTAGACTGAGGACCTCCCCTTTTGCCCGAGCACCACATGAATCCAAACGCCTTCGCCACCCTGCCGCTCACCGCCACCTTCCTGGCCAACCTGGACTCGCTCGGCTATCGCGAGATGACCGATATCCAGACCAAGAGCCTGCCGCACGTGCTCGACGGGCGCGACCTGATCGCCCAGGCCAAGACCGGCAGCGGCAAGACCGCCGCCTTCGGCATCGGCATCCTGCACAAGTTGAATCCCGCCTGGTTTGCGGTGCAGGGCCTGGTGCTGTGCCCGACGCGCGAGCTGGCCGACCAGGTGGCCAACGAACTGCGCCGCCTGGCGCGCGGCGAAGGCAATATCAAGGTGCTCACCCTGACCGGCGGTGCGCCCATGCGCCCGCAGATCGCCTCGCTCGAACACGGCGCCCACATCGTGGTCGGCACACCGGGCCGCATCCGCGATCACCTGGGCCGCGGCAGCATCGACCTGTCGAAGGTGCAGACCCTGGTGCTGGACGAAGCGGACCGCATGACCGACATGGGTTTCTACGACGAGATCGCCGGCATCGTCAGCGCCTGCCCGTCGCGCCGCCAGACCCTGCTGTTTTCGGCGACCTATCCGGACGATATCCGGCGCGCCACCGAATCGTTCCTGAGGAACCCGGTGGAAGTGGTGGTCGAAGCCCAGCACAGCGGCGACCAGATCGAGCAGCGCTTCTATGAAGTCGGCTTCGACAACCGCGACCAGGCCGTGGGCCGCCTGCTGAAGCACTTCAAGCCGGTCTCGGCGCTGGCGTTCTGCAACACCAAGGTCCATTGCCGCGAACTGGCCGACGAATTGCGCGCCCAGGGCTTTTCGGCGCTGGCGCTGTACGGCGAACTGGAACAACGCGAGCGCGACGAGATCCTGGTGTTGTTTTCCAACCGCAGTTGCTCGGTGCTGGTGGCCACCGACGTGGCCGCGCGCGGCCTCGACATCGCCAACCTGGGCGCGGTGATCAATGCCGACGTGTCGAAAGATACCGAAGTGCACATCCACCGTGTGGGCCGCACCGGCCGCGCCGGCGAATCGGGCCTGGCCCTGACCTTGTGCGCGCCGAACGAAAAGAAATGGGTCAAGCTGATCGAGCAATACCAGCACGCGCCGGTCAGCTGGCATCCGCTGGCGGAACTGGCCGACGATGGCGAAGCGGCGGCGCCGGCGCCGATGGTGACCCTGGTCATCATGGGCGGCAAGAAGGACAAGCTGCGCCCAGGCGACCTGCTGGGCGCGCTGACCGGCGACGCCGGGCTGACCAAGGAACAGGTCGGCAAGATCAATGTGTTCGAATTCATGACCTATGTGGCGCTCGACCGCCACGTGGCCGAGCAAGCCTTCCAGCGCCTCAACCTTGGCAACAAGCTCGGGCGCGACTTCGGCAACATCAAGGGCCGCAGCTTCAAGATGCGCTTTATCGACGCCTGAGGCAAGCCATGCGCGGGCGATGCCAGGGCAATGACCAAGAGCAAGGCCATGGTCATTGCCCTCGCCAAGGCCCCGGCCAAGGCCATTGCCAAAGCGATGCCGTACGGCATGCTGTTGCACAACGGATGAGCCGGGCTTTGCGGTGACGCACTTATGCAGCTACACTAAACGTGTCGCGCGTCCTGTTGCCCAGCAAATGATGAACAAATGAGCAGCAGGCCCGTCGCATGAGCACCCAGACCGGCGTTCATGTCAGAAGATACGGCAAATTGCGTTGTCATGAGGCAAAATGCGTAAATTAGGTTCATCCGATTGATGCGCTTAATCGTTAAATCTGGCATGATTGCTTGAGATAAACATCGACGCTACCCCGCGGCCCCGCACTCATGAATACTAACGTCGTGCTTGATGACATTGAAACACTGAAGCAGGCCTTCCTGCGTGGCGCCGGCATTCCCGCCGATGCGCTCGGTTCCGGCCTGACCCCGGAGTTGATGGAGCTGATGGGCAAGCTGCTGGCCAGCTCGCTGCAAGGCACCATCGATCTGCTGGCCCTGCGCTCCCTGGTCAAGCAAGAGGTCAAGGCCGATGTCACGATGGTGGTGATGCGCAACAATAATCCGCTCAAGTTTTTCCCGGACAGCCAGACCGTGCTGACCCAGATGCTGCGCAAGAAAATGCCCGGTTTCATGGAGCCGCTCGAGTCGATCGAGGATGCTTATCAAGACTTGCGCAGCCATCAGAAAGGCGTGGCCGCCGGCACCCGTGCCAGCATGGGCGCCATGCTGGCACGCCTGAAGCCGGAACTGTTCGAGACCGAAGTGTCGGGCGGCGGCATGATGGGCACCCTGATTCCCTCGCGCCGCCAGGCCGAGAGCTGGAAGAACTACAAGCAGGCTTACCACACGGCCGAAGCGGAAGCGAAAGACCAGTTCAAGACCATCTTCGGTCCCGCTTTCCTGGCCGCGTACGAGAAGGAAGTCGAGCGCTCGAACGCCGCCGGCACCAGCAATGGTTGAGCGCAACCCGATCCGCCTGGCCTGGACACGCATCAGTGAAATCGGCATGCGCGCCAGCAATCAGGACGCTGTCGGCGAAGCCCAGCACGGCGATATTTCCTGCTTCATCATCGCCGACGGCGCCGGCGGACACGAGGGCGGCGAGGTGGCCGCGAAGATCGTGGTCGAGTCGATGCTGGAAAAATTTGCCTCGGTTCCCGCCTTCGGGGCCCATGCTTTGCTGTCCTACACGGCCCACGCCATCGCAAGTGTGGCGAAAAACAAACAGATTCATGCCGAAAATCATGACATGAGCGCCACCGTGGCCGCCCTGCTGGTGGACCAGGCCAATGCCCATGCTTTATGGGCGCATCTGGGCGATACCCGCATCTACCTGTTCCGCGACACAAAGCTGGTCAGCGCCACGCGCGACCATAGCCTGACCCAGCAACTGATCGACGCCGGCTATGCGCGCGCCGACCAGCTGCGCATCCATCCCCAGCGCAACATCCTGTTCGCCGCCGTCGGCGCCGAAGGCGAAACCCCGGTCGCGCTCGGCGATGGCCCGGTCCAGCTGCTCGACGGCGACGCCTTGCTGGTGTGCAGCGACGGCCTGTGGGAATGGGTGCACGAAGACGAGATGGAACGCACCCTGGCCGAAGCGGGCAATAGCGAGCAATGGCTGACCGCCATGTGCGCGCTGGCCGAGGCGGCCCTGGAAGGCAGCGACAGAGTACGCGACAATTTCTCCGCGTACGCCATCCGCGTCGAGAGAGAGGTCGTATGAACGCCCACGCCCCCGGCTCCGAAAACTGCCTGCCGATCGGCACCAGGCTGGCCGACTTCGAAATCACCGGCGTGCTCGGTGAAGGCGGCTTCGGCATCGTCTACATGGCATTCGACCATTCGCTGCAGCGCAGCGTGGCCCTGAAAGAATACATGCCTGGTGTGCTGGCCACGCGCGCCAGCGACCACAGCATCATGGTGCGCGCCGAACGGCACCAGGAAACCTTCAACGTGGGGCTGAAAAGCTTCATCAACGAAGCGCGCTTCCTGGCCCAGTTCGACCACCCGTCGCTGGTCAAGGTCCACCGTTTCTGGGAACAGAACCGCACCGCCTACACGGCCATGCAGTATTACGATGGCCGCACCATCAAGGATATCGTCACCCAGAGTCCGGAACTGGTGACCGAAGTGTGGTGCAAGAAGGTGATGAAGCAGATTCTCGACGCCCTCGAGATGCTGTACACCATGAAGATCCTGCACCGCGACGTGTCGCCGGATAACATCATCGTGCAGGAAAGCGGCGACGCCGTGCTGCTCGACTTCGGCTCGGCGCGCCAGATCATCGGCGACCGCACGCGCGGCCTGACCGTGATCCTGAAACCCGGCTACGCGCCGGTGGAACAGTACGCCGGCGACGCCTCGCTCGACCAGGGACCGTACACCGACATTTACGCGTTGGCCGCGGTGATGTTTTTTGCCATCGTCAAGGAACCGCCCGCGACCTCGATCGCGCGCATGGTGCGCGATCCGGTCAAGCCGCTGGCCGAACGCGGCCTGCCCGGCTACAGCCAGGAATTCCTGGCGGCCATCGACAAAGGCTTGGCCGTGCTGGCCCAGGACCGTCCGCAGACCATCGACGCCTTCCGCGACCTGCTCGGCATCGAAGCCGGCGGCGAAGCGCCGCGCGCCCGCCCTACCGGCCCGGCCCAGCGCTTTGCCACGCTCGACCGCCTGCCCGATGCCGCGGCCGGCGCCGCCGCTGCCGCGCCGGCCGCTGCCGCCCAGCAATCGCCCGCCACCGGTCCGGTCAAGCCGAACCTGTCCAAGCCAGCCAGCGGCGCGCCCCGTCCGGATGGACAGGCACGCTCCTCGCGCCGTCCGAAACCGGAGACGGCCGAAAAACCGGTCAAACCGGCCAAGCCGGCCCGCAAGGGCTTGCCGCCCTGGACCGGGATTGCCGCCTCGGGCGTGGTGATGGTGGCCGCGATCGCGGTCGGCCTGTATTCGCTGCTGTCCAAGCCGTCCGATACGATCATGGTCGCGCCGCCCCAGCAGCCGCCTGCGGTGGCCGACGCTTCCGCCCTGCCGCCGCCAGCGGCCCAAACACCGGTGGCAGCCGTTGCCACCCCGGCCGAGGCGCCGGTGGCCGCCGACAACGCGAGCGCGGCCGTCCCCGCGCCGGCCGAGGCTGTCGCCGCCGCCGATGTGCTGGCCGACCCGGCCGCCGATGCGGCGCCCGAAACGTTCAACTATAAATTGTCGATCAAGCCATGGGGCACGATCTATGTCGACGGCAAGGAGGCGGGTGTCACGCCGCCCCTGAAAAAGCTGACCTTGCCGGCCGGAAAACACAAGATCCGGATCGCCAATCCCGGTTTCCAGGATTTCCTGTTGAGTATCGACGCCAGCAAAAACAAGTCACACACGATTGAACATGATTTCACAGCGCAGCCCAAATAAACGCATTAAGATCGAGGCATGAACCGAACCCGACACTTTCTGATTTTCGCCATGCTGGCCGGCGGCCTCGCGCTGTCCGGCTGCGCCACCGATCCGCCTGCCAAGACGAGCGCGGCAACGCCGCGCCCGCCGGCGCCGCGCCCGCCCACGCCACGTCCGCCGCCGCCGGTGGTGCCATCGGCGCCGGCCGCCAGCGCCGACCAGGTGGCGCTGAACGAAGGCATCGAACTGTATAACCAGGGCGCGTACAACGAGGCCATCAAGCGTCTCAGCGCGGCCGACATCAGCGCCGGCTCCAAGGCCAACCAGGTTGCCGCGCACAAGTACATCGCGTTCAGCTACTGCGTGACCTCGCGCCCGGTCCCGTGCCGCCAGCACTTCGACAAAGCCTTCAAGCTCGATCCCGCGTTCGCGCTGGCGCCGGGCGAAAGCGGCCATCCGCTGTGGGGTCCGGTGTTCGCCAAGGCGAAAAAAGCCAAATAGTTGCGCCGTACCGGCGAAAAAAAACGCTGCCCATGAGGCAGCGTTTTTTTTGAGCGGCAACGTGATCAGTTACGAACGACGCGCTTGTATTCGTTGGTGCGGGTATCGATTTCGATGACGTCGTCGGTGCTGACGAACAGTGGCACCTGAACCGAGTGGCTGTGCGCTTCGATGGCGTTTTCCAGCTTGGCTTCTTTCAGGACGTTGCCCGACGTATTGCCCTTGACCGCTGGCTCGGAGTAAGCAACCTTGCGTGCGATCGTGGTTGGCAGCTCGACCGAGATGGCCTTGCCGTCGTAGAACACGGCTTCGCATTCCATGCCGTCCTTCAGGTAATGCAGTGCATCGCCCAGGTTTTCTTCTTCGATTTCGTACTGGTTGTACTCGGTATCCATGAAGACGAACAGCGGATCGGCGAAATACGAGTAAGTCACCGGCTTCTTGTCCAGCACGACGACGTCGAACTTGTCGTCGCCGCGGAACACGTTTTCCATCGGGCTGTTGTTCAGAAGATTCTTCATCTTCCATTTGTAGGTGAAGCCCGTGCGGCTCGAGCCGTTGACATCGGAACGCAACACGATCATAGGCTTGCTGTCAACCATAATGATGTTGCCAACACGAATTTCTTTTGCAGGTTTCATAAAGAGTGTACGTAAAAAGTGGGTTGCATGAAAATCATCTGTCGCCCGCTGGCATAAAGCCGGAAGCTCACGTTTGATCGAGGTAAAAATACGTTAGAAATTAACCGAATATTGTACCTTATCCGGGGCGCGATGACCTAAGCGAAGCGGCAAAGTTCAGCAAATTACTGGTGAGATCGCCGTTTGCCAACATCTGGCGCTGCCATTCGTCGGCATGCGCATGCAAGGCGGGCAGCGCGGCGTCGAAAGCGGGCCAGAGGGGCGCCGGATCGGGTTCGTCTTGTGTGGCGCCATTCCAGCACAGCGACAGCGCGGACAGGCTGTCCAACCCCGCTGCGTAGCGTTGCAGGAAGGCACGCAGTTTTTTGTGGTGCAGGTTTTCATCTTGCGGATAGATGTGCCAGATGAAGGGGCGGCCGGCCCACTGGGCACGCACGAAAGAGTCTTCCCCGCGCACGAAGTTGAGGTCGCAAGCCCACAGCAGGCGGTCGTAGTCGGGCTGGGGCACGAAGGGCAGCACGCGCACCGTCAGCGCGCCACGGGTGGCTGCCGCGCCGGGCCTGGACGCCGATCCCAGGAAGGCGTCGACCGCTTGCGTCGCCACGCCTTCCGGCACCAGGCAGGTGATGGCTTGCGCTCCACCCTGCCAGGCGCCGAACAAGGCGGCGACGGGGGCGTGCGGGTAGCAAAACAGCGAGATTTTTGTCGATGCCATCTCCTGCGCCGTTAGGCCGAACTGGCCGAGAAAAGCGGCCATCACGGTGGCATCTGCCTGGAACTGGCGGCGTTCGCCGTCGAGCGCCGCTTCGCGCATCAGGCCGCCGGTTTTGGCGGTAAAGCCCGGGAAGAAAAAGTGCTTGGTCAGCGGCAGGCGCGGATGGGATGACGGCAAGGTGTGGCAGCCTTCGACCCACGCCTCGGCGGTCAAGCCTTCGAGGTTGAACCAGACCGGGCGCGGCTCGCACTGGGCCATGGCGGCAATGTAGCCGGGCGGGATGTCGCAGGCGAAAAATTCGATGACGATATCGGCGATGTCGGCTTGCGTGAACTCGCCATCCTGGGTGGTCCAGTGGCGCACGGTGACGCCATTGATCTGCTGGAGGGCGGCGCTGGGATCGACCTCGGGGCAGATGCGGCGGAAACTGGGCAGGTCGTCGACCCACAAGGTGACCACGATGCCGTGCTCGCGCTGCAACTGGCGCGCGAGGCGCCAGCAGATGCCGATGTCGCCGTAGTTGTCGACGACGCGGCAGAACAGGGCGAGGGTGAGTGCGGGGTCGCTAGGAAGAGACATACGATGTGATCCGGTTCGGCGCAATAGAAATACGGTTGACCTCAAACCGTCGTCCCCGCGCAGGCGGGGACCCAAGTCTGATGAGCCGTCGACTGCGCTTCAAACTTGGGTGCCCGCCTGCGCGGCACGACGGTGGATTTGCCTGCGCGGCCATGACCAGCAGACAATGCAAAAAGCCGCACAAGGCGGCTTTTGCACTAACTGGCGTCCCCAAGGGGATTCGAACCCCTGTACTCACCGTGAAAGGGTGATGTCCTAGGCCTCTAGACGATGGGGACCTGAACTGTTGCCAGGTAGTGGCAACTACCCGCAATGTACAAATACATCAAAACTTGGTGGAGGTAAGCGGGATCGAACCGCTGACCTCTTGCATGCCATGCAAGCGCTCTCCCAGCTGAGCTATACCCCCCATGTAACGCGAACTACTCGGCGCTGGAATAACAAAGAACCGTTTTCACGCCCCTCTGGTAAAACTGGCGTCCCCAAGGGGATTCGAACCCCTGTACTCACCGTGAAAGGGTGATGTCCTAGGCCTCTAGACGATGGGGACAGAAATCTGTCCTGGACGTATTCTACATCCTGACCTTACTTACCGCACCAACAAAAAACCCTGACTCGTCAGGGCGTTTAGTGATACTAAACTGCGACCGCATTGTACTACTTCGACCTGCTTTTTACTACTCGAATCCTGGCGTCCCCAAGGGGATTCGAACCCCTGTACTCACCGTGAAAGGGTGATGTCCTAGGCCTCTAGACGATGGGGACCCGGTACTGCAATCAGGTAGTGGCATCTACCTGCAACTCTTCACATCTGCTTCGATTAGTGGTGGAGGTAAGCGGGATCGAACCGCTGACCTCTTGCATGCCATGCAAGCGCTCTCCCAGCTGAGCTATACCCCCGTCCGTCGAAGAAGCAGAATTATATACTAGGGCTTGCAATATGCAAAGCCCCGGGCCCAACAATTTAAACGTTGGCTTTCAGGCGTGACAGAACCAGTTCACGGCCCAGCAGCACCAGCACCGCATCGATGGCCGGCGTCTGCAGCTGGCCGGTCAGCAAGAGGCGCAGCGGCATCGCCAGCACCGGCATCTTGATGCTGTTAGCGGCAAGCACTTCCTTGATCATCGCCGCCAGCGCTTCGCGGGTCCACTCGACCGTGGCGCAACGCTCGGCGAACTGGGCTACGACCGGCTTGACGGCGTCGGTCAGGTGCTGGGCCATCAAGGCCGCGTCCGGCTGTGGCGTGCGGTAGAACAGCATGGCCGCATCGGCCAGGTCGTTGACGGTGTTGGTGCGGTCCTTCATCAGGCCCAGCGCCGCGGCCAGATCAGGCGCACCGTCGAACTGGGCGCCGTTCGCTTCCATCCGCGGACGCGCCAGCGCGGCCAGACGGGTGTTGTCGGCCTGCTTGATATAGTGGTTGTTCAGCCAAGCCAGTTTTTCCAGGTCGAACTGGGCGGCGGAACTGGTCAGATGATCGGTGTTGAACCACTCGCAGAACTGCTCCATCGAAAAGATTTCATCATCGCCATGGCTCCAGCCCAGACGGGCCAGGTAGTTCAACATCGCTTCAGGCAAGATGCCTTTCGCCGGGTAATCCATGACGCTGACAGCGGAAGTGCGCTTGGACAGCTTTTTGCCTTCATGATCGAGGATCATCGGCAGGTGACCGTACTGCGGCAGCGGCGCACCGATGGCGCGCAGGATATTGATCTGGCGCGGAGTGTTATTGACGTGATCGTCGCCGCGCAGCACGTGGGTGATCTGCATGTCCCAGTCGTCGACCGCGACGCAGAAGTTATAGGTCGGCACGCCGCCCGGACGGGCGATGACCAGATCGTCCAGTTCTTTGTTGGAAATCGTGATCGTGCCCTTGACCACATCATCCCAGCTGACGTCGCCGTCGAGCGGGTTCTTGAAGCGCACCACTGGCTCACGGTCGGCCGGTACCGCAGGCAAGGTCTTGCCCGGTTCCGGACGCCAGGTACCGTCGTAGCGCGGCTTGTCGCCGGCGGCCGTGAAGCGCTCGCGCATGGCGTCGACTTCTTCCTTGGACGAATAGCAGTGGTAGGCAGTGCCCGCTTCCAGCATCTGGGCCAGCACGTCGCGGTAACGGTCCATGCGCTGCATCTGGTAAAACGGGCCTTCGTCATGCATCAGGCCGAGCCACTGCATGCCCTCGATGATGGCCTGCACCGCTTCAGGCGTGGAACGCTCGACATCGGTGTCTTCGATGCGCAGCACGAAGGTGCCGCCGAAATGGCGGGCATACGCCCAGCTGTAGAGCGCGGTGCGGGCGCCGCCAAGGTGGAGGTAGCCGGTAGGGCTGGGGGCAAAACGGGTGCGGACGACGGTCATGGGATCGGTATGCGTAGGTAAAGAGAAGTATTTTACAGCGTCGCCGCCGCGCCGCCCATCGCGGGCGGCGCGGCGGCGAAACAAAGCCGCGGCCTAGCCTGAATGTTTCATAAACTGCTGCCGCAGTGCCGGTTCGGCGATCCATGAGCTTCTCGGTGACGATCACGATGTCGCGGGCAATAGCCCGCCTACCCGATCAATCGGCAGATCAAATGGAGCGGTATGAGGTTGATGTTGGCGACGGAGTGGTCAATTCTCGGCAGACCGGACGTGTCTTACTCAGGACGAGTTCAAGGACTTGGCGGGCGTTGCCAAATACAGTCTTTCGGTCAACGTCTGTAGCAGATCTCTGACTGGACAGGCACTTGGTAAATGTAGAACGATCTTGTTCTTGCACTGCCTGACCTGCACGGCGATTTTGAACAGTTTGGAAATGACCGTTGATGGCTGCGCCTGCGACAGCGCGGTATGCCGCAGCCCTTCGGTGCGCAGTTGCTGCTGCAGGATGTAGGCCGCCGCGTGCAGCAACAGGCGCATGCAATTGGCGAGAAAGCTGGTGCAGGAGGTACGGTCGGCGGCGAGGTCATCCTTGAGATGCTTGATATAGTTTTCGGCCTGACCGCGCGCGCAATAGATATCCTCGTACAACATGCCGGCATCGAGTCCTGGCAGCGAGGTGACGATGAAGCGCGTGTTCTCGCCAAGGGCCATGACCTCGGCCTTGAGCAACACGCGCCAGGCTCTCGGCCAAGAACGCGCCTGGTAAGCAAATTCGTCGAACAGACGCACCGCATTGGGCACCACGTCCTGCGATTGTGCAGCCACCCACCGGTCAATGGCGCGAAGTCTGGTCGGCTCGGCCATCGCAAGGAGCTTGGGGTTGCAGGCGAAACCAAAAATGAAGTCCACGTTCGACATGCTGTCGATCAGGCTCATTAATTCAGGCCCGCTAAAATGTCCGTCGCCACGTACGAGAATATGAGTAGCGGGGAAGTGCTGACGAATCCGCGTCAGAACGCGCCGCATGATCATCGCGTTCTCTTCGCCAAATGGTCGCCTTCCGGGCCGCAGCACCGCCGCGATCAAGCCGCCCGACTGGCCGTCGAAAATCATCAGCGGCAAGTAGCAGGTCGAACCATAGTGGTGGTTGTAGAACGCCAGCGGCTGCTGGCCGTAGCACGCATCCTCGGAGTGATCCAGGTCGAGAATCAAGCTCTTTGGCGGGCTGGAAAAGCTGGCGATGAACTGTTCCACGAGCGCTTCGCTGACGCGGTAGATGTCCTGGCGACTGGCCGCATGTTCGAAGCGCGAGATCGTCGCCCCGGACGCCAGCGCGGCCTCGTCGTCGAACGGCAAACGGGCCGCGCCAAGTTTGAACATCGGGTCGTGGCGCAGGCTGTTCGCGTCATTGCCGTCTTCGTAACCGCAGCCGATCTGGTAGATGCGCTGTGTCAGAAGATCGTGATACGAATGGCTGACGTAACTCTGATGACGGCGGTCAGGCAAGGCCGCAGCGAGGCGCTTGGTCAAGCCAATCTGGAGGTCGACTCCGCGCAGCAAAACTGGACCGAGATCGGACGACAAACCCCCACCGGCGAAATCGGCGCGGACGCTGTGCGCGGGAATGGATGCAAAACGGAGCTGCTCTGGGGTAGAATTCATGTCGGGCAAGGTGGCGTTTTTGTTGACAGGGTAGGTTTCTAGATAACTCCCATTCTATCAATCACTTACGGCATTCTTGCCCTTTTTTATGCAAAATTCAGGCTAGAGGCTGACGACCTGCAGCAGCTGCGCCGGCACCTCGCGCTCGGCCACGCCAAGCAGGTGCGCATGGTGGGTGAACACGATCACCTGGTGGTCCCTGGCGAAATCGGCGATCGCGCGCAAGGCCAGCGCCGCGCGGCCATCGTCGGAAGTCATTAACACGTCGTCGAGCACCACCGGCAGGTCGTAGCCGGCGTCGCGCCGGATTTCCAGCGCGGCCAGCCGCAGCGCCAGGTAGAGCTGGTCGCGCGTGCCCTCGCTCAGGCCCTCGACATGCACTTGCCCGCCATTGTCGCGCTGCGCCAGCAGAATCGGCTTGGTCCCCGTATCGTCGCTGATCAGACGCACGAACAGGCCATCGGTCATCTGCTGAAAGTAGCGCGAGGCCGCCAGCAGCATCGGCCCCTGGGCCCGTTCGCGGAAACGCTTGAGCGCTTCAGTGAGCAAGGCATGCGCCAGCCGGGAGCGCATCCACGGCGCCATCGACAGCCGCACCCCCGCCGCATCGCGCTCCATCTGCTCGCGCGCTTGCGCCGCGGTATCGGCGCTATCGACCGCCTCCAGTGCGCGGCGCGCGGCCTCCTCGGCCTGGCGCGCGCTGTTCATGGCCTCGTTCAGCTTCTCCAGCTCGGCCGAGACCTGGTTTTGCTCGTCGTCCATGCGCTCGGCATCGTAGTCGCGCAACAGCACGCGCAACTCGTCCACCGGGCGCGACGATGCCACGGCGAGATCCTTGCGGGCGCGGTCCGCCTCGGCCTGGGCCTGGCGCTTGCGCTTCGATTGTTCCTCCGCCGCCGGCAGCGCCTCGGGCGCATCGACATTGGCCGCGCGGCACAGGCGCTCGAGTTCCGTTTGATGGCGCTGCGCCAGGCTTTCCTGTTCGCGCTGGCGCTCCTGGGATTCTTCCAGCGCCTCCTGCTTGCGCAAGCGTTCGCCGTCGACCTGCCTCGCTTGCGCGAGCCGTGTGCTGCGCCTTGAAACGGCGCCGCTGCTGTTCGCGCTCGCTACGCTTGCCCAGCGCCGTGCTGAGCGCGTGCTGGCGCCGTTCGATGTCGTTCTCGATCTCGCCCACCAGGGACCACAGGGTCGACAGCGAGCCGTTGGGCGGCGCGGCCACGCCAACCGCCGCAATTGCATCGCACAGATCGCTCACCAGCGCGCGTTCCGTTGCGCGCGCCAATTCCAGCTCGTCGGTCAGCGCTTGCAGGGTGCCGTTTTGCTCGCGTACATCGGCAAGCCGGGCCTGCCATTCGCGCAGCGCTTTCGGCGCCAGCTGCGGCAGGCCGTGCTCCGCCAGCCTGGCGTTCCAGCGTTCCAGCGCCGACGCCGTGCGCTGCGCAGTCGCGGTGCGTTCGAGTTCGAGCTCGGCCAACTGCTGCGCAAGCCGTGCCAATTCATCCTGGCTGCCCTGCAGCTGCGTTGCGCGTTCGGTGTCGCGCGCCAGCTCGTCGATCAGCCGGTCGGCGTCGCGGATACCGGTCTCGACGGTGTCGAGCAGTGCGCCGGACGCTGGCGTGCCGCCGGCGTTGGTGTCACGCACCTGCGCCCAGTGGCCGTCGCGCTGCTCACGCGCGGCGCGCACCTGTGTCATCGTGGGTACCGCGCCGGCCGCCAGCAACTGGTCGCGTTTGGCCGCGGCCCCGGCGTGCTCCGTTTTCAGCTGCGCAAGCTGCTTGCGCAGGGAGACCAATTCGGCCTCCGCCGTGTCGAACTCGTCGCGCGCGGCCTCGATTTCACTGTCGAGCAGCGCACGCACCCTGCCCAGCGCCACCTCATCCGCCAAACCCAGTGCCGCCACATCGGCCGCGATCTGCCGCTCCAGCTGCCGGATGTCGGCCGGAAGCTGCTCCTTGCGCTTCATCAGCGCTTCCTTGCGCTTGGCCTCGTCCTGCACCCCACGCAGGGCGCTCACCAGCCCCGCTGACGGCAGAGAGTCGGCGGCCTGCTCGTCGTCCTCGGGCGGGAGTGCCGATTCCAGATGCTGGTGCAGGCGCTGCTGCGCCACCTTGAATTCTTCCAGCACGGCGTCGATCCGGGCGCGCGCGGCCGGCGCCGGCGCCAGGGCCAGCACGGCGTGCGCCGCCGCGCCGGGCAGGATGCCGGCGGCACATTCGTCCAGCACGCGACGCGTATTACTTACCTGGTCCGTTGTGTCGGCAATCGCGTTACGCAGGGTGTCGAACGATTCCGCGTTGGCGGCCAGACGCTCGATGCGGGTTGCCGCGTCGAGCACCGGCTGGTCCGGCGCCAGCGCCTTGAGCTGGGAGGACAAACGCTGCACGGCGTCTTGCGCCGCTTGCGCATTCTGATAGGCGGCCGCCAATCCCGCTTGCGCCAAAGCCCGCTCGGTGGGGGCGTTTTCCGCCAGCAGCGGCGCGTTGTCCAGTTCGGCGAGGATCTCGCTGGCCGTATCCTGGCTGCGGATCAGCGGCCCCACGCCGCGCAGCTCGGACAGGCGCAGTTGCCGACGGTTGGCCTCGTCGTGGCGCACTTCCAGATCGGCCAGCCGCTGTGCCGCCAACTGGTGCTGCTTGAACAGTTCCGCCCACGCCGCCGGCTTGATCAGCGCATCCTTGAAGGCGTGATGATGTTCGCCGTAGTTGCGCAGCGCTTCGTTGATGCGTCCATTCTTGGCACGCGTGCCCGGCATGAAGTAGCTGCGGGCCGACAGGTCGAGCCGCTCCAGCACCGATGGAATGCTGCGCACCCCGGCGCTGGCCTCGAACAAGGCCGCGCCGATCTCGCCGTGCCCGGCCAGCAACGCCTCGCCGCCGTTGCGCAGGCGCTCGTGGTCGAGGCCGAACATGGCCTCGTAATCCTCTTTCGACAGGCCGCAGGTGATCAGCGCCTCCACATCCGGCGTGACGGGGCTGCCGTCGGCATATTGCAGGGTGTTGCTGCGGCCCTTGCGGCGCATGATGTGATACGACTTGCCGTTGCGGTCCACCAGCACGCCTCCCAGCAGCATGTCGGGGTATTTATGCACGAAGTTATCGCGGCTCTGCTGCGGTATGCCGAAGCGCAGGTCCGAGATCGCGCGCAGGGTCGACGATTTGCCCGCTTCGTTGGGACCGTGCACAAACACCACGTTTTGTCCGGCGCTGCCGAAATCGAGCTTGCGGTCGGTGAAGGGGCCGAAGGCGGTCAGGTGCAGTTCGCGCAGTCTCATCGTGCGATTCCTTCCATGCCGCCAAGGTGGGCAAGGACGGTGGCCTCGGCGTCTGCCAGCAGCGCGCGCAGCGTTTCCGGCGCCAAGGCCGCGGGGTCGCAATCGGCCAGGCCGGGCGGCAAGGTTCCCAGGCCGCCGAGCTGCGCCAGCGCCCAGGCGCGCAATTGTTCCTCGCTGGACGCGATCTCGTCGACCAGCTGCACCACCTCGCCGACCGCGTCCGCGCGCTGGAGGGCGGCAGCACGGTCGAGCGGCGAGCGCAGGTCGAGCTGGACTTCCTCGACCCATAGGTCGGCGCCTTCGAAGTCCTGGGTGCCGGCCTGGATCGCGGCGGCGATGGTGCCCGGCTGCTCGGCCTCGATCCGGTGCAGCTCGGTCTGGCCGCTGACGATCACCCGCAGCGCATGCAGGCGCTCGTGCTCGCCGGCCACCAGCTCGCCTGCGGCCTGCATGAAGCGCTGGCGCAAGGCATTGACGTCGGCCGCGCCACTCGCATCGAGTTGCAGCCGGTGCCAGCGCACCACGTCGAGCGGCACGAACTGGGCGCTGGTGATGGCACCGCCGGACACCGTCACCAGTTCGCAGCCCTTGGGCCCGATCTCCTTGGCGTGGCGCCCCTGCAAATTACCGGGATAAACGATGCGTGGACCGGCCTCGCGCACGACCTCGCGCGCATGCACGTGGCCGAGCGCGAAATAATCGTAGCCCTTGGCGCACAGCGCCTCGACCGTCGTCGGCGCATACACATCGTGCCCGCCCCGCCCGTTCAGGCTGGTGTGCAGCACGCCGATGTTGAACATATTCGCGCTGGCATCGGGATAATGCTCGACCAGGTCTTCCGGCACGGCGCGGTTGGGGAAGCTGCGTCCGTGCAAAGCCACGCCGAGCTCGTCGATCGTGACTGTCTCGACCGAGGTCGACTTGAACGTATGGACTCCCTCGACCGGCGGAAGCTGTTTGGTGATCTGGCTTTCGGCGTCGTGATTGCCCTTGACGATGAAGACGCGGACGCCGACCCGCGTCATGCGCACCATCTGGTCGCGAAAAAACAGGCCAGTGCGGAAATCGGCCCAGTTGCCGTCGTAAATGTCGCCCGCCAGGATGACGACATCGACCGCTTGCTCGATGGCGAGGTCGACCAGGGCGGACAAGGCCCGGCGGGTGGCGCCGCGCAACTCTTGCACCGGCGCGCCATCGTAGCCGTTCAGCCCGCGCAAGGGGCTGTCGATGTGCAAATCGGCGGCGTGGATAAATTTCATGATCTGACCTTGGAAAAGTGAGCTCGACAGGCGGCAGCCGTATTGTAGTGGCAACTGGAAAGGATTTGCTTGCTCTTGTGAATTGCGAATCGTGCGCCCGCCGGCTCGACCATGACCGGACCTCGGCGGTTCCGCACGCGGGCCAGCGACGATCCCTGTTTTCGCTGCGGTACTGCCGCTGCGGCTGCTCAAGAAGCGGATGGCGGCAGCGGGCTATCGTCGCCACGTAAGCCCTCATCGCAGACCATGCCACCAGGCATCCCGCGCTTCCCGGCCGGAAGCCACCTCTCTGGGAAACCACCATGAAACGACGCACGTTCTTAACGATAGGCGGCACCGCCGCTGTCGGCAGCGCCCTGACGGCTTGCGGCGGATCGGACCGGTCGCCTCCTCCATACCAGCCGCTACCAGCGCAATCGGGGACGGTGATTGCCTGGAATATCAGTGCAATCGACGCCGTGCGCGCCACCCGCATGGCGCCGCCCATCGCCGCGCGCGCGGTGGCGATCGTGCACAGCGCCATGTATGAAGCCTGGGCCGCCTACGACAAGGTCGCCCTCGGCCAAGTCCTTGGCTCCCAGCTGCGCAGGCCGCCCGCCGAATGCACGCCCGCCAACAAGGCGCTGGCGATCAGCTTCGCCGCTTATGCGGCCCTGCTCGATCAGTTTCCCAGCCAACAAGCCGCCTTCGATGCGCACCTCGCCGCGATGAACAGCCGGCCAATCGACGCCTACAACAACAGCGCCACCGCCCCGCGCGTGGGCACCATTGCCGCCCACGCCGTGCTCGACCAGCACCGCGCCGACGGCGCCAACCAGAACGGCAAGCTGACACCAGGCGGGATCGCCTTCGCCGATTACAGCGGCTACCAGCCACGCAACCCGCCGCTGCTGCTCACCCAGCCCACGCCGCGCGCCAACATCCCCTTCCCCGGCCTGTGGCAACCGCTGTCATTCATCGATGCCGGCGGCGTGCCCCGCACGCAAGCGTTCCTGACCCCGTTCTGGGGCAAGGTGCGCCCGTTCGCCCTGGGCGCCGGCAGCCAGTTCCGCCCGCCGCCGCCCGCCCCCTTCGGCAGCCGGGAATTCATCGACCAGGCCGAACAGAGCGTGCAGATCCAGGCCAGCCTGACCGAACGCCAGAAGGTGATCGCCGACTTCTGGGCCGGCGGCACGATTGGCGAATTGCCCGGGTCCTACTGGTGCCACGTCGCGCGACTCATATCGGAGCGCAACGATTACAGCGACGATGACGACGTCAAACTGTTCTTCGCCCTCGCCAATGCGGTGTTCGACGCCAGCATTGCCACTTGGGATACAAAGCGCGCCTACGAGTCGGCGTGCCCGATCAGCGCCATCCGCTACCTGATGCAGGGCCGCATCGTCGACAGCTTCGGCCCGGCCGGTCCCGCCGGCGGGCTGCGTCCGGTCGCCGGCGAAGCCTGGATGCCCTTCCACTTGGCGAGCGCGCCCGCGCCCGCCTTCCCCGACCACGTATCCGGCCACAGCACCTTCAGCGCCGCCTCGGCCGAGATCCTGCGCCGCTTCAGCGGCAGCGACGTCTTCCGCCATTCGGTGACCATCCCCGCGCACTCGCTGCTGTTCGACCCGGCCCTGCCGTCCGCGCCGGTCACCCTGGCGTGGGAAACGTTCAGCGATGCCGTGGCTGAAGCGGGCGTCTCGCGCGTCTACGCCGGCATTCATTTCGAGCGTGCCAGCGCGGACGGGCGTACCCTGGGAAAACAGGTCGGCGCCGCCGTGTTCGCACGCGCGCAGACGCTCTGGCTGGGTCAGGCATGACCCGCCAGCCCGGTCCCGGAATGCAAGCGCCCTGGCTGGGTCAGGTTTGATCCGCCAGCCAGGGTCGGGAATGCAAGCGCCCTGGCTGGGTCAAGTCTGATCCGCCAGCCTGGGCCGGGAACGCACCCGGCCCGGGCAATCCTGATCGCCTTTCTGGCAAAAAAGACTTCCCAAAATTAACGTCAGCGGTTAACTTACTATCTTTAATCATTTGCCAACGGTCGTGGGCCGGTGGCATTGTTCCTCCCATGACTTTGAACGCCGATCAAATCCTCGCACTGGCGCCCGATGCGAGTTCCGCCAAAGCCGGCAGCCAGCTGGCAGGGCCCGCCAAGTGGGGCAACCTGGGCCGGACCGACACCGCCGTGTGGGGCGAATGCCAGGGCAGCGGCAAAGTCCCCTACCGCACCCAGATCGACCTGGCCGAGCCAGCCTTCAAGTGTTCCTGCCCCAGCCGGAAGTTTCCCTGCAAGCATGGCATCGGCCTATATCTCTTACTGACCAGCAACGCCTCCCTGTTCGCGGCCGGCGCGCCGCCACAGTGGGTCGCCGACTGGATCGATAGCCGCCAGCAGCGCAGCGAAAAGAAACTCCAGAGCGCCGCCGACAAAGTCATCGCCACCACACCGGAACAGGCGGCAGCCCAGGCCGCGGCGGCGCAAAAACGCGAGGACAAGCGCGACAGCAAGGTCGCGGCCGGCATCGCCGAACTGCACACCTGGCTGGAAGACCTGGCGCGCGAAGGCTTGTCCACCCTGCGCGCACGCGGCCCGGCCTTCTGGAACGACATTGCCGCGCGCATGGTCGACGCCCAGGCCGGCGGCCTCGCTGCGCGCCTGCGCCGCGCCAGCGGCATGTGCTTCGACACCACCCTGCCCGACTGGGAAACCCAGCTGGCGCGCGAACTGGCATCGATCTACCTGCTCGGCACCGCCTGCCGCCGCCTGCCGGAGCTACCGCCGGAACTGCAAAGCGACGTCCGCACCCTGGTCGGCTGGACAATCAGCCAGGAAGACGTACTGGCCCAGGCCGGCGTGCGCGACCGCTGGCAAGTGCTGGCCCAGCACACCAGCGATAGCGAGCGCATCCGCGCGCGCACGACATGGCTGCGCGGCATGGCGAGCGGATGCTGGGCCATGATCCTGCAATACGCCGCCGGCACCCAGGGCTACGACAAGGTGCTCGCGCCCGGCACCCAGTTCGACGCCGAACTATGCTTCTATCCCAGCGCCTATCCGCTGCGCGCCCTGATCAAGGAGCAAGATGCCGTCAGCCCGCTCGATACCAGCCTGGCGAGCGCCCCCACGCTCGACGCCTCGCTGGCAGCCTACGCCGACGCGCTGGCACGCAACCCTTTCCTCGACCGCTTTCCGCTCGCGCTCGGCGCCATGGTGCCGCGCGCCGGCGCCGCGCCCCACCTGGCCGGCGCCGACGGTCGCATCATTCCCTTGCATGCCGGCTTTCGCCACCTGTGGCCGCTGCTCGCGCTCAGCGGCGGCCATCCGGTGACGGTGATCGGCGAATGGGACGGTTACGCCATCGTCCCGCTCAGTGTGTTCGCCGAAAATCGCTTGCATTATTTTGACAACGAGACCGTAGCATGAGTTCCCAGCTCCCGATAAAGATTCACAAGACGCTACAGATCGGCACCTCGCGCGCCGCCCCCGGCTTCGACGACGACCTGCCGCTGGCCCTGCGCGAGAGCGTGCGCAGCCGTCCCGGCGCGGCTGGCGCCACCCCGGAAGAACACCTATGGCTCTCCCTGGCCGCCCATGGAGTGTGGCAGCGCGCCGGCCATCAACCGGGCGCGCCGGAACTGCCCGAACCCGTGACACAATCGAGCGACAGCGATACCCTGCGCCCCTGTCCGGCGCAGGCCGAACGCGCGCTGGCGCTGCTGCTGCAAGATGAATATCCGCAAGTGCGCTCCGAATGGCTGCGCCTGGCCAACGCGCACAAGTGCCGCCTGCCACCGCGCCTGCTGCCGGGGGTGCTGGACATGGGGAGTGCGCAACGTCCCTTGCGCGCGCTGATCGACGGCGTGCTCGGCGCGCGCGGCCACTGGCTGGCCAGGCAGAATCCGGCCTGGAACTGGGTTGGCGCCGACACCGACGACGTGCGCTTGCTGTGGGACGAGGGCAATATCGAACAGCGCGCCAACGCCCTGCGCGACATGCGCGCACGGGATGGCGGCGCCGCCCTGCAAGAGCTGCAGGCGGCCTGGCCGAGCGAAACGCCGGAACACCGCGCCACCCTGCTCGGCTGCCTGTCGGTGAGCCTGAACCTGGCCGACGAAACCTTCCTGGAAAGCGCACTCGACGACAAACGCAAGGAAGTGCGCAAGGTGGCCCAGCGTCTGCTGGCCGGCCTGCCCGGGTCGCAGCTGGCGCAGCGCATGCTGGCGCGCGCCGCGCCGCTGCTGCGGGTGGAACGCAACGGCGACTCGACCCACCTGCTGGCCGACGTCCCGAACGAGCGCGACAAAAGCATGCAGCGCGATGGCGTCGGTGCCGGCCTCTACCCCGCGATGGGCGAAAAATCGGGCTGGCTGGTCGACATCCTGGCTGCCGTGCCGCCGACGTACTGGTCGACTACCTTCGACGCCTCGCCGCGCACCTGCCTGACCCTGGCCATGGCCAGCGAGTTCAAACACACCTTGCTGCTGGGCTGGTCGAGCGCCCTGCAACGCAGCTTGCAGGCGGGCTACGATAGCGGCCTGCACGCCTGGTTCACCGCCTTCCTCGACCTGTATTTAAAGTCGTCCGGCATCCACACCCACATGCCGCGCGATTTTTTCAGCCTGTTCGGCGCCCTGCCCGCCAACGCCGCCGACGACTTGCTCGCCACCCTCGTCGAAGCGACCCCGGCAAAGTGGATGCGCGCCCATTCGAACCTGATCGACCTGCTCGACGACGCCGCCAAGAGTGCGCAGCGCAACTGGCCGCTGGCCTTGTCCAAGGCCGTGGTCAGCCGCATCCAGGCCGGCTGCGCGGCCAACACCTTGCAAAGCTGGTCGCTGAGCTACACGATGGCCTCGCTGGCGCTGGTGCTCGACCCGGCCGCCATCGACGCCTACGAAAACGGCTGGCCGAAAGACATCCCCGAGTTCGCGCAATGGGAAGACAGCGTCGACAAATTCCTGCGCACCCTGCGTTTCCGACACGATATGTATCTACCTTTTCAGGAGCAATCTGCATGACCGCCATTTCTACCATCCTGCGCCAGCACGCCGAAACGCAGTACGCCGAGGAACTCGCAGCGCTGGCCGCGGTCGACACGCGCCAGCGGCCGCCGCGCTGGAAACTGTCGCCGTGGGCCGTGTCCACCTACCTGCTGGGCGGCACCCTGGACAATGGCGTGGAGATCAGCGCCAAGTACATCGGCAATGCGCGGGTGATCGAAATCGCCGTGGCCACCCTGGCCACCGACCGCGCCCTGCTGCTGCTCGGCGTGCCGGGCACGGCCAAGTCGTGGGTGTCGGAACACCTGGCCGCCGCCATCAGCGGCGATTCGACCATGATCGTGCAGGGAACCGCCGGCACCAGCGAAGAAGCGGTGCGCTTCGGCTGGAATTACGCGCAACTGCTGGCCAAGGGGCCATCGATGGAAGCGGTGGTGCCGAGCCCGATCATGCGCGCCATGCGCGACGGCAAAATCGCCCGTGTGGAAGAACTGACCCGCATCCCGAGCGAAGTGCAGGATAGCCTGATCACCATCCTGTCGGAAAAAATGCTGCCGATCGCCGAACTCGACGACGAAGTGCTGGCGCAAAAAGGATTCAACATCATCGCCACCGCGAACGACCGCGACCGTGGCGTGAATGAACTGTCGAGCGCGCTCAAGCGCCGCTTCAATACCGTGGTGCTGCCGCCGCCGGCCACCGCCGACGAGGAAGTGCGCATCGTCGAAACCCGCGTCGCCAGCCTCGGCCGCGCGCTGGAATTGCCCGGCGAAGTGCCGGCGCTGGAAGAAATCCGCCGCGTCGTCACCGTGTTCCGCGAACTGCGCGCCGGCGTCACCACCGACGGCAAGCGCAAGATCAAGGCTCCCAGCGCCAGCATGAGCACGGCCGAAGCGATTTCGGTCATCACCAACGGCATGTCCCTGGCCGCCCATTTCGGCGACGGCACCATGCGCGGCGCCGACGTGGCCGCCGGCATGATCGGCGCCATCATCAAGGACCCGGTCCAGGACCGGGTCGTCATGCTGGAATACCTCGAAACCGTGGTCAAGGAACGCGAAGGCTGGAAAGACCTGTACCGGGCCTGCCGCGACGTGATGAATTGACTGGCCGATGAGCGTTCATTTATTCGGCATCCGCCACCACGGTCCGGGCTGCGCGCGCAGCCTGGCGCAAGCCTTGCAGGCGCTGCAGCCGGACTGCATCCTGATCGAAGGCCCGCCCGAGGCCGACGAGCTGATCGCCTTCGCCGCCGATCCGGCCATCAAGCCGCCGGTCGCGCTGCTGGTCTATGTGCCGGCCACGCCGCAGCGCGCCGTGTTTTATCCGTTCGCCGAGTTTTCGCCGGAGTGGCAAGCCATGCGCTACGCCACCGCCAACGGCGTGCCGGTGCGCTTTTGCGACTTGCCGCAGTCGCACCGGCTGGCCGAAGCGGAAGCGGCCGAGCCGGCTGAAGGGCAATCCGGCACCGGCGAGTCCGAAGCCGAGTCCGGGTCCGGCACCGACGAGCTGCACGAAGATCCGCTGCAATGGCTGGCCAACGCGGCCGGTTTTTCCGACACCGACACCTGGTGGGACCATCTGGTCGAGCAGCGTTCCGACAGCCTCGACCTGTTCGCCGCCATCGCCGAGATGATGACCACGGTGCGCACCGACATCGCCGGTCCGCCCGATCTGCGCGAGCAGCAGCGCGAAGCGTGGATGCGCAACGCCATCCGCCTGGCCGAGAAGCAGGGCCACCAGCGCATCGCCGTGGTCTGCGGCGCCTACCACGTGCCGGCGCTGGCAACCATGCCGTCCGCCAAGAGCGACAATGACTTGCTCAAGGGCTTGCCCAAGGTCAAGCTGGCCGCGACCTGGACCCCCTGGAGCTACGGCCGCCTGGCGTTTCGCAGCGGCTATGGCGCCGGCGTCACCGCGCCCGGCTGGTATCACCACATGTGGAGCCACCCGGCCCAGGCCAGCCTGTACTGGCTGACCGATGTCGCCATCCTGCTGCGCAAGCACGACCTGGACGCGTCATCGGCCAGCATCATCGAAGCGGTGCGCCTGGCCGATACCCTGGCGGCCATGCGTGAGCGGCCCCGTCCGGGCTTGGGCGAGCTGCAGGAAGCGGTGCGCGCCGTGTTCTGCTACGACAGCGACACCCCGCTGCGCCTGATCCACGACGCCCTCCTGATCAACGACCGCCTGGGCGAAGTGCCGCCTGGCGTGCCGACCCTGCCGCTGCCGCAGGACGTGCAAGCCCAGCAAAAGCGCCTGCGCCTGCCGGTGCGGGCCGACCACAGCCAGCTCGAACTCGACCTGCGCCAGCCGGCCCATCTGGAAAAAAGCGTGCTGCTGCATCGCCTGGCGCTGCTCGGCGTCGACTGGGGCCGTGCCGAACGTGTCACTGGCAAGTCGGGCACCTTCCACGAATGGTGGCGCCTGGCATGGGAGCCGGAATTCGCCATCCGCCTGATCGAAGCGAACGTTTGGGGCGGCAATGTCGAAGCGGCCGCCACCGGCAAGGCGGTCAGCCTGGCCAACGAGGCGAGTACCCTTCCCGAGCTGACCGCGCTGATCGAACGGGTGCTGCTGGCCGACCTGCCGCAGGCGGTCGATTTGCTGATGCAGCGTATCCAGCAAGTCGGCGCGCTCACCCCCGACGTAGGCTTCATGCTGGCCG
Source organism: Massilia antarctica (assembly GCF_015689335.1). Classification (GTDB taxonomy): domain Bacteria; phylum Pseudomonadota; class Gammaproteobacteria; order Burkholderiales; family Burkholderiaceae_D; genus Telluria_A; species Telluria_A antarctica. The sequence goes on along the minus strand of NZ_CP065053.1, from coordinate 4,048,343 downwards.
CCCTGCCGCCGCTGGCCAAGGTGCTGCGCTACGGCAGCGTGCGCGGCACCGATACCAGCGCCATCGGCCAGGTGGTCGAAGGCCTCGTCACGCGCGCCTGCATCGCCCTGCCCTTCGGCGTGCTGGGCATGGCCGACGAACCGGCGGCCGAACTGGTGAAACAGCTGATCGGCGCCGACCGCGCCATCCGCCTGATCCAGGACGAGGCGCTGCTGGACGCCTGGTTCGGGGCGCTCGACCAAGTGGCGGGCAATGAACTATCGCATCCTTTGATCAGCGGCCGCTGCGCCCGCATTTTGTCGGAGCAAGGCTACTGGGACCAGGAACGCACCGCGCGCGCGCTGGCCTTGCGCTGTTCGCATGCGAGCGCCCCGCTGGCCAGCGGCAATTGGCTCGAAGGCTTCCTGCAAGGCAGCGCCGCGCTACTGCTGCACAACGACAGCCTGTGGAGTCTGGTCAACAACTGGATCAACCGCCTCGATCCGGACAGCTTCGTCGAACTGCTGCCGCTGCTGCGGCGCACCTTTGGCGCCTTTGAAGCGCCGGAGCGGCGCCAGCTGAGCGAGCGCGCCGGCAGCGCCGGCGGCGCCGGCGGCACGCTGGCCGTCGCCGCGGCCGCCGGCAGTGTCGATGAAGCGCGCGCGCGGCTGGTGCTGCCGGTGCTGGGCATGATCCTCGGCGGCAGCGCCGCAACATCAACACCGGAGACCTCGCATGTCGCATGAGCTCACCCCGCAGGAACAAAGGCGCCGCTGGCGCATGGTATTGGGCAGCGAGCCGAACCAGCCGGAAGTGTCCCTGGATGCGCACGACCTGGCCATGGACCGGGCCCTGTCGGCCCTGTACAACCCGGCGCCGGGACGCAATGGCGGGCTGGGCGCATCGGCGCCGAACGTATCGCGCTGGCTGGGCGATATCCGCCAGTATTTTCCATCGAGCGTGGTGCAGGTGATGCAGAAAGATGCGCTGGAACGGCTGGGCCTGGAGCAAATGCTGCTGGAACCGGAAATGCTCAAGGCGGTCGAACCGGATGTGCATCTGGTCGCCACCCTGCTCAGTCTGAATCGGGTGATGCCGAACAAGACCAAGGAAACGGCGCGCGTGGTGGTGCGGCAAGTGGTGGACGAGCTGGAGCGCAGGCTGGCCAGTCCGTTCCGGCAGGCGGTGGCGGGTAGCCTGAACCGCGCCACCCGCAACCGCCGCCCGCGCCATCACGAGATCGACTGGCTGCGCACGATCCGCGCCAACCTGCGCCATTACCAGCCCGAGTACCGGACGATTATTCCGGAAACGCGCATCGGCTTCGGACGCAAGGGGCAATCCTTGCGCGACATCGTGCTGTGCATCGACCAGAGCGGTTCGATGGCGCCGTCGGTGGTGTACGCCAGCGTGTTCGCGGCGGTGCTGGCCAGTATCAAGGCGGTCACTACCTCGGTGGTGGTGTTCGATACGGCCGTGATCGACCTGACCTCGATGCTGGCCGATCCGGTCGATGTGCTGTTCGGCACGCAACTGGGCGGTGGCACCGATATCAATCGGGCGCTGGGCTATTGCCAGGGTTTGATCGAACGGCCGGCCGATACCATTTTCGTGCTGATCAGCGATTTGTACGAGGGTGGGAATAATGCGGAGATGCGCAGGAGAGCGGCGGCGATGGTGGCCGCTGGTGTGCAGGTGATTGTGCTGCTCGCGCTCGACGATAACGGGGCGCCCGGTTATGACCACGCGAACGCGGCGTATTTCGCGGCGCTGGGCGCACCGTGTTTTGCGTGCACGCCGGATTTATTTCCAGAGTTGATGGCGGCTGCGATCAAGCGCAGCGATGTGGGACAGTGGGCTGCGGAGGCGGGAATTGTGGGGATCAAGCCCTAACTCGTCGTTCCTGCCATCGGCAGAAACGACTTCCCACGCAGGCGGGAACGCATGCACTCCCCCAAATTTCGTGGTTCAGCTTTTTTCTGACCACAAACTCCAAGACCGTCTTTCCTGCCATTGGCAGAAACGTCTTCCCGCGCAGCGCCCAGTTTCAAGGAAACTCCTCAAATCTCTTGGAACTGTGCAAAGTCAGAGGCCGGCCCCAAATGGCGCTAACTCATGCTCCGTCGTTCCCGCGCAGGTCCCAGTTTCTATGAAACTCCTCAAATCTCTTGGAACTGTGCAAAGTGCGAGGGCGCTTCCAAATGGCGCTAACCTAAGCTCCGTCATTCCTGCCATTGGCAGAAATGACTTCCCGCGCAGGCGGGAATCCATAGCACATTCGTATATCGACGGTGCTATGGGGGAAACGCATGCGTTTCCGCCTGCGCGGGAGCGACGGTTTCGAGGTTTGGAGTCGCAAAGCTGCTCAAATTAGCGGCAAAGACTAGTTCCTGGAGAGGCGGGAATCAATTCCGTGGCGCAGTCACTGGCGGCTCGACGAACTTGGGTTCCCGCCTTCGCGGGAAGTCTTTTCTGCCAATGGCAGGAACGACGGATCGCAGGTTAGCGACTACGGCGCAATCGACGTCGACTCATACGCCCCGATATCGAGCTGGCTGCTCACCGGCCGTCCGATCCAGAACGCCACGTGCTTGTACTCGGCCACCGGCGTAAGCGAGTACCCCGTCGCCGACACCCCCGGATTGGTGCCCGCATTGACTACCAGCGGCGAAGGCGTCGGCCGCAGATCGTAGGTCGCGCGGTTCACGAAGCCCGGGGCGACCGAACGGTAATTGGTCTTGGCCACCGTGCTCACCTGCGTGCTCAAGGTCCCGATCCCCGAAAAAATATTGTTCTGCAGCAGAGCCGGCTTGGTCACACCAGAACCCACCATCACAAATACCCCGCGCGCGGTATCGTCGTTCAGGAAGGTGTTGTTGACCACATACAAATCATGCCCGGCATTGGTGGCGCCCTCTTCCCCGTAGGCCAGCATCGCCCCGTTCTGATTGGCGGCCGGCTGCTGGATCACATTGCCGATCACGTAAGAAGTGCCCGCATTCGGCAAATCGATTTCGTAACTCGGCTGCCCCGCCGCCGTCGAACCCGTTTCACCCGGACGCAGGCTGGAAAAGCGGTTGTACAGAATATGGTTGGTCTGCGCCCTCGACTTCAGGTTGTGGCCGACATTCGCATCATGCGAAAAGTTGCGACGGAACATCAAACTGCGCACATTGCCGATGTACAGATTGTGCGTCTGCCCCGTGCCGTACCCGTTATGCCCGAATTCGGTGCCTTCGATGACCACATCGCTGGCCAGGTTCACACCGCTCAGAATGCCATTCTCGTTATCGTGCAGGAAACTGTTGCGCAGGGTGAAGCCAGTTCCTTCCAGACGCAGCGCGGCGCCGTTACGGTCGGCAACCTTTGCGCCGAACATTTCCACGTTATCGATCAGAATGCTGTTACCGACCACGACCCAGATCGCCTTCCCCATCGCATTCTTGCCGGCGGCATCGATGCGCGGACGGCCGTTCACACCGCGGATCGTCAGATAACTGGCGTAGATGCCGCAAACGTCGCCGCTGTACAACACACCGCCGGCAATCTCGATCACATCGCCATTTTTAGCGGCGGCAAACGCGCGGCACGGCGTCGCATAGGTCTTGCCGGGGCCGACGCTCAACACCGCCGCCGAGGCAGCGCCCTGCACGCCCAACACGGCAAGCGCCGACAGGCACGCAGCGCGCACTACGTTTTTCTTCATCATCTTGTCTCCTGGGGGAGCAGGCGGGCGCTGTCACGCTTCCTGCGAAAAATCAACTTGGAATATGACCGTTGTCAAAGCGTCATTGCGTATGGTACCCGCAAGTTGTCGATTCTACGAGGAAGTTATGAGCGCCGGCGCTCCTGAGACAGGCGCCGGCCGCCGTTCAGGGAACCTGGACGTTGAGGCGCTTGCCGAGCTTGCGCAGTTCGCCACTGTCGACATAGGCATTGAAGGCATGGTCGAAACGCGCGCGCATGACGTCGTACTCGGGACGCCGCGGAAAAGCGAAAAAGCCGCGTTGCAGGCAAATGGTGCGGCCCACGGGCACCACCTTGCCTTCCAGCGCCAGCAGCGGGACGACCGGCTCGGTATTGCGCACGTTGCTGGCGAACAAATCCACCCGCCCGTGCGAGAGCATGGTCAGCGCCGATTCGACCGAATTCGTCACGCTGACCAACAAGTCCTTGCGCGCGGCATCGAATTCGTCGCCATAGGCCCAGCCGTTGATGATGACGATGCGCTTGCCGCGCAGGGACGCATAGCTGCCGTCCCAGGCAAACGGCGCATTGCTGCGCGAGAAAAACACCATCTGGTCCTGATAGAAAGGACGCTCGGAAAACGTAAAGAGCTCGAGCCGCTCGGGTGATTTGTAGGGGCCGACGAGGATGTCGGCCTGCCCCTGCGCCACCATCGACTGCGCGCGCGCCCAGGGATACAGCTCGAAATACACCGGCTGGCCCAGTTCGCCGGCGATGGCACGGATGATCTCGACCGCCATGCCCGAAAATTCGCCATTGGCGCGCTCATAAACGCGCGCGAAGTGAGCGCCCACCACCAGCAGCTCGCGCGGCGCGGCGCCGGCCGGCAAAGCCAGCGCGGCGGCCGCGCCCAGCAACAGGGCACGGCGGGCGGCATCGACAGGGGAATTGGAGCGCTTCATGGAGGAAATTGTTTTCTCGACAAAAACAATTGTACTGCCCACAGCGCTCGCGGGGGAATTACTTGACGGTCACCTTGATCGATTTGCTCATCGGCGTACCGTAGGACTGGTGCGCGCCGTTGGCGAATTGCATGGTCAGGGTATATTCACCGGGCGGCAGCTTGACCTCGGTTTCGGTCTGGCCTTTACCGAAATGCAAGTGCTTGTCGTCGAAGGGGACCGAATCGCCTTCCTTGATCGCGGCGCCGTTGATGACCAGGTGATGGTGGCCGGTATTGGCCGCCAGCGCGCCGGCCGGCTTGACTTCCATGCCTTCGACGGCGAACTTGACCTTGAACGGGCTTTTGACGGTCGCGCCATCTTCCGGCTCGACGAAGGAAACCGATTGGGCGAACGCGCCTGCCGTGGCCAGCAGAGAGGCGGAAAAGACGAGGTGTTTGATGAACGATTTCAAGTGGATTCCTTTGCGGTTGGTAAAAGGCTGCCTGGCGCAGGACGCGCCAGGCCTGGCCTGATGTGCATGTGGGCGCCGGGCGCCCCACATGCGCCTGGCTTAGTCATTCTTGATGACAATGCTGGGGAACTTGCTGGTCATGTCTTTCGCCTTTTCGGCGATCTTGATGGCCACCTTGCGTGCGATATCCTTGTAGATCTGCGCCACCGGACCGTTGGGCTCGGCCACCACCGTCGGGCGGCCAGAATCGGTCTGTTCGCGGATCGACATGGTCAGCGGCAAGGCGCCGAGGAACTCCACGCCGAAGTCGGCGCACATCTTGGCGCCGCCGCCATGACCGAAAATCGCTTCCGTGTGGCCGCAGTTCGAGCAGATATGGGTGCTCATGTTTTCCACCACGCCGAGGATCGGAATGCCGACTTTCTCGAACATTTTCAAGCCCTTGCGGGCATCGAGCAGGGCGATGTCCTGCGGGGTGGTGACGATCACCGCGCCCGTGACCGGCACTTTTTGGGACAGGGTCAGCTGGATGTCGCCGGTGCCTGGCGGCATGTCGACGATCAGGTAATCGAGGTCGCGCCAGTTGGTTTGCTCCAGCAACTGTTGCAGCGCCTGCGTGACCATCGGGCCGCGCCACACCATCGGCTCGTCCGGATCGATCATGAAGCCGATCGAGGATACCTGCAAACCATGGTTTTCCAGCGGTTCCATGGTCTTGCCGTCAGACGTTTCCGGACGGCCGTTAATACCCAGCATCATCGGCTGCGAGGGACCATAAATATCCGCGTCCAGCACGCCCACGCTTGCGCCCTCGGCCGCCAGGGCCAGGGCCAGGTTGACCGCCGTGGTCGACTTGCCCACGCCGCCCTTGCCGGACGCCACCGCGATGATATTCTTCACGTTCGGCATGATTTTCAGGCCGCGCTGCACGGTGTGCGAAATAATCTTGGAATACACGTTCGGATTGATCCGGCCCGCGCCCGGCAGCGCCTGCAGGGCGGCCACGATGGCGCTACGGATCATGTCGATCTGGCTTTTCGCCGGATAGCCGAGCTCGACGTCGAGCGAGATATCGTTGCCGTCGAGCTTGATATTCTTGATCGTCTTGGAAGAGACGAAATCTTTCTGGGTGTTCGGATCGATAACCGCCGTCAGTGCATTCTTGACGTCTTCTACTGTGATGCTCATGTAAATCTCCAGGGAATATGATGCCGAAACATGCCGAAGTTTAGCGCAAATCGCCTTGTCAAGCCTTGCCTGAATGGCAAATCCGGGCAAACCCCTGTGCGCAGTCGGGTCATCCGCTGGTAAAATGCTTCTCTGTTTTTCTTGATAAACTTTCCAATAAGCGCATTTCAACCATGACTCGCAAGCTGTTCGTCACCACCGCCCTGCCTTACGCCAACGGCGCCTTTCACATCGGCCACATGATGGAATACATCCAGGCCGATATCTGGGTCCGTTTTCAGCGAATGCAACGCGACGGCGACCTCCAGCGTGAAGTCCACTTCGTCTGCGCCGACGATACCCACGGCACGCCGATCATGATCGCGGCCGAAAAGAAAGGCATCACGCCCCAGGAATTCGTGGCCAAGATCGCGGCCGACCGTCCGCAATACCTGGACGGCTTCCACATTGCCTTCGATAACTGGTATTCGACCGATTCGCCGGAAAACGTGGAGCTGTCGCAAGGCATCTACCGCAAGCTGCGCGACACCGGCCTGATCGTCACCAAGACGGTCGACCGCTTCTTCGACCCGGTCAAAGGCATGTTCCTGGCCGACCGCAACATCAAGGGCGAGTGCCCGAAATGCGGCGCCAAGGACCAGTACGGCGACAATTGCGAAGTCTGCGGCGCGGCTTACCAGCCGACCGAACTGGTGAACCCGTTCTCGGTCTTCACCGGCTCCACGCCGATCCTGAAACCGTCGGAACAGTATTTCTTCGCCCTGTCCGACCCGCGCTGCTACACCTTCCTCAAGGAATGGCTGAACACGCCTGGCCGTTTGCAGTCGGAAATGGTCAACAAGGTCTCCGAATGGCTCGGCGACGCCGGCGAAAAGCTGGCCGACTGGGATATTTCGCGCGACGCGCCCTACTTCGGCATCCCGATTCCCGATGCGCCGGGCAAGTTCTTCTATGTCTGGCTGGACGCGCCGGTCGGCTACCTGGCCAGCCTGAAAAATTACTGCAGCAAGAAAGGGATGGATTTCGATGCCCTGCTGAATGACCCGGACACCGAGCAAGTCCACTTCATCGGTAAGGATATCGTCTCCTTCCACCTGCTGTTCTGGCCCGCCATGCTCAATTTCGCCGGTCACCCGGTGATCGACAAGCTGAAAGTCAATGTGCACGGCCACCTGACACTGAACGGTGAAAAAATGGCCAAGTCGCGCGGCACCGGCATTTCGCCGCTGCGCTACCTCGACCTGAAGATGAATCCGGAATGGCTGCGCTACTACATCGCCTTCAAGCTGAACTCGAAGGTGGAAGACCTCGACTTCAATGGCGAGGATTTCATTGCGCGCGTGAATAGCGACCTGATCGGCAAATACGTCAACATCGCCAGCCGCTGCGCCGGTTTCATCGCCAAGAATTTCGACGGCAAGCTGACCTCCACCCTGTCGCCGCACGCGCAGCAGTGGATTGGCCGCGCGCTGACGGTTGACGGCAACGAACGCCAGGCCAGCATCGCCGCCAACTTCGAAAACCGCGAGTTCGGCAAGGCGCTGCGCGAAATCATGGAAATCGCCGACATCACCAACCAGTATGTCGATGAAAACAAGCCATGGATTTTGGCCAAGGACCCGGAAAAAACCGCGCAACTGCACGATGTGTGCACCACCGCGCTGATTTTGTTCCGCCAGATCACCATCATGCTCTCGCCGGTGCTGCCGCAGATTGCCACCAAGGTCGCCGAATTCCTGCGCGACGATACGCTGAGCTGGAGCGACACGACGGGCGCCGCCGTGTACGAAACCATGCTCGGCCGCGAAATCGGCGCCTACAGCCACCTGATGACCCGCATCGACGCCAAGATGGTTGAAGCGCTGATCGACAAGCCGGCAGTTGCGGCCGTGACCGCTCCTGCGCCGGCCGTCGCCGCACCGGCCCTGGATGCGCCTGAACGTGGCGATATCGAAGAACTGGCGCCGGAAATCAAGATCGACGACTTCACCAAGATCGACCTGCGCATCGCCAAAATCGTCAACTGCGAACAGGTGGACGGCTCCGACAAGCTGCTGCGCCTGACCCTGGACGTGGGCGAAGGCCGCCTGCGCAACGTGTTCTCCGGCATCAAATCGGCCTATACGCCCGAGCAGCTGATCGGCAAGCTGACCGTGCTGGTAGCCAACCTGGCACCGCGCAAGATGAAGTTCGGCATTTCCGAAGGCATGGTCCTGTGCGCCTCCGCCGCCGACGAGACGGCGAATCCGGGCCTGTACGTGCTGGAACCATGGCCGGGCGCGCAGCCTGGCATGCGCATCAGCTAACGGCCAGCGAAAGCCAAGGATGAACCTCATGGTGCGCCCGGCAAACGATGACGACGCCCAACTGATCGCCGACCTGACCCGGGCATCCTGGGCCGGCACGGTGGCGGTGACGTCAAGCGGGCACCGCGAAACCGCCCAGCGCGTGGCCGAACAGCTGCGCTGCGGCGGCGCCTTCATCCTGCTGCAGGACGATACGCCGGTCGGCTCGGTGCGCTGGGCGCCGCACGACCTCGAACCGGACGTGTGGGAAATCCGGCGCATGGGCGTGCTGCCGCAATGCCGCGGCGGCAATCTGTCCCAGCACCTGCTCGAAGCGGTGATCCATCAAAGCCTGGCCAGCGGCGTGCAGGAACTGCGGCTGGCCGTGCGCAGCGACCAGCCCAAGCTGCTCGACCTGTACGCCGCCTACGAATTCGAACTGGCCGACGAACTCGAATATTCCCATGCCAACGCGGCCGAACCACCGCCGCGCGTGATGCGGCGCGTGCTGCGTCATTAAAACGATCGCCCTTCTTGCAAAGAGTCACATGAGTGCCGGTATCGGAACGCCGATATCGAAGGCCGCAAGCGGGCGCCGCAAGCGGGCGCCGCAAGCGGGGGGCTATAATGTCGCGCTTGACGAGAAAAACAACATGCCCCGCACCTGCGTCCCCACGGCGCCGGCCGGGGTGGTGGGCCCGGCGCCCGAACCTTCTTACTTTTGAGTGGTATCTATGACCGAATTGACTTCCTTGAGGCACATCCCGAACACCAAGCTGTTTCGCAAAGGCGACGTGTTCGTCCTGTTCGGCGAACTGTTCGGCCGCGGCTACGCTAACGGCCTGATCGATGAGGCACGCGAGGCCGGCATGACCATCGTCGGCATCACGGTCGGGCGCCGTGACGAGAATAACGCGCTGCGCGCACTCAACGAAGAAGAACTGGCCGAAGCCGAAGCCAAGCTGGGCGGACGCATCATCAATCTGCCGCTGATGGCCGGCTTCGACCTCGACGCACCCGAAGGCGAACGGAACCCGACCGAAATGCTGGCCGGCCTGACCCTCAAGGGCTGGCAGGAAGAAAAGCTGGACTGGACCGCTGTCGAGCGCTGCCGTGAAGTCGGCGTGCGCCGCTTCGCCTCCTCCACCGCCCAGGCCATGGCCGAGATCGACAAGCTGATTCCCGACGGCAGCAATGTCTTCTTCGCCCACACCATGGCCGGCGGCATTCCCAAGATCAAGGCCTTCCTGGCCATCGCCAACCGCATCTACAAGGGCCGCGGCGAACGCTTCATGTCCTCGCGCGAATTGCTCGACAGCGACCTCGGCAAGCTGATCTTGATGAACTTCGACGAAGTCACCGCGAACACCCTGCAACACCTGATTACCGCCAGCGCCGCCATCCGCGAGCGCATCACCGCCAAGGGCGGCCAGGTACGCTACACGGCTTACGGCTACCACGGCAGCGAGATCCTGATCGACGGCAAGTACCAGTGGCAGACCTACACCAACTACACCCAGGGCTACGCCAAGATGCGCCTCGAAAGCATTGCGCAGGCAGCATGGGCGCAGGGAATCAGCGCCACCGTGTTCAACTGCCCGGAAATCCGCACCAACTCGTCGGACATTTTCGCCGGTGTCGAACTGTCGCTGTTCCCCTTGCTCGCCGCCCTGAAACGCGAAGGTGGCGGCGCCTGGGCCGAGCAGCAATGGACCATCTGCCAGGAACTGCTCAACGATGGCGTCTCCTTGCAAAGCCTGATCGACCAGATCGAGGCCTACAACAACGACCCGGTCAGCGCCACCTTCCGCAACTTCGATGCCTGGCCGATGGACAACACGCCGCCCCTGGCGGAAGTGATGATCGGCACCTCGGACGAGATGACCAAGTTGCACAAGGACCGCAAGGCCCTGATCACCGACCACCTGAGCGCGCTGGTGCTGGAAAGCGCCGGTCCATTGATGTTTTATGGCGCTTCCGAGAAAATCGCCCCCGTGGTATGGCTCAATCACGACATCATCGCCAGGCAGCTGAACCTGCTGCACCCGTAAGCGCACGAGCGTACGACCTCGTCGGGCCGCCACGGTGCCCGACGAATTCCCCCTGCCGCCTTGCTCGCGGTAAAATAGCATTGTCCGCTACCCAAGAACCTATTATGAAACTGACCAAACAATTCCAGCTCTACGAATCCGACCACACCAAGTTCATCCGCGAACTCAAGGCCAAGAATCCCGAGATGGAAGCCGGTCAGATCGCCGGCCGCGCGCTGCTGTGGGACAAGGCCCCGACTTCCCTGGCCGAGCAGGATAAAACCAAGGAATCGCGGGTCAGCCAACAGGCCTACGTGTACCAGAACAAACTCTGACATCCCAGGGCGAGACCATGTTGCCAGATGAGGCGGCGACGGAAGAACTCGCCACGGAGCCAGATGGCTCGCGACGCGACGCGCCAGGCGACGCGCCAGGCGACGCGCCAGGCGATGCGCCGACTGACGCGCCTGCGGCGCCGCTCGAGCTGCCGGCGGTACTGGAGACGCCGGCCGAGGTGCCCGCCTTTGCCCGTTTGTACGGCGAGCCCATGCTGCGCATGCCGACCGACCTGTTCATTCCGCCCGACGCGCTGGAAATCTTCCTCGATGCTTTCGAAGGTCCGCTCGACCTGCTGCTCTACCTGATCCGCAAGCAAAACTTCAACATCCTCGACATTCCGATGGCGCAGGTCACCCTGCAATACCTGAAATATGTCGACCAGATCCGCCTGCACAACCTGGAACTGGCCGCCGAATACCTGCTGATGGCCGCCATGCTGATCGAAATCAAATCACGCATGCTGCTGCCCCAGCGCCTGCCCGACGACGACCTGCTCGACACCTACGACCCACGCGCCGACCTGGTGCGCCGCTTGCTCGACTACGAGCAGATCAAGCTGGCCGCCTACGAAATCAACGCCATTCCCCAGCTCGACCGCGACTTCACCCGGCCCGCCTTGTTCGTCGAACAGAGCAACATCCCGAACTGGCCCGATGTCGACCCGGTCGACCTGCAGCGCGCCTGGCTGGACGTGCTCAAACGCGCCAAGCTGACCCAGCATCACCGCATCAGCCGCCAGGAACTGTCGGTGCGCGAGCACATGACCTCGATTCTGCGCCAGCTGCAATCGGCGCGCTTCGTCGAATTTGCCGACTTGTTCCAGGGCCAGGGCGGCGTGCCCATCGTCGTGGTGCACTTCGTGGCCATGCTGGAACTGGCCAAGGAAACCCTGATAGAAATTACCCAGGCCGAGCCGTTCGCGCCGATTTACGTGCGCCTCGCCTACTCCCCGGCGTAAGCCGATTCATTTGATACCCGTTTGAGGAAAGCCCCATGAAAATCATCTCTTCCGTTGAAGAATTGCGCGACCAGCTCAGCGGCCAGCTGCGCACGGCCTTCGTGCCGACAATGGGCAACCTGCACGAAGGGCATCTGTCGCTGATGCGTCTGGCGCGCAAGCATGGCGACCCGGTGGTGGCCTCGATCTTCGTCAACCGGCTGCAATTCGGGCCGAACGAAGACTTCGACAAATACCCGCGCACCTTCCAGGCCGACGTCGAGAAACTGGAAAAAGAAGGCGTGTACGTGCTGTTCGCGCCGACAGAGAAAGACTTGTACCCGGAGCCGCAAGAATTCCGCGTCAGCCCGCCGCAAGACCTGGGCAATACCCTGGAAGGGGAATTCCGTCCGGGCTTCTTCACCGGCGTGACCACCATCGTCCTGAAACTGTTTTCGTGCGTGCAACCGAAGGTGGCCGTGTTCGGCAAGAAGGATTATCAGCAGCTGATGATGGTGCGCAACATGAGCCGTCAATTCGCGCTGCCAACGCAAATCATCGCGGCCGAGACCTGGCGTGCGGACGACGGGCTGGCACTCTCGTCGCGCAATATGTACCTGTCGGAAGCGGAGCGGGCCGAAGCGCCGGCGTTGTACCAGAGTCTGAATGCGGTGGCGAACGAAGTGCGTTCAGGCCACCTGGACATTTTCCAGCTTGAGCACAAGGCGATGGAAGACCTGGCGCGACGTGGCTGGAAGCCCGACTACATCTCGATCCGCAAGCAAAACGACCTGCAGCCGCCGACGGCCGGCGACCTGGCGCAAGGCGCGCCGCTGGTAGTCCTGGCGGCGGCCAAGCTGGGCACCACCCGCCTGATCGACAACCTGGAAATCTGAACCATTTCCCAACCGGGGTCCGACCTCTGATTCGAAACATTTCCCAACCGGGGTCCGACCTCTGACTCGAAACATTTCCCGCTCGACGCCCCGCTTTACCTGGCCGATGGGGTTTAGTCGGAGTTTGGTTAGCTGCAGCGAGCTCAGACGTCGTTTTGTCGCTTCGTCGCCAGTCGTGTGCACCGGAGGTCTGAACCCTGACGAAAAAATTTCTAATCAGAGGTCAGACCCCGGTTGGACCGTCCTGACGAAAAAATTTCTAATCAGAGGTCAGACCCCGGTTGGACCGTCAGAATCTGCCCTTGAATTTGCAGTTGCTGACGCGGCGCTTGCGCGTCTTGCAGCGCTCCACACGCGTCGTGCCTTGGGCGTCGTTATCGATCTCCACGGCGAACAGCCTGCCATCGACGCAACGCGCACTCCACAGCGCCGTGTCGCGCTCGTCGCTGCCTTGGTATATCGCGCGCTTGATCCCGATGCAGCGGATGCCCGCATCCGTCACCGCTTCCCCCAGCGCGGCCTTGCGCTTGGTTTGCGTCATCTTTGCCAGCTGCATGTGAACCGGATTGGCACTGGCCGCGCCGGACAGCGCGGCGATCAGGACGCCTGCGACCAGGCGTGAGATCAGTTGTTTCCCCACAAAACTTCCTTCATTCAGTGCCAGCGTGGCCGGCGTAACGTTCAATTGTTCGGATTCCTGCTTCCATTTTTTCCCGTGCCGAGGCATTGGCCGAGTGCACCCGCATCGCTGGCGGCCGAAAGCCGGCGGTAAATACCTGTTCCTCGACCCACAACACCACATCGTAGCCAGTGCCGCGCGCATCGTCGCCCAGGTCGTGGTCCAGGCTGAGGTGCGTCACCGCGCCGCCCGCCAACAAGGCAATAGCCTGGTCCGGCCAGTAGACCCGCACCCAGCCATCGGGTGTGGCACGTTCATCGTCAAGATATACTTTCATCAACACCTGCCGCCTTCCCCGCGAGAGCATACCCGTTTCGCCAAAAAATGGCAAAAAAACAACCGGGGCCAGGGCTCCGATCAGTAAGATTTCTGATCGGAGCCCTGGCCCCGGTTAAGTAATAAAGCCTTGTGGCAATGCTGTGGGTCAGGTCGTCAGGTTTTGCGCCCAGGCCAGTGCCGACAGGTGGGCCTTGTTGACGTCGACCGGCGCAATGTTGATCGACTTGGCCAAGGAGGCTACCAGCTGCGAGTTGAGCTCGCACGCTTCGGCCAGCGCCAGGTAGGGTCCATACGCGCCGCCACGGGTGAGCAGCGCGCGCACCACTTCGTCCGGCAGCTGGATGGTGTCGAGCACTTCCTTCATCGACAGGCCCAGCAGGCGGTCGAGCAGGGAGAACATGCCGGTCATGAACAGGTTTTCGCTCTCGCTGCGCGGCAAGCCCTTGTTGCCGAGCAGCTCGGTCAGGCGCCCGCGCACCACCGCCGTTTCCATCAGTACCGGCGAGTAGCCGCTGGTGCTGGCCGTGGCCAGCAACAAGGTCAGCCAGCGGTACATCGGCGAGTAGCCCAGCATGGTGATGGCCTGGCGCAAGGATTGAATCTCGCGCCCGACCCCGAAGCCGGCCGAGTTGATGAAACGCAGCAGCTTGTACGAGAGCGCCGGATCGCGCTTGAGCACGCTTTCGATCTTGGGAATGTCTTCGTTCTTTTGCACCATCTGCATCAGTTGCAGGATGATGGTCTGGGCCGGGTTCATGCCCTTGACGGGCATGCCGGGACGTGGCGTCAGGTGCAGCTTGCCGACAAAGGCGTCCAGGCCGAGCGCGGCGCAGGCGTCGAAGTCGGACCAGGTGGCGACCGGACGGCCGACCATGCGCACCGACGATTGCTTGGCCGCCGCGTAGGTGCGGGCCTGGGCCGCCACGTCGGCGCCCGAGAAGCGTACTTCGATGTAGGAAGCGCTCATGCCGAGGTTCTTGCCCAGGTGGGCCAGGTCGCCGTCGCGCACCGAAATGCCAACGCCGCCGGCGCGCAAGCCCTGTACCGCGGCCAGGGTGTCCGGGTCGGCCAGGTCGGACGCCTTCATGGTCAGCACGGTGCGCTCGGGCGGCATGGCGAACAGGGCGTCGGTCGAGAGCATGTTCGGGACCGCGTCCAGGAACAGGATCTTGTCTTTCAGCAGCCAGCCATGCTCGTCGTCATTGACGTTTTCGGCGACGAAGCCGATCAGCGCTTCGAGCTCTTCGTCGGTGACGGGCTGGTCTTCTTGATGCTGCCAGGATAATTCATAACCGATCACGCGCTGCTTGGGATCGAGCAGGGGTTCGCGGACGATAAAGTTTGATTCGTGCATTGTATGGGTCGTTAAGGTGATGCCGATGCGAAAGCGGGGCAATGCACCCCGCCTGACTTAAAATCGCGGACGCTTAAAAGCCAAGACTGTCCAGCAGATCGTCGACCTGGCCCTGGTTCGAGACCACGTCGTGCCGGGTCGGATCGATTTGCGGGCCATTGAGCAGCCCGTTGTCGTATTCACGCTTGACCTCGGCCGGCGCGAAATCGACCAGCATTTGCACCAGTTGCTGTTCCAGGTTGCGGGTAATCGTGGTCACCTTGGTGATCACTTGCCCGGTCAGGTCCTGGAAGTCCTGGGCCATCATGATATCCATCAGGTAGCCCTTGGTGTCGCTGCTGGCCGTGCGTGCCCGGGCCATGGCCGCCACGCTGCGCTCGGCCAGCGCGCGCCATTCGGCGTCGCTGGTGGCGGGCGCATCGAGCAGCGCTTGCCACGAGGCCGACAGGCCGGCCGCGCCGCTGTCGATCTGGTCCTGCAGCGGGCCGGCCGCCTCGGTCGCGGTGAGCACCTTCTGGGCTGCCTGTTCGGACAGGCGCGCCACGTAGTCGAGGCGGTCGCGCGCATCCGGAATGTCGCTGGCGGCCTTTTCGATCAGCTTGTCCAGGCCCAGGCCGCGCAGGCTGTCGTGCAGCGCGCGCGTCATGTGCCCGATGCGGCTGAGGAACTCGTCGTGCACACCAGGTTCGTCCGAACCAGCGCCCGCCTGGCCTGCGCCTCCGGTGAGGTGCTCGCTCATGGTCACGCTCCGCTTTTTTCGAGCTTCTCGAAAATCTTGTTCAGCTTTTCGTCGAGCGTGGCGGCCGTGAACGGCTTGACGACATAGCCATTGGCGCCTGCCTGCGCGGCGGCGATGATGTTCTCTTTTTTGGCTTCCGCCGTCACCATCAGCACCGGCAGCTTGGCCAGCGCGGGATCGGCGCGGATGTTCTGCAGCATGGTCAGGCCATCCATATTCGGCATGTTCCAGTCCGAGACCACGAAGTCGAAGGTTTCGCTGCGCAGCTTGGCCAGCGCCATGACGCCGTCTTCCGCCTCGTCGACATTGGCATAACCCAGTTCTTTCAACAGATTACGCACAATGCGGCGCATCGTGGAGAAATCGTCAACAACTAAAAAACGCATCTTTGGATCGGCCATTAAATTACTCCGTTGATTCTCTTGCTTTGGTTATTGACAGACTTCCCCACCTGCGGAAGCAGACTAAAGGATAGCAGTTTTGTTGCTGTGAAGCGAATAAACGAACAGCAAAAAGATAGTAAATCGAACCAAACCGGATCAAACGCGCAACGCGCGGCTGCCATGCGTTGCCAGATAGCCAAGGACCATGCCCGGCAGCGCGCTCAGGGCCCCCACTTCGTGGGTGCCGCCCATGGCGATCGCTTCGCGCGGCATGCCGAACACCACGCACGAAGCCTCGTCCTGGGCGAAGTTGTAGGCGCCCGCGGTCTTCATTTCCAGCATGCCGGCGGCGCCGTCCTTGCCCATCCCGGTCAGGATCACGCCGACCGCGTTTTTACCGGCCGCCTGGGCCGCCGAGCGGAACAGCACGTCGACCGAGGGGCGGTGCCGGTTGACCGGTTCGCTCTGTTCGATGCGGGTCACATAGTTGGCGCCCGAACGCGCCAGCAGCAGGTGCGAGTGGCCGGGCGCGATGTAGGCGTGGCCGGGCAGGACGCGCTCGTCGCCGGCCGCTTCGCGCACGCTGATCTTGCACAGGGTGTCGAGGCGGCGCGCGAACGAGGTGGTGAACCCTTCCGGCATATGCTGGGCGATCAGGATGCCGGGGCAGTCGGACGGCATCTGCATCAGGAATTCGCGGATCGCCTCGGTGCCGCCGGTCGAGGCGCCGATGATGATCAGCTTTTCCGACGAGGTGAGCGGATTGCGCAGGGCCGGCAGCGCCCCGACCACCTTTTCGCCGGTCACGGTGCGCGGCTTGATGCGCGCCTTGGAGGCGGCGCGGATCTTGTCGGCGATCAGTTCGGTGTATTCGCGCATCCCGCTCTGGATCGAGATCTTCGGCTTGGTGACGAAATCGACCGCGCCCAGTTCCAGCGCGCGCATCGTGATTTCGGAACCGCGCTCGGTCAGGGAAGACACCATCACCACCGGCATCGGGCGCAGGCGCATCAGCTTTTCGAGGAAATCGAGGCCGTCCATCTTGGGCATCTCGACGTCGAGCGTGAGCACGTCCGGGTTGGTCTGCTTGATCAGTTCACGCGCCACCAGCGGATCGGGCGCCACACCAACCACTTCCATGTCGGGCTGGCTCGAAATGATCTCGCTCATGACGCTGCGGATCAGCGCCGAATCGTCCACGATCAGTACTTTGATCTTCATATTGGGCTTTCAGAATTGATGGGGCAGTCGGCTAGAACAGATCGATCGCGCCGCCGACCGGTTCGACCTTGAGGCGGCTGGCGTAATCGAGTTCGCGCCGCGCCAGGGTATCGTTATGGGTCTGCATCAGCTTCTTGACCAGTACCTTGCCGGTGCGTGGGAAAAAATAGACCTTGCGCGGCCAGATATCGTTCAAGTCTTCGGCCACCACGCGCATTTTTTCGGTCTTCAGGAAGTTCATGACAAAGGCCGCGTTGCGCTCGCCCACGTTGATCGCGGTGAAGCCGCGCAGCACCGCGCCGCCGCCGAACACTTTCGCTTCCATGTTCTCGCGCCGCGCGCCGGCCTTGAGCAGGTCGTTGATCAGCACTTCCATCGCGTACGTCCCGTAGCGCATCGACGCCGAAATCGGGCTGTTCGGATCACTGCCACCGTCCGGCAGCATGAAGTGATTCATGCCGCCCAGGCCAGTGACCTTGTCGCGGATACAGGCCGACACGCAGGAACCGAGCACCGTCACGATCAGCATGTCCTTGGGCGTGTAGTAGTACTCGCCCGGCAGGATCTTGGCCGCGTCGCAGTCGAAGGTGCGGTCGTAATACACGTTGGTTGCAAATTGTTCTTTGATTTCGATAGCCATGTTCAGTTCTCAGTTCTCTGCGGGTCGCATCAGCTCCGGCGACCATCGAGTTCGTACACGGTTTTGCCACGCAGCTTGAGCGACTCCGACACATACAGGAAATTCTCGGAGTGGCCGGCAAACAGCAGTGCATCGGGCTTCATCAGCGGCACGAAGCGCGAAAGAATCTTGCGCTGGGTCGCCTTGTCGAAATAGATCATCACGTTACGGCAGAAAATGACGTCGAACGGGCCTTTCAGGGGCCAGCTGTCGCCCAGCAGATTGAGCTGTTTGAAGGTGATCAGCTGGCGCAGTTCGGGACGCACCCGCACCATGCCATCCTGGTCGCCCTTGCCGCGCAAGAAAAAGCGCCGCGCGCGCTCCGGTTCGAGCTTGTCGATGCGGTCGATCGCGTACACGCCGTTGGCACCCGTGGCCAGCACGTTGGTGTCGATGTCGGTGGCGATGATCTGCACCGGCGGCGTGAGCGTGTTGAATGCTTCGCACACGGTCATGGCGATCGAATACGGTTCCTCGCCGGTGGACGCGGCCGAGCACCAGATCTGGATCGGCTGGTCGCGCACTTTCTTGACATGCTCGGCCAGCAGCGGAAAGTGATGCGACTCGCGGAAGAACGAGGTCAGGTTGGTGGTAAGCGCATTGGTGAACGACTCCCATTCCTCGCCCAGGCGCCCCGCTTCGAGGTCGTCCAGGTAGTGGCCGAACGAGACGATGCCGGTGGCGCGCAGACGCCGCGCCAGGCGGCTGTAGACCATTTCCTGCTTGCTGTCGGCCAGCGAAATGCCGGCGCGCTGGTAAATCAGCGCGCGCACGCGCTCAAAATCACTTTTGGTGAAGTTGAATTCCTTGGCGGTTTCCATTTTCGTTTGCGTCACCTTGCCTCACCCCGTTTTCATTTGTATGCGCGCGCGGCCGGAAGGCCCGCCGCCAGCTTAAAACTCTTCCCAGTCGTCTCCCGGCGCCGCCGCGGCCAGCTTGCGCGGCTTGGCTGCCGGCGCCGCCTTGGCCACGGTGGCCACCGCGCGCGCCGGGGCGCGCTGCGCCACGGGCGCGGCACGCAGCGGCGCATGCGCGGCCACCTTTTTATCGTCGCCATTGAGCTTGAAGATGCTCACGGCGGCGGCCAGCAACTCCGCCTGCTCCTGCATGCTCTCGGCCGCCGCCGCGGCTTGCTCGACCAGGGCCGCGTTCTGCTGCGTCATTTCATCCATCTGAGTGATGGCCTGGTTGACTTCTTCGATGCCGTTGCTCTGTTCCTGGGTGGCCGCCGTGATTTCACCCATGATGTCGGCCACCTGCTTGATCGAGGTCACGATCAAGTCCATGGTCTGGCCGGCTTCGTCGACCAGCTTGCTGCCTGCATCGACCTTGTCGACCGAGTCGCCGATCAGCGACTTGATCTCCTTGGCCGCGCCGGCCGAGCGCTGCGCCAGGTTGCGCACTTCCGAGGCCACCACCGCGAAGCCGCGCCCCTGTTCGCCGGCGCGCGCCGCTTCCACCGCGGCGTTCAGCGCCAGGATGTTGGTCTGGAAGGCGATGCCGTCGATGACGCCGATGATGTCGACGATCTTGCGCGAGCTTTCCTTGATCGAGCCCATCGTATCAACAACCTGCGATACCACGGCGCCACCCTTGACCGCTACCGACGACGCCGACACGGCCAGCTGGTTGGCCTGGCGCGCATTGTCGGCATTCTGCTTGACGGTGCTGGTCAGTTCTTCCATCGAACTGGCGGTTTCTTCGAGCGAACTGGCTTGCGACTCGGTGCGCGACGACAGGTCGGCATTGCCCGAGGCGATTTCGTGCGAGGCGACCGTGATCATGTCGGTCCCGGCGCGCACGTCGCCCACGGTCTTCGCCAGGCTGTCGTTCATGTCCTTGAGCGCCTGCAGCAGTTCGCTCGTTTCATCCTTGCCCTCGACCCGGATTTCCGAGGTCAATTCGCCCGCGGCGACCTTCTTGGCCACCCGTACGGCGCCCAGCAGGGGCGACGTGATCGAGCGCGTGATGACCAGGGCGCACACCACGCCCAGCGCCACGGCCAGGGCGCACACCCCGAACATGATCATGCCCACGCGCTGGTCGGCCAGCACCGATTGCTTGAGGAATTCATCCGCTTCGAGCTGCTGCTTGTCGACCAGCTTGTTGAGCAGCTCGAGGGTTTTCTGGTTCAGCGGATCGATGCGCTGGGCGATCACCTTGGCCGCCCCCTCGCTGTTAAACGCCAGCACCTGGCCGATCGCTTCCTTGAAGGCGACGTCGACTTCCTTGTCGAGCGCGGCGATCTCGGCGAGCAGCTTGGCCTCGGCTTCGTCCAGGCCCGTGGCCTGCAGCCTGGTGCGAGCCTCTTCATAGCGCTTGCTCTGCACCTTGACCTTGTCCTGCTCTTTCTGCATCAGCGCCACGTCGGCCTGCAGGCCGATATTGCGCATGGCGATGCCGGTTTCGAGCATCGCGCTCTTCATGCTTGCTGCATGCAGGTTCTGGGCGCTGGAACTGGCCAGGCCGGTCATCAGGCTGTTCTTGTTACGCGAATTGAGAAAACTCGCCGTCAACGCCATCGCCACCAGAATCAGCAGGATGCAGCCGAAACCGAACGCCAGACGCGTACCAATTTTAAAATCGCGCAGATTCATCGTTCTCTCCTCGATACTTCAATGATGTGGCGTGGGCTTCTGTCGAGCCCCTCGCACCGGCGTTGCGGTTGTCGGTCCGGTCTGTCTCAGGCGGCCAGTTTTTCGATCAGGCCCATTTCGCTCGACGACATCAGCTTGTCGATATCGATCAGGATCAGCATGCGCTCGTCGACCGTGCCCAGGCCGACCAGGTAGTCGGAACCGAAGGCGGTGCCCATTTCCGGGGCCGGCTTGATCTGCTCCGGCGTCAGGGTGGTGACGTCGGAGACGCTGTCGACCACCACGCCCATGATGCGCCCGCCGATATTGAGGATGATGACCACCGTGAACTGGTCGTACACCGGGGTGCCGAGGTTGAACTTGATGCGCATGTCGACCACCGGAATGATGATGCCGCGCAGGTTGATCACGCCCTTGATGAATTCCGGCGCGTTGGCGATGCGGGTCACCACTTCGTAGCCGCGGATTTCCTGCACTTTCAGGATGTCGATCCCGTATTCTTCGGAACCGAGCGTGAAGGCCAGGAACTCGCTTCCGGCGCCATCCTTGACATCGCCGTTCTTGGATGAGGTTGAGGTTATTGACATGATGAATCCCTAGTTGGTTGCTGTATGGGTTAAGAGAAGATGGCGTCGTCGGCCAGCTGGCGCGATGAGCGCATCAGGGCCGAGACATCGAGGATCAGCGACACGCCGCCATCGCCGAGGATGGTGGCGCCGGAAATCCCGGTCACCTTGCGATAATTCGATTCGAGGTTCTTGACCACGACCTGCTGCTGCCCGACCAGGTCGTCGACGAACAGCCCGGCCTTGCGCCCGTCCGACTCCAGGATCACCACGATGCCTTCGCACGGATTGGTAAAGCGCGGCACGATGTCGAACATCTGGTACAGCGGGATCAGGGGCAGGTATTCGCCGCGCACCTTGATCACGGGGCCGCGCCCGGAGATTTCCTTGATGTCTTCCGGCGCCGGCTGCAGCGACTCGACCACGAAGCCGAGCGGCAGGATGTACACTTCCTCGCCGCAGCGGATCGACATGCCGTCCAAAATCGCCAGGGTGAGCGGCAGCGAAATCGAGATCGTGGTACCGAAGCCCTTGGCCGAGCGGATGTCGACCGAGCCGCCCATGGCCATGATGTTGCGCTTGACGACATCCATGCCGACCCCGCGGCCCGAGACGTCGGTCACCGTTTCGGCGGTCGAAAAGCCCGGCGCGAAAATGAGCTGCCACACGTCCGCGTCGCTCATGTTGTCGTTCACCGGCAGCCCGTTCTGGGCCGCCTTGGCCAGGATGCGTTCGCGGTTCAGCCCAGCGCCGTCGTCCGACACTTCGATGACGATGTTGCCGCCCTGGTGGCCGGCCGAGAGGAACAGGCGCCCCGCTTCGGTCTTGCCGGCGGCGGCGCGCGCTTCCGGCATCTCGATGCCGTGGTCGATGCTGTTGCGTACCAGGTGGGTGAGCGGATCGACGATGCGCTCGATCAAGCCCTTGTCCAATTCGGTGGCGGCGCCGTGGGTGATGAAGTCGACCTTCTTGCCCAGCTTGGCCGCCAGGTCGCGCACCATGCGCGGAAAGCGCGAGAACACGAAATCCATCGGCATCATGCGGATCGACATGACCGCTTCCTGCAGGTCGCGCGTATTGCGGGTGAGCTGGCTGACGCTGTTCAACAGGCGCTCGTGCAGCATCGGGTCGAGCGCGTCGCTGCGCTGCTCGATCATGGCCTGGGTGATCACCAGCTCGCCAATCAGGTTGATCAACTGGTCGACCTTCTCGATCGAGACGCGGATCGACGACGATTCGGCGGCGGCGTGCTTGTCGTCTTTTTTGACGACCTTTTTCTCGGCCGTCTCGGTCACTTCCAGCGGCTCGGCGCGTGCTGCCGCCGGGGCGGCGCTGGCCGGCGCCGGGGCAGTGATGCCGGCCGTGGCGCGAATATGCTCGATCGGCTGGAAGAAACCGTAGCCGCGTTCTTCGTCGGTCTTGTCCTGGCTCGGGGCGTCGATCGGATCAAAAAAGCCGTAGCCCATGTCGTCTTCGACCTTGGCCCGTTCGCGGTCTTCGATGACCTGCTGCTCCGGCGTGAGCGCGGGCGCCTCGAAGATCTTGAGCTCGTCGGGATCGAGCACGAACGAGCAGATCGCGATGATGTCATCCAGCGACTCGTGAGTGGTGACGGTGATCGCATGCCGGTCGCCCGGCAGCGGCATCACCGACACCCTTCCGAGCAGCCCCAGTTCGGCGGTCAGCGCATTGACGTCGCGCTGCTCCACATGCGGCATCTCGATGCGGAAACGCCGTCCGCCGTTGCTCACATTGGCCTTGATCGAACTCTGGATGAACGAGGGCGCGGGCGGCGCGGCCACCGGCACCACGTCCTGCGACAGTTCCTGCAGCATCATGCGCACGTCGGCCACGGCATCCTGGTCGACGTGGGCGCCGTTGCGGTGGCCGTCGAGCTGCATCTTGAGGATGTCCTTGGCCGCCAAAAAGGCGTCCACGTGCTCGGCGGTGAGCGCCATTTCACCCTTGCGGATGCGGTCGAGCAGCGACTCGAGGATGTGGGTCACTTCGGTCATGTCGTTCAGGCCGAACGTCGACGAACCGCCCTTGATCGAGTGGGCGGTGCGGAAAATGGCGTTCAGGTCTTCCGGATCCGGCGACGCAATGTCGACGGCCAGCAGCAGACGCTCTTTTTCGGCCAGCAGTTCTTCGGCTTCATCGAAGAAGACCTGGAAAAACTGGCTTATGTCGATGGTCATGTTCAGACTCCGTGAATTTCGCGATACATCATGGCGCGTGCTCCCACCCCGGTCATCAACCGATGACTTTTTTGACCACTTCGATCAGGCGCTGCGGGTCGAACGGCTTGACCAGCCAGCCGTTGGCGCCGGCCGCGCGTCCCTTGGTCTTCATTTCGTCGGACGATTCGGTGGTCAGCATCAGGATCGGCACCTTCTGGTAGGCCGGCAGGCCGCGCAGCAGCTTGATCAGGGACAGGCCATCCATGCGCGGCATGTTCTGGTCGGTCAGCACCAGGTCGACCGTCTGCTGCTTGGCTTTCTCGAGTCCGTCCTGGCCGTCGACCGCTTCCACCACGAGGTAACCGGCGGCCTTGAGACTGAATGCCACCATCTGGCGCAGCGAACTGGAATCGTCAACTGCGAGTATTGTTTTAGCCATTTTTGCTCCTGCTTTTTTTAAATCGGGGGCACCGCGCCCATAATCATCGAGAGTGAACCTTAGAACAGTTCTATGTCGCCACTTTCCAGATGCTGCTGATTGACTGCTTTTCTTAGTACACTGCGTAATTCGAGCGACTGGATCGCCAGCGCCATGCTGACCTTGCCGAGCAGTTCGACGATCTCTTCGCTGCCCGCTTCCGGCACGATGTCGGCGCCGTGCGAACCCAGGGTGCCGAGAAATTCGCGCAAGCCGGTCACCCTTTTCAGGGTACGGTCGATCAGCTGGCTCGTCATGTCCTGGAACTGCATGCTGGTGATGGCCGTGTTCACGTGCGCGCCGATTTCGTCCGACATGGCGCTCAGGCGCGCGCCATCCTCCGCGCTCGGGGTGCCGCCGGCCAGCAGCAGGTTGATGGTGTCCTGCTGGGCTCCGACCGCCGTGTGGATGGCCATGAAGCTGCTGGTAAGCTTGTCGATGGCTTCCTCCAGCAGCAGTTCGGTCTGGATCAGATCGGTCTCGACTTCCGTCAGGTGCTTCTTGCCGTGATCCGACACGCCCGACAGCAAGCGCTTCACGTGCGAGCCCAGTATTTTCTTTCTTGTCATTCGCCCTCTCCCCTGTCTTTCCTGGCCATCATGGCGCCGCTTTCGGCGCCGCTGCCGGCACCGCTGTTTTCCCTGCCGCCGCCGGCGTAGCGACGCCCGGCTGCTCCGGCACCTCCAGCGAGGCGCCATCGCGCATCACCGCTTCTTCGGTTCGTTTGTTCATGACGATGATGCTGATGCGCCGGTTGGCCGCGCTGAACGGGTCCTGGCGGTCCAGCGGGGCGGCCGCGGCCAGCCCCACCACGCGCAAGATCTTGGCGTCGCTCATGCCGCCGATGACCAGTTCGCGGCGCGAGGCATTGGCCCGGTCGGCCGACAATTCCCAGTTGCTGTAGCCGGTGTCGCTCATATAGGGGGTCGAATCGGTGTGGCCCGACAGGCCGATCCGGTTCGGTACTTCGTTGAGCACGATCCCGATCACGTGCAGGATGTCGCGCGTGTACGGCTGCAGTTCGGCCTTGGCCAGGT
This sequence comes from Massilia antarctica, assembly GCF_015689335.1. GTDB lineage: Bacteria > Pseudomonadota > Gammaproteobacteria > Burkholderiales > Burkholderiaceae_D > Telluria_A > Telluria_A antarctica. Next base: position 4,023,394 of record NZ_CP065053.1, on the reverse strand, counting down.
TAAACATCGGCCGGTTCAATTCGTCCACGATCTGGATGCGCAAGCCTTCGCTGGTGATATCGAGCAGCAGCTGGTTCTTGTATTTTTTCAGCAGCGGATTGGCATCGATGGTCGCTTCCAGCTTGGCCTTGAGGGTTTTCAGGCGGTCCGCTTCAAGCGCTTCCAGCGCCGCCTTGGCCGCCTTCAAGTCATAGTTCTTCTTGTCCGGCGCGTTGCTGCCGCGCTTGACCTGGCCGTTGCGGCGCGACAGGTCCTGGCCGCCGCCCTGCACGATCGAGGAACTGTCGCCGCTGCCCGAGCCGCCCGCCAGCGCCACTTTCAGCGGGGTCTGGAAAAACTCGGAAATGCCGTTCAGGTCACCCTTGCTGGTCGAACCGAGCAGCCACATGAGCAGGAAGAAGGCCATCATCGCCGTCACGAAGTCGGCGTAGGCGATTTTCCAGGCGCCGCCGTGGTGGCCGCCGGCGGTTTTCTTGATGCGTTTGACGATAATCGGGCGCAAGCCTTCATCGGACATAAGCGCTCCGTGCGGTCGTCATCATGCAAGAAGAAAGGTGGCTGTGCATGATGGGCTTATTTGGCCTTCGATTTCTTGATATGGTCTTCCAGTTCGGCAAAGGTCGGGCGCTCGGTCGAGTACAGCACCTTGCGGCCGAATTCGACCGCCAGCGCCGGCGCATACCCGTTCAGGCTGGCCAGCAGGGTCACTTTCACGCACTGGAACATCTTGGTCGACTCTTCCAGCTTTTGTTCGAGCAGGCTGGCCAGCGGGCCGACGAAGCCGTAGGCCAGCAAGATGCCGAGGAAGGTGCCGACCAGCGCCTTGGCGATCAGGATGCCCAGTTCGGCCGGCGGAATGCCGACCGACTCCATCGTGTGCACCACGCCCATCACCGCCGCCACGATGCCGAAGGCCGGCAAGCCGTCGCCCAGCTTGGCGATGCAATGGGCCGGCACCGCGCCTTCGTGGTGGTGCGTTTCAATTTCGTTATCCATCAGATTTTCAATCTGAAAAGCATCCATATTTCCCGACACCATCAGCCGTAGATAATCGGTCATGAATTCGACAATATGGTGATCGGCCAGCACGCCGGGATATTTGGAAAACACCGGGCTTTGTTCCGGGGTTTCGATATCGCCCTCGATCGACATCAAGCCTTCCTTGCGCACTTTGGAAAGGACGTCGAACAGCAAGGACATCATTTCCATATACAAGTCCTTGGTATAACGCGATCCCTTGAACAGGGCGGGAATCGCCTTGAGCGTGGCCTTGATCGATTTGCCATTATTCCCGACGAAAAAGGCGCCCAAAGCCGCACCGCCGATCATCACCAGTTCGAGCGGCTGGAACAGCGATCCGAGGTGGCCGCCACTGGCGGCAAAGCCGCCGAAGACCGAGCCGCAAACGATGATGTATCCGAGTATGACTAACAAAGTGCGCTGACTCCCAAGGTGAAAGAGCTCGGGCAGCGCCCGACGTTTTAAAGATAACAACGCCAGTATATGAATGGCAATTTATGCTGGCGGATCTTTAAAAAGCTCGATTCATTTAATTTACATACGGAACTACAATAGCGTGAGACGGCCCGAGCGGCAAGGAAAACCCTCCCGGTTGTCTCCTAAAAGTGCCATCCGTACAGAGGCGCGCCACGCCCTGTAGGCATAAGAATAATATCCGGTGTTTTTTCCGTTATCAGAAACTCATAACTGAGCAAAATGGCACCGGGACGCATCTCGCGCGAAGCCTTCTTCCATAAGGCGCTCATGGCCGCCGGCGACAGATAAGCGAACACCGCGTCGTAGCTGCTTAAATCAAGATTATCGTAATCGCCACGCACAAAACGGGCACGGCTGCCGGTCAGGCGCGCGCGCAGCCAGCTGAGCAGCCACGGCAGGGGTGCCAGCTCGATGCCGACACAGTGCGAGGCCGGGCGGCGGCGCGCCATGTCCAGGGTAAAGCCGCCCAGGCCGCTGCCGATATCGACGACCAGCAGCGGCTTGTCCTTCGGCAGCAGCTTGTCGACTTCATTCCACACCCATTTGCCGGACGGGTAGTACGGCACCTGGGTGCGGAAGGTCGACCAGTACAGCGCCAGCAGGAACAGGAACATGGCCAGAAACAGCAGCGGCGGCATGCGCAGCTGGTGGGTGCCCATCAGGGCCAGCGGAAACGCCAGCTGAATGCCGAGCCACCACACGGCCAGGCCGCGCAGGCGCGTGAGGGCGCAGGCAAGGAGGCCCTGGATCAGGGCGGCGTCGGCGTAGGACAGGGCCGCCCCGGAGAGGCTGGCGCCGGCGCGCGCCAGCAGGTACACCACGACCAGGGTCAGGGGACAGGCGGCGCACTGCAGCAGCAGCGCCTGCGCCGCGGGGGTGCGCCAGATGCGGCGAAGGGCAAGACTTGCGCCCTGCCCTTCGGAATTGCGGCGCGGGATGTGGCCGGGGCCGCTCACGCGTTCAGCAGCGCGGCCGCCGCGTCGTGCGCGTCCTTGGCATCGCTGGCGTCCTTGGCATCCTTGGCATCCCTGACCTTGCGGGTCTTGCCGGCGCGCGAAGGCATATTGCACAGGCCGCAGTGGTAAGCATGGTTCAGGTCGAGGCAATCGACCACGAACTTGCCCTGGCACTTGTCGCACGGGGCCATGGCCAGCATTTTGCTCTGGAAGAAGCGTACCAGGGTCCACGCGCGCGTCAAGGACAGCAGCGGTTCGACGCCGGGCTCGGGCGGCATTTGTTCGAGGTAGAGCTTGTAAGCCTTCATGACCGCTTCGATGCCGCTGGCGCCGGCATGGTCGGTGAGGAATTTATGGATATTGATGAACAGCGAGGAATGGATATTTGGCTGCCAGGTGAGGAACCAGTCGGTCGAAAACGGCAACATGCCTTTCGGCGGCGAGACGCCCTTGAGTTCCTTGTACAGCTTGAGCAAGCGTTCGCGCGAGAGCGAGACCTCGGTTTCGAGCAGTTGCAGGCGGGCGCCAAGGTGAATCAATTCGATCGCCAGCTGGATTTCCTGGGCTTCCGATACCACGCTTTTCTTGGCCATGACGACTCCCGACGTTGCTGTTTTCAGCGGCAATTGCTGCAAAAAAGCCAACGAGCTTTACACGATTTCTTCGACTGCCTGGCCGGCCATCAGGATGGCGGCGTGGGACTGGGCGAGAACGCGGTCTTTGCTGTTGTTGGTCAACATCGACAGAATAGCACTGTCGTCGAAACGGAAGCGCGCGAGCATCATGTTGCCGCCGGCCAGCTTCAGGATCTGGGAATTGCTCATGTTTTCGATCAGCTCGGCGATGTCCGCCGAAATCCCGAGACGGAAGATCGCGGTCACTTTGTCGGCGCGAATCATCTGCTGGGCGAGCATCAGGTAGCTCAGGTTCGCATCACGAATTTCAGCCATCATGTCGTTCGCAGTCATTTTCCGTCTCCTTCAATCCGTTGAAATCTGGCGCTGTGTTCGTATTGCCAGTGAGATAGATTCTGACTGTACAGCAACAATACGAGAATAGGCGCGCGCCTGTATTTTGGGTGAGGTACAGATGAGGCGAGTCCGTAGGTGTTCGTCCTACGAACCCTGCCGGATCATGGTCGCGCCCCTATGAAACCAGGGCGGAAAAGTGAATTGTGGGACGCGGTGTAACTGACCCGTCGACGTGGTTTTTCTGTCGTCTTGTACCGGTTACGTCAAACTTGTGGAGAACTTGAGGGTTTTTTTAAAATAATTTGAAAATATTTTTAAAGTCCCGCGTGTCTGAGTCTTTTACGGCGAGTGGACGGGGAACTTGAGGGGGATTTGAACATATTTTAGCCGCCGGCCGTGCGCCGCCTGCTGGGGCCGCCCGATTTGTCGCTGCACCCGTCGTCGCCGCCGTGTTGCCCCCCGTCGGTCCCGCCGCCCCCTTCGTCGTTCCCGCCGCCACCTTCGTCGTTCCCGCGAAGGCGGGAACCCAAGTTCGTGCTGTAGTGACTGGCTTATCTACTGACTTGGGTTCCCGCCGAGTGCCGCCTTGGCGCGGGAACGACGAGGCTGGAAACTGGCAACAGTGACAGCCCCCCCTCCTCCCCCCTTAATTTTCTTGCTACACTCCCGCATTGGCTCAAATTAGATGAAGCCTAAAGTATTTTTAAGGTGAACGATGAACCGTAACGACTGCCTTGCCCTCGACACGAGCGACGCCCTGGCCCCCTTGCGCCAGCATTTCGACCTGCCCGAGGGCGTGATCTACCTCGACGGCAACTCGCTGGGCGCCCGCCCGCGCGCCGCGCTCGCCCGCGCCCAGGACGTCATCGCGCGCGAATGGGGCCAGGACCTGATCCGCAGCTGGAACACGGCCGGGTGGTTCGACCTGCCCAAGCGCTTGGGCGACCGCCTGGCCCCGCTGATCGGCGCGCACGCCGGCGAAGTCGTCGTCAACGACACCACCTCGCTCAACCTGTTCAAGGCCCTCGCCGCCGCCCTGCACATGCAAGCGGGCGCACCCGCGCGCAAAGTCATCGTCACCGAGCGCGGCAACTTCCCCACCGACCTGTATATGGCCGAGGGCCTGACCAGCTGGCTCGACCGCGGCTACCAGCTGCGCCTGGTCGACTCAAGCGAGGAGCTGCCCGCAGCCATCGGCGCCGACTGCGCAGTCGTCATGCTCACCCACGTCAACTACCGCACCGGCTACCAGCACGACATGGCCGCCATGAGCGGCCATGCCCACGAACAAGGCGCGCTGATCCTGTGGGACCTGGCCCACTCGGCCGGCGCCGTGCCCGTCGACCTGCAGCGCGACGGCGCCGACCTGGCCGTCGGCTGCACCTACAAATACCTCAACGGCGGCCCGGGCGCCCCGGCCTTCATCTGGGTGCCGGAACGCCACCAGCAAGCCTTCACCCAGCCGCTGTCGGGCTGGTGGGGTCATGCCAATCCCTTCGCCATGGCGCCCGAATTCAAGCCGACTGCCGGCATCGGGCGCGCCCTGTGCGGCACCCAGCCGATCGTCTCGCTCGCCCTGGTCGAATGCGGGCTGGACGTGTTCGAGCAGACCGACATGCAAGCCATCCGCGCCAAGTCGCTGGCCCTGACGGACGCATTCATCGCGCTGGTGGAAGAGCGCTGCGCCAGCCATCCGCTCGGTCTTGCCACCCCGCGCGAGCACGCGCGGCGCGGCAGCCAGGTCAGCTTCACTCACCCGCACGGCTACGCGGTGATGCAAGCGCTGATCGCGCGCGGCGTGATCGGCGACTACCGCGAGCCGGCCATCATGCGTTTCGGTTTCACGCCGCTGTACACCAGCTTCGCCGACGTATGGGATGCGGTCGAGATCCTGCGCCAGATCCTCGACGACCAAGCCTACGATATCGCCGCCAGCCGCGGCGCGGTTACCTGACCCAATACCTGACGCAGTTACCTGAAAGCGCAATCATGTCCGATGAAGCAAAATGCCCGGCCCAATGGCACGGCGCCAAGATGGATTTCAGCGAAGCGATGAGCTATGGCGATTACCTGGGACTCGACCAGATCCTCAACGCCCAGCATCCGCGCTCGCCCAACCACAATGAAATGCTGTTCATCGTGCAGCACCAGACCAGCGAACTGTGGCTCAAGCTGATGCTGCACGAACTGCAGGCCGTGCGCGTGAACCTGCGCGCCGGCGAACTGGCGCCCGCCTTCAAGATGCTGGCGCGGGTGGCGCGCATCATGGACCAGCTGGTACACGCCTGGGACGTGCTGGCCACCATGACGCCGCCCGAATACACGGCCATCCGCCCGTATCTCGGCGCGTCCTCGGGCTTTCAGTCGCACCAGTACCGCGAACTCGAATTCCTGCTCGGGAACAAGAACGCCGCCCTGCTGGGCGTGCATGAGGCGGCGCCAGCGGCCCACGCGGTGCTCGAGCGCGAACTGCACGCGCCGTCGGTGTACGACGAAGCGGTCATGCTGCTGGGCCGCAGCGGCTTTGCCATCGCGCCCGAACGCCTGAACGCCGACTGGACCCTGCCAACGGGGGCCGACGAATCGGTCAAGGCGGCGTGGCTGGCGGTGTACCAGGAACCGTCGCAGCACTGGGCCCTGTATGAACTGGCCGAGAAGCTGGTCGACCTGGAGACGGCGTTCCGCTTCTGGCGCTTCCGCCACGTGACGACGGTCGAACGCATCATCGGCTTCAAGACCGGCACCGGCGGCACGGCCGGCGTGAGCTACCTGCGCAAGATGCTCGACGTGGTGCTGTTTCCCGAACTGTTTTCCCTGCGCACGGCCCTGTAAGCAGCGACTGTTCCCAATACTTGCAGTAAGTCAGTGTTTCTTCCACGCCGCAGAACGGAAAGGTTTCCATTGACTTCGCAATGAGCGTGATGTCAAATGCTACACAGTTACCTGAAAACGATTTCACACATATTCGGGAACCAGCGGCGCCATCGCGCGCCACACGCAGCACCGAGATGGCAGCAAGCCCGATCCCGCCACTGGCGCGTCGCCCCTCGCTTACCGACATCCACCCAGGAGACACTAGCGATGAGCATCACCCCGAGCAATGCAGCAGCATCCCGTCCGACCTTCCGCACCACCCTGATCGCCCTGGCGTTGTCGCTGTGCGGCGGCGCCGCGCTGGCCGACGTGCCGGCCCTCTCGGTCAGCGGCAACCAAGTGCTAATCGGCGGCAAACCGGGCAGCATCAGCGGCAGCAGCCTGTACTGGTCCAACACCGACTGGCCCGGCGCGCGCTTCTACAACGCCGGCGTGGTCGGCTGGCTCAAGGATGACTGGAAAGTCAAGGTGGTGCGCGCCGCCATGGGCGTGGACGAAAAAGGCGGCTACCTCGAATTCCGGGAAGCCAACAAGGCGCGGGTCAAGGCCGTGGTCGACGCCGCCATCGCCAAGGACATGTACGTCATCATCGACTGGCACTCGCACTACGCTCACCGCTACCAGAACGAAGCGATCGCCTTTTTCCAAGAAATGGCGCGCACTTACGGCAACAACAAGCACGTCATCTACGAGATTTACAACGAACCGAAGGACGACGTCACCTGGGACGCCAACGTGCGCCCGTATGCGCAGGCAGTGATCGGAGCGATCCGCGCGATCGACCCGGACAACCTGATCATCGTCGGCTCGCCGCACTGGTCGCAGGATGCCGACATCGCCTCGCGCAACCCGATCAGCGGCTACAGCAACATCGCCTACACCCTGCACTTCTACGCCGGCACCCACACCCAGTACCTGCGCGACAAGGCCAGCACTGCCATGAACAACGGCCTGGCCTTGTTCGTGACCGAATGGGGTTCGGTCAACGCCGACGGCAACGGCGGCGTGAACTATCCAGAAACCAATGCCTGGATCGACTTCATGAAGAAGCACAACATCAGCAACGCCAACTGGGCGCTGGACGACGCCAAGGAGGGATCGGCCAGCCTGGTTCCCGGCGCCAGCGCCACCGGCGGCTGGGCCAACTGGGACCTGACCGAATCGGGCAAGCAAGCCCGCGACACGGTGCGCAACTGGCCATCGACACCCGACGTGGGCTGCACCACGGCCACGGTACCGGCCACCATCCAGGCCGAGGCCTACTGCCAGATGAGCGGCGTGCAGCTCGAAACCACCAGCGACGCCGGTGGCGGCCAGAACGTCGGCTACATCGATAGCGGCGACTGGATGAATTACACGGTCGACGTGCCATCGGCCGGCCTGTACACGGTGTCTTACCGCGTGGCCAGCCAGAGTGGCGGCGGCAGCATCAGCCTGGAGCGCTCCGGGGGCAGCCCGGTATTCGGCACCATGGCGGTGGGGGCCACCGGCGGCTGGCAGACCTGGAACACCATCTCGCACGACGTGCAACTGCCCGCGGGCAAGCAGTCGATCGGCATCGCGGCCAAGGCCGGCGGCTTTAACCTGAACTGGATCAGCATCGCCGCGGCCGGCTCGGGCGGGCAGATCGCGCTGATCCAGGGCGAGGATTATGCCGCCATGAGCGGCGTGGAAACCGAACAGACCAGCGACGCCGGCGGCGGCAAGAACGCCAGCCATATCGACACAGGCGACTGGATGTCGTACACCAACGCCCCGGTGACGATTCCCGAAAGCGGCACCTACACCATCGAATTCCGGGTCGCCAGCGTGGGCGGGGGCGAGCTCAGTTTCGAGGTAGCCGGCGGCAAGCCCACCTATGCGACAGTGGCAATTCCCGCCACGGGCGGCTGGCAAAGCTGGGCGTCGGTCAAGAAAACCGTGACGCTCAATGCCGGCAGCCACTCGTTCGGCGTCTACGCCAGACAGGGTGGCTGGAACCTGAACTGGATCAAGGTGAGCAAGGGCGCGCAGTAAGCGGGCTGGCGCGCCGGTAGCGCATGCTTGCGGCGGCCCCTGGCGACACGTGCGAATTATGCTGCCGCTGCAAGCAATCGACTGCGTCATCATGCTAAAGTCACAATCTTTAACTTGACTGCCCCTTCCCGGGGCAGCTACGACTTGAGCCTCCAGCGATGCAACTGATTGCAGAAAAACTCGGCAAATCCGACAAACTCGACCGGCTGCGCTACGTGCGCGACGACGGCAGCAGTACCCAGACTGCGATGCCGCGCCAGGGCATCTTGCCGCATGATCTGGTCCACTATGTGGTGGAGTCGACGCTCGGCCTGCGCAACGGCTTCACCGGCCTGGTGGCGCGCGGTGCCGAAGCCAGCTTCGCCATGGAGATGGCGCACGACCCGGCCGGCAAGCAAGTCGAAACCGAGGCGATCCAGGTCGAAGCGGTAGTCGAAGCGCTCCAGAGCCAGCTCTGGAGCGGCCAGTTCGACGATGCCGATTTCGCCGAAGCGGTGCGCGTGGCTTGTCTGGGGCGCGAGCGAGCGCCCTTCGACCTGGCCGGCATCGATGCCGAGCGCCTGCTGTACCAGGGCGCGCTGGAACTGACCACGCGCTGGATGGCCGTGCCATTCCATGGAACGCTGACCCTCACTTTCTGACGGACCGGGACCGGAGGCGGTATGCACAAGCGGTGCAGCCTTTAGTCGTACAATCGCAGATCGAATCGTTCACGACGGAGGGGTAATGGATTGCGATGTACTGACATTGGCGGGGATCTGGAACTCGGGCCCGTCGCACTGGCAAACGCACTGGGAAAAGCGCAACCCGGCATGGAAGCGTGTCGCGCACCGCGACTGGAATAACCCCGAGCGCCACGAATGGGTCGATGAACTCGATGCCGCGATCGCCATGAGCGAAGGGCCGCCGATCCTGGTGGCGCACAGTTTGTCGTGCGCTCTGGTGGCGCATTGGGCGCGCTCGGAGTCGGCGCTCAGTATCAGCGGCGCGTTCCTGGTGGCGCCGGCCGATGCGGAAGCCGCCTCGTTTCCTTCCGAAGCGGTGGGGTTTGCGCCGATGCAGCTGCACAAGCTGCCGTTTCCAAGCATTGTGGTGGCCAGCGCCAACGACCCGTATGTATCAATCGAACGCGCGCGCGCGTTTGCCCAGGCGTGGGGCAGCCGCTTTGTCGAGATTGGCGACGCGGGGCATATCAATGGGGATAGCGGGTACGGCGATTGGCCGGAGGGGGAAAAGCTGCTGGGGGAGTTGTGCAGGCAGGTGCCGGCCTGAAATCCCGCCTTATTTGAACTACGAACTTAGAAACCGTCGTTCCTGCCATTGGCAGAAACGACTTCCCGCGCAGGTCCCAGTTTCTATGAAACTCCTCAAATCTCTGGGAACTGTGCAAAGTGCAAGGGCGCTTCCAAATGGCGCTAACCTAAGCTCCGTCATTCCTGCCATTGGCAGAAATGACTTCCCGCGCAGGCGGGAATCCATAGCACATTCGTATATCGACGGTGCTATGGGCTCCCGCCTGCGCGGGAGCGACGGTTTCGAGGTTTGTAGTCGCAAAGCTGCTCAACTTAGCGGCAAAGACTAGTTCCTGGAGAGGCGGGAACGACGGGGGACTAACGAAGGTTACTTCGTCCCAGCCAGCAGCATCTCATTCAAGCGCTTCACGAATGTAGCCGGATCGCTCAGCGAACCGCCTTCAGCCAGCAAAGCCTGATCGAACAAGATGTGCGCCCAGTCGCCGAACTGGGTGCTGGCCGCGTCTTCGTTCTTCAAACGCGTCACCAGCGGGTGATTCGGGTTGATCTCCAAAATCGGCTTCGATTCCGGCGCACTCTGCCCCGCCGCCTTCAACATGCGCAGCAGATTCCCCGACAGCTCGTTCTCGTCGGCCACCAGGCAGGCTGGCGAATCGGTCAGGCGGAACGTCACGCGCACGTCCTTGGCCTTCTCGCCCAGCGCTGCCTTCATGCGCTCGACCAGTTCCTTGTACGAGGTCTCGGTCTCTTCGTGTTCCTTCTTCTCGGCTTCGTCTTCCAGCCCGCCCAGATCGAGGCCGCCCTTGGCCACCGACACCAGCTCTTTGCCTTCGAACTCGGTCAGGAACGACAGCATCCATTCATCGACGCGGTCCGTCATCAACAGCACTTCCACGCCCTTCTTGCGGAAGATTTCGAGGTGCGGGCTGTTCTTGGCAGCGGTGTAGCTGTCGCCGGCCACGTAGTAAATCTTTTCCTGGCCTTCTTTCATGCGCGCGATGTAGTCGGCCAGCGAGGTATTCTGGTCGGCGTTATCGTTGGCGGTGGAGGCAAAGCGCAGCAGCTTGGCGATGCGGTCCTTGTTGCCGGCGTCCTCGCCAATGCCTTCCTTGAGCACCTGGCCGAATTCGGTCCAGAAGGTCGTGTACTTGTCCTTCTTTTCCTGCTCCTCGGCGTTGGCCAGTTCTTCCAGCATGCCCAGCACGCGCTTGGTCGAGCCTTCGCGGATCACCTTCACGTCGCGCGACTCCTGCAAGATCTCGCGCGAGACGTTCAGCGGCAGGTCGTTCGAGTCGATCACGCCCTTGATGAAGCGCAGGTAGGCCGGCATGAGCTGCTCCGCATCGTCCATGATGAACACGCGCTTGACGTACAGCTTGATGCCGCCGCGCTTGTTGCGGTCCCACAGGTCGAACGGCGCGTGGCTCGGCACGTACAGCAGCTGCGTGTACTCGCTGCGGCCCTCGACCCGGTTGTGGGTGTGCGTCAGCGGCGACTGGAAGTCGTGCGAGACGTGCTTGTAGAATTCCTCGTACTGCTCTGGCGTGATGTCAGCCTTGTTGCGGGCCCACAGGGCGCTGGCCTGGTTGACGGTCTCTAACTCATCCTTGAGCACCGTTTCGCTTTTCTCGGCGTCCCACTCGTCTTTTTGCATCACGATCGGCAGCGAAATATGGTCCGAGTATTTGCGGATGATCGATTTCAGCTTCCAGCTCGACAGCAGCTCGTCCTCGCCTTCGCGCAGGTGCAGGATGATATCGGTGCCGCGCGCGGTTTTCTCGATCGCTTCGACGCTGTAATCGCCCTCGCCCGCCGACTCCCAGCGCACGCCTTCGGAGGCGTCGGCGCCGGCGCGGCGGGTTTCGACCGTGATCTTGTCGGCCACGATGAAGCCCGAGTAAAAGCCCACGCCGAACTGGCCGATCAGGGCCGCGTCGGCCTGCTGGTCGCCGGAGAGCTTGCCGAAGAATTCCTTGGTGCCCGACTTGGCGATAGTGCCCAGGTGCGAAATGACTTCTTCGCGGCTCATGCCGATGCCGTTGTCGGAAATGGTGACCGTGCGCGCTTCCTTGTTGAAGGCGACGCGGATTTTCAGTTCGTGGTCGTTGCCGTACAAAGCGTCGTTATTGATCGCCTCGAAACGCAGCTTGTCGGCCGCGTCGGACGCGTTCGAAATGAGCTCGCGCAGGAAGATCTCCTTGTTCGAATACAGGGAGTGGATCATCAGTTGCAGTAACTGTTTTACTTCTGCTTGAAAACCAAGGGTTTCTTTTTCGGCGACAGCCATTTTTAGTCCTCGTGTATGACGGGTTGAACGGATTTGAGAGAAATGGGGGTGTTCCGGACGATTTCAAGGCCCGCGAGCTCAGCGCCCCAGTTCCCGGGCCAGGAATTCCCAGACCCCGGGCTCCTGGGAGGTCGCCACGTTCATGCGCATCCGGGTCGAGGGCAGCTGGCTGGGCGAAAACAGGGCGCCGGGGGCCAGCAGCAAGCCGGCGGCCATGGCGCGTTCGGCCAGGGCGATGGTATCGATGCCAGTGTCGACCCAGACGAACATGCCGGCCGGCGGCGCCACGTCCACCTTCAAGCCGACTTTTTCCATCTGGCGCACCGTGCGTGCGCGCAGCGCATCGAGCCGGGCGCGCAGGCGGTCGGCGTGCTTGCGGTACACGCCTTCCGAGAGCACCTTATACACCACGCGCTCGCCAATGTCGCTGGTGGTGAGGGTGGCCAGCATCTTGCGGTCGCACAGGCGCTGGGCCCATTCCGGCGAGGTGGCGATGAAGCCGACCCGCAGGTTGGCCGCCAGCGACTTGGAAAAGCCGCCCAGGTAAATCACCCGTTTCAGCTGGTCGAGGGCCGCCAGGCGCGTGGCCGGCTGCACCGCGCTGCCGGGATGCAGGTCGCAGTAGATATCGTCTTCGACGATGGTAAAGCCGTGTTCCTCGGCCAGGCGCAGCACCTGGAACGCCTTGGCCGCCGACAGCGAGGTGGAGGTGGGATTGTGCAGCACCGAATTGATCACGTACAGCTTGGGCTTGTGCAGTGCAGCCATGGCAGCCAGGCGGGCGATATCGGGGCCGTCCGCCACGCGCGGAATGCCGACCACTTTCAAACCCATCGCGGCGAAGGCGCCGAACATCAGGAACCAGGCCGGATCGTCGACGAAAATGGTGTCGCCCGGGCGGGTAAACTCGCGCGCGACCAAGTCCAGCGCCTGGGTCACGCCGACGGTGGTGACAAACTGCTCGGGGGCGGCGTCGATTTCGAGTTCGGCCAATTTCAGCTGGAGCTGCTGGCGCAGCGGCAGGAAGCCCTGCGGCACGCCGTAATTGACCAGCAGCGCCCCGCTCTGGCGGCTGACCGCGCGCAGGGCGTTGGCGATCATGGGACCGTCAAGCCATTCGGGCGGCAGCACGCCGGAACCGGGCACCCGCTGCGACGGCGCCGGGCGGAACATGTTCCGGATCAGCCAGACCACGTCAAGCGGCTTGGTTTCCAGCGGCGCCGGGGGCGAATCGGGCATGGAGCGTTCACCGGCGTTCAGCGGCGAGCGCTCGCGCACGAAAAAGCCGGCGCCGCGGCGCGACTCCACATAGCCCTTGGCCACCAGCTTGTCGTAGCTGGCCACCACCGTGAAGCACGACACCCCGTGGGTGGCGGCGAACTGGCGGATCGACGGCATGCGCGCGCCGCTGCGCAAGAGCTTATCGTCGATACGGCTGGACACCGAGCGCACGATCTGGTCGATCAAGGTTTCGCCGGAGCCGCGCGTGAGCAGGCCGATGGCGGGATTGCTTGTATTGGTCATGGCACCGTCACAGTATGCGTAATTATCTGGTTAAGTGTATTGGTACTGTACTGGTTTTCTCGTCTAGGATACACCCATCGATCTTCCCTTTCCACCCTATTCGAAAGAGCGCCATGTACCTGCCTAACCTCGCCGAACTTGATGCCGCCGCCGCCCTGGTCTATCGCGCTATGCCGCCCACGCCGCAGTATTCGTGGCCACTGTTGAACGAGGCGGTCGGCACCGAAGTCTGGGTCAAGCATGAGAACCACACGCCGCTTGGCACCTTCAAGGCGCGCGGCGCCGTGGTCTACCTCGATGCGCTGGTACGGCGCGCCCCCGAGGTGCGCGGCATCATCGCCCCGACCCGTGGCAATCACGGCCAGGCGATCGCCTTCAGCGGCGCGCGCGAAGGGCTGCAGGTGACGGTGGTTGTCCCGCACGGGAACAGCGTGGAAAAGAATGCCTGCATGCGCGGACTGGGCGCGCGGGTCATCGAACATGGCAACGACTTCCAGGAAAGCCGCGAGCATGCGCTGGCACTTGTGCGCGACGAAGGACTGCACCTGGTGCCCTCGTATCACGAGGATCTGGTAGCCGGCGTGGCCAGCGGCTGGCTCGAACTGTTCCGCGCCCAGCCCGACCTGGACCTGGTGCTGGTGCCGATCGGCCAGGGCTCGGGCATCTGTGGCGCGATCGCGGCGCGCCATGCGCTGGGCGTGAAAACCCGGATTATTGGCGTGGTGTCGGCCCATGCGCCGGCGTACCAGCTGTCGTTTCGGGCCGGGCGCAGCATCGAAGCGGCGGTCAGCACCGTGGTGGCCGATGGTCTGGCGTGCCGCGTGGCCGATGCCGCCTCGCTGGTGGCCGTGCTCGAATGCGCCGACGACGTACTGGCCGTGACCGACGACGAAGTGGCGCGCGCCATGCGCCTGTACTACCGCTGCACCCACAACCTGGCCGAGGGCGCTGGCGCGGCGGCGCTGGCGGCGGCCATGCAGATCAAGGACAGCGCCTTAATTCGTGGCAAGAAAATCGGCCTGCCGCTGACCGGGGGAAATGTCGACGCCGAGCTGTTCCGCCACATCCTGCAAGGGCCTTGAACCATGACGACGATCGTGACGAATGGATTGACGAGTGCGGTGCGGCCGGGCATGTCCGACGAGAGCGCGGGGATGCTGCTGGGGCTGGTTGGGGTGGCCATGTTCAGCCTGACCTTGCCGTTCACGCGGATGGCGGTGGCCGGGCTGGAACCGGTGGTTGTAGCCTTGGGGCGGGCCTTGGTGGCGGCGCTGCTGGCCGGCATCTGGCTGCTGTGGAAACGCGCGCCGCTGCCGCCAAGGTCGGCACTGGGGCCGCTGGCGATGGTGTCGCTTGGCTGCGTGATCGGCTTTCCGTGGCTGACATCGATTGCCTTGCGCAGCTTGCCGGCGTCGCACGGCGCGGTACTGGTTGGCATTTTACCGCTGGCCACCGCCCTCGTCTCCGCGCTGCGTGGCAACGAAAAGCCCTCCTTGGGATTCTGGCTGACCGCGCTGATGGGCTCGGCTATCGTCATCGGCTTCGCCTTGCGCCAGAGCGGCGGCAGCTTTCATCAGGCCGACTTGCTGATGTTCGGCGCCGTGGCAGCCGCGGCGGTGGGCTATGCCGAAGGTGGGAAATTATCGCGCAGCATGGGCGGGCGGCAAGTGATCAGTTGGGCGCTGGTATTGTCGGTGCCGCTGGTGCTGCCACTGGTGGTGTGGCTGGCGCTGCCGCATCTGGACCGGATGGCCGGAGCAGGCGCACGGGCATGGATCGGATTTGCCTACGTATCGGTATTCTCGATGTTCATCGGCTTTTTCTTCTGGTACCGCGGTATGGCGCGCGGCGGCATCGCCCGGGTGGGGCAGGTGCAGCTGCTGCAACCGTTCATGACCTTGGCCGGTGCCTGGGTGCTGCTGGGCGAGCCGCTGGAGATGGGCAATATTGGCTTCGCCCTGGCCGTGATTGTGGTGGTTGCCATCGGCCGGCGCATGCAGATCAACCGCTAGCATTCTCTTGCCGGGTTTTGCCACAACATGGTCGCCACCACGCGCGCTCTCCATCCGGCGGCCAGCGCGGATGGAGAGCGCGAAGACGCAATGAGGAAAATGCAATAGTATGAGCATATTAATTCTTCCTGGAGGCAATATGTTCAATGATGCTAGGCGCACCATCTTCGGCGTTTCCCTGATCGCGCTGGCCGTCCTGACCGCATGCGGCGGGGGCGGCGGCAGCGACGGCGGCAAGACCGATACCGGCACGCCCGTGCAACCGCCCGCCCCCACCTTCCACGTCGGCGGCACCTTCAGCGGCATGAAAAGCGGCGGCATGGTATTAGCCAACGGCAGCGACAGCCTGACCCTGCCGGCAGCGGCCACCACCTTCACCATGCCCGCCGCACTGGCCTCGGGCGCCAGCTACGATGTACGCATCGCGGTCCAGCCGCCCCGCTTCACCCAGCGCTGCACGGCGACCAACGGCACAGGATCGATTGCCAGCGCGTCCGTCACCAACATCAAGGTGAGCTGTGCCGACCATCTGGCGCTGGTAAGCACCTTGGCAGGCACCAACAATCCCACCCGAGTGCCGATCGGCCTGCCTGCGGTATTCTATTTTCCATCAGGACTGACGCTCGACGAGAGCGGCAACGTGTACGTGGCAGACTATCTGCACAGCCGCATCGCCAAAGTCACGCCGGCTGGCGCCGTCAGCACCTTCGTTGGCATCACGCCAGGGCAGGAACCGACCGATGCCGACCGGGTGCTGGGCAGTGTCGAAGCGATCACCCGTGACCAGCAGGGCAATTTTTATACGCTCGGCTCCCACACCGTCCGCAAGATCAGCAAGGATGGCGTGATCACCACCCTGGCCGGCGCCCCCGAAGCGGGTTTTGCCGATGGCACGGGGAGTCAGGCGCGCTTCAACACGCCGCTCGGCATTACGGTGGACGCGAGCGGCAATGTCTACGTGGCCGACACGCTCAACCTGCGCATTCGCAAGATCACTCCCGCCGGCGTCGTCACCACGATTGCCGGCAATGGCGTGCGGGGCTACCTCGACGGCCCGGCCCTGCAGGCGAGCTTTGGCGACCCGTGGGGCATTGCGGTCGACAAGGCCGGGACCGTCTATTTCAGCGATAGGCAGTTAGGGATGATCCACAAGCTGACACCAGAGGGTGTGGTTGCGACCATCGTCGGGCGCCTGGGCACACCGGTGCTCACCGACGGCCGCGGCGCCGACGTGACGCTCAACCAGCCGAGCGGGCTGGCCATCGACAAGGACAACAACCTTTACGTTGCCGAAACGGCGGGCAAGATCCGGATTGTCACCCCGGCGGGCTGGGTGGGCACGGTGGCGGGCAGCTATCCGACCACGGCACCGTATATCCCCGGCGTGGACGGTACGGGGGACGTGGCAACGTTTTCCGAACCGCGCGGCGTGGCGGTCGATGCGGCGGGGGTGCTCTACATCGTCGACCGCAGCGCGGCGCGCATTCGTAAAGTGCTCGAACAATAATGCACCGTTCACCGGGGTCTGACCTCTGATTTGAAACTTTTCGTTTCTTAACCGAGGGCAGACCCTACGCCATAGCGTTATACACAAGTCCGCGCACGCCGCAAGAATCTGTTTACTTTCAGTGACTTACGATCAGGGCTTGTAAACGCGTGGTGAAGGTAACACAGCAGTGGACTGAGCAGGAATTGGGGGCACGCGACCTTGGAGACGCCAGCCTTGACAAGAAAGCGAAGAAACTGATGGAACGACTTGCGGCCGACCCGACGGCCAGCATTCCGGAAGCATGCGATACCTGGAGCGAGACTTGCGCAGCCTATCGCTGGCATCACCGCGTCTCGCTCAGTACTTGGGGAGCCACGATAGGTGTACGGCCATCTGCGGAAAAAAACGGGGAAGAATTGGACTTTCCGAGCAACTTGCCCTTTAACATGAACGGCATTACTGTGAGGAAGGCTCTCAAGTCGAACTTGCTGGGCGTACCAACTGGCGGAGTTCCCTGTGCGTATCGACCCATTATGCGGCTGCGAACGGGCCCCAGCAATTCGTCTAGTTTCTGTGCGCTGCCCCGAGCCGTGTACACGCAGCGTAAGAAGCCTGCCCACGGTGCGCCAGGCCGTGTGTTGGCAATGGGTGTGTTGCAGCATGTCGTAGAGAAGCGAAAAGTCCCCCTTGGCGACAGGCGTGTGCACTTTAGATGCTCCTGGCCTCGAAGGAACTCGACGTCAGCAGGATATGCAGGGATAACTTCTGTGCCACCGTTGGCATCAAGCAGATCGTCGCGCTTTAGGTGATGCAAGTACTTCTGACAGTCATCGCAGTAGCAGACTAAACGGCCAGGCGTACCGTTCGGGAAGGCTTTGAGTTTGGCACAAAATTTCCCGCAATCGCACTGAATTTCCATATTGCAAATCCCCTATCGGTTGCTCATAGGACGACGCACAGGGGTGCGCGGTAGTGGTGCCTAACGTTGCGATCAACCGGCGCGCGTCAATGCTTTTTGATAAACAGGATGGTACCCCAAAATGCCAGCTATTGGCCGGAGCCATTCCAGGCCATGTCGTAACACAACTCAGTCGAACTCTCCCCTGAGCGCACGTAGGATCTGAGCGGCAGTCATCATCTTGTCGAGTCCACGCCAAATGGTCGTCGCGCCAGGCTCGCCGTCGCTCTTGCGTGCCAAGAAGCCGCCAATCTGCGCGATCAGGGGCACAACTTGATTTAATGTCGGTGCCTTGGCCGGCATTTTCTTTTTCGCCAGCAGATGCGCGTCATGAATTTCATCCGGGTCGAAGAACAAAGCGGCATCAAGGTCAGGGCAGGTTCGCCCCTTTCGCCTTAGTGGGTGACGCGCCAAGCGACCACCATGAACAATGCCAGCGCACGTTCGATCCTGTCGATCGCGCCCAGTTGCAGTGATTCCACCTCGCAGCCGTTTTTCAACACGTGGAAATAGATCTCGATCTCCCAGCGTGCCCGGTACCAATCGATCAATTCGACCGCCCGCTCGCGCATGTCCACATAAAGAACATGCCACCGAATCCCATGCCATCCGGCGCGCCGGTGCGTTCTACCACTTACCGCGCTGGCGGTCCATTTCCACTCAAAACAGATGGAGCCGAAAAACCGATGTTTTCCGCAATGCGTATATAACCACGCGAGTCTTGACAAGTATGGGACATGGTAGCCAGTGAGAAGAAATTCACTTGCCACGCAATTTATAATCTAAATGTCAAGCCATTTATCGCATTTTCAGCATATTTTCGAGGAAATCCCTTAACTCGGGAGCATTGGGGTGGGAACGGTTACTCGCAAATAACTATTCTTTGATAACCATCCCTAAAAATTTATTGAAAGTTGGCGCAATATAGGATAACTCCCTCCCTGATCCTGGTTGCCCATCAATATGCCACAAAACGATTTTTGGCTCGGAATCATATTTGCTATCGCGATAGTCAAAACAAAGCAGGTTACCTCGTCCATCCCGCGCGAACGACACAAGTTCACTAGGAAACCCAAAAGGCTTATTTTCTAATGACCACTCCATCGTTTCGGTTGCAGAATCAACCTCTCCGCCTAACGCATGCATTAAACCTAAGTCATGAGTGGCATGTGCTTGTGAGAAATTACTATAGAACTCATATGCCTCTGTATCGAGTACATAAGCCCCATTATATTTTTCAACAATCTTTTTATAATCAGGAGGAAATTTTACGCCAATTTTTTTTCCCACTCATCAATAACCGATGAATCGATACTTCCCCAATAAGAGTCCCAGTTCAAATCGTCTCTCATAATATTACCGCCTCTCACTTAAAGATTCCCACCCGATATGTTTCACCGCTCCATGAATTTCCGTTGGCGGCAATTGCATTCTGCCTGTGTCTTGATGAAGATGCGCTCTTCGGGCGTCCTGGCTACTAGTACATGATCCCACGAGTCCCCACAGAGACGATAGTCCGACAGACTGTTAGCCGTGCTCCCTATTCCCACCCCGTTATACACAAGTATCCGGCCACAGGCCGAAATCAGCACTCCGGCCAAAAACTGCCTAAATATTGAGCATTTTCAGGAAAAAAAACCGTGGGAAATTCCGGTATGCTACGTACTCTAACGATCGGTATGGAACGAGGTGTTTTCCTAACCCATTGATTTTAAAGGTTGAAAAAGTTGTGTATAACGAGGTGCCCTATTCCCTATCTTGAAAGGTTGCCTTCTGATAACCATGAGCAATCTTGGGCAAGAATCTCGATGAAAACGGAATCCCCCAGAATTAGAAAATGTTTTAAATTGTAGATAGTTTTCTCCAGACCAACATCCCAGTCCGAATTTTCCACGATGTAAGCACCCGGATTGGAACAAGTTCGCGTATCCGTCCACTCCTGCTGAGTGCGAATTAGCCAGTCGCCCACATCCTCATTCTCCCGAATCAAGCCGCCCACACAGGACCAATCATAGTCAGATTCTTGAATGACTTCCCTGTCAGAATATTGAGGAGAGCGCCTTAACCAACCAACGCCTTCAAATTGCAGAGAAATCAATTGATATCTCGCAGAAACTTCATTCGGATTAACCAACAATGAACCATCATCTACAATAATAGAATCCATTGCGGTAGTTCCAGGATCTTCAAAACCAAAAAAACCGCAAAATTTCACCAACTGCTTGCCATCTTCTTCAGAAAAAAGCGTAAGTCTTGGCACTGAGGGACTGATCATCCAAGGTACAGATAGCGGTTTTAAAAGTTTCATATTAATTCATCTCACTATGTCGGGGTGTGAATGACGTCTGTTACTGTAGAAATATGGCTCTATGACGTTTTCGGTGAAATTTGACGACCGTCGCGGTATCGCCTAATTGAAACAGACCTTTTTCCTGCTGTCTGCAAGGGATTGACAGGCAAATGAGTCAGCTTGGACATGCGCAGATACGCGATGGCAATGAAATTGGCGGCGCTGCGGAAACCGCGCGCTGCACGCTTGGATTGCTGAAGCATGCCGTTCATCGCTTCGACATAGGCGTTGCTGCGGCCGTCGAGCATGCCGCGCACGACGCCCGGCAGTCGCTCGCGCAGCGTCAACGCCAGCTTCTTGAACGGCTCGAGCCGACTCCGGCGAGCCCACGACATCCAACTCTCCAGCGCTGACTGCGCCACCTCCGCGTCGTTGGCGGTAACGGCCTGCCGATAGGCGTCCCGCAATGCTTCCTTCAGCCGCCACGCCCTTGCAGTCTTGAGTCGGGAGCGCTGCAAGAGATACATCGTGTCGCGCTGGCGTGCCGTCCAGCTACGCGCGTCGCGACGCATTCCCCACATCAATGCGCGGACGGTCTTGCGTTCGGTGCCCAAGGCGCTGCGAACGACACGCGGCTGGTCCGCCATTTCCAGCTTGCGGACCTTGTCCATGGCATCGTTGGCCATGGCAATGACGTGGAAACGGTCGAAGCTGATCTGAGCCTGCGGCAATTGCTCGGTGACGCCCTTGACGTAGGCCTGGCTCATATCCATACAGACATGCGCGATTCCCTGCACCTGCCCGCCATGGGCAATCAGATCGGCCTTGAAAAAGCGGCTACCGTCTCGTGGCCGCGGCCTTCGGTGGCGAACAGCAGGCGCTTGGCGTCCAGATCGTGAACAACAGTGACATACTGGTGACCGCGCCGAAGGCTGGTCTCGTCGATGCCGATGAGCTTCACGTCGCTCATGTCATCCTTGCCGCGCGCCACCGCGACGTAATGGCCGACGCTGCGCCACAGGCGATGCGCCGTCACACGCAGCAGCCGGGCGGTCTCGGCCACCGTCATCGTCTGGCACAAGGACATGGCCAGCGCCTCGAAAAGCAAGGTGAAATGACTTCCAGGTCGCGACCACGGCACCTCAATGCGCGAGGTCTTGCCGCAGGAGCGGCAGCGCACGCGCGGTACTTCGGCGTGCACCCAAGCTTCATATTGGAAGAAATCGAGATGTCGCCAGCTGCGCCGCATGCGGCTGTGGATCTTCTGTGCTGGTGTCTCGCAAACGGGGCAGGCCATCTCCTCGCTTTGATAGCGTACTTCGAAATCGATCCGTCGCGCCCCAGTGTCGAGCTTGAATTCAGTCACCTCCCACGGAGCTTGCAAGCCCAGCGCGGTGGTGAACAAGGTTTCCATGCTAATACTCAAACTGCCTTCTCCAGCCGGATACGCCGGCACGCCTGTTATCCATGGTCATCGCCACGGCCTGCCGCGTCGACGACCATGGCCCAGCGTATGCGCCCTACATGCCGTCAAGGGTGCGCTACGCCGGCACGCGCACAACGCGCGCCGCCCTTGACCGCATTCCGGGACGGCAAAAACTCACAGCATAGCCGATGTCAAGTTTCACCGGAAACGTCATAGGGCCTTCTTGCCTCACTGCCCCGCTCGTGTACGTTTGTTGGCACTGCCCCCGTGCCCGCTGTCCCCGCAATCCACCCAAGTTAGCATTTAATGTGCAATTAGATGATTTATATTTAATATAGGCATAAAAACACTTGACATCAGTTTGGAAGCGCGGCCGGCAGTGTGAATTTTTGCTTCCACTGCTCGCCATGTCCGTTCTGACCACCTTGTTTCAAGACTTCGCCGCCCGACTATGCTCGACAGAATTTCTCAACGACGCACGCCATTCCGATCATCCGACTGCGTTTTCACGCTGTCGCAAATTGCCGTTGCCCACGCTGGTTGCCATCATGCTGACGGGCATGCGCATGAGCATCCAAGCCGAGTTGGACACCTTCTTCGCGCATTTGCGTCACCAAGCTCAGTTGGTCCACGAGGTGTCCGAACAG
Organism: Massilia antarctica; assembly: GCF_015689335.1. Classification (GTDB taxonomy): domain Bacteria; phylum Pseudomonadota; class Gammaproteobacteria; order Burkholderiales; family Burkholderiaceae_D; genus Telluria_A; species Telluria_A antarctica. The sequence goes on along the minus strand of NZ_CP065053.1, from coordinate 4,001,194 downwards.
GCGTTCTCTCAAGCACGCGCCAAGCTGTCGCTGACGGCTATCCCCCGGCTCAACGACTGGCTGATCGCGCGCGCCGAGCAGGATCGGTTAGTGCCGCGCTGGCGCGGTCTTCGCCTGGTCGCAGCCGATGCCTCGACGCTACGTTTCGGTCTGCGCGCTAGTCATGTCAAACGCGCCGCCCTTGCCGATCAAATCCTGTTCGGCCTGTTTCTGCCGGGTCCCGACCTGATGCTCGCCGCCTCCCTGCACAGCGTCCACGAGCGCGGCGAACGGCAGTTTCTGTTTGAACATCTCGACCGGCTTTCCCCGGACGATTTGCTGCTGCTCGATCGCGGCTATCCCTGCCGCTGGCTGGTGGCAGTGTTGAACCAGCGCGCCATCAAGTTCTGCATGCGTGTCGACAACGACAGCGGCTTCGCCTGCGTACGCGATTTCATGCGCTCAAGCGCGAACGAGCGGATCGTCATACTGCGCGCGCCAGACAAGCAGGACGCGATCGACTATGAGTGCCCGCGCAAGCCGCAGCGCGTGCGTCTGGTGCGCAACGTCTCGCCGACTGGCGCGCAGCGCGTTCTGATGACCAACCTGTTCGACGACAAGCTCTACCCGGCTGATTGCTTCGGCGAGCTTTACCACCAGCGCTGGGGCATCGAGGAAACATTCAAACGGCTCAAGCATCGCCTCAATTTGGAACACGTCACAGGATTGACCCAGCAAGCCGTAGCCCAAGATGTTGCCGCCAAAATCGTCTGCGACAATCTGCAGGCCTTGGTTGCGCTGACCGCCCATGCCGACGCCGAATTGCCCGCGAACAAACGCATCAACCACGCCTACGCCCACACCGCGCTCAAGCCGTTGATGCCCATCCTGCTGCTTGGAAGCGTGATCGGACGGAAGATCGGAGCACTGCTACGGGGCGTGCTTGGCTTGATCGCTGGACGGACCTATCGACATCGGGAAAATCTCTCGAAACCACGCAAGCAAGGCCCCAAACCGCACAAGGCAATGAGTCAGAAAAATTGCTGAAATGGCTTAACTTGGGTGGATTGGCTGTCCCCGTGCCCGCTACAACAGCTTATGGCGCCGATTTCGTCGCACTGATTCCGTTGGCCGATAGAGCATTTGCCAAATCATCGGAATAGTCAAAATATCCTCTTGCGTTAACATCCTTATCGATAAAAATATCGCTCATAAATCGCGGTAAGCGCCTACCGAACTCCGGAATAGACAGCTCGGTTTCGGCAGAACACTCGAGAGTGTAGGCGTCACAAGTTTCACCTTCAGGTATTCCAAACAAAACAAACGTCATACCAGAATTATTGTCCTTTGCAACCAGCGCCGGAACTTCTTCAAAACGTCCAGAATCCTCACGTTCAAAAGTAGTCCAACCTATTACCGCGCTCAGTTTTCGTGCCATATCTTCTAGTGAGATGGAACTTGATACTTCTACTTCAGCCAGTATATTTTTCATAGAAATTTTTTCCATTATTTTCCACCTTGCAAGAAGTAATATTGAGAGCCCGATTTCTTCGCCATTTCAGCCGTGGTGTAAACCCTAAACGAAGGAAGTTCTGTTTTCATGCCCCCCAGGATTGGGTTTCTTTGCATGGTGTTCCCAAACTCTTGGAACGTACCCTTTAATGACCCATCCAATTTAGTTACGTCCTTGAAGAAAGTCTTTTTGGAAAATTGAGCAGCCAAATCATCGCTAACGACGAAAAAGTCGGCGTCGTAGCCTTGCGGTCCGGTGTAGGGCTTACCATTTTTCGTGGCGACGGTGCCATCAAATGCGACTCGTTCGCCATTCACCCCCAGTTTCGTCTCGTTCTTCAAACCATCAACAAGACTTCCTCTAAACCCTATACGCGCATTAGGGTCGAGTCGCAATATACTTGCAATCGACGGCTGTGCCGCATCGCCGATTGTTTGTACGATCTGAGCGCGAGAGGCATCTCCTCGCACCACCACGCTGTCCTCGAATGACAGGGGCACCCTATTTGCCCCTGGAAGGACATCACCAGTAGAAAGTTTCGGCGCTGCGATCTCCGCGTGAGCCCCGTACCCCCCGTTTGGATTCGCATCGAAATCCATATTGTTTGCTGAAGCAGCTTTTGGAAGCTCGCCATAGCTTCTGTCCGAAAAAGACGGATTTTCAACGGCACCCCCATTGCTTACTGAAACAGCTTTTGGAACCTCGCCATAGTTTAATTCCGAAAAACGTTGCATTCGCGTTGAGCCACCGAAGTACTCCGACATATATGCGCTGCCTACTTCTCTTCCGACAGTGCTTTCCGCCGCCAATACGCTATTTCCAGCACTAAGAAAATTCCTGCCAAATACGCCTGTTTCTGGCTTGCTAACCGTACCCGCATATAAGTCACTCTGCAACAACTGGCTGGAATACTCACCTTTGACGATACTAGGCAATGTGGATTCTCCCGGATAAGGAGCCGGGATATTTCCATACTCACTAGATGAATATCCGCTAGGCCGTACCGCACGCGGCACCATCGACGTCATCATTGTAAAATCCAACTCCTTGCCGAAAAACCCTAATGCGGACAAGGCCATATCGCCAGCTTGTTCTCTTTGCTGGGGCGTGGCTTGGAATTTAGGTCTAGAGTCGTCGAAAGTTAAATCTTCAGGGTTTCTGTAACCTCCGATAAATTCTGCGGCAACAGCGGCGACACCAGACCATTTCTCCCGTGAAAATAGATTATCCACAATAGATTTATTTTTTTCCACTTCCCTTCCAACAGTGGTCAAGGGATTTCGATCTGACCTGGAATCGCCCCATCCCCAGTCAGCCTGGTTTGCCTCATCAGATGTCCGCTTACTATATTCAGCCAACTCGGCCTTGATCTCGTCTGCCTGAGTACGACCATATGCCTCGTTCTTATCATCTGCAAGTGTGCGCGCCCCCTTTAACGAATAGTCATTTTCACTAATAGCTTTACTGTAAACTGGCAAGCCGCTGCTGCGTGGAATGCCAATATTTGCAAATTCCGGATCGCGCAACAATTTTCTGACTTCTTCGCTAGAATTAATTGGCGCGTTGCTAAAAGGACTAGCTACAGGTGGACCGCCCTCAATATATCGGACGTCCGGGCCTAATTTTTCGTACATCTTCGCATATGCGGCATCACTTGCATCGCCGGCATTGAAGTAGAAATCCGAATCTCCAGCACGTGGAGGGCGAACAATTTCATGCTCACTGTAACCCTCTATCGCGATGCTGTGTTGCGGCGGTGGCCGCATTTGCTCGGCCAAGTTGTTGCTCATCATATTGCCGAAAGGAATGATTTGTGGTGCATCATCCATTTTCATTGCGTCTAAGAATGATAAATCACTTGCCAGCGCATGATTGACAGGCGTATACGAACCGTCGTCAGGCATGAACGAGATTGGTTCGCGTGGAGGAGCCGCACGCAGTTTTTCGAGGTAGCTCAGTCCCGGCTCGGTGCCGTTCGCGTCCATCGGGAAAAGGCTCCCCGTCGACGGCTCGATCTCGCCATTGCGTACCGCCTGGTTGTACTCTGCACTGCCCACTTGGTACGACGATGGACCCGACGTGCTGTTCCCATCACGGTTAAGCATCGGAGCCACATTTGTTGCCCACGAGTCGCGTCTGGCAGCGATAATTCCATCGTATGTCGACGATCCCACACCCTTCGCAGTCTCGCTGGCGACATTCTCGTCCCGATGCATCCATCGTGCAACTGCCCCGCTGAGGGCGCCAGCGAGGATGCCTGTTATGTTTCCTTCCAAAGTACGATCGGGCGATGAATTTGAATAATTTGCAACCGGATAGCGGTTCTCGTTCAGCCCCGGTTCGTTCTTGTCAGCATCCGTCAGCCCTCTTGGGTTTATTCCGAGCGCATCCAACGCCCGTGGAACGAGTTGACCAACGGCGCTGCCCACCACCCCGCCGATCGCGCCAGCCCAGGCATCTTGCTTGTTCAACCTGGCGCCGATCGCTCCGATGAGTCCTTGGCCTAGCGCTCCGGGCACGCCAGTAGTGCCTGTGATGCCTCCGATTGCAGAACCGACCTGCGTCATGACGAGATTGACGCCCATCGAACGCCAGTCGACTTTGCCGTTCATCACCAACTGCTTGGTAATCGATTCCGCAGTGCTGGTGGCAAATTTCGAAAAGTCGCTCGACTCCCCACCAGAGGTGTTGAGCATGTCGCCCAAACCCTTGGTCACGCCGGCCGTGAGCCCGGCGGCGGCAACCGACCTCCAGCTGAATTTCTTCTGATCGCCAGTGATCATGTTCACGCCTTGGGTCGCGATGTTCTGGATCGCGCCATTGAGCATGGTGGTACCAATACTCTCACCGGCGACAGCACCTCCCCCGGCAATGCCGGCCGTGATGGCGCCGGCCAGCGCGCCCTTCGCCACCGCTTTCCAGCTGAAACCGTCCTGCAGGTCCAGGGCAATGCTGACGACCTGCGTGACCACGCTCACTGCCGCGCCGGTCAGGGCCGCCGCAGCAACCGTCGCGACCGCGCCAGCGCCGAGCGCGGCATTGGCGAGCAACAGCATCTGCGGCCCCAGTATGCACGACGCCACGATCGCGACAATAATCACCAGCACCTGCAGGAAACTGCTGCAGCCACTCTTTTTCGGCGGGTTGGATTTGAGGTTCGGTAACTTGCTGCCGATAATCTCGCTATCGCTGTACACCTTGTGCGCGGCCGAGTCGATTGTGCCGGACTGGCTGGCCGACGGCACCCGCAGCACCTGGCCCGCCTTGAGCGTTTCATTGCCCGACAAACCGTTGGCGTCGGCAATCAGGTACCACAGGCTGGCATTGCCGTACATCGAATCGGCGATATTCTGCAAGCTTTCGCCACCCTTGACGGTGTACGACTGCATGCCCCCGCTCGGAAATTCCTTGTCGAAGTTCTGGAACAGGGCGTAGTTCTTGCTGTCCATGACGGTGTAGGAGCCATCCTTGATGCTCGTACCCGTTTCCGCCACGGCGTTACCTTGGGCATACATGTAGTCGATCCGGTCGCGTCCGGCCGAGTGGCCATCGTCGTGCAGCTTGGAGAGGATGTGGTCGGCGTTGTCGTACACGTAGTACGACATTTCGTCGCGGTCCAGGCCGTCGCCCTTGCCTTGGTTCATCGAGATCAGCTTGTTGTCGGCGTTGTAGACGAAGTTGGCATTGCCCTTGCCGTCGCCGAAGGCACGGATGCTCTTTTCGCGGCCATCGCCGAAGTAGTCGTACAGGTAATTGTAGGTCTTGTTGACCTTGCCGCCCGAGGTGCGCAGGGTGGAACGGGAAAGCTTGCCCGAACCATTGAACTCCTGGGTGATGTCCTAATGCCGTTAAGTTAAGCGCTTGACTTCAATCTGGTGACCGGATATCTCTGGGCTTTCGCTTTTACGACCCGGTCGAATTTTCGACCGGGTCGATGAGTCTTCAGATCAAGCACGAGCCGCTCCCGCAGACGTTTCAAGGTGGCGGGGAGTTTTCCTTGCGCCTGCGTTGCTGCGGCGATGAGCAGCTCATATTGAATTGTGTGCAGTGCCAGCACGAAGCTGATGTCGGTAGGCTGGCACTTCGCTTCGAGAGCAGCCTTGGCGATTTCAATTCGCAACAAATTGTAGGCGATGAGCGCGCCCCAGATTTCCTGCATCGTCCCGTCGACTGTCATGCTGCGTAAGGTATGCGCTGATCCCAGCATGGTCTGCTTGATTTCGCGATAACTCGTCTCGATCGCCCAGCGGCGCCAGTAGCAGTCGACGATCTGCTTGGCTGTGATGGCTTTTTTATCGGTGAGCGAGGTGAGTACATATTTCAACTCGCCGGTGCCGTCACCTATGCGCACCGCGCGGGCACGCCACGAAGCGAGCAGCGTCGGATCCTTGCGCATGGCCGAGTCGGACACCTCCATCTCAACAAGCCCATCTTCCACTGTTCCCTCTATTAACTTCCAGCGCGTATTACTCTTTGCCGGAATCAGATAGTGACGACAATGTCCCTGCCCAGCCAAATTGCACAGGATTTCTGCTGACAGAAAGCCTGCATCGAAGACGGTGAGGGAGCTGTCCGGCACGCTTGCGATCAACTCCTTGGCGAAGCTCGCTTCACTCGTCGCGTAGGGCCCGAAACGGGCATCGAGGATCAGATGCGTCGGTACGGCGGTCAGTGTGACACCCTTCGCTTGTGGGTAACTCGCCACACTCCCTTTGGCATATTTCTGGGCGCCGAAGTGCGCGCGGTTGGCCTCGCTCTCGGCAAGACGCAAGGTCGTGCCATCCATGGCAAAAAGACTCATCCCGTGAAACAAATAGGCTGAGTGATCTTCCTCACTCCATGCCTGGGCCGAGCATTCAAACAGCCAACGCAGTGGTTCGGGCCCAAGCCGCTGGCGCGCCTGGCAGGCCGCGCTGGCGGTTAAGCAGGCACCTTCCAATTCCGGGAGTGCCAAGTCCAAGTCATCGAGTACTTCTTTGACAGACAGATGGCGATACAGGGCCAAAGCGATGACTAGCCACACCACTTGCTGTGCAGGAAGGCGGCGCCGACGGATACTGGCTTTGCCTTTCGCTTCGAGGGCAGCTTCAATCCATTCGTACGGTAATTCCTTACCCAGTCGCCTCCAATCTGGAGGAAATCGCGGGAGGTCAATGGCAAGAGAGAGGGCATCTGAGAACATAGTTCCAGACGTTAACACTTCTGGAACTTGTTTACAAGAAGCGACAGTCAAGGGCTTAACTTAACGGCATTAGGGTGATGTCCTGGTTTTCCGATTCATGCTTGACGTACGGCGCCGTGTTGCTGCCGCGGCTGATGGCCTCGACCACGCTCATCGCATGAAAGCCATCGCTCGACGTGTACGGCATGTAGCCGTTGTCAAACTCCATCTTGAGGCGCGTCTCGGTCCTGCTCGTCAACATGTTCGAGGCGTCGTCGAACGTCTTGACGGTGCCGTTCCAGATCGCGCCATTCCTGCGTTCTTCATAGGCCGTGTTGTTGCCCACCGCATCGTATTTTCAGTCGATCGATTCCTCGTGGGTCAGCACCAGGGTGCGTCCCGACAAGGTGGCATGGGCATCGGCACCGAAGTCGGTCAAGCCGTTGTCGGCGGCGATCTTGGTCCAGCGTGTCAGGTCTGCATAATTGCGCAGCGCGATGGCTTTCAGGGCATCCTGCACCGTGGCGTTCTTGTAGACAGTGTTGCCGGCGCCGTCGCGCCCGCCGTAGTAGCGGGTGTCGTTGTCGGTAATGGTCCAGCTTGTCGGCGCTTTTTGGGTATACGCCTGGATCGGCCGGTTCTGGGCGTCGTAGCTGTAGATCGTGGTCGAACCGTTGGCCTGGCGGTAGCTGCTGCGATTGCCCGAAGGATCGTAGGTGTAGGTGCCCACCACCGCGCCACCGTTGAGCAGGTGCTCGACCCGGCCGGCCGCGTCATACACGGTGCCGTGGTCGATCGAGGTGCCGCCCCCGCTGCCCTGCACCCGGACCTGGTTGCCCATGCCATCGTAGGTGATGGTTTCTTCCATGCCGGTCACGGCATCTTTCCAGTGCGTCATGCGTCCCATCGCATCGAAGGCATAGTCGAGCGCGCGGTTGTGCGCCCGTCCTTCGACGTCGACGGCGCCGCTGACGGTTTCGCCAGCCTTGCGGCCCATCAGGTCGTAGGTGTAGCGGGTCGACACGCCCGTGCCCAGGTCGTTGATCTCGGTCAGCTGGCCGGCATCGTCATAGGTGCGCCGGATATTGCGCCCGGTGTTGACACTGGTTTCGCCAGTCTGGCGCCCCAACTCGTCGTAGCTGAACACGACGGCGTTGCCGTCCGCATCGATCGAACGCATCAAGCGGCCGAAGTCGCCGAACACGCTCTGGTCGGTCTTGCCGCCGGCATCGGTGGTCGACACCAGGTTGCCGAACACGTCGTACGCGCGGTACGCGGTGGTGCCGGTGGCCCACCCCGAATAGGCGGTCACGCTGACTACGCGGCCCATCTTGTCGTAGGCCATGGTGCGACGGTGCGCGTTGTCGTTGCCGGCATCGTGTTCGGAGATGCGGTTGCCGCGCGAGTCATACGTGAACTCGACGTTACCCTGGCGCAGCACATGGTTCTGCCCATCGTAGGTCAGCACGGTCGGCTGATGCAGCTCGGGATGAGACGGATCGAGCGTGCCGACCTGGACGCTGGTGAGACGACCGAAGCCGTCGCGGCCGTAATAGGTCGAGCGACCGGTCGCGTCGGTCTGTTCGACCGGATTGCCCGCCTTGTCGTAGCGGGTGTAGCTGGTGTACACCGAGGCCGGCGTCATCTGGTCCGACACCTGCACGTTGTGGCCGAGCGCATCGTAGCCATACGTCTTGACGTGGCCTGCCGCATCGGTGGCGCTGATCTTGTTGCCGGCGGCATCGAAGACGCTGGTCGTGACATAGCCAAGCGCATCGGTTTGCGCGATCACATGACCGAGGTAATCGTAGTCGTAGCGCGTGACCGGATGGCGCAGCGCGCCCTCGCCGGCCGGCACGAAGGCGGTATCGAACTGGGCGACCTTGTTGCCCTTCAGGTCGTACTGCGCGTAGGCGCTGCTGCCGTGGGCGCCGCCCTTGACACCCAGGGTCACCGTCTGCACCGCGTTGCCGCGGGCGTCGACCCGGTATTCGCGCCAGACGCCATCGGCTTCGGTGCTGCCGGTCTTGGCGTTGAGCGCGTTGTAGGTGGTTTCGATCGCATGCCCTGCCGCGACCGGTCCGGCGTCCAGCCTGGCGCCCGCCAGGCCCGTGTCGGTCGATTGCAGCACCATGCCGGTGATCATGTCGGCACTGGACATTTGTCCGATGTAGGTCCCGTTGGCGAACACGTTGCCGCTGACGGAAGCGCCTTGCTCGTGCGCCAGCACCAGGTCGGAATAGCCGCTGTCGGTGCTGGCGGCGTTGGTCGCCGCGCGATTCCACTCGACAATCACTTCACGGCCTTCGTTGTCCATGTACCAGATCTTGTAGTCATGGCTGGTGACGGACAGGGGAACGTGCTCCGCCTTGAAGCGGTAGTTGCCGCCGCCCAGGTCGGTCATCATTGCATCGTTGGTGAACGTCAAGCCGTCGCCATTGCTGCTGTCGCGCCACGACAGGTGCAGGCCGTAGGCCGCGCGGGCAATCTCGGCACCGGTCAAGGTGGCGTTATAGGTGATGTCGTGGCCCTTCTGGACCCACTTGCCTTCGTCCACATAATGGCCGCCGTTCAGGTCGCTATGCCAGACCGGCTTGGGTTCCCATTCCTGCCATACGGCCGGCGAGGTCGAAACGCTGTGGGCCTCGGCCACCTTGTTCGAGTAATACAGTCCCACCGTGGTGTAGGGGTTGCTGCCCATGTGGGCGATGATGCGGCCCTCGAAACGCTCGGTCTTGACCGGCTGGCCGCTGGCCACGACGACTTCAGTGTTGCCGATCGGTGGCGGGGTCCAGCTGGTGGCGCTGAAACTGACCGATTTGTCGGCAATGCCGGTCGGGGTCACGATGACATGGTCGATCAGGGTTTCGACGCCGGTGGCGGAGACGGTCTTGATGACGACCTCGTAACTGGTGGGCGTGTCGCCGCCCAGGGTCAGCACGCCGTCGGCCGCACCGGTCACGGCAAATGCCGCACCGCTGCCGGCGACACGCCACTGCGCCGTGATCAGCGAGTACTTGATGCCCGGATTGACCGAATAGTTCAGCTGCACGCCGCCGTCGACCAGCTTTTCGGTCGTCGTGGTGTAGCTGCTGACGCGGTCGTTGGGCGCCTGGAAGGGTTTTTCGGCGCTGACAAACGTGGCGCCATCAGTGCCTGTCCATTGCAGCTTGAAGCCGATGTTGTTGCTGTCGCCTTGCAGCGGCAGGGTGGCTTCGTAGTAGCCATCGCCGGATAAGCTCATCTGCAACACGGTATTCGCATTGCCGCGCGTGCCGTACAGCAGGTCGGGCGCGACCACGCCGCCGTCGAACTTGACCCGCACCCGCATCGAGGCCGGATCCGGGCGATAGACCTGAATATCGTCGACCCGAACCGGCATGACCACCTTTTGCTCGCTGGTGTAGATGCGGTTGCCGGCGCTGTCCTGGGTGACGACCCGGTAAAATACCGCGCTGCCGTAGGCCGGACGGGGGATGACGGTCTTGCCCGTATTCGAGGCCAGATTGGTGCTCTGCTCGGTCTGATGGGCATACGCAGCCGGATCGGCATGCGACGCGGTATCCCACAGGATGTAAGAGATCATGCCGGCCGCGCCGACGTTGTAGTTCAGGGTCAGCGCCTCGCCGATGGTCGCCTTCATGCCGGTGGCGGCCGCGACGGTACTGCTCATTTCGCCCGAGAAGGTCAAGATGGTATTGCCCGCCGCGTCGAACAGCTGGCGCGTACCGCTGCCGTCCGGCGAGTGCGTCTAGCGGGTTCATGTCATGTATTTACATGGCATACCCCACGTTTACAAGCGCAACAGCCTACATCCTCACAACTGCCACTGCGTCGGCGCTGATGCACACAGGCGCTGCCAGTCCACACCGGTTACCAGCCACCGCCATTGCTCGGCGCTCATCTGCCAGCATGCATCGTCAGCCTCGGGCCAGACGAGCTGGCCGCGATGCAGACGGCGCAGGCACATCCAGACCCCGGCTCCATCCCAGCAAACGAGCTTCAAACGTGTACGGCGACGTGCGCATATCCGCCGCCGTCGCCAGCCAGATCGCCTCGGCCGACAGGTGCATCACAGCGCACGTATCAATTCAGCCAGCCAGCTTGCCGGCACATCTGTCGGCAAGCTTAAGGTCCAACAGTGCTCGTTACGCAAGCTGATCGCAACCGCCGCCGGGAACGCCGATGCAACCCGCACCGGCAGCAGTGCAGGCATCGCCTCCGGCTTGGTCAAGCGCCGTATCCAGTAGTAGCCAACCTGGCGCACCGGAAATCAATTTCAACTCGGCACAAACTGCACTTCCAGGCCGATATTGGCAGCACTCTGCTCAAGCTTGGCAACTTCATCAGCAGAATAAAATCCCAAATCCCAGACACTTTCGCCCTGCAAAATCTGGCGATCCAAATCTGCAGGGTAGAAGTTGGCCATTCCTCCAAAAACCTTTCTTACTTGGATCTGTGCTTTCCGTGCCGCTTTGCTATCCGTAGCAGTAACAACCGCTTTAAAGACTTTTATCCCCAAGGGAATTGGTTTATCTACAAAATGCACCCTCACAGGAAACTCATTCCCACAAGAGTGGCATTTATATAAATGGATTGCGCCCGCCTCAGAAACCATGCTGGTCGCGCCGCCACACAGTGCACATTTTATGAGATTCGTCATTATTTTAAGTGTTTAGAATATTTCATACCAGCTTGCATGAACTTATCAGCCGCCGCCTGATTAATTTGAGGATAAAGTGGGCTTTTTACGAGATATTCAATGGCTTCCTGATCTGTTCGCAAGAAAAAAGATTTATCAACCCAACGTTGAACGCTATACGCAGCCAACTCTTTTTCCAGCGCTAGCGGACCATTTGCATATTGTTCAGGCGTCATTTTTTGCAAGAAATGTTCCCCCTCGTGGGCAACTAAGCCAGCCGTTTGCGCGGGGGAACCTGAGTAGTACTTGAAAATTACCATAGTATCGCCTCCCATTGGCATCAATCCACCTTGCGGGATGGTTGGCATTTCATCAGATAACTCTAATTTCAAGTCACCGCGCTTAAGCAATTTCGCTACCGCTGCACCTTCAGTTGTCCCGCTTTGCCGTAGTGCGCGCATCACAGACGGCGCGTTGACCTGTCCATTAACCGCGGCCCAGGAATCTGGATGAAATCCAATCTTATTCGTTAAGCTATTTTCCCCAGCCGCTGCCGCTGGGCTATTTGCCGCTGCCGCTGCCGCGTCCGCTGGACTATTTGCCCCAACAACGTCGATTGAATATTGTGTAGAACTTGGCCCCACCGTCACTGGTCCATAGCTTGCTCGCATGCTACTTGCGCCACTGTCAGCGTTAGCGACAGTCCGGATTTCAATGGGATCAAACGCCTTGTCAGGACGTATTCTTGCTCCGAAACTCCCCGCGGCTTCCATTACGTATGGCGCAGCGACGCTGAATGCGCTCGACAGTGCCAATTGTTCAGCGCTAAAACTCTTCTGCTGCCCCGATGCCAAATTTAAGCCTTGTACGGTAAGGTCACCGACAACGCCACTGACGTAATACGAGCCTGCGGTCGAAATTCCACCAGCCTCAGCAAGACTAAATGCATACCCTCCTGTTAACAGTCCGGCTGTGCCGATCGCGGACGTTATGGCAACGCTTTTCATCGAATCGCGCAAGCCATTAGCGCGATTGAGAAAATCACGATATTGCGGGTCGTCGGGATACATTGCCATGCCTTGCTCGGCATATTCCCGGCCACCAACGCCCCAAGTTTCAGCGCCGAATTTCAACAGATCGAGTCGAGTCTGCGAGTGGTCCGGCGCGGCGGCTAAGGCGTCCTGGTAAGTGTACTTGCTCGCGCCTCCACCTCCAAATATGGAGCGAACTCCAGCGTCGTCTGGGATTTCGTAGCCACCTCGCCCCGCGCGATCAAACACCATATGGATATCGCCGCCCGCCATTTGTGTACCGACGGGGACCGTAGTCACACCCACGGGCCCGACAGGCGTCCAAGCGTCACCTGTTTCTAACGCCGTCCCATCTGTTTTGGTAAAGCCAGGCGCATGGGCCGCTTCTCCGCGGCCAACCGGGGATTCTCCACGGCCAACCGGGGGTTCTCTGCGGCCAACCGGGGGTTCTCCGCCAATATTGAATTGCGCCCTAGCCAAACGTTGTGACAGCTCGAGGTCCGCATTATCTTCCATTCTAGATAGTTCCGCCGACGCGAAGTGCGCATATCCGGAACGCCAGCGTTCTAGCAAGACAGGATCGGTCGCTCCGTCTACCGTAGCCGGTTGCATTCCAGAACCTTGCTGACCAGCCTCGATTCTCTGCCCCCACATCGGATCGGCGATATTGTGTCCAAACGTATCGCTAACAGGAAGTGTGTACGAGCCTACATCAGGCAGGAGCGAGATTGGTTCGCGTGGAGGAGCCGCACGCAGTTTTTCGAGGTAGCTCAGTCCCGGCTCGGTGCCGTTCGCATCCATCGGGAAAAGGCTCCCCGTCGACGGCTCCATCTCGCCATTGCGTACCGCCTGGTTGTACTCCGCACTGCCCACTTGGTACGACGATGGACCCGACGTGCTGTTCCCACCACGGTTAAGCATTGGCGCCACATTTGTTGCCGACGAGGCGCGTCTCGCAGCGATAATTCCATCGTATGTCGACGATCCCACACTCTTCGCAGTCTGGCTGGCGACGTTCTCGTCCCGATGCATCCATCGTGCGACTGCCCCGCTGAGGGCGCCAGCGAGCAAGCCTGTTATTTTTGCTTCCACAGTAGGTTCAGATGGTGAACTGGTTTCCATGTAAGCCGCGTAGGTGTCAAGACCCGCTTGGTTATATACGCGTTTTAAGAACAGATCCGGCTTTTCTTCATGCCATTTCTTGAGTGCCTGAACCGGCGTTTGATGGTTTAACGCGCGCTGAGGAATGTTGTGGTTGTAAATTTTGGCGTAATTGCGCAGCGTTGCTTCGAGCTCGGCTGCGCAACCAAACCGGGTTTGATTAACGATCTCACTGATGCGGCCATTGAAGCGCTCCACCATGCCGTTGGTTTGCGGGTGGCGTGGCGGAATGAGCCGGTGCTCAATCTTGAGCTGCTTGCAAAGGATGTCGAACACATGCTTGCCACTGGGTATCCGGTTGCCCTCGGCGTCTTTTTTCTTACTAGTAAAACGGTCTGTAAATTGACTGCCGTTATCGGTGAGCAGCTTGACGATCTTGACCGGACAGGCTGCCGTCACCTTCGCCAGGAAATCGACACTGCTGCTGTCGGTCTGATCGGCGTAGATGTCCATGTAGACCCAGCGCGTTGCACGGTCGATGGCAACGAACAAATAGCGACGCGCTGTTTCGTCCGGCATCTGCGGCAAGTACTTGATATCTATGTGTAAAAAGCCCGGCTCGTAGTCCTTGAAGGACTTTTTTTCGACCGGCTTTTCCGGCTCCTGCAGAGCGACGAGGTCACGCAGATCCGACACGCCGTGGCGACGCAGGCAGCGCCCCAGACCGGCTCTGGAGACTGCCGGATTGATGAACTCACGGGTGACCGCCAGCAGGTCGTCAGTGGGCAGCAAGAGCGTCGTGCGCAGCTCCACGACGATGAGTTCTTGCGTCGGCGTGAGCGTCGTGTTCAGCGTGAGCGGACAATGCGAGCGGTCGACAGGACTGTCGCGATCCTGCCACTTGCGAATCGTCTGGCGCGAGACATTGTAGAGCCGGGCAAGCTCGGCCTGGGACAGCGTGGAGGTTCGAATTTCCTCGCGTATCAGATGGGTGGTACGAGCTTGGCTGTGCAGGGCTTGGGTCATGAAATCGGCAGTCGGGTATCGTTGATGAGCAGTGTACGCAAAACGTGCCTGGCTTTGAAGAGCGGCCAGCTACGGATGGGTACATGATCCCACGAGTCCCCACACGTAGGGGCTCTCGTTCAGCTCCGGCTCGTCCTTGTAAGCATCCGTCAGCCCTCTTGGGTTTATTCCGAACGCGTCCAACGCCCGTGGAACGAGTTGACCAACGGCGCTGCCCACCACCCCGCCGATCGCGCCAGCCCAGGCATCTTGCTTGTTCAACCTGGCTCCGATCGCTCCGATAAGCCCTTGGCCTAGCGCTCCCGGCACGCCAGTAGTGCCTGTGATGCCTCCGATTGCAGAACCGACCTGCGTCATGACGAGATTGACGCCCATCGAACGCCAGTCGACTTTGCCGTTCATCACCAACTGCTGGGTAATCGTTCCCGCAGTGCTGGTGGCAAATTTTGAAAAGTCGCTTGCCTCCACACCTGGGGTATTGAGCATGTCGCCCAAACCCTTGGTCACGCCGGCCGTGAGCCCGGCGGCGGCAACCGATTTCCAGCTGAATTTCTTCTGCTCGCCGGTGATCATGTTTACGCCTTGGGTCGCGATGTTCTGGAGTGCGCCATTGAGCATGGTGGTACCAATACTTTCACCGGCGACAGCACCTCCCCCGGCAATGCCGGCCGTGAGGGCCCCTGCCAGCGCCCCTTTCGCCACCGCTTTCCAGCTGAAGCTCTCTTGCAGACCAGTGGCAATGCTCACGACCTGCGTGACCACGCTGACCGCGGCGCCCGTCAGGGCCGCCGCAGCAACCGTCGCGACCGCGCCAGCGCCGAGCGCGGCATTGGCGAGCAACAGCATCTGCGGCCCCAGTATGCACGACGCCACGATCGCGACAATAATCACCAGCACCTGCAGGAAACTGCTGCAGCCACTCTTTTTCGGCGGATTGGATTTGAGGTTCGGCAACTTGCTGCCGATAATCTCGCTATCGCTGTACACCTTGTGCGCGGCCGAGTCGATGGTGCCGGACTGGCTCGACGACGGCACGCGCAGCACCTGGCCCGCTTTCAGCGTTTCATTGCCCGACAAACCGTTGGCGTCGGCAATCAGGTACCACAGGCTGGCATTGCCGTACATCGAATCGGCAATGTTCTGCAGGCTTTCGCCACCCTTGACGGTGTACGACTGCATGCCGCCGCTCGGGAACTCCTTGTCGAAGTTCTGGAACAGCGCGTAGTTCTTGCTGTCCATGACGGTGTAGGAGCCATCCTTGATGCTGGTGCCCGTTTCCGCCACGGCGTTACCTTGGGCATACATGTAGTCGATCCGGTCGCGTCCGGCCGAGTGGCCATCGTCGTGCAGCTTGGAGAGGATGTGGTCGGCGTTGTCGTACACGTAGTACGACATTTCGTCGCGGTCCAGGCCGTCGCCCTTGCCCTGGTTCATCGAGATCAGCTTGTTGTCGGCGTTGTAGACGAAGTTGGCATTGCCCTTGCCGTCGCCGAAGGCACGGATGCTCTTTTCGCGGCCATCGCCGAAGTAGTCGTACAGGTAATTGTAGGTCTTGTTGACCTTGCCGCCCGAGGTGCGCAGGGTGGAACGGGAAAGCTTGCCCGAACCATTGAACTCCTGGGTGATGTCCTGGTTTTCCGATTCATGCTTGACGTACGGCGCCGTGTTGCTGCCGCGGCTGATGGCCTCGACCACGCTCATCGCATGAAAGCCATCGCTCGACGTGTACGGCATGTAGCCGTTGTCGAATTCCATCTTGAGGCGCGTCTCGGTCCTGCTCGTCAACATGTTCGACGCGTCGTCGAACGTCTTGACGGTGCCGTTCCAGATCGCGCCATTCTTGCGTTCTTCATAGGCTGTGTTGTTGCCCACCGCATCGTATTTCCAGTCGATCGATCTCTCGTTGGTCAGCACCAGGGTGCGGCCCGACAAGGTGGCATAGGCATCGGCGCCGAAATCGGTCAAGCCGTTATCGGCGGCGATCTTGGTCCAGCGCGTCAAGTCCGCGTAATTGCGCAGCGCGATGGCCTTGAGGGCATCCTGCACCGTGGCGTTCTTGTAGACGATGTTGCCGGCGCCGTCGTGACCGCCGTAGTAGCGGGTGTCGTCGTCGGTGATGGTCCAGCTTGTCGGCGCTTCTTGGGTATACGCCTGGATCGGCCGGTTCTGGGCGTCGTAGCTGTAGATCGTGGTCGAACCGTTGGCTTGGCGGTAGCTGCTGCGATTGCCCGAAGGATCATAGGTGTAGGTGCCCACCACCGCGCCACCGTTGAGCAAGTGCTCGACCCGGCCGGCCGCGTCGTACACGGTGCCGTGGTCGATCGCGGTGCCGCCGCCGCTGCCCTGCACCCGGACCTGGTTGCCCATGCCGTCGTAGGTGATGGTTTCCTCCATGCCGGTCACGGCATCTTTCCAGTGCGTCATGCGTCCCATCGCATCGAAGGCATAGTCGAGCGCGCGGTTGTGCGCCCGTCCTTCGACGTCGACGGCGCCGCTGACGGTTTCGCCAGCCTTGCGGCCCATCAGGTCGTAGGTGTAGCGGGTCGACACGCCCGTGCCCAGGTCGTTGATCTCGGTCAGCTGGCCGGCATCGTCATAGGTGCGCCGGATATTGCGCCCGGTGTTGACACTGGTTTCGCCAGTCTGGCGCCCCAACTCGTCGTAGCTGAACACGACGGCGTTGCCGTCCGCATCGATCGAACGCATCAAGCGGCCGAAGTCGCCGAACACGCTCTGGTCGGTCTTGCCGCCGGCATCGGTGGTCGACACCAGGTTGCCGAACACGTCGTACGCGCGGTACGCGGTGGTGCCGGTGGCCCACCCCGAATAGGTGGTCACGCTGATCACGCGACCCATCTTGTCGTAAGCCATGGTGCGACGGTGCGCGTTGTCGTTGCCGGCATCGTGTTCGGAGATGCGGTTGCCGCGCGAATCGTATGTGAACTCGACGTTACCCTGGCGCAGCACATGGTTCTGCCCATCGTAGGTCAGAACGGTCGGCTGATGCAACTCCGGATGAGACGGATCGAGCGTGCCGACCTGAACGCTGGTAAGGCGGCCGAAGCCGTCGCGCCCGTAATAGGTCGAGCGCCCGGTCGCGTCGGTCTGTTCGACCGCATTGCCCGCCTTGTCGTAGCGAGTGTAGCTGGTGTACACCGAGGCCGGCGTCATCTGGTCCGACACCTGCACGTTGTGGCCGAGCGCATCGTAGCCGTAGGTCTTGACGTGGCCTGCAGCATCGGTGGCGCTGATCTTGTTGCCGGCGGCATCGAAGACGCTGGTCGTGACATAGCCATACGCGTCGGTTTGCGCGATCACATGACCGAGGTAATCGTAGTCGTAGCGGGTGACCGGATGGCGCAGCGCGCCCTCGCCGGCCGGCACGAAGGCGGTATCGAACTGGGCGACCTTGTTGCCCCTCAGGTCGTACTGCGCGTAGGCGCTGCTGCCGTGGGCGCCGCCCTTGACACCCAGGGTCACCGTCTGCACCGCGTTGCCGCGGGCGTCGACCCGGTATTCGCGCCAGACGCCATCGGCTTCGGTGCTGCCGGTCTTGGCGTTGAGCGCGTTGTAGGTCGTTTCGATCGCATGTCCTGCCGCGACCGGTCCGGCGTCAAGCCTGGCGCCCGCCAGGCCAGTGTCGGTCGATTGCAGCACCATGCCGGTGATCATGTCGGCACTGGACATTTGTCCGATGTAGGTCCCGTTGGCGAACACGTTGCCACTGACGGAAGCGCCTTGCTCGTGCGCCAGCACTAGGTCGGAATAGCCGCTGTCGGTGCTGGCGGCGTTGGTCGCCGCGCGATTCCACTCGACAATCACTTCACGGCCTTCGTTGTCCATGTACCAGATCTTGTAGTCATGGCTGGTGACGGACAGGGGAACGTGCTCCGCCTTGAAGCGGTAGTTGCCGCCGCCCAGGTCGTTCATCATCACATCGTTGGTGAACGTCAAGCCGTCGCCATTGCTGCTGTCGCGCCACGACAGGTGCAGGCCGTAGGCCGCGCGGGCAATCTCGGCACCGGTCAAGGTGGCGTTATAGGTGATGTCGTGGCCCTTCTGGACCCACTTGCCTTCGTCCACATAGTGGCCGCCGTTCAGGTCGCTGTGCCAGACCGGCTTCGGTTCCCATTCCTGCCAGACGGCCGGCGAGGTCGATACGCTGTGGGCCTCGGCCACCTTGTTCGAGTAATACAGGCCCACCGTGGTGTAGGGGTTGCTGCCCATGTGGGCGATGATGCGGCCCTCGAAACGCTCGGTCTTGACCGGCTGGCCGCTGGCCACGACGACTTCGTTGTTGCCGATCGGTGGAGGAGCCCAGCTGGTGGCGCTGAAACTGACCGATTTGTCGGCAATGCCGGCCGGGGTCACGATGACATGGTCGATCAGGGTTTCGACGCCGGTGGCGGAGACGCCCTTGACGAGCACCTCGTAACTGGTGCCAGCCACCAGGGGCGTGTCGCCGCCCAGGGTCACCACGCCGTCGGCCGCCCCGGTCACGGCGAATGCCGCACCGCTGCCGGCGACACGCCACTGCGCCGTGATCAGCGAGTACTTGATGCCCGGATTGACCGAATAGTTCAGCTGCACGCCGCCGTCGACCAGCTTTTCGGTGGTCGTGGTGTAGCTGCTGACCCGGTCGTTGGGCGCCTGGAAGGGTTTTTCGGCGCTGGCAAACGTGGCGCCATCGGTGCCTGTCCATTGCAGCTTGAAGCCGATGTTGTTGCTGTCGCCTTGCAGCGGCAGGGTGGCTTCGTAATAGCCATCGCCGGATAAGCTCATCTGCAACACGGTATTCGCATTGCCGCGCGTGCCGTACAGCAGGTCGGGCGCGACCACGCCGCCGTCGAACTTGACCCGCACCCGCATCGAGGCCGGATCAGGACGATATACCTGGATATCGTCGACCCGCACCGGCATGACCACCTTTTGCTCGCTGGTGTAGATGCGGTTGCCGGCGCTGTCCTGGGTGACGACCCGGTAAAATACCGCGCTGCCGTAGGCCGGACGGGGGATGACGGTCTTGCCCGTATTCGAGGCCAGATTGGTGCTCTGCTCGGTCTGATGGGCATACGCTGCCGGATCGGCATGCGACGCGCTATCCCACAGGATGTAGGAGATCATGCCGGCCGCGCCGACGTTGTAGTTCAAGGTCAGCGCGTCGCCTCGCCCCTGCGCGGCATGCTCGATGGCCGCAGCAACGGCTATGTCGAAGCGATGAATGGCATGCTTCAGCAAGCCAAGCGAGCAGCGCGGGGCTTCCGGACCGCCGCCAATTTCATCGCTATCGCCTATCTGCGCATGTCCAAACTCGCTCATTTACCCTTCAATCCCTTGCAGGCCGCCCTGAAGCGGTCGGTTTCAATTAGGCGATACCGTGGCGGTCGTCAAGTTTCACCGAAAACGTCATAGAACCAAAGCAGAAGCCCCCCACGATGCTGACGAGGCAGTGTCCGCATTTCGGGCCTGGCAGCGTTACCCGTCAGACTTGGCGCCGTTATGGGTACATGATCCCACGAGTCCCCACACTTACATACTACTTGCCGTATTTTCCCATTTATTTAATCAGAGCAGAATGCAATTCCGCGAATGAAGGGTAGATAAGGTAAGTATTTTCTTCGTCGGCCGAAGTCGAAAATAAATATGAGTGATCGTAATAATATATCCCAGCCGAATCTTCTTCAGTGCACAAGAGAAGAAATCCTCCTCCTGCGTCGCTACCAATAATTAAGCTTTTCTCTGGCAGGTCGCCCGTGAACTCATTGAGCCAGAAACGTAAGTCAAATTCGCTCTGTTCGCAAAGCCCAAAGAGACAGTCGATGAGCAACTGCCCCGGCCTTCTTGGACTAATCATTGCGTTTTGAAGAACACCACCGTTAGTATCTACGAGAAATTTTTTATAGTCCTCCGGAACGCAAAACTGAATTTCGCGCTCGAAATCAACAACATTTTCCTCACTGATTCTTCCATTTGGAGTAAACATTTATCCCCCGCTTTTCTTTATAGAGACACCGCCTTTATGGGTAAACCTAGCATGAATGATCTTGTTAATTTCTTCCATAGTTCTTACATCCTCCTTATGATGCCAAGTATTTTCAGGAAGCTTCGGACCTAACGGCGCATTTTTGTCGGCGTTTACAAAATCAGTCGTGTGGTTTGGAACCATATTAATTTCTACAGACTGCCGAACATAACCGCCGCCTTTGTAGTCGGGGTAGCCATTCGGATATTGGGCCGTGATCAGCGAGAAGGTGATGCCCGGATTGACCGAGTAGGTCATCTGCACGCCGCCGTCGACCAGTTTTTCGGTCGTCGTGGTGTAGCTGCTGGCGCGGTCGTTGGGCGCCCCGCTATGCCAACATGGCTGAACTGAGGGTCGGGCTGGCACAATACTTCGCGTTCTACAACGCCGGGCGGCCGCACCAGTCGCTTGGGTACGAGACACCGGCCTGCGCCTATCGGAGTGGCGTTGGTGGCGGTGCGCTGATCGTCGACAAATATGGCAGTGACGAAGTGGCAAGACCCGAAACGGCGGAATGCAGCACGCCGCGCCGACGGCAGCCCCTGGAGGATCAAGCTCTCCAGCGGCCAGAAAATAGCATCATGGGGCAGCGCCGACCAGCTGTAGTGAAGGAAACGGGCACAGCTTAAATTCGCTGAAAAATTGTCTTGACCGATGGGTCCACTTTAAACTGCTGCCGCACGCGCCTGAAGCTCGTTTGCTGGATGGCACTGGCGCGTAAAGGCGCCTGCGGTGCCTCTACGGCGGTCGGTTCGCCCGCCCCAAGCGGACGATGCATGCTGGCAGATGAGCGCCGAACAGTAGCAACGGCTGATCGGTGATGCGGAATGGCTACGCCTGTCGGTACCGGCTTTGTCACAATAGTTGCAAAATCGGATTCATCGTTTGCCTGAGAATATCTATGTGAACATCCATTCGGACTTTTTCCAAATACGTGACTTCCGTTTCCCCACCTAGTGTGATCAACGGCACGAAACCGTACACCTCGTTTACGCCCACGGGTCCCAATTTTTTTAATGCGGCAGGAAACATAGGCGTGCCATTAGTGTCGGACAGGTCAAATCGTTTCTTACTTCCCATTGCGAAAAATGATTGCACCGCTTGTTCGCATTCGTTCCGAGGGTTCTTTTTCAGCTTTTTGCTTGCGATAAGTAGGCCTGTCGGACAAGAGATTGTGAGGATGCAACTTGCATTCGGACTTAAACAATAAAACTCGCCATAAGCGTTTCGGGCGAACGCATAATAGGTTAACGGCGGCACCTCCGGAGAGGTGTCAACCCATTCCTCAACCAGCCACGAATATTCTTCAGGATTGATCGTCCAAAGAAGGCCGTCCGCATAAGATGACCATCCCTCATCTTGCCAGAAATCTAATAGACCTTTAGGCAGAATGTCTCGGTATTTTTCCAGAAATCCCGGCGGAAGTTCTTCGTATCGAACCCCGCAGCCCATCGATTTGAGAAACATTTCATAGAACAAATTCATGATATTCCTACCATCTCGTATCAATTGTCAACCGGACGTCCATCTGAGTAAGTCCAAGCCCAGCGCCCTTAGCCGTTGTGGCCCACGCATCAATACTCCTTAATTTTCCTCCATTCCACGATCCGCCGATTGATTGATTAACACTTGCACTGCCCATTTTAGTTGGAAGAGCCGATGCATATCCTCCCGCCACATTGTCTGGTTCGTGCAATGCGTTTAGCCTACTTTTAATCGCAGCCGCTCGCGAAGCAGCCGTAGCCTGGGCTTCAGCTAATTTCGTTTCAGCACCTAGAGCCGTAATATCGATTTTTCGCGAGAGCTTATTGAAGATTCCCTCTCGTACCTCTGCTTCGAAATTATCGCCGAATTTCTGTTGTGCGGCCTTAGCGGCTGGGTTTCGATTATTTACCCTAAAGGCCTGTCGCGCAGTATCGAATTGATCAACGGTCATGCTGTTGATAGCGGCCTCCTGCCCCCTGAGTTGGGAAGCATAATTCTTGAGAAACTCACTCTTTTCAGCCGCAGTTTGCAGCTGCTTGAACGCTTTCCCACCCATGGGATCAAACTTAATGTCAAGAGATGGATTTACCCCGGGAATCGCAGAATTTAAAGATCCAGATCTTGCTTGCAAATACGCGTTCCGCCTCTCTGCCGCGGGTGACGCAGCACGAGCCTTCTCGGCGATCCTCCGGATTGCTTCAACCTCTGCATTAACTTTACAATTGACATTGTGTACCCATACCCCCAAGTCCCCCACATAATACGTGTGGAACCCATCGACTTCGATGTTATAGACGGTGGCGATCTCACCAGTATTAACTACGTCAGTGACGGTAGCGTTGGCGCCGTCGTGCAACTCCAGAATTGTACCAGCTTCCAAATTCTCCGCAGCTATCCAACCGATCCCCAGCACGAAGAACGGGTGATTTGGCGTCGCAATTACAGTGTCGACAACGCCGTCAGAATTTTCATACGCAACACGATAGACAAGCTTTTCCGTATAGACGAAGGTGTCCAGAACTCTTCTGTACGAACGATCGCCAGTCAGTTCAGGTCGCGACCACACCATGTCGCCAATTCGTATTTGCTCAATTGGCAATCTGCCGTCGTCGGCCCACACCAAGGTGCCTGCAACAAAACAGCCGCCCTCGGTGGCCGGCGTCGACAACTCGCCCGTTGGCGATGTTCTGCTCGGAGCCGGCCGACGCTCGACTGCGTTCGGGCCGCTCGGCTTCTCCATACCGGGCTTGGCCGTTGGATGGACCGGATCCGGAGCGCGTGGAACACCAGGTTCGTTAATCACAGGGGTGCGCTGTACCGACGGCATTTCACGCGGCGTGTTGAACTCCGGCGCTTGCGGACGCCCGGCCAGCTCATCCGCGTTGCGCGGCCTGACTGGATTACCAGGTTCGCCGCCTCGCACTGGCTCAAGCTTGCCACCGGCTCTCCCAGCGCTGCCTGCTTCAAACTCTGCCTTGGCGCCACGTGGCATACCGGCAGGCTGGTCATGCATAGCGGAAGCACGCGCATTGTCGAAGACGTCTGCATGATTCTTCGCTACGTTTCCTGCTTGCCTGGATCCAGCACCGACGGTCTCGCCCAAGCCCTCGGCAGCTTGCTCCGTTCTTCGAGCAAGCTGGATTGCCGAGTTGCCAGCCTCGGATGCAGCGGCTGCGCCTTCGGCCGCGATGGCCGCGCCTTTCGCGCCGGCGGTAGCCAACCCTAATGCCTCGTCCGCACGCCGCACGAAATTGCCTACTTTTTGCGCCATTCCTGCGGTCGTACGCAGGGCTCCTGGAAGACCTGCGGCGGTGGTAACGATACCGAAGGTCTTCTCACCCGTTTTCTCTGCGGCTTCAAACCCTTCCGTGCCACCAGCAAAGGAGGTCTTAACTCCGTCAATATAGTTCGACCCGGCCCTAATACCCGCCCCCACCACGCGTGACATGGACCCCGAGAAGTCTTCACTTAATGCATTCTTGCCTGCCTCTGCGGCATTCACCATTCCGTACACCATCTTGCCCAAATCGTTATGGGCATTCTGGACGAACTGCGGCGCGTACGACTCCAATCCGACATGTTCCATTCGGGTGTAGGCATTACTGAATACGAACAAATATGACAATTCAGCAGCATCAGCTCCGAGTTTGCCAACCGCCTTCACCGCCCCGGCGGCCATCCCAGCTACCCCGACAATCTGATTCTTGAAGTACCCCCCTTTTTTATTCAGTAAGGCATCTGTATAGCCCGTCACTCCCTTGTTGGCCTCGGTGAAGTCGAGTTCTGCGCCAGATTTATTTACGCCGGCAACGCCGGTGTTGAAAAGACTTTGGGCTAATTTAATGCCCGTAGCCTTAGTAACGTCTTGCAGATCTTGCGATGTTTGCAACACAGTCCTGACACCGTCGGCAGCGTGGCGTACGAAGGTATTTAACGTGTCCTGGCTTAACAGGCCGCTGTGACTCACCGATTTAGGTGCAATCCCCGCTCCGCCAGCCGGCTGATAATTAGTTCGGTTGTCCGGGTCTGCTTTACCTGACGAAATCCCCAGCACGCTGTTCAAGTCCTGCACAGCAAAGCCGCGTGAGATGGCATTGAGTTCATTCCGTTCGCCGATCTCGCCGACCGTCAGCGTCGATGCCGCATGATCCAGCTTACCGGTGAAGAGGTTGCCGATACGGTCGATGACGCTATTTGGATCGGACATGGCATTCAGGTTCGACAAGCGCCGGTCGACCATGCTACGGCCCCGCTCATCAAGGGCACCGATAGGCGCATTCGGGTTGAGCGTGCGTTCCCCGGTTTCTTCATTCACTTCGTAGGCGCCACCGACGAAGTACTCCTTGTTATCCTTAACCTTCAGCGGCACGCGTCCTCCCTCCACGCTCAGCGTCTGCGTTTCGTTCCACCTGCGATCTGCTATATATTGTGTTGCCGCAAAACCGAACGGATTTTCCGCCGTGCCCAAGGGGCCCGACGCACGCCGCTTCATCTGATGCGTTGGCCCAGAGATGTCTGATTTGACTGGTGAGTCATCGGAGCTATCCGTGGGAGCTCCATTGCCAGGCAAGGCCGCGTCGAGCAGCGGCGTTGCCAGCGCGAGCTGATCGCTTTCGTGCAGCAAGCCTGCGAACTTAAGATTGGGGAAGGTATTCTTGCCCATGCCGAACAGGTTCTCAAGATTAGCCGCTCCGCTCGCCTGGCTTGCCGCTGCTTGCTGTTGCTTCGCTTTCGACGCAGCTTCCTGAGCTTTGACTTTCTCGGTGCGTTCCGCCCTCACAGTGCTGTTGTAGGACTCGGTCGCGGCACCCGAGCCGGCCTGGCCGGCGACGTCCTCATCGCGGCCAAACGCATGGGCTACAGCCTTGCCGAGACTGGACCCCAATGAACCAACCATCATGCCCATGGTGTCCGCAACGGTGAACATCGGCTTGTAATCGGTGTCGTTAAACGACTGGAAGAACGCTCCGAAGCTGTCGACTTTGCTCGGATCCGGAACTTCACTAAAGCCGCCAGCAGGACCATACGGGTCGCTGCCGGGAAGCATTGCCAGCCCAGCCGGTGCCAATTGACCGACGATATTGCCCATCATGGCACCAATGCCGCCCGCCAACGCATCCTGTTTCTTCAACCTGGCCGTCAAAGCGCCGACTGCCCCTTGCGCCAATGCCTGTCCTACGCCCGGCCCCATGCTGTTCGCCATTTCGCCGAGCGGCATCATGGCGGCGTTGACCGCCACCGAACGCCAGTCCACCTTGCCATTCGATACAAGCTGACTTGCCACACCCGAGGCCGCACTGGTGATTTGCTTGTACGCCATGTCGCTTGACTTCAGGTCGGTGTTTTCCTGCAACAAGCCACCCACTGCCTGGCTTGCTGCCGCGCCAATGCCGGCCGATGCGACCGAACGCCAGTTGAATTTCTTCTGCTCACCCATGGCCATGCTGACGCCCTGCGTGACCACGTTCGAAATGGCACCGCGGATGCCGGCATTGACAATCGCCGAACCGGTGTTGATGCCAGAACTCAGAGAACCCACGCCAGCCGTGATGGCGCCAGCCAGTGCCCCTTTCGCCACCGCTTTCCAGCTGAAGCTTTCCTGCAGGCCAGTAGCAATACTGACGACCTGCGTGACCACGCTGACCGCAGCGCCCGTCAGGGCCGCCGCCGCCACTGTTGCGACCGCGCCCGTCGCGCCGATGGCCTCGACCAGCAACAGCATCTGCGGCCCCAGCACGCACGACGCCACGATCGCGACGATAATCACCAGCACCTGCAGGAAACTGCTGCAGCCACTCTTTTTCGGCGGATTGGATTTGAGGTTCGGCAACTTGCTGCCGATGATCTCGCTATCGCTGTACACCTTGTGCGCGGCCGAGTCGATGGTGCCGGACTGGCTGGACGACGGCACGCGCAGCACCTGCCCCGCTTTCAGCGTTTCATTGCCCGACAAACCATTGGCGTCGGCAATCAGGTACCACAGGCTGGCATTGCCATACATCGAATCGGCGATGTTCTGCAGGCTTTCGCCCCCCTTGACGGTGTACGACTGCATGCCGCCGCTCGGGAAGTCCTTGCCGAAGTTCTGGAACAGCGCGTAGTTCTTGCTGTCCATGACGGTGTACGAGCCATCCTTGATGCTGGTGCCCGTTTCCGCCACGGCGTTACCCTGGGCATACATGTAGTCGATCCGGTCGCGTCCGGCCGAGTGGCCATCGTCGTGCAGCTTGGAGAGGATGTGGTCGGCGTTGTCGTACACGTAGTACGACATTTCGTCGCGGTCCAGGCCGTCGCCCTTGCCCTGGTTCATCGAGATCAGCTTGTTGTCGGCGTTGTAGACGAAATTGGCATTGCCCTTGCCGTCGCCGAAGGCACGAATGCTCTTTTCGCGGCCATCGCCGAAGTAGTCGTACAGGTAATTGTAGGTCTTGTTGACCTTGCCGCCCGAGGTGCGCAGGGTGGAACGGGAAAGCTTGCCCGACTCGTTGAACTGCTGGGTGATGTCCTGGTTTTCCGATTCATGCTTGACGTACGGCGCCGTGTTGCTGCCGCGGCTGATGGCCTCGACCACGCTCATCGCATGAAAGCCATCGCTCGACGTGTACGGCAGGTAGCCGTTGTCGAATTCCATCTTGAGGCGCGTCTCGGTTCTGCTCGTCAACATGTTCGAGGCGTCGTCGAAGGTCTTGACGGTGCCGTTCCAGATCGCGCCATTCCTGCGTTCTTCATAGGCCGTGTTGTTGCCCACCGCATCGTATTTCCAGTCGATCGATTCCTCGTGGGTCAGCACCAGGGTGCGCCCCGACAAGGTGGCATGGGCATCGGCGCCGAAGTCGGTCAAGCCGTTGTCGGCGGCGATCTTGGTCCAGCGTGTCAGGTCCGCGTAATTGCGCAGCGCGATGGCTTTCAGGGCATCCTGCACCGTGGCGTTCTTGTAGACCGTGTTGCCGGCGCCGTCGCGCCCGCCGTAGTAGCGGGTGTCGTTATCGGTGATGGTCCAGCTTGTCGGTGCTTTTTGGGTATACGCCTGGATCGGCCGGTTCTGGGCGTCGTAGCTGTAGATCGTGGTTGAGCCGTCGGCCTGGCGGTAGCTGCTGCGATTGCCCGAAGGATCATAGGTGTAGGTGCCCACCACCGCGCCACCGTTGAGCAGGTGCTCGACCCGGCCGGCCGCGTCGTACACGGTGCCGTGGTCGATCGCGGTGCCGCCGCCGCTGCCCTGCACCCGGACCTGGTTGCCCATGCCGTCGTAGGTGATGGTTTCCTCCATGCCGGTCACGGCATCTTTCCAGTGCGTCATGCGCCCCATCGCATCGAAAGCGTAGTCGAGCGCGCGGTTGTGCGCCCGTCCTTCGACGTCGACGGCGCCGCTGACGGTCTCGCCAGCCTTGCGGCCCATCAGGTCGTAGGTGTAGCGGGTCGATACGCCCGTGCCCAGGTCGTTGATCTCGGTCAGCTGGCCGGCATCGTCATAGGTGCGCCGGATATTGCGCCCGGTGTTGACACTGGTTTCGCCAGTCTGGCGCCCCAACTCGTCGTAGCTGAACACGACGGAGTTGCCGTCCGCATCGATCGAACGCATGAGTCGGCCGAAGTCGCCGAACACGCTCTGATCGGTCTTGCCGCCGGCATCGGTGGTCGACACCAGGTTGCCGAAGACATCGTACGCGCGGTACGCGGTGGTGCCGGTGGCCCACCCCGAATAGGTGGTCACGCTGATCACGCGGCCCATCTTGTCGTAGGCCATGGTGCGACGGTGCGCGTTGTCGTTGCCGGCATCGTGTTCGGAGATGCGGTTGCCGCGCGAGTCATACGTGAAGTCGACGTTACCCTGGCGCAGCACATGGTTCTGCCCGTCGTAGGTCAGCATCGTTGGCTGATGCAACTCGGGATGAGACGGATCGAGCGTGCCGACCTGGACCTTGGTAAGGCGGCCGAAGCCGTCGCGCCCGTAATAGGTCGAGCGCCCGCTCGCGTCGGTCTGTTCGACCGGATTGCCCGCCTTGTCGTAGCGGGTGTAGCTGGTGTACACCGAGGCCGGCGTCATCTGGTCCGACACCTGCACGTTGTGGCCGAGCGCATCGTAGCCGTAGGTCTTGACGTGGCCTGCAGCATCGGTGGCGCTGATCTTGTTGCCGGCGGCATCGAAGACGCTGGTCGTGACATAGCCATACGCGTCGGTTTGCGCGATCACATGACCCAGGTAATCGTAGTCGTAGCGCGTGACCGGATGGCGCAGCGCGCCCTCGCCGGCCGGCACGAAGGCGGTATCGAACTGGGCGACCTTGTTGCCCCTCAGGTCGTACTGCGCGTAGGCGCTGCTGCCGTGGGCGCCGCCCTTGACACCCAGGGTCACCGTCTGCACCGCGTTGCCGCGGGCGTCGACCCGGTATTCGCGCCAGACGCCATCGGCTTCGGTGCTGCCGGTCTTGGCGTTGAGCGCGTTGTAGGTCGTTTCGATCGCATGTCCTGCCGCGACCGGTCCGGCGTCAAGCCTGGCGCCCGCCAGGCCAGTGTCGGTCGATTGCAGCACCATGCCGGTGATCATGTCGGCACTGGACATTTGTCCGATGTAGGTCCCGTTGGCGAACACGTTGCCACTGACGGAAGCGCCTTGCTCGTGCGCCAGCACTAGGTCGGAATAGCCGCTGTCGGTGCTGGCGGCGTTGGTCGCCGCGCGATTCCACTCGACAATCACTTCACGGCCTTCGTTGTCCATGTACCAGATCTTGTAGTCATGGCTGGTGACGGACAGGGGAACGTGCTCCGCCTTGAAGCGGTAGTTGCCGCCGCCCAGGTCGTTCATCATCACATCGTTGGTGAACGTCAAGCCGTCGCCATTGCTGCTGTCGCGCCACGACAGGTGCAGGCCGTAGGCCGCGCGGGCAATCTCGGCACCGGTCAAGGTGGCGTTATAGGTGATGTCGTGGCCCTTCTGGACCCACTTGCCTTCGTCCTCATAATGGCCGCCGTTCAAGTCGCTGTGCCAGACCGGCTTGGGTTCCCATTCCTGCCATACGGCCGGCGAGGTCGATACGCTATGCGCCTCGGCCACCTTGTTCGAGTAATACAGGCCCACCGTGGTGTAGGGGTTGCTGCCCATGTGGGCGATGATGCGGCCCTCGAAACGCTCGGTCTTGACCGGCTGGCCGCTGGCCACGACGACTTCGTTGTTGCCGATCGGTGGAGGAGCCCAGCTGGTGGCGCTGAAACTGACCGATTTGTCGGCAATGCCGGCCGGGGTCACGATGACATAGTCGATCAGGGTTTCGACGCCGGTGGCGGAGACGCCCTTGACGAGCACCTCGTAACTGGTGCCAGCCACCAGGGGCGTGTCGCCGCCCAGGGTCAGCACGCCGTCGGCCGCCCCGGTCACGGCGAATGCCGCACCGCTGCCGGCGACACGCCACTGCGCCGTGATCAGCGAGTACTTGATGCCCGGATTGACCGAATAGTTCAGCTGCACGCCGCCGTCGACCAGCTTTTCGGTGGTCGTGGTGTAGCTGCTGACCCGGTCGTTGGGCGCCTGGAAGGGTTTTTCGGCGCTGGCAAACGTGGCGCCATCGGTGCCTGTCCATTGCAGCTTGAAGCCGATGTTGTTGCTGTCGCCTTGCAGCGGCAGGGTGGCTTCGTAATAGCCATCGCCGGATAAGCTCATCTGCAACACGGTATTCGCATTGCCGCGCGTGCCGTACAGCAGGTCGGGCGCGACCACGCCGCCGTCGAACTTGACCCGCACCCGCATCGAGGCCGGATCCGGGCGATATACCTGGATATCGTCGACCCGCACCGGCATGACCACCTTTTGCTCGCTGGTGTAGATGCGGTTGCCGGCGCTGTCCTGGGTGACGACCCGGTAAAACACCGCACTGCCATAAGCGGGGCGGGGGATGACGGTCTTGCCGAGGTTCGATGCCAGGTTGGTGCTCTGCTCAGTCTGATGGGCATATGCAGCCGGATCGGCATGCGACGCGGTATCCCACAGGATGTAAGAGATCATGCCGGCCGCGCCGACGTTGTAGTTCAGGGTTAGCGCTTCGCCGATGGTCGCCTTCATGCCGGTGGCGGCCACGACTGTACTGCTCATTTCGCCCGAGAAGGTCAAGATGGTATTGCCCGCCGCGTCGAACAGCTGGCGCGTGCCGCTGCCGTCCGGCTGGATCACCTGGACCGTGCGGCCCATGCCATCGTAGCCGCTCTTGATTTCCGCACCCGCTTCATCCATGGTATAGCTGCGGTTGCCGACAGCGTCGTAGCTGTAGGACTTGGAGGTGAAGCTGGCGCTGAAGGAAAAATACGTCGACGTCACTTTCTGCACAGCCACCGAGCTGATCGAGACCAGTTCGCGCTCGACCTGCCCGCGCGCGTTGTACTGGAACAGCTTGAGCTGCGCACCGTCGGCACTGTCGACCAGGGCATTGAGCTGGGCGTAGTCGCCGGCCACGGTGGTCAAGTCGTACTGGGAGCCGACCGGCCGCAAGTAATGCACCTGGGCCGTGACATGCGAAAGCGCGTCGTACATGGTCATGGTCAAGGTGCCGGCCGCGTCGATGACGCCGACGCGGCGGTTGCGGCTGTCGTAATAGGAATACTCGATCTGCTGGGATGGCGTGCCTTCGCCCACCACTTGCTCGATCAGGTTGCCCGACTTGTCGTAGATGCGGCGCGTGACGACGATCTGGCTGCTTTGCACATGCGTGTTCTGGTCGGTCACGACGACTGCCGGGGCGCGCATTTCCACCAGGCGGTTGGCGCTGTCGTAGACGTAGGTGCTCACGGCCACCGGGCCGGCCGGCGCGACCGGGCGGATGCTTGGGGTGAGTTTACTGGTGTCGAGGGCGGTGGCGTAGACCCGCTTGGCGACGATATTGCCGCTGCTGTCGACATCGAATTGGGTCAGATAGCCCATCGGGTCGACTTCGGCCACCAGGCGGTTCATGCTGTCGAAGTAGCCGCGGGTGCGGCCGCCATCGAGCGCGACCGATTCGATCACGTTGCCATAGGCGTCGTACATGGAGCGCTCTTCTGGTGTCCTGGCCTGCATCACCGTGGTCGGGCTGGCGCCGCCGTTGTCGGTCAAGGTGGCAAGCAACACTTCAGGGTAGACCTTGCGCGTCTGGCGCCCCATCGCGTCATATTCGAAGCGGTAGGCGCGCACCTCGCCGCCCAGCGCTGCGCCATCGGGCCGCGCGTTCGGATCGCGGGCTGCGGTGAAGCGGGTCATGTACATGCGCTCGCCGGTCTTGTGGCCGTAGGCGTCGTACTCATATTCGCGCAACACATTGTCAGCGTCGACCTGCGAGATCAGGCGATTGTTGGCGTCGTAATAGTTGGTCGTGACAAAACCGCTGGCGTCGACGCTCTGCACCACGTTGCCGAATCCGTCGTACTGGAAGCTGCTGATGCTGTCACCGCCCCGGAAGCCGCCCACGATGCTGAATTGCGTCGTGCCGGAACGCGACTCCTTGATCTTGCGGTTGGCGCCATCGTAGGTGTAATACTTGAAGCCGTCGCTGCCTTGCTCGGAGCTCACATTGCCATAGCTGTCGTAGGCATAGCCTTTCATGACTTCGCCGGCGCTGTTGCTGATCGAGAGCAGGCGCCCTGCGCGGTCGTAGGCGCGCGTGAGCACGCGGCCGGCGCCGTCGATGTTGGCGACCACATTGCCAAGCAGGTCGTACTTGACCCGTTCGGTAATGTTGAGTCCATTCGGGTCAGTGGTGGTCGACACGCGGTGGTTGTCGAGGTCGTAGGCCGAGGTCGTCAGGCGCGCGGCCTCGCCCTCGGCCGTGGTCAGCGCACTGACCATATTGCCCACCAAATCATACTGGTAGGTGCTGACCGCACCGTCGAGCGCGACCTGTTTGACCGCCCGGTTGGCGCCGTCATACACGGTGCGGGTCACGCGCGCGAACGTCTCGCCCGCGTATTGCGTCTCGCTGACCTTGTTGCCGGCGGCATCGACCTCGAACACGGTGCGATACCCGTCGGCGCCGATGGACGCCAGCAAGCGGTTGTTTTTGTCGAACTCGGCGCGCACGACCCGGTCGCCCGCTGCCGCGACAGCCACTGGCGCTGTTGCCAGGTCGACCGCGCCGCCAAGCGCCGTGGCCGACTGGCGCGTTTCGACCAGGTTGCCGGCCACGTCGTAGCGGTAGGTAGTCAGGTAGCCGAGCGGATCGCGCGCGGCGCTGACCCGGTTGGCACTGTCGTACCAGTAGGTGGTGACGTTGCCGTTGGCGTCCTGCATGGTGCGCCGGTTGCCGACCTTGTCGTAGGTGTAGCTGGTCCGGTTGCCCTGCCCGTCCGTTTCGGTGCTCACGCGGCCGTTGGCGTCGTACTGGCGGGTCACGCCGTGGGCCGGGGACGAGTCTCCCGTATACGTGGCGATGATGTTGCCAGCCGCATCGTAGCGATTGGTCTCGATCGTGCCGGCATACGTCTGGGTTCTCGTCACACGGCCGTTCGCGTCGTAGCTATAAGAAATCTCAAGGGGCGGCTGATCGCCGTTTTCGTGGATTTCCTTGGTCGGCTTGGCCACGGACAAGATATCGTATTCGTAGCGCACGATGGCGCCGCCCGGACTGGTCTTTCTAATCATCCGGTCGGCCAGGTCGTAGCCGTACAGCGTAGTGCGCTGGTCGCCGCTGCCGCTGGCCACCGTCAGGGACGTGCGGTTGCCGCGCGCGTCGTAGGCGGCCGTCGTGACCATGCCCACGCCGTCGGTGGTCTGGGTCACATGGTTGAGCTTATCGTAGGTCGCCGTGGTCGTGACCGGTTTGGCCAGGGCCGCCGCGGCCGCGTTGTAATGCGCATCGGTTGGCGCCAGCAGATAGGCGCCGTTGGTGGTCTGGATGCGGTTGCCGAACTGGTCGTAGGTGATGGTCGTCGTGTAGCCGAGCGAATCCGTGGTCGTGGCCAGGCGCTCCAGCATGTCGTAGGTATTGCGCGTGACGCGGGCGTCGCTTCCGTCGGCCTTCGACAAGGTGGCCGATGCCAGGGTGCCGCCCACGTTGTAGACGTTGGTGGTCAGGGCGCCATCCGGGCCCTTGCTGGTCAGCAAGTGCCCCGAAACGTCGAAACGCTGGGTCGTGACCCGCCCCTCGGCGTCGGTGATCTTGATCCGGTTGCCCTGGCTGTCGAGCTCGAACGTGGTGACGCCCTGCATCGGATCGGTGATCGCGATCAGGCGGTTGTCCAGGTCGTAGGTATAGCGAGTATGGCTGCCGGCCTGGGTATCGCTGCCGACCCGATCCGACTCGATGGTTTCGATCAGGTTGCCCGCCCCATCGTAGCGATGGCGCGTGGCGACGTCGGTGGCGTCGGTGCTGACGTCGACATTCCCATTGGCGTCGAAATGGAATTGCTGGCGCGAGACGTTGCCGCTGCCGGTGGTGACGCTGGTGCGGTTGCCCATCGCGTCGTAGGCGAAGACCGTGGTCTGCGACGGGAAAGCCGCATTGACCGCGCTGATCAGGCGGTCGTTGCGGTCGTAGGTGTAGCGCATGGTGCGCTCCTGCCCTTCGATGCCGGCCGCCGTGGTTTCGCTCAACAGGCTACCGCTGGCGCCGTAAGTGCGCTTGGTAACGAAGCCGCGCGCATCGGTCATGTCCGTGACGCGGCCGTTGGCGTCATAGACGTACGAGGTGCTGCGCGCGCCATCGGTGGCGGCGCCGTCGGTGCTGTTGAGCAGGTTGCCGGCCAGGTCGTACTGGTAGGTCGTGGACTTGCCCAGCGCATCGATTTCCAGGGATTTACGACCCAGCAAGTCGAAGTTGGCGACGCTCAGGCGTTCGCCGACGGTACCCTTGAGCGAGGTCGTCGAGCTGCGGAAACCCAGTACATCGTAACCGTAGGCCGTCACGGCGCCATCGGTGCCGGTGGTCGAGGTCAGGCGGTGCATGCTGTCGTAGGTGAAGCGCTGCACCGACTTGCTGTCGCCCGGCACGGGCTGCGGCAGGCCGGAGGCCGGCGCGGCCACGCGGGTGGCGTAGCTGGTGCGCGCCTTGACGTTGCCGGCGCCATCATAGTCCACCGTCGTGAGGTAACCCTCGGCGCTGCGCTGCGCCACTTCGCGGTTGAGCGCATCGTAATACTGGCGCGTGACCTGTTCCCTGGTGCCGTCCAGATCCAGCTGGCGCCGCGTGACGATCAGGTTGCCAGCGCGGTCGTAGCTGAAATCGGTGCGGAAACCGGCGCCGTCGATGCTCGCGGCGAGCTGGTTGGCGCCATCGTAGACCATGGTAGTCGTGAAGCCGCCCTGCACTGCCTTGACCCGGTTGCCGACCGCATCGTAGGTGTAGGCGGTCCGCGCCGACTCCATGTCGATATGCGTTTCCAGGCGGTTGGCGGCGTCGTAGCTGAAATACTCTATCAGGCTGCGCGGATTGGTCTTACTGGTCAGGTTGCCGACGCTGTCGTAGGCGTAGCTCGTCACATTGCCGAGCGGATCGGTTTGCGAGATGCGGCGATTTTTCGCGTCGTACTCAAAATGCGAGGCGAAGCCGCGCGCATCGGTGCTGGCCACGACGTTGTGGTTGGCGTCGTACGCATAGGTCGTCACGCCGCCCATGGCGTCGGTTTCGCTGACCTTGGCGTTGGTGGCGTCGTACTCCCAGCTGGTGGTCGCTTCGTACGCGGTGCCGTCGGCGACGGTCTGCGAAAGGCGGTTGCCCGCCTTGTCGTAGACCATGGTCGTGAGCACGCCATCGGCGGCGACCTGGCTCGCCAGGCGACGCTTGCCGTCATAGCCATAAGTCGTGACGGCGCCGCCGGTGTCGGTGCTCGAAATCAGATTGCCGACCTTGTCGTACGCGTACAGCGTGGTCTGCTTGAGTGCGTCGGTTTGTTTCAGCACGCGCCCGTTGGCGTCGTAGGCGTAGCGCGTTTCGTTACCGTTGCCGTCGGTACTGCTGATGCGCTGGCCAGCCGCATCGTAGGTGACGCTGGTCTTGCGTCCGAGCGCATCTGTGCTCGACAGCAAGCGGTTGGCGCCATCGTAGGCGTAGGTGGTGGTGTAACCGCGGGCGTCGGTGACCGAGATCCGGTTGCCGGCGTCATCGTAGGCGTAGGTGGTGACCTTGTCCAGCGGATCCTGCTCGCTCACGACCCGGTTGGCGGCATCGTAGACGTACGTGGTGACATGATTATTCGCATCGCTCAGGCGGATCACGTTGCCCACGGCATCGTAAGCCTTGCTGAAGTCGCGCGAACCGCCGCGCTCGCTCGTGACTCGGCTCATGACATCGTAGGTATTGGTGACGGCATTACCCCTGGCATCGGTGCGCGTCAGGCGGTTGCCCCACTTGTCGTAGGTGTACGTCGTTTCATTGCCAAGCGC
The DNA here is from genome assembly GCF_015689335.1 of Massilia antarctica. Classification (GTDB taxonomy): domain Bacteria; phylum Pseudomonadota; class Gammaproteobacteria; order Burkholderiales; family Burkholderiaceae_D; genus Telluria_A; species Telluria_A antarctica. The sequence continues at coordinate 3,965,394 of NZ_CP065053.1, read as the reverse complement.
ATCCTTCTCGCCGGCCAGGCGGTCCATCTTGTCGTACCGGTAGCTGGTCGCATGGCCGTTGGCGTCGATGACCTTGCTCTTGTTGCCCACCAGGTCATATTCAAAGGCCGTGACATTGCCAAGCGCATCCTTCTGGCTGGAGACATGATCCGCAGCGTCGTAGACCACCGCCGTTGTAAAGCCGGCGGCGTCGGTGCGCGTGAGCTGGTTGCCGACCCCATCGTAGGTGAAGGTGTCCGTATTGCCCAGCGCATCTTTCTGGCTGATAAGACGGCGATTGGCATCATAGCCATACGCGGTGGCGCCGCCATTGGCGTCGACCGTGCCGGTACGGTTGCCCACGGCATCGTAGCTGAAGCTGGTCTTGCCACCGGCCCCATCGGTTTGCCCGATCAGGCGGTTGTCGGCATCGTAGACGTACAAGGTCGTATGGCCGAGCGGATCGGTCTTGCTGACCAGATTGCCCGCCTTGTCGTAAGCGAAATTGGTGACCTTGCCCAGCCCATCGGCCTGGCTGCTCAGGCGGTTGGCCGCGTCGTAGGTATTGGTAACCGTATGTGCGTTGGCATCCTTACTGGTGAGCAGGTTGCCGTTCTTGTCATGCGTGAACACTGTGCCATAGCCGGTGCGCTCCTCATGTCCATACAGCCGGGTCCCCTTCTCGTAGCGGAAGTAGTCGGTGCTGCCCAATGCTCCGCGCGAGGTGAGATTACCCACGCTGTCATAGGTGTACGGCGTTTCATTGCCATCCGCATCGATCAGCTTGATGAGCTGGCGTTCGACGTCATACACCGAGGTGGTGACATGTCCGTTCGCATCGGTCACCGTGCTCCGGTTGCCTTGCCCGTCGTAGGCAAAATGCGTGCTGCGGCCCAGCGCATCGATCTGCTCGATCAACTGGTTGGCGGCATCGTAGACGAAGCGGGTCGCGTGGCCGTTCGCATCGATTGCCTTGACCCGATTGTCGGCCGCGTCGTATTCGAAGGTGCTGACCTTGCCCAGCGGGTCGGTCTGGCTGACCAGGCGCCGGTCCGCGTCGTAGGCCATGGTCGTGACGGCGCCGTTCGCATCCTTCTGGCTGACCAGGTTGCCGACAGCGTCGTAGGTATTCGCCGTCAGGCTGCCCAGCGCCGTTTTGCGGGTCAGGTTGCGGCCGTTGGCGTCATAGGTGTAGGTTGTGGTGTGGCCGTTGCCATCGGTAAGCTCGACCCGATTGCCGACCGCATCGTAGGCGTACCCGGTGCTCTCGCCCGCCCCGTTGGTGCTCTTGACCAGGCGGTTCATGCCGTCGTACTCGAAATGGCTGACATTGCCATTCGGGTCCGTTTGCGTCATGCGGTTGCCGGCGGCATCGTACGTAAAGGTCGTCACATTGCCCAGAGCATCGCTGCTGCTGGTCATGCGATTGGCGCCATCGTAGGTGTACTCGCTGACACCGCCAGCAGTCGACAGATAATCCTTGATCAGGTTGCCGGCCTTATCGTACTGGTAATAGTGCTTGTCGGCGGACAAGGACGACGTTTGCACGAGGCGGCCCAGGACATTGTAGGTTGTCCGCAGCACACCTCCGTCGGGAGTGGTCTCGGTGACCACATTGCCCTGGAAATCGCGCACATACGTGGTGATGCGGCCCAGCGGATCGCGCTTGGAGACCAGGCGCGAGCTCTTGTCGAAGCCGAACTCGGTCGTATGGCCGTTCGCATCTTGCACGCCGATGCGGTTGCCGACGCCATCGTAGGTGTACTTGGTCACGTGCTTGAGCGCATCCGTGCGGCTGCTGACCCGGTTGAGCGCATCGTAAGCATAGGTCACGGTCGCACCGGCGGCATCGGTTTCCGACACGCGGTTGCCCAAGGCGTCATAGCCGAAGCTGGTGATGTTGCCCAGCGCATCGCTCTGGCTGGTCAGGCGGTGGTTGGCGTCGTAAGCGAAGTGCGTCGTATTGCCATTCGCATCGGTCGACGCGACCACGTTGCCGAGTACGTCGAACTCGGTGGTCTTCTTGTTCTTGTTCGCATCGGTCTGTTCGACCAGGCGATTTTCCGCATCATAGCGATAGGTCGTCAGGTTGCCGTTCGGATCGGTCATGCTGGTGCGGTTGCCGACCGCATCGTAGCTGTACGTTCTCAGGCCGCCCAAGGCATCGGTCTCGGAAATGAGACGATTGGCCTTGTCGTAGACGTACACCGTGACGTTACCCATACCATCGGTCAACGTCAGCCGGTTGCCGGCGCCATCGTATCGCATCGCCGATAAGGTGCGGTTACCGTTCGACGTGCTATCGTTCACCTCGACCCGGACCAGGCGGTTATTGGTATCGTAGATCGATACCACTCCATCAAAGTTGGACCCGTAATCATATTTTTGCAGCAGATTACCGTTGACGTCATATGAGAAACCGGTCACCAATCCGGCATCGTCGACACTGCTTGACACGCGATGCGCGCTGTCGAAGCTGTACAAGACATGGTTGCCGTTCGCATCGGTGGTTTTGATGCGGTTGCCGATGACGTCATACTCATGGCTGGTCACGCCCTTGAGCGCATCGGTGCTCGACAACAGGCGGTCGCCCGCGTCGTACACATAGCTGGTCAGGTTGCCGTTGGCATCGGTCGCGCTCAGGCGGTTTCCGACCGCATCGTAGGTAGCGCTGGTGACGCCGCCGATAGCGTCGGTCTGGCTCAGGAGGCGGCCCAGGGCGTCGAACCTGGCCGAGCTGACATGGCCTTTCGGATCGGTGGTCTTGGCGACGTTCCCGGCCTTGTCGTAGGCAAAGGTGGTGGTGCCGCTCAGCGGCATTGTGGTACTGACCAGGCGCCCCAGGGCATCGTAGGCGTAGGTGGTCTTGTTGCCGTTGGCGTCAGTGCTCGAGACGCGGTTGCCCAGCACGTCATACGCGAAACTGGTCTTGTTGCCGAGCGCATCCGCGCTGCTCAGCAAGCGATTGAGCGCATCGTACGCCAAGGTCGTCTGGCTACCGTTTGCGTCGGTCAGCGCGACTTGCTGGCCAGCCTTGTCGTAGCCATACGAGGTGGTCGCGCCTTCGCCGTCCGTGCGACTGACCATACGATTGCTGGCATCGTAGGCAATCTGCTCCAGCGCAGGCAAGTTACTCACGGTATAGCGGGTTTTCTTGACGAGATTGCCTACCTTGTCGTACGAGAAATACAGTTGGTTCCAGCTCTGCCGATAAGGGCTATTGAAAGGCGTCCTGTTGCTGAACTGCTCAACCAGCCGGTCCAGCTCGTCGTACTTGTAGGTGGTGATCAGGCCCGCCGCATCGGTCATCTTGGTGCGATTTCCGTGCTGGTCGTACTCGTAGACGGTGACGTTACCCAGCGGATCGCTCTGCGACAGCAGACGATTGCCTTTGTCGTAGACGAAGGTGGTCGTATGCCCGTTGGCGTCGGTGCTGCTGAGACGATTGCCGAGCGCGTCATATGTCGACGCACTGACCCCGCCGAGCGCATCGGTCCGGCTAACCAAGCGGTTGAGCTTATCGAAGGCAAAGGTCGTGACAAACCCGCTCGCGTCGGTTACCGCGGTACGGTTACCCGACGCGTCGAATACATAGCTGCTGGTTTCACCCAGCGCATTGGTGCTCGCCACGACCCGATTGAGCGCATCGTAGGAGGTGCTGCTGACGTTGCCCGCGGCATCCTTCGTGCTGAGGCGGTTGCCCAGCTCGTCGTAGGTAAAGGTCGACACGCCGCCGAGCGCGTCGGTCTGGCTGATGACGCGGCCATTCGCATCATAGGCGTAACGGGTGACGTGGCCGTTGCCGTCGATGCTGGCGCTGACGTGGCCGACCGCATCGTATTGTGTCCTGGTTTCGTTACCGGTCGGGTCGGTGACGCCGACCAGCCGGTTCAGGCTATCGTAGGCATAGGTGGTCTTGTGGCCGTTGCGGTCGGTAACGGCGATGCGGTTGCCGACCTTGTCGAATTCCACTGTTTCGCTCTGTCCGAGCGCATTGCCCGTGGCGGTCATGTTGCCGTTGGCGTCATACACATAGGCCGTTTTCTGGAACGAGCTGACATCCCAGCTGGCGACCAGCTTGCCCGTGTTGTCGTACTGATAATGCGTCACCAGGCCAAGCGCATCTTCCTTTTGATAAGGAAGCGGCCCGCTGTAGAGACTGTAGGAATACGTGGTCTTGTTTCCGTTCGCATCGACAGTGGTCAGCACGCCGCCGGCTTTGTTGTAAGTCGTCCTGGTTTCGCCGCCAAGCGCGTCGGTGACGCTGATAACCCGGTTCAGGTCGTCATAGACGCTGATGCTGACAAGGCCGCGCGCATCCGCGACCGTGAGGCGGTTCCCCACCAGGTCGTAGGTGAAGCTGGTGACGTTGCCCAGGGCATCGGTCTGGGACAGCACCCGGTGCCCGCTGTCGTAGGTGAACGTGGTTACGTTACCCTTGGCGTTGGTCAGCTTGATGCGGTTTCCTGCCGCGTCGTACTCGACCTTGGACTCGCCGGCCATGGCGTCGGTCTGGCTTATCAAACGGCCCAGCAAGTCGTAGCTGTAACTTGTGCTGTTGCCCAAGGCATCGGTGCGGCCGATGCGGTTGCCCACCTCATCGTAGGCATAGGTGGTGACTCCGCCCTGCGCGTCGGTTTCCTTGACGAGGCGGTTGGCGTCGTCGTAGGCAAACGTCGTCACATTGCCGTTGGCGTCGACCGCTTTGGTGCGGTTGCCGGCGGCGTCATAGGCGAAGGTGCTGAAATTGCCCATGAAGTCGGTTTGCCCGCTCAGGCGATTGGCAGAGTCCACGGTGTTGATGAACTTGCCGCTACGCTGCTCGGTCCGATTGCCAAAGCCGTCGTAGAGGAAGTTGCGCACATCGTTGCCACCGGTTTGCCCGCTCAGGCGACCTTCATGGTCGTAGGTGAATACCCGTTCGCTTCCTTCCGCGTCGACCGCATGCATCTTGTAGCCGAACTGCAAGTGGATGCGCTTGTAGGTATTGGTGCTGGCGTTGCCGTAGGCATCCGTGGTCTTGATCAGGCGGTTCAGCGGATCGTAGCCGTAGGCCGTCGTGCGTCCCAGCGCATCGGTGTGTTGCGCGATGTTGCCCATCGCGTCGTAAGCGTTTGCCGTGACGGCGCCGGCCGGGCTGGTCTCGGTGAGCACGCGGTGGTTGCCGTCATAGGTGTAGGTGCTGCGCTGTCCGGCGACATCGGTGGATGCGATGCGGTTGCCGACGGCATCGTATTCGTAGACTTCCTTCTGGTCCAGCGCATTGGTGGTGCTGATCAGGCGGCCATCGGCGTCGTACGCATAACTGGTCACGGCGCCGCGCGCGTCGGTCACTTTGGTGCGCTTGCCGGCGGCATCGTAGGCGAAGGTCGTCACCTTGTCCAGCGCATCCGTTTGCGAGATCAGCAGGTTGGCCTCGTCGTAGACGAACTTGGTGGTGTGGCCATTGCCGTCGACAATGCTGATCTTGTTGCCCACAGCATCGTAGTTGGTCACCGTGACGCCGCCCATGGCGTCCGTGCGGCGGGTCAGACGGTTCAGCTTATCGTACTCGAAGACGACCTTCTGGTCGCCCTCCGATTCCACGACCACGGGCTTGTTGCGGTCGCCCGAGTTGACGCGCGGCGCGGGAACCGGCTTGGCGTATTTGATCTGCGTGACCAGGTTGCCGTTCTTGTCGTACTCGTTGTGCGTGACGTAGCCGTAGGTATCGATGCTGTCGGTGAGGCGATTGTCATCGTCGAAGAAATTGATGCGGACCGCATCGTTCTTGCTCGCCGAATCGATCACATTGCCGTTGCCATCGACGCGATAGTAATTCGACTCTCCCAGGGCGTCGAACTCGCGGTCGACATAGCCTTCGTAGGTAATGTAGATCGAGCTTCGATTGCCGTTGGCGTCAAAGAAAAATTGCGGGCGCCCGTGGTTGAACCACGAATAGACGGATTTATTGCCCATCGCGTCGGTATGGCTGATGCGCTGATTCAGCTCGTTGAACTCGTCGCTCGTGGTGTAGCCGCGCGCATCGGTCATGCTGGTGCGGTTGCCGACCTTGTCGTAGGCGAAGGTGGTGCTTTTCCCGAGCGGATCGGTGGTGCGCACCAGACGGTTGCCGTCGTCGTACGCGTAGCTCGTCGTATTGCCCAGCACGTCGACCGACGTGAGCAGATTGCCATTGGCATCGTAGGTATTGGTGCGCGCGTGTCCCTTGACGTCGGTGGTGCTGGTCAGACGGCCGTCGGCATCGTAGCTGTAGAGGGTGGTGCGTTTGAGCGCATCGACATCGCTCAGCTTGCGGCCGGCCGCGTCGTAGGTCGACGACGTCACGCCGCCTTCCGCATCCACGCTACCGGTCTGGCGATTCAACAGATCGTAGCTGAAGGTGGTGGCGTTGCCGCGCGCATCGACGGTCTTTACCATGTTACCGGCTTGATCGTAAGCGAAGGTGGTCGCCAGGCCGAGCCCGTTGGTCGTCTTGACCAGGCGATTATCGCCATCGTAGGCATGGGTGGTGACCTGGCCCAGCGAATCGGTAACGGTCAGCAAATTGCCAGCCTGATCGTAGGTGTAGTCGGCCTTCAGGTCGCGCCTTCTGAACGACATCAGTTCGCCGGCGGAATTATAGACATAATCGCCGTCGCGGTTGCTCGTATCGAGCTCGTTTTTACGCTTGGTGACGTTATTCATCGCATCGTACTCGTACGATTCGGCGCCCTTCTCGTCCGACGTGCTCTGCGTGTAGCCGCTGACCAGGCGATTGATCGCATCGTAGGATGACCAGCGCACGTGCTGGTTGGCGTCGCTGACCATCGTGCGGTTGCCGACTGCGTCGTATCCGTACGTCGTCACATTGCCGAGCGCATCCGTAATAGAGGTGTTGCGGCCTTGCGCATCGTAGGTGTACGTGGACTTCCTGCCCATGAGGTCGATGCTCGCCACGCGGTTGCCGACCGCGTCGAACAGGCTGTGGCGGGTGCCGCCGAGCGGATCGGTCTGCGCGATCCGCTGATTGCGCTCATCGTATTGGTACAAGCTCACGTTGCCGTTGGCATCGGTCATGCTCAGCACATTACCGACCTTGTCGTAGGTCATCCGCGCCACACCGCCGAGCGCATCCTTGGTGGCGACCACCCGGTTGAGCGCATCGTAGGTCTGGCTGCTGATGCCGCCACGCGGGCCGACCGTCGCCAGCAGATTGCCGCTTTTGTCGTACTGGTAAGCGCTGACAAAACCGAGCTCGCTCGTCTGCGTGGCCTTGCGGTTCAGTTCATCGTAGGTGAACGTGGTCGCATGACCGTTCGGGTCGGTGCGTTTGGTCAGATTGCCTGCATTGTCGTAGGCGAAGGTGGTGGCGGTCTCGCGCCCATCATACTGCGCCACCAGCCGGTTGGCGGCGTCGAAGGTGCGCCGGATCCAGAAGTCCGGCTCGACGCTGCTGGCGGCCGCGAACGCGAACACCACCGGGCCGCCGACTTGGCGCGTATCTTCGTAATAACGGTCTTCATAGACGATGTTGCCAACGCCATCGTATTCGAAATCGGTCGTCAGGAAATAGCCGCGCGGCGCATCATCCTGTTCGCCGAACGGTGAGCTTCCCGAGAAAAATTCGTCGCCCGAGCGCATCGCCATCGCAAAAGCGACCGGTGGGTTGTCGTCGCCGCCGCCGCCACCGGCAATGAGTTCCTGACGCATCTTGGTCAGTCGATCGGCGCCATCGTAGCTGAAGTAGGTCTTGTGGCCGTTGGCGTCCGTGGTCTGGATCCGGTTGCCGACCCCATCGTAGGCGTACACGGTGCTCGTCAGCGCTTCGTACGCGCGTTCGACATACCACGAACGATAGCCGTCACGCTCGTGCGTGACCTGATCGAATTCGCTGGAGTTGTATTCCTGATAAGTGGCCGTCGTGCGTGCCGTGATGGTCTTCACCATCCGGTTCATCTCGTCATACTCGAACTCGGTCGCGTGGCCGTTGGCATCGGTGATGCGGGTGCGGTTGCCAGCGCCGTCGTACGCGTAGGCGGTCTTGTAGCCGAGCGCGTCGGTCAAGCCGATCAGCCGGTTCACTTCGTCATAGGCGTAGGACGTGACATGGCCGTTTTTATCGGTGACGCTGAGCTGGTTGCCGGCGCTGTCGTAAGTACGCTTCTCGATACCGCCGAGGGCATCGGTCGTCGTGGCCAGGCGGTTGGCGGCATCGTAGCTGTACAGCGTCACATTGCCGTTGCGGTCGGCCGACCGGGTCCGGTTACCGTTCTGGTCGTAGCCATAGTCCTGCACGCCGCCGAGCGCGTCCGTCTGCCGCACCAGGCGGCTGGCGCTGTCGTAGGCGTAGGTGGTCACCATCGCGTTCGCATCGGTGCTGGTGACCCGGTTGCCGACCTTGTCGTAGGTGGCCAGCGTGGCATGGCCGAGGGCGTCGGTGGTCGAGGTCAGGCGGTTGGCGGCATCGTAGGCGAATGTCGTCAGGTGGCCGTTGGCGTCGACGATCCCGACCCGGTTGATGCCGTCGTAGCGGTACTCGGTCGCGTTGTTGGCAGCGTCGATGACGCTCACCAGACGGTTCAGCGCGTCGTACGCCATCGACGCGGCGCGGCCATTGCCGTCGAAGGTCTGCACCAGATTGCCGGCATCGTCGTAACTGCGCCGCGTGACCACCTCGGTGGTCATCCCCGTACTGGCTTCGAGCGCGGTGTACACATAGTGGCCGTACTCTTCGCCGCTGGCGTTGATGCCGTCGACGATATACTGATACGCGGACGTCGGCGACGGGTCGCCGCTGGCGCTGCTGACCCTGTTGACCGTCAAGGCGAGGCGGTTTTCCGCATCGTAGTTATAGGTCGTATGGTGGCCGTTACGGTCGGTCACGCCGGTCCGGTTGCCGACCGCATCGTACATGTACACCTCGGCAGCCCCGAGGGCGTCCGTGGTTTTGCTCAGCCGGTTCAGGCTGTCGTAGGCATAGGTCGTCTTGTGGCCGTTGGGGTCGGTTGCCGCGGTGCGGTTCCCGCCCGCGTCGTAAACAAACGTGGTGATGCCGCCGAGTTCGTCGGTCGAACGCACCAGGCGGTTGTTCCGGTCGTACACATTGGCACGCACGCCGCCATTGGCGTCGGTGCTGCCGGTGCGGTTGCCGTTGGCATCGTACGCGTAGGCGGTCACGTTACCGAGCGCATCGGTCTGGCTCAGCAAGCGGCCGGCGGCGTCGTACGACGAGGCCGTGACGTGCGCGTTGGCGTCGGTGACCGTCAGCAGCCTGCCGGCCGCATCATGGGTGTAGGACGTGACATTGCCCATGGCATCGATCTGCCCGGCCAGGCGGTTGGCCCGGTCGTAGTGGAAACTGGTCGTATTGCCGTTGGCGTCGGTGGTGGCGACGCGGTTGCCGGCCTGGTCGTACTGGTGGCGCGTTTCGAAGCCGAGCGCGTCGACCGTCTTGACCAAGCGATTGGCCTGGTCGTAGACCGAGGTCGTGCGATTGCTGTTGGCGTCGATGACGGCCGTGCGGTTTCCCGCGTCATCGTAGACATAGCGGGTCGCAATCCGATGCAGATACGACACGTTCTTGCTGCTATCGCCCTCGGGGTTGAAGATGGTCTCCGGATACTCGCCATGGACCGTCTTGACCAGGCGGTTCGCTTCGTCGTACTCATACTTGACCGCATTGCCGTTGGCGTCGGTTTGCTTCACCAGATTGCCGGCGAGGTCGTACTCATAGGCAGTGACGCCGGCCAGCGCATCGGTCGCGCTGACGCGGCGATTGGCGCCGTCATAGGCGTAGGCGCTCACATGACCGTTCTTGTCGGTGAACTGAACGCGGTTGCCAACGGCATCGTACTGGTAGGACTCGACATTGCCCAGCGGATCTTTCATGGATGCCAGGCGATTCAGGGCATCGTAGGTATAGGTGCTGACGTTGCCGTTCAAGTCGCCCGACGACACAAGGTTACCCACCAGGTCGTAGCCGAAGGTCTCGACTTTACCCAGCGGATTGGTGCGGGTGGCCAGGCGACCGGCGGCGTCATAGGTCAGGCTGGTGACCGCGCCGTTCTGGTCGGTCGATGCGGTTTTATTGCCGACGAGATCGTAGCGATAGCTCAGGCTATTGCCCAGCGCATCGGTGCTGCCGACGAGGCGGTTGGCGCCATCGTAGACGAAGCTGGTCTTGTTGCCGTTGGCATCGATGAGGGCGCTCTGGTTGGCCCCATCGTAGTCGATCCGGGTCGTGTGGCCGGCGCCGTCGGTACTTTCCACCAGGCGGTTGGCACCATCGTAAGATTTGCGCGTGGTGTTGCCGTTGCCATCGACCCGTGCAATTTCGTTGCCGGCGGCATCGTAGACGAACTGCGTGAGCAACTCGCGCGTGACCGGCGCTTCCACGCCGCGCCACGCGCCCTGGTCCTCGAAGTGTCCGGCATCGTTGCTCCAGACCATGTTCGGTACCCAGACCGGATCGCCGGCCGCGCTCGTTACCGTCTGGCGCTGCTCGCGCATGCGGCCGGCGGCGTCGTAGCTGAAGCGCGTGGCATGGCCGTTGGCGTCGGTCCGTTCGACCAGGTTGCCGGCGCCATCGTAAACGTACTGGGTCTTGCCGCCGAGGCTATCGATCACCGACACAAGGCGGTTGGCGCCATCGAACAGCCAGGCGCTGGCGTTGCCCCTGGCGTCCACCTGGCCGATGCGGTTGCCGACCTTGTCGTAACTGAACGTGCTTGTATTGCCCAGCGCGTCGGTCTGCGCCGCAACGCGGTTGAGCGCGTCGTAGGCAAAGTGCGTGCTGTTGCCGTTGGCGTCGGTCGCGCTGATCCGGTTGCCCGCGCCGTCGTAGGCAAACGTGGTGGTCGCCCCGAGCGCATCGGTCTGGCTCACCGGACGATTCTGGCGATCGTAGGCGAAGCGGCTGACATGTCCGTTCGCGTCGGTTTCGGTGGTCTTGTTCCCGTTCGCGTCGTAGCTGTACTGGGTCAGGGCGCCGGCGCCATCGCGCCGGCTGGCGATGCGCCCGGCGGCATCGTAGCTCAGCCGCGTGATGTTGCCGTTGGGGTCAGTGATCGCAGTGACATTATCCGCCGCGTCGAACTGGTACGCGGTGCTCAGCGCCAGGCCCGCCGGATCCTGCACCTCCTGGACACGGCGGCCCAGGGCATCGTAGACATAGGACGTGGTACGCAGCGCGCCGGCGGCATCGCCGCGGGTCACGCCCAGGGTGCGGCCCTGGGCATCGTAGCTGTACTCGGTGCGCAGCTTCAGACCCGACGGGTCGAGCACGACCCGCACCTGCTGGCCATTGCGGTCGTATTCGGTGGTGCTCAGGGTGCCGTTGGCGTCGACCGTGGATACCATCTCGCCCTTGGCGTCGTAGGTCCAGCTGGTCGTCAGGTTCAGGCCAGCGCTGTCGACACGCTGGCTCAGGCGGCGATTGGCAGCGTCGTAGCTGTATTCGGTGGTGACGCCATTGCGGTCGGTGCTCGAGAGCAGGCGGTCCGCCTTGTCGTACACATTGGCGGTCGCGTTGCCCAGCGCATCGGTGGTGCTGGTCAGGTTGCCGTCGAGGTCATACGCGTAGCGGGTTTCGTGGCCGTTGCCGTCGACGAGCTTGATCGTCTTGCCGAAGGCGTCGGTCGTGCTGCTCGACACCACGCCGTCCGCGGTCGTGATGGTGATGCTGCACGCGGCGTCATCGTAGGCATAGCGCGTCACATTGCCCATTGCATCGGTCTGGGTCAGTACGCGGTCGAAGGCGTCGTAACTGGTGCTGCGTGCCTGTCCGAGCGGATCGCGGGTTTGCACGATGCGGCCGTTGCGGTCGAAGGTGGTGCTGCGCAGGCGGCCGTTGGCATCGGTCGTGGCGATGGCGCGGCCGAAGGCGTCGTACTGGGTACTGATGGCGCGATTCAAACCGCCCACGTCATTGGTCTGGCCGGTCTGCAGGCCGCGCCTGTCGTAGCTGAACTTGACCAGTTCGCTCACGGCGGCGCTGATCGGATTGCGCTGGGCCACCAGGTCGCCGTAGGCGTTGTAGCTGAAGCCGCTTGTCTTGCCCAGGCCATCGATCAGGGCGGCGACCTGCCCGCGCACGTCGTAGTCGCGGTGAATCGTCGTGTCGCGCAACGGGTCGCTGGAAGCGGCGATCAAGGCGAGCAGCGCGCCATTGGCGCCGCCGGCCAGCCCGGCCACATCGATCCGGTTGGCGTAGGTGATCGTGTCGCCCGCTTCGCCGAAGGCGTTGTAGCGCGTGCCTGTCACTTCGCCGAGGGCGTTGACGCTGTGGGTCTGGCGCCCTGCCCCGTCATAGAAATACAGGGTGCTCTGGCCCAGCGCATCGGTGGCGCGGGTCAGGTGGCCGGTTTTGTCGTACTGGTAGGTGGTGCCATAGTCGGTCCACACCTGGGCGTCGAGCGCGGCGTTGCCGGTCAGGTGGCTGGCGCCCTGGGCCGACAGGCTGGCGATGCGGCGGCCCTGCAGGTCGTACTGGTTCAGGTCGGCGCGCTGGCCTGGCGTGGCGGCGGCGCGGACGGTCGAGACCAGGTTGCCCACGCTGTCGTAGCTCATGCGGCTCTGGGTGCCGTCGAAGTCCGTCAATTGCGCCAGCTGGTTGAGCGCATTGTAGGCGTAGGAGCGGCTTTGGTCGGCGGGACTGGCCTGCGGACGGATCGCGGCCAGGTTCGCGCCCGGCGTCGTGTTGGCGACCTTGTTGGCGAAACGGGTGGCGCGGCTCTGGTTGCCGGCCAGGTCGTAGTCGGTGGTGGTGAGGTAGCCTTCGGCGTCGACACTGCCGATCAACTGGCCGCGCGCGTCGTAGTACTGCTTGACGTGGATGTCGGCATCCGAGGCCGCCGGCATCAGTTCGGCCAGGGTGGCGCTGGCGCGCAGGGCGCCAGCGGTCGCGGTGGCGTAGCGCACCATCTCGGTGAGCTGGCCGGCGCCGTCGTATTTATTCTCGGTGAGGAAGCCTTCGGCGTCGAGCTGGCCCACCAGGCGGCTGTCGGCGTCATAAAAATTGCGCACGTGGCGGTCGTCGCTGCTTGAGGTGACGACGACGTCGGCCAGCGCGACCTTGGCCGGCAGGGCCGCCAGGCTGATGGCGCTGTTGTAGCGCACCACATCGGTCAGGCGCGAGGCGGCGTCGTAGAACTGCTGGGTGACGTAACCGGCTTCGTCGATCGTGTAGATCAGGCGGTCGTCCTTGTCGAACACCTGCTGCGTCACCCTGTCCAGCGGGGCGCTGTGCGGACGGATTGCGGCCAGGGTTGGCGTCGTCGGCGCGCCATTGGCGTCGGCCAGCAGCTGCGCGTCGACCAGGGTGGCGTAGCGGATCGTCTTGACCAGGTTGCCATTGGTGTCGTACAGGCTTTCGGTGAGCGCGCCCATGCCGTCGATCATGGCCACCCTGCGGCCCGTTTCGTCGTAGATGAAGTGGGTGCGCACGCCGGCCGCGTCCTGGGTGCTGGTCAGGCGGCCGTTGGCGTCGTACACATTGCGCGCGGCGCCGAGCACGGAGCCGCCGTTCTGGTTGCTCTGGATGACGCTGGTCAGCTCGCCGCTGGCGTCGTAGGTGGCGGTCGACGCCAAGCCGTTGGCCTGGGTGGTGACGGTTTTATTGTGGGCGTCGTCGTATTGGGTCAGGGTTTGCTGGCCCAGCGCGTCGGTGCTCGAGAGCAGGCGGTCCAGGCCATCGTAGCTGTAGGTGGCGACCATGGAGGCGCCGCGCGGGTCGATCGACTTGAGCAGGCGCCCTTCCTGGTCGTACACGAAACGGGTGCTGGCGCTGCCTTCAGGCACGCCCTTGCCGCTCGTGTCGAGCGCCGCATAGGTCGTCGACGAGGCCAGCTGGCCGCGGAAATCGTAGGTAAAATCGGTGCGTTCGGCCTGCGACCGGTCGTGGGCCGTGACCCATGCCGCCAGCCCCGCTTCGGTCACGGTGGCGTTTTCGGCGAAGGCGGCAAGGTCGAATTGCGCGCCCGTGTAGCTGATCTGGGCGGTTTTCTGGCCCTTGGCATCGTACTGGAATTCGGTGACCCGGCCGCTGGCGCTGACCGCAAAGCGCAGGTGGCCGCGGCTGTCGTAGGCGTAGCGGCTCACCAGCGGCGCGCCGGCGCCCATGCGGATCGATTCGGTCAGCTTGAGATTGGTGGTGCTGTAGGTGCGCGCCACCGTGTTGCCCAGCGCATCTTGCTGGAGCGTCTGGTTGCCGCGGCCATCGTACTGCATGGTGACGGCATTGCCGCTGCCGTCGGTGACCTGGGTGACGTTGCCGCTGGCATCGTAGGCATAGCTGGTGCGCACGCGCACGCCGTTGACGGCGGGGCTGAGCACCTCGGTCAGCTGGCTGTTGGCGTCGTAGCCGAAGGTGGTGACGTAGCCGAGCGGATCGGTCATGTCAGTGCGGCGGTTGACCGTGTCGTAAGCGAAGCGGGTGACCCGGCCCTGGGCGTCGCTCATGCTGGCGATTTTAAAGTCGGTGCCGACCTGCAGGTAGGTGAAGGCCAGCACGCTGCCATCGGTCTGGGTGATGGTGGCGATGCGCCGGCTGCTGCCGTCGTAGGTGTAGGACGTGGTGTAGACGTTGCCGTCGGCGACAGTGTTGTCATCCGGGCTCAGGTCGACCGTGACACTGGCCAGGCGATTGCTCGCATCGTAGGTGTAGCGGGTGCTGGTCTGGGTGACGCCCAGGCTGATGGTGCGGATCTGCGACAGGTTGTTGCCGACATAGTCGAAGCGCAGCACGTCGCCCGAGGACGAGGCCACGCTCAGGAGCAGGCGCCCGTTGTAGGTGTAGGTGCTCGTATTGCCGTCGGTATCGGTCGCCGAAACGATCTGGCCCGAGGCGTTGTAGATTTCGGTGGCCTGGGTGCTGCCGTCGGTCCAGATCCAGGTTTGCGGATTGCTGCCGTTGGCGGCGCTGAAGCTGATGGTGTCGAAGGCACCGTCGCCGCTGGTGCTCACGTACAGGCCGCGCGCGACATCGTAGTTGTAGACGCTGGTAGTGCCGTCGCCATCGGTGCGGGTGACGGTGCCGCCGGGGGCGTTCAGCTTGCCGGCGCCGGCGACCTTCTTATAGCTGCCGAAGCGAAAATTGTCGCCGTTGTCGCCGTCGATGTAGAAGCCGAGCTTGTCGGTAAAGGCGCCCTGGCTGTTGTAGGTGCGCGTGAGCGCCGTGTCGAAGCCGCGCGAGGCGAGGAATTCGTCGCGGTTCTGCACCACGAGGTTGCCGCTGGCGGCGTTGACATACACCTGGTTGCCATTACGGCCGAACGCGGCATTGCCGACGGCGCCCTGCTGCCCACCCAAGGCGTACATCGAACCACCGATCAAACCCAAACCGCCGCCGCTGACAATCGCTACCATGATGAAATGCCTTAACTAAAATGTAATGTATGTAAATTTGTTATCGACCCTGCATCGCGATGTTCCGGGAGTGTCGGTAAAAATTTACGGATAACAATGTATCCAACAAAAAATAATTTAGTTTAGGAAATTTCGTTAATTTATAAAAATATTTATAGACTTACATACAACATGGCTTAAATGCAACTAATTAACTGCGTTTTGCGGCTGTTTTTTAAATTAAAAATTGTTTTTTGATAGTTATTTACTATTGAATGTGCGCATGCAGCCGAGGTGCTGGCACACAGTGTGGCGGTCGCTGCGGACCTGGCTCGACAAAACGCCGCCGGGTGTGACGCCGAAAAGCGCGCCCGTCACTGCGCCGTCACTGCGCAAACGCATAAACAACACGTTGAACTTCACCACGCCAGTACGGCTGCAGCCCCTCGGGCAATTCCCATGCCACTTCACCATTGCGCGGCACAAGCATCGTGCCCACTGTCCGGTAGCCCCAAAAACGGCCGGACCACGACGTGGGGACAGTCTTTCCATCGATTGCACGGCCGCGGGCATCAGCACGGATGCCTTCCACGAGACCATGCTGATCAAAGCGGAAAACCAGGCTGACGGTATGGGCGCCGTCGATCAGGGTGGCGCGTGCATGTTGCGCATCAATGGCCGTCCAACTGACGCCATGGCCGGGTAACAAGGCTGTCGGATACCACACCGCCTCGGCAAGAAAGCGCATCAGTTCGCCTTGCGCCATGTCCACGGTGCCGCCAAGCTCGGCAACAGTGAACAGGCCAAACACGGCCGCACGCAGTGCCCCCTCACCCGCAACGTAAGAGTCGCGCACCAGCACATGTACGCCGGGCAGCATGGCGATACGCGCATTCCAGCCAAAGCCGGCGCGCTGGGTCACAACCTGCTGATCCGCGGTAAGCGATGTCCATCGGCTCGCCGCCTGGCTCAGTTTCATGCTGCCGATCTGGCGTATCCGCACCCCGGCCACCACGGGAGCGCCATCGACGAGGACCAGCCGAAGATAGCGCTGCACCGGCGCGGGCAAACCTGCCAGGCTGGCAAAGTCGACCCTCGCAGGGATGATCGGAACGGCTTGAGCAGTAAGCGCATCGCGCAAGTGACGCATTGCCTCGTTCCAGCGGTAGTGCCCGTATGCCAGCACCGCCGTCGCGCAAGCGGCAAGGCAGACCAAGGCCAGTGCGGCCCAGCTTCCCGGGCCGCTCATCGCGCTTGCCGCGGATACAGCGCGTCGATGGCGGCGCGCGCTTCGCGCACACCATCCACCGCTCGCGGATCGACATGGTCCTTGAATTTCACATCGCTCCTGAATGAGTCACATACGGTTATTGATATAAATCAGTGTATGAAACTGGCTTCAACAATACGTTGACGCACATCAAGATGGCCCTTTTGCAGCAGGGCGCGAGTCCACAGTCCCTTCGGCGCATGACGCGCCCCTCGCCGGCGATAGTGATGCCAGCCAAGCTACTGCTTGAAGATCAGGCGCAGCGATTCCTTGTAGGCTGGGTTGATCATCTCGACGTGCCCGTACGAGGTGGTCGGAAGGTGCCGCAACTCCAGGCCCTGGTAGGCGCGCGCGGAAATCATTCTGTCGAACGCGTCCACGTCCTTGGCATTGCCCGCGGTATCGCCCGACAGGATCAGCTTCGTGCCCGGCAGCTTGCCCCCGGTGGCGGTAAACATGGCGCGCTCCATGTCGGCCAGCGGTCCGCCCTGTTCGTGGGTCGCCATATCCATCACGATGAAATTGGAAAACGTGTGGCCGCCCTGGCGGTCGAGCAGCATGGCGGCGGCGGCGAAGTAGCCGCCATACGAATGGCCCACCAGGGTGCGCTGCTCCGGCGCGATCCGGTACTTCGATTCGACCAGCGGCATCAGTTCCGTCGTCAGGAATGCATAGTAAGGGTTCAGGCCGGGGTAACGGTAGTCGGTGCTGCGAGTGGCAAAGCCGCCGATACCCACGATGACCGCGCGCACGCCGACTCCCTCCGCGATATGGGCCATGGGCACGAAGATGCCGTTATCCGGGCCGCCATCGAGCACATAAATGACCGGCAGGCGATCGCTCGTGCTGGCGTAGTTCGCGGGCACATAGACATTGAGCCGGTAGCCGGCATGAGTCTGGCTCGACGTGAAAAACAGGTCGCTGTTGATGCTGCCGGCAAGCGCCGTTTGCAGCGCCGGTTCGACCGGGGGCGTGTCATGCCCCCCGCCGCACGCGCTGAGCATGACAAGAAGCGCGACTGCGAAGACGCGGCGCACGCCCGTGCGCATGGAGAAAACACCGGAAACCGCTGGATGATTGAACATGATTTGTATTTATAAATATGACATGTTGGGAGGAATCGTAGTGAAACATAGATTCACCTTTCCCTGGATATTTCCGCTTAAAAATAAATTCCAATCGGATAACAAGCGCCATGCGCATCAGCTTGCCTGTCCGCGCTGCTCGGGAAAGCGTGCGCCGGTAGCAAGCCGGCCGGCATGGGCGGGGCGCAGCGGCTTCGCTTCGTGAAAAGTCCGCTGTTGTAAGAAAGCGCCGGCTTGCGCTTGCTTAAGCTGAATCAACAGACCGGGTGTCGGGCAATCTTACACTGGACTACTAAATTGACCACCGGAAACACATTCCCGCCGACCCGCGGGCTTTCCGCCCAGCATAGCCGGGCGGCCCTTGCGCAGGAACAGGACATGTATCCCACAACCAAGCATCCCCTTCGCCGCGTGCTCGCCGCCGCACTGACCAGCGTGGCCCAGGTCGCCGTGGCCGGCGCCGACCAGCCCGAGGACTTGAACGCCCTGCCGATCGAGCAATTGCTCAACCTGGAAATCATCACCGCCTCCAAGTTCGCGCAGAAAATCAGCGAAGCGCCGTCGTCGGTGTCCGTCATTACCGCGGACGACATCCGCCGCTTCGGCTACCGTTCCCTGGCCGACATCCTGCGCAGCGTGCGCGGCGTCTACGTCACCGACGACCGCAACTACAGCTACGTCGGCACGCGCGGCTCCGGCCGCCCCGGCGACTTCAACACGCGCCTGCTGATCCTGGTCGACGGCAGCCGCCTCAACGACATGGTGTACGACCAGGGTGCCGCCGGAAACGAATTCCCCATCGACATCAGCCTGGTCGAGCGGGTCGAATTCGTCCCGGGTCCGGGTTCGGCCATGTATGGCAGCAGCGCGTTTTTCGGCGTCGTCAACGTCATCACCAAGAGCGGCGCCGCGTTCCAGGGCAGCACGGCCAGCGCCGGCACCGCCAGCGCCGCCACGCGCCAGGCGCGCATGGCCAGCGGCTTTGCGCGCGCCAGCGGCATCGACCTGCTGCTGGGCGCATCCTGGCTGGAACGCAAGGGAAACGACCAGTATTTCCCGGAATACGACGACGCCGCCCATCACTTCGGCGTCGCCCGCAACCTCGACCATGACCTCTACAAGCGCGCGTTCGCCAAGCTGTCGTGGGGAAGCTTCGCCGCCAGCGCGTATGTCGGGCGCCGCACCAAGGGCGTCCCGACCGCTTCCTACGGCCAGCAATTCAACGATCCGCGCAGCCGCACCATCGACGAATACGCTTCCGCCAGCGCCTCCTGGCAGGCGGCGCTGAGCGCGACCCTGGAAGTGCACGCCGGGATCAACCTGCACAGCTACCGCTACCAGGGCACCTATATCTACGTGCCCGACAGCGCCACGGTGAACATGGACGAGGCCGAGAGCCGCAGCGCGTCCACCGAATTACGTCTGCTGAGCACGGCATTCCGCAACCACAAGCTCATCGCCGGCGCCGAGTATGCCAACGACCACAAACGCACGATGCGCAACTACGACCTGGCCCCGTACGCCTTCTACCTGCTCAGCGAGCACCCGAACAAACGCGCTGGCGTGTACCTGCAGGACGAGTTCCGCATGGGCGAACGGGTGATCCTCAATGCCGGACTGCGCCACGATCACGATGCCGAAGGCGGCGGCGCCAGCAATCCGAGGATCGCGCTGATCGTCAAGGCCGCCGCGCACAGCACCGTCAAGGCGCTGTACGGCACCGCCTACCGCTCGCCCAATGCCTACGAGCGCTACTACGCCACCAGCACCGGGTTCAAACTCAATCCCACCCTCAAGCCGGAGCACATCAAGACCTATGAATTGATCGGCGAGTATTTTCCATCTGAAAATTTCAGGGCCAGCGCCTCGCTGTTCCAGTACCGCTTCACCGACCTGATCGCCTTGAGCACCGACCCGCTCGACTGCCGGCTGGTCCAGTCGAACATCGATTCGGCCCGTTCCAAAGGCGCCGAGATCGAGGCGGAATGGCTGCGCGACAACGGCGCTTCGCTCAAGACCAGTATCAGTTTGCAATACGCAAAAAACGCCGCCAGCGGCGAATGGCTGAGCAACTCGCCGCGCCAATTGTTCAAGCTGAACTACGCCAGGCCGCTCTGGCGCGACACCCTGCACAGCGCGCTCGAATACCAGTTCACCAGCCGGCGCCGCACTGCGGCGGGCGGCCACGTCGGCGGGTTCGGCCTGGTCAATGTCACCGTCCTCGGCCACGCCCTGGGCAAGCGGCTCGACCTGTCCGCCAGCGTCTACAACCTGTTCGACAAGCACTACGCCGATTCCGCCAGCGAGGAGCATTATGACAACAGCAGCCCGGCCCGCTATCTGAACGCCATCGGCCAGGATGGGCGTACCTGGCGCCTGCAGGCCAGCTACACCTTCTGATATGCGCCTGCGCCCCGCTTCCCCGCATGTCGCCTGGCTGGCCGCCAGCGCGCGCCGCTGGCCGCGCTGCGCCCTCGCGCTGGCCCTGCTGCTGCCCGCCGCCGCCCGCGCCCAGGCCCCGGCGGCCGCCGAGTACGCGGCGAAAGCGGCGTTCATCTACAACCTTGCCTTGTTCAGCACGTTTCCGGATGCGCGGGCGGGCCTGATCAGGCTATGCATCCTCGGGCGCGATCCGTTCGGCAAGCTGCTCGCCGGCCTGGAAGGCAAGCCGCTCGGCGACGCCAGGATGACGATCGCCTACCCGCCCTCCGGCCGCGACGCGCTCAAGCAGTGCCAGATCGTGTTCGTCAGCGCTTCCGAAAGCGACACCGTGGCCCTGCTGGCGCAATCGGCGCGCCAGGAAGGCGTGCTGACGGTCTCCGACGCCAAGGGAGCGGCGCGCATGGGGATCATGGTCGAACTCGACGTCGAGGACAAGCGCATCGCCTTCGAGTTCAACGCTGAAGCGGCGCGCGCCGCCAATATCGCCCTCAGTTCCAAAGTGCTGCGCCTCGCGCGCATGGTGTATTGAACCCACGAAACGGACCCATCATGAAACGCCCCTGGCCTCGCCGCCGCAGCCGCAAACAAACCCTGAGCACCAAGCTCAAATGGGCAAACCTGGTCACCAGCGGGACCGTCATCCTGCTCTCGACCCTGTTCCTGCTCGGGATCCAGACCTATTTCTTCACCTCGGCACTGGTGCGCCAGACCCAGGCGCAAGCGGCCATGGGCAGCGAAAACATGTCGGCCGCCATGGTCTTCGGCGACCAGCGCGCCGCCAAGGACATCCTGGCCGCCCTGCGCGTGGTGTCGGACGTGCGCTCGGCCGTGGTCTACGACAACGCCAACGGCCGCTTCGCCAGCTACCTGCGCGACAGCGGGACCGCCCCGCTCGCGCTGCGCCACGCCGGCGCCGCCGGCTACACCCTGTCGTACCGCCACGTCACCGTGGTCGAGCCCCTGCTCGTCAAGGGCCAGCGGCTCGGCACCCTCATCGTGCAAAGCTCGCTGGACAATGTCTACCGCCAGCTCGCGCTCTACCTGGCGCTCACCATTCCGGTCATGCTCGCGGTGCTGGCCATCGCCCATCTGGTGCTGTCGCGCCTGCAGCGCTTCATTACCGATCCCCTGCTCGCGCTGTCGGACGCCAGCGCGCAAATCTCGCGCCTGGGCGACTACTCGATCCGGGCCGAGGTCAGCACCCTGGCCGATATCGGCATGCTGTCGAGCGCATTCAACACCATGCTCGACCGGATCCAGAAGCGCGAAAGCGAGCTCGAGGGCGAGATCGCCGAGCGCAAGCGGGTCGAGGTCAAGCTCGACCGCCTGGCCCACTTCGATAACGTGACCCAGCTGCACAACCGCCATTTCTTCAACGACCGGCTCGAAGCGGTCATCGCCCGCGCCCAGCGCTGCCAGGAGCGCGCCGTGCTGATGTTCATCGACCTCGACAACTTCAAGGCCGTCAACGATACCTTGGGCCACGATATCGGCGATGAACTGCTGCGCCTGGTCTCGCGCAGCCTGAGCGACACGGTACGCAGCGGCGATACCATCGCCCGCATCGGCGGAGACGAATTCGCCATCATCCTGGAAAACGTGCCCCAGATCGGCGACGCCGCGATGGTCGCCGAAAAGTGCCTGCTGCGCATAGCCCAGCCGATTGCCATTTCGGGGCACGAGATCCACATCAGCGCCAGCATCGGCCTGAGCGTGTTCCCGGACGACGCGTCGACCATGCACGAGCTGCTCAAATACGCCGACAGCGCCATGTACTACGCAAAAAACAGCGGCAAGAATGCCTACCGTCTGTTCACGCACAGCATGCAGGAAGATGCCCGCAAGCGCTTCACGCTCGACAACAACCTGCGGCGCGCGCTCGAACGCAAGGAATTCGTGCTGCACTACCAGCCCCAGATCGACTTGCGCAGCGGCGCCATCTGCGGCGCCGAAGCCCTGATCCGCTGGATCCATCCAGACCTTGGCCTGATCAGCCCGGCGGACTTCATCCCGGTGGCCGAAGATACCGGCATGATCGTGGCGATCGGCGAATGGGTGCTGCGCGAAGCCTGCCACGAACTGCGCAAGTGGCACGACGATGGCCACGGCATCCGGATGTCGATCAATCTGTCGGGGCGCCAGCTGACCGAGGAAGGATTGGTCGCCTCGGTGCTGGCGATCGTCGACGACAGCGGGGTCGATGCGCGCTGGCTGGAACTGGAACTGACCGAAAGCATGCTGATGGACGCCTCGGCCAAGGTCATCGACAAACTCCATACGCTCAAGCGCGCCGGCATCGCGCTGGCCATCGACGACTTCGGGACCGGCTACTCCTCCATGAGCTACCTCAAGACGTTTCCGGTGAGCGCGCTGAAGATCGACCGCAGCTTCGTGCGCGACCTGCCGCACAGCACCGAAGACGCCGCCATCGCCAAGGCCATCATTGCCATGGCCAGGAGCTTGAAAATGGAAACGGTTGCCGAGGGCATCGAAACGGTGGAACAAGGCGAATTTTTACGCGCCAATGGATGCGACAAGGCGCAGGGCTTTTACTACGGCAAACCGCTGCCGGCGGCGCAGATGCGCGCCTTGCTCAGGCAGCGCGAACACGAGGCGGCCGAGCCGGCCCTGCCCTGAGGCGCGTGAATGCCGGTGCGGCCAATGACTGCCGCACCGTGTGTCCATCAGCGCCGGCGCGCAGGCACCGGCATCAGCGTATTGACGAACATCGACAAGCCCGCGCGCAAGGT
Organism: Massilia antarctica; assembly: GCF_015689335.1. Classification (GTDB taxonomy): domain Bacteria; phylum Pseudomonadota; class Gammaproteobacteria; order Burkholderiales; family Burkholderiaceae_D; genus Telluria_A; species Telluria_A antarctica. The sequence continues at coordinate 3,942,544 of NZ_CP065053.1, read as the reverse complement.
GGACCGTAACACAGCCGGTTCCTCCTCAGACCACACCGGGCAATAGACCGCTTCATCCTCTGGCCTGCACACGCTGTTGGCCGTATCGCCACCGTAGAACAGTTTCATGTAGAGGCCCTGCGTAGCGGCCTTGTCGGCATCGTAACTGCCCCCGACCGAGCGCGATACGTCGTCAAACAGGTTCCACGCGGCGAGCAGCTTGTCGCAATCGACTGTCGTGTTGCCAGCATCGTCAATCCACGCCAGGACGCAATCGAGTTCATGCACCGTCGGCTCCTCGTCGACCAATTCCAGGCCGAGCTCATCCGCATGGCGGCGCACATCGGCCTCGCTGGCAAAACCGGGGACGCGGCCGGCGGAATCGAGCAGCACCCCGTCCTCTACTCCCGAGGTCCAGACCAGATAGCCGTCCGCGCCGTTTAGTTTGTACCAAAGTACGAAATAGCTCACATCCATCGCGCTGGCAGCCCCCTTAAAAACAGCATACATCTTTATGGATTGCATATATCTGTATGTACAAAATAGCTGATAGCATCCTTTTCTTTTCATTTCGCCAACACAAGCAAGCCCTTACGGTGGCCTGTTTGCCAATCACCCGGAGTCACACATCATGACCGCATTCCCCGTTGCCGACGCGCTGAACCGTCCGCTTCCCGCACGACGCCTGGCCACCCTGGCCGCATCGCTGGCCATTCCCTTGTCCCTGATGGCCAATCCCGCCAGCGCCGCCAATTGCAACGCCGCCGTGTACAACGGCGGTTTGTACACCGTCGTCAACGCTTCCACCGGCAAAGTGCTCGACGTCGTGGCCGGCTCCACCAAGGGTGCGGCCGAAGTCCAGCAATGGGGTTCCGCAAACAGCAGCAACCAGCAATTCTATCTGCGCGACGCCGGCAACGGTTACTGGACCATGCAAGCCAAGCACAGCGGCCTGCTGCTCGACGTCCTGAACCTGTCGGTCAACGACGGCGCCAAAATCATCCAGTGGAATGCCACGGGCGCCCAGAACCAGCAATGGCTGCTGAAAAAATCGACCGGCGGCGGCTACAACGTCGTCGCCCGCCATTCGGGCAAGTCGCTCACCGTGGCCAATAACGACAGCGGCTCGCGCGTCTACCAGGCCACCGATACCGGCAACGGCATCCAGCGCTGGTACTTCAACCCGACCAACGGTTCCTGCGGCGGCCCGGCCGCGGACGGCTTCGCGGCCCAGTCCGGCGCTGACGGCTTGGGCACCACCACCGGCGGCGGCAACAGCGCGCCCGTCACCGTCACCTCGTGCAGCGCCCTGTCCAGCGCCCTGCGCGCGAGCGGCCCCGCCGTGATCCAGATTCCGGGCGGCACCACCATCGATTGCCGCACCGCCGTGCGTTCGGAAAGCACCTGCGCGGTCGCCTGCCCGACCTATCAGGATCCGGGCAAGAGCACCTACCGCGTTCCGGTCGGCACCATGACCTGCAAGGAACTCGGCTCGACCAGCGAAACGCGTTACATGCGCCCGCGCGATGAAACCAATATCTGGGTCGCTTCCGACAAAACCCTGGTCGGCCTGAACAAGGATGCACGCCTCATCGGCGCCTCGCTCATCGTGAGCGGCACCAAGAACGTCATCATCCGCAACCTGAACATCGAAAACATCAACCCCGGCCTGGTCGAAGCGGGCGACGGCATCACCATCACTAAGTCGAGCCATGTGTGGGTCGACCATGTGCACTTTAACCTGATCAGCGACGGCCACGTCGACATCCAGGACAGCAAGAACGTGACCCTGAGCTGGAACCGTTTCGACGGCACCAACCCAGCCGTGTGCGGCAACCAGCACCACTACACCAATGCCTTCAGCAACTCGCAGGTCACCTTGCACCATAACTTCTGGAACAAAACCTCCGGCCGCAATCCGAAGCTCCTGGGCGCGGCTTCCCGTACCCACCTGTACAACAACTACTGGCTCGACGTGCCCTACTTCGCCATCGGCGCCAGCGACCACGCTCAAGTGAAGGTCGAAGGAAACTTCTTTGCGAACACGGCCAGGCCGCATTGGAACGAAGACAATGCGCTGATCGACGCCAACATCGCCTCGGACCGCTACACCGGCAAGTCGGAAAACGATGTGGAGAAGGATACCGGCGCCAAGGTGTTCGGCGACACCGTACTGTTCCCGTACAAGCTGGACAACGTCGACGACCTGCCGGCCGTCCTCACCAACGGTACCGGCGCACGCTGATCGCAGCCCGGCTGATCGCAGCCCGGCTGATCCGCAGCCCGGCTGATCCGCAGCCCGGCTGATCCGCAGCCCGGCCGACATGGCCGGGCGTTCGACATGCCGTTGCCGCGTTCGCCGGCAACGGCAGCGGCCGGGATGTCGCTGGCCGCCCTTTCCGGCCCCGCCATCGCTGCCCACCGGCGCCTCTCTCCCTTCCTTGCAACGCGAAAAGAAGCCGAGTCAATCGCGCGCATCCACGCAAACGACCTCCCCGCTACACCGCCGGCTTGCTTCCCGCAATGGTTGCGGCGCACTGCCGGCATCCCAGATTGGACGTGACAGGAGCCGCCGCGCCCGTCATACTTCTTTCCGAACCACTAAAATTGCCCGTGCAGCAGCCGTTACCGAACAAAACACCGATGTTCCTCTGCGCGGGAAGACGATCTTCCCAACATAAAGCACAGACGCGACAATGACGACGAACTGGTCACTTTTTCACAAATACGCCGCCACCAAGCCACGACAGTTTATCGAGATACGCGACCTCGGCACGGCGGTCTGGCGCGCCGCCGGCATGACCGAAACCTGGGGTACGGACACGCTTGAGGAATTGGCCAGCCCGGCCGCCGCCCGGGCGCGCTACACCGCCCTGTGCGCCGACGCCGTGGCTGCCGGCTTCACGCTCACGCGCCAGGCCGCCATCGACCTGAACCGGCTCGATGCCACCCTGCTGGCCAGCGAAATCCGCGACGGCGCCCGCAACGCCTTCAACGCCATGCGCGCGGCCCATCCGGACCAGACCTTCAACGCCTTCGCCCTGGTCAGCGACGACAGCGCCATGACGATCGTCCCGCTCGCCAACAGCGTGCAAGCGCTGAGCGAGGACGGCGGCGACGACGAGATCCTGTGGAATCCATCGGAATGGTCGTTCTTCGAAGAAGGCGCCTGGCTCGACATCGCCTACCGCATGATCCTGCCCTATCACCGCGACATTCCCAACGAGGTCGACATCGACGCACTGCGCGCATGGGTATTCGGCGCCTGCGCGGCGGCGCTGCAGCAACTGATCGACGAAGGCCTGTTCGGCAGCGCCGCCCAGCGCGACGAGGTGGCGCTGCTGTTCCACGTTACCGACGGCGACGGCGAGGACGACGTCGTCGAAGCGCTCAACACGCCGGCATCGTTCGGGCGTTACGCAGCGTGGTGCGCCAGCTGCGACGAGCGCTAAGGGCGCCTAAGCTCCCTCGGTCCCAATCCGCGCCAGCACCTGGCGCCACAGCAGCAGCGGCGCGATGCCGGCATAGCCTGATTCCTGGGCATCGTTGCACTCGATGACGATCCAGCGCCCGTCGGCCGTCCGAGCCACGTCCACCACCAGAAACGGCACCCGCACCAGCGCGGCGGCGCGCGCGGCGAGGGCTTGCCCTGCCGCCTCGTCGGCGCAGGCGTACGGCGCCACCTGATGCCAGTAGCGGCCCCAGCCCACGCAGTGTCCGTGCCACCAGAACGAGCGGTATTCGACCAATGGCCGCACCTTGCCGGCCACCTGCCCGCGCACCGGCTGCAACGGGATGAATTCGCGGATCACCGGCTTTTGCCAGTGCAGGATCGGATCCTCGCGGTACAGCCGCGCCGCCTGCTCGTAGTGCGCGCGGCTGCGGATCACCGACAGGTCGGGATTGTGCTTGCTGGTCTGGCGCGAGCCTTTCATGAACACGGGCCAATTGAACGCCGCTTCGATGCGGTCGGCCGGCGGCAGGCTGTCGAACACCTCCGTGCGCGGCGTGAGACCGTCCAGCAAGGGATACCAGGCTTCCAGTTCGCTCGCGCGGACGTGTTCCTGCGGCGAGTTGACCAGACGCAGCCCCATCGCCAGCTTGTCGGCGAACTCGGCGTCGTAATCGGCAATCGGTCCGGTGCGCAGCACGCACGGCTCCTCGGCATCGAAGCGGTAGGGATGCGTACAGTCGAAGTGCGAGCCGACATCGAAGTCGTAGGCGGCCACCCCCACCGGGTCGCTGACGACCACCAGCTTGTTTTCGAGCCGTGCAATGCTGACCATCCGCTGCCTTAAACGAGGAATTACCGCGCCAGCACCCGGCCGGTCACGCTGGCGCTGCGCTCGCCCGGCCTGGCCGGATCGTAGTCGAAGCGGCAGGATTGTACGTAATCGATCGCTTCGGCCAGCAGCGCATCCGGCTGGCCGTTGACCTCGGCGGCGATGCGCGACGGCACGCCGCCCGCGCCCACCACGAAGCGCAGCAGCACGCCGCTGGCGCTGGTGGGCGCCGCATCGAACGGGGCGAAGCGCGCAAAGCGCGGCGAGGCCCGGCAACTACCGGCGCGCAACACCGGCGTGACCCCGCCATCGCCGTCGAGTTTCCAGTCGAATTGCATCGGATACGGTCCGGCGCGCTGCGCCGAATCCAGGCCCGGCTTGAAGCGGCAGGCGGCAATCCCGGCCAGGGCGGCATCGTCGAGCATTTTCCAGCCGCTCGTGCGCAGCAGGCGCGGCTCCACCACGGCACCATCCGGCCCGATCGCAAACGACAGCATGGTGCTGCCCTGCAGGTCGTACAGCAGCGCTTCGCGCGGCCAGGCCGGCGGGGGGCAGGCGCCTGCCCCAGCCAGCAGATGGCTGGGGAACGCCGGCGCGGCCGCGGCCGCCGGCGCTGCATGCTTGTCCGGCACCTGCGCCACCGAGGCGGCCGCCGCGGCGATGCACACGCCGATGACTAATTTTCTGTTCAAATCATTCCACCCGATAAGCTGTGACGGGGCGCAAGCGACCTTGGTACACTTCCAGCATCAACAACGATACCGCAACGATACGGCGATGCGCCGATGGCGCGAAAACGGCACATGGCGGCATGCCCGCCTTGTGTCCAACGTGGCCGCTCGCCCACAAACCGCGCTGCAATTTCCACATATTTGCCATCAATGCATCGTTTCTTCGGTACAATAAATACATCCCACAGTAAATTTAACACGGCAAAACGCATGGCGGTACTAAAATCAGCGGCATCCCGGCAGCGCAAAGAGGTCCGCGCTTGCTAGACGGCCGCCTGTCCCTGACCACGCCCGAGGGCGTGAGCCTGCAATTGACACCAGCCGGCCCCTTCCTGCGCGCGGTCGCCTGGCTGCTCGATTTCCTGCTGTGGGCCGCCGCCTGCCTGCTGATGCGCCTCGCCATGCCCCACGGTAAGCTCGGCGAAGGCATCTTCATGTTGTTGCTGTTCGTCTCGTACTGGGGCTATCCGATCATCAGCGAAGTGTATTTCAGCGGCCGCACCCTGGGCAAGCGCGCGGTCGGACTGGAAGTGGTGCGCAGCGACGGCCTGCCGGTCGGCTGGCGCGAATCGACCCTGCGCAACCTGATGCTGGTGGCCGACTTTTTGCCGGTCATGTACGCGACCGGGCTGGTGTGCATGATGTTCGACCTGCGCTTTCGCCGCCTGGGCGACATCGTCGCCGGCACCCAGGTCATCTATTACGAAAAGGCCGCGCCGCGCCCCACCCCCTTGCTGGCCCAGCCGCTGCCGCTACCCTTTCCGCTCAGCCCCGACCAGCAGCGCACCCTGGTCGACCTGTTCGAGCGCGAAGCGAAGCTGCCGTTCGACCGCATGGCCGAACTGGGCAGCATCGCCGAAGCGCTGACCGGCGCGCGCGGCGCCGAGTCGGTCGAACGCATGCGCTCCTACGTGGCGGGCCTGACCCAATGAAGCAAATCCAGTTTGAAGCCGACAACGCCGCGCTCTGGAACGAGATCGGCGCCATCCTCGACGGCAGCGAGCACGACGTGCGCGCGCTGCCGGCCCTGTACCGGCGCCTGTGCCAGTGCCTGGCGCTGTGCAGCCAGCGCGGCTATTCGCCGGCCCTGACCGATCATCTGCAGAAAATGGTCGGCGCCTGCCACCGCCGCCTGTACGGCACCGCCGTCGAACGTCCCACCACCCTGCTGCGCTGGATTCTGGTCGACTTTCCCTGCCGCGTGCGTGCCGAATGGCGTCTGCTGCTGATCACCTGCCTGGCGTTTTTCGGCGTGGCCCTGGCGGTCGGCCTGCTGGTCTGGTACAAGCCGCAGTGGGCCTACAGCTTCGCCTCGGCGCAGCAGCTCGACCAGTTCCGCGAGATGTACCAGCCGGGCCGCGTCCACGTCGGGCGCGGCGGCAGCCAGGGCGACCTGATGATGTTCGGCTTTTACATCTGGAACAATGTGTCGATCGGCTTCCGCAGCTTTGCCGGCGGCATTTTCGGCGGCATCCCGGCCTTGATCAGCCTGGGCCTGAACGGCATGCACCTGGGTGTGATCGGCGCCTGGCTGAGCCGCGACCCGGCGACGGTCCACCAGTTCTGGTCGTTTGTGATCACCCACTCCAGCCTGGAAATCACCGGGCTGCTGCTGTGCTCGATGGCCGGCATCCGGCTCGGCCTGGCCCTGATCCACCCGGGCCGGCTCACCCGCGCGCACGCGCTCCACACGACCAGCCAGGCCATGTTCCCGGTGATCGTCGGCGGCAGCCTGATGACCATGTTCGCGGCCTTCTTCGAAGCCTTCTGGTCCGGCTCGGGCGCGATTCCGATCCAGGTCAAGTACGCCGTCGGCGCCACCGCCTGGGCGCTGGTGATCGGATTTTTCCTGTTCGCCGGCCGCGGCAAGCAATAGAGGCCGCCATGCAAATCGACAAACTGCAGATCGAACTGCGCCCGCGCACCAATGCCCAGGCGCTCGACCTCGGCTTCAGCCTGCTGCACTCCCACGCCGGCGCCGCCTACATGGCGTTTCTGGCGCTGTGGCTGCCCGTGGTCGCCCTGTGCGCCGCGCTGACCGTCTGGCGCCCCGACCTGTCCTGGGCCTGGCTGATCCTGGGCTGGTGGTTCAAGCCCCTGCTCGAACGCGCGCCCCTGTACGTGCTCTCGCGCCAGGTGTTCGGCACCGCCGTCACCTGGCAGGAAGCGGTGCGCGCCTGGCCCGGACAGCTCGGCGGCGGCTGGTTCCGCCTGCTCACCTGGGGCCGCCTGACCTGCGCCGGACGCGGCTTCTGGCAACCGGTCTGGCAGCTCGAAGGCGCGCGCGGCGCCGTCGCCAGCGCACGTCGCAGCGCGCTCGGCAAGAACCGCACCGCCTCGGCGGCGGTCTGGTTCGGCGTCGTCTGCGCCCACCTGGAAGTCGTGCTGCAACTGGGCGCGCTCGGCTTCATCGGCATTTTTGCTGCGGACGGCAAGATCGGCAATCCATTTTCCCTGTTTGCCAACATGACCGGCGACACGCCCGATGTGTTCACGGAGTTGCTTACCCTGGGCGCCTTCGCCCTGTCCGTCGCGCTCATCGCGCCGGTCTACACGGCCTGCTGCTTTACCCTGTACCTGAACCGCCGCGCCAGCATGGAAGCGTGGGACCTGGAAATCAAGCTGCGCCAGATCAAGCGCCCGCAAGCGCTGCGCGCGCGCGCGGCGCCCCTGGCGGCACTGCTGGCCGGCGCCGGCATGCTGCTGGCGCTGTCCGGCATCCCGGCGCCGGTGCGGGCCGCGCCCGGCACGGCCGCGTCAGCCCCGGCGCGCGCGCCCTGCGCGCCGCCCAAGGGCATGAACCTGCCCGAACGCGGTCCGCTGCAAGCGCCCGAGCAGGCGCGCATCCGCCAGCAGCTCGACCAGCTGTATGCCGAGCCCGACCTGCGCGGCTACGAATGCGTGGAAAGCTGGGAGTTCAAGAATCGGAACATCAAGGAAAAGAAGAAGGAAGTACGCCCCCGTTCCTCGTTCGACATGAACCTGATCGCCTCCATTTTCAAGGTGCTGTTCATCGCGTTCGCCATCGGCCTGGTGGCCTGGGTGCTGTACCGCTACCGCCACCACTTCCCCTCCTTCGAGCGCGCGGCCAAGGCGCGCGTGGCCACCGAAATCGGCGGCCTGAATATCCGCGCCGAATCGCTGCCGCCCGACGTGATGGCCCAGGTGCGCGCCCTGTGGAGCGGCGGCGAGCAGCGCGCCGCCCTGGCCCTTCTGTACCGCGCCACCCTGTCGCGCCTGGTCAACGAAGATGCGCTGGCCCTGCGCCAGGGCAATACCGAAGGCGACTGCCTGCGCCTGGCGCGCCAGGCCGCGCAGCGCCAGCAGCTCGCACAAGCGCGCCTGGAGGTGGCCATCAGCGCCACTTCCCTGTGGCTGGGCGGCGCTTACGCCGCGCGCTGGCCCGCTGACGATGCCCTGCTGGCCTGCTGCGCCGCATGGGATGCACAGTTCGGCACGGCGCGGGAGGCCACGGCATGAACGACAACCTGAAAAGCTTCCTGTCGGTGCTGGCCCTGGTGGTCCTGGGCGCCCTCGGCACCTGGTGGTGGTATGACAACATGGAACTGCGCTGGCAATCGCGGCGCCACCTCTCCGAAGCGGCGATGAAAGACCGCATGCTGGCCGCCACGCTCCTGCTGCGCCGCAACGGCCGGGTCGTCGATGGCACCGGCTCGCTCGGCGAACTGGTGTTGCCGAAAGTGGCAGGCGGCACCATGATCCTCAGCGGCGCCTCGGGCACGGCGCTGCCGGGCCAGGCACAGGAAATGCTCGACTGGGTACGGCGCGGCAATACCTTGATTGCCGAACCGCGCTCGCTGACCAGCGCCGAGAAAGCCGCGCTCGCCGCCCTGGAACCAGCCAGCGATGACGAGAAGGATGACGAGGACGACGACGAGGCCGACGCCACGGACAAGCCGGCGTCCGTTCTCGCCAGCGCGCCTGGCAAGGCCGAGGCCAGGAAAGAAGACAAGGACGAGGATGAGGACGAGGACCTTCCTCCGGGCAAACCGGCTCCGGCCTCGTCGTTTGCCGCCGCGGCCGACGGCGACCCGCTCACCGACCGTTACGGCGCGCGCGTGCGGCGCGATGCCAAGGCTTGCCGATGCCGCACCCAGCCGGCCGAGGCCGACAAGGACAAGCCGGAAGCGATCGCCGCAGCCAGGCGCGAGCGCGACAAAACCGTCAGCCGCCTGACCCTGCCGGGCAAAACGTATGCGCTCGAACTCGACGGCGATATGGAGGAACTGGTCAGCCTGCCCGGCGCCGCCGCCCCGCTGTGGAGCGACGACGATGGCGGCGCCGTGCGCGTCTACCGCGAAGGCAAGGGCCAGGTGGTCCTGCTGACCACTGATTACTTCAACAACTACCAGCTGGACGAGCGCGACCACGGCGAGCTGCTGCTGGCCCTGACCGACCTGGCGCCGGGCCGCCACGTCACCATCGTGCGCAACCTCAACGTGCTGCCCTGGTACAAGGCGCTGTGGCGCCATTACAGCCTGTTCCTGGTCAGCCTGGCGGTCGGCCTGGCGCTGATGTTCTGGGCCGCGGTGCGCCGTTTCGGCCCGATCGTCCCCGCGCCCAAAGCCGAACGGCGCTCGCTGCTCGAGCACATCGACGCCAGCGGCGCCTGGCTGTGGAAGGCCGATGGCGGACGCCAGGTGCTGCTCGACGCCGCGCGCGACGACACCCTGGCCCTGATCCGGCGCCGCGCCCCGGCCCTGTTCCGCATGCCCGAAAGCCAGCTGTGGGCCATGCTGGCGCGCGACTGCGCGCTGCTAGAGGCCGACGTCATCGAGGCGCTGGAGCAGGACGCGGCCAGCCATGTCACCCGATTCACCCGTCAGATCCGCACTCTTCAAGAACTGAGAAATCACTATGAACGATAACACCGCCACCAGCGCCGCCCCCGCCATCACGGCCGAACGCCTGAACCAGGCGATCGGCATTGTCCAGCGCATGCGCGAGGAAATCCGCAGCGCCGTGATCGGCCAGCAGGCCGTTGTCGACCAGGTTCTGGCCTGCTGCCTCGCCGGCGGCCACGTGCTGATCGAAGGCGTGCCGGGGCTGGGCAAGACCTTGCTGGTCAAGGCCCTGGCCAAGACCTTCGCCGGCGACTTTTCGCGCATCCAGTTCACACCAGACCTGATGCCGGCCGACGTCATGGGCCACGCCGTCTACGACATGAAGAGCCAATCCTTCAGCGTGCGCCGCGGCCCGGTGTTCGCGCACCTGCTGCTGGCCGACGAAATCAACCGCGCGCCGGCCAAGACCCAGTCCTCGCTGCTCGAAGTGATGCAGGAGCGCCAGGTCACGATCGAAGGCGAATCGCATCGCCTGGCGCCGCCGTTCATGGTGCTGGCCACGCAAAATCCGCTGGAAAACGAAGGCACCTACCCGCTGCCCGAAGCCCAGCTGGACCGCTTCCTGATCAAGGTGCGCATCGATTATCCGAGCGCCGACGAAGAAGAGCAGATGCTGCGCATGGTCACCCGCGACCGGGTCGGCGACGGCCTCGAAGTGAGCCAGGTGGCCACCCTGGTCAAGCCCGACACCATCGTCGCGCTGCAGCAGCTCGTCGCCCGCATCCGGGTCGACGACGCCGTCGCCGCCTACGCCGTGCGGCTGGTGCGCGCCACGCGCGACTGGCCCGGCATTGCGATCGGCGCCGGTCCGCGCGGGTCCATCGCGCTGGTGCGCATGGCGCGCGCCATGGCCCTGACCTCGGGGCGCGACTACGTCACCCCGGACGACATCAAGGCGGCCGCGCTGCCGGTGCTGCGCCACCGCATCGCGGTCTCTCCGGAAAGCGAACTCGATGGCCTGAGCAGCGACGAACTGCTGCTTGGCCTGATCGAAGAAGTCGCCGCTCCGCGTGGCTGACGTACTGACCCCGTCGCGCACCCTGCTGGCTGTCGCCGGCGGCTGGACCGTGCTTGGCCTGGCGGCCAGCCACGTGGACGCGCTGCTGCCGCTGTGGCAGGGAACCGGCCTGGCCGCGCTGGCCGTTGCCTGCGTCGACGCCTGGATCTCGCGCAAGGCGCCGCTGCTGCGCGTGGAGCGCGAACTGGCCGGCGTGTGGCCGGTCGGCACCTGGAACAAGGTCACGCTCAAGCTGCACAACGAGGGCGCGCGCCGCGTGGCCCTCGACCTGTACGACGACTACCCCGCCACCTGGTCCATGGAAGGCCTGAGCCACCGCAGCGACATCGCGCCGGGCGCCTACGCCGCCGTCACCTACAGCCTGTGCGCCGACCGGCGCGGCCCGGCCAGTTTCGGGCCGGCCCACCTGCGCGTGCGCTCGCCGCTGCGCCTGTGGCAGCGCGTGCACCGCATCGGCGCGCCGAGCGCCATCAAGGTGTTCCCCGATTTTTCCAAGCTGCTCGGCCACACCCTGAGCGCGACCGACCGGCGCGCGCCGGCGGCCGGCGCCATCCGCAAGCGGCGCCGCGGCGAAGGCACCGACTTTCGCCAGCTGCGCGAATACCGCGACGGCGACAGCATGCGCTCGATCGACTGGAAAGCCACCGCGCGGCGCCAGAAGCCGATCACCCGCGAATACCAGGAAGAGCGCGACCAGCAGGTCGTGTTCCTGCTCGATACCGGGCGCCGCATGCTGGCGCGCGACGACACCACCACCCACTTCGACCATGCGCTCAACGCCGTGCTCACGCTCGGCTTCCTGGCGCAGAAACAGGGCGACGCGGTCGGCCTGATGACCTTCGGCGGCGAGACCCGCTGGGTGGCGCCGCTCAAGGGCCGCAACGGGCTCGATCGCCTGCTCGGCGCGGTGTACGACGTGCAGCCGTCCGAAATGGCGCCCGACTACCTGCAGGCGGCCACCAACCTGCTCAACCGCCTGAGCAAGCGCGCCTTTGTCGTCATCATCACCAACCTGCGCGACGAAGACGACACGGCGCTGCGCTCGGCCTGCGAGCTGATGTCGAGCAAGCACCTGGTGATCTGCGCCAGCCTGCGCGAAAAAGTCATGGACGGCGCGCGCAGCAAGGCGGTCGACACCTTCCCCGGCGCCCTGCGCTACAGCGCCACGGTGCACTACCTGCAACAGCGGCGCGAGGCCATCCGCCGCCTGGGCATCCGCGCCGAGCGCCTGATCGACATCACGCCGGACCAGCTCAGCGCGGCGCTGGTGAACCGCTACCTGGACATCAAGGAAAGCGGGCAACTGTAAAGCGGAATAGTCACGCGCCCCTCGGGCATCGTAGTTCGGTCAATGTGATTGCAACGTTGATAGGTGCCGCGCCCTATCCTGAAGCGGACCGCATCCGATTTGTTTCTTGTGTTGCTATTTGCACTATCATTGACATTCAGCCCGGAGAACCCTCGGGGCACAACATGGAGAAAATATGTTCAGTCATATCATGATTGGTTCAAACGATATCGCACGGTCGAAACAGTTTTACGATGCCGTGCTGGGGACACTCGGGGCGGGCGAACCGCTGCGCAACGAGGCAAAGTCCGGTCACGTGCGCCTCTTCTACCGGAACAACGGCAATGTCTTTTGCATCACCGAGCCAATCAATGGCGAAGAAGCGACCTATGCGAACGGCGGCACCATTGCCTTCCGATGCAGCTCGCCCGAGCACGTGCAAACGTTTTACGATGCGGCCGTCGCGCATGGCGGCACTGCCTGCGAAGACCCGCCGGGCCATCGCGACACCAGCCTGGGACCCATGTACCTGGCCTATATCCGTGATCCGGACGGCAACAAGATCTGCGCGATTCACCGGACCGAGTAAGCCGATCCGCCGGCCAGCACGGCTCAAGCGATATCGAACAGCCACGCGAGCCAGGTGAGCGCCATCAGCAGCAGCAGCCAGGCCCCGGCCACCACCAGCATGGTGTTTTCCGACGCTGGCGCCCCGTAGCGGTTGCGGCCCTGGTCGCCGGGGCGGACCAGCAGAACGCCGATCAGCAGCAGGTTGATCGGCGCCAGAGGCAGGATCAGCGCCCACCCCCACGGCCGCCCCAGGTCGCGCAGGCGGCGCAAGCTCATCACCGCCAGCAGTGCGGCCACGGCAAGCCCCGCCGCAATCGTCAGCGCCCATAGCACGCGGGGCCGCGCGTCCAGGTTGAAGCGGTTGTTCAGGAACTCCGCCAACACCACCATCAGGGTCGTCGGCAGCGTGACATACACCAGGTAACGCAAGCGGCCGATGCGTCCGCTTGCGTCGAACCAGTCCGGCACATAGGTGTCGCCATGCTCCTGCACCGGCTCAATACCCGATGCCGGCGGCGCGTAAGGATTATCCACTCTCGACTCCTGTCTGATCATGCGCGCATTATGCCGCAGGCTGCCCTCATCGCCATATCGGCGTGAGGTGGGGCGGAGCCGGTTGGTGCGGCATGCCCGGCGGCGTTTGCATATCGAAGTAGGCGGCGGCGACGATGCTGGTCCAGCGGTACTGCATTCTCAGACAGGTCGGCAAGCACAGCAGCATGGCAAGCGGAAGCACCCAGGCGGCCAGCACGAGCTGCCATCCGTTGGGCGGCGGCGGCAAGCCGTAGGCATTTTCGCCGGGATTGCCGGCCTCCAGCAGCGGCCACAAGCCAACTACCAGATTGACGAATGGCACCAGACCCAGCACGCTCCACCAGCCGGAACGCCCCAGGTCGTTCAGGCGCCGGCGCGCCATGACGGCCAGCATGCCCAGCAAGGGGATCAGCATCAGCAGCGCCAGGCTGCTTGCCAGAGGGCCGACCGGCAACAGTGCGGCCACCATCAGCACGGTGGCCCCGACCAGCAAGCTCGTCAGCAGCGAGACGTACACCAGATAGCGCACCCTTCCGATGCGCCCGTGCAGGGCCAGCATGCGCGGCGTGCAGCGCGCCTGCGCCGGTGCGGCGGGGAGCATGCCGGCGCCCGGTGGCGTGTAGGGATTATGGTAAGGATTTTCCATCGTCATCTCCATCCATGTTCGGCAAGGCCAGTGCCCCGCGTATCAGCTTAACTCAGGCACAAGGTGCTTGCGACGCCGGTCCCGCAGTCCAGGTCCACCAGGCGCCCGGCCTGGTCGAACATCAGCAGGCGCCCGTTGCGGAAGCTGAAGCCCGCCGTACTGTGGTGCGGCAGCACGATGCGCGCCCGCACCACGCCATCGTTCAGGCTGACGACGCGGCAGCACATCGAATTGTCCTCCTCGCTGACCAGCACCAGCCACGGACCGTCGATGAGTACCTTGCGCGGCGCGTTCAGCCCCAGCGCGACCGGCGGCAACGCCGGCGCGCCGTGCTGCCTCACCAGAATCTTCCCGAGAGCCCGGTCGATGGTCACCACGTACGGCGCCGCGCCCGAGGGGCCGGGAAGGACCCACGTGTTCGCGATCCACGTCTGATCGCTACAGGCGATATCGCTCCACCAGTCACGCTGGCGCAACTGCCGGCCGGGCAGCTCATACGACCATTGCTCCAGCCCGTCCGCCACGCGCAGCAGGATGGTGAGCGCGCCGGCCCGGTCGGCATAGGCGTGGATCGCGCCAGGCAGATCCGCCACCTGCCAGACGATCCGCTGATCCTGTACGGTGGTGTCGATTACCGCCAGGCGCCGCTCCATGGCGACGTTCCAGGACACCCCGTCGTACTCGCCGGACCAGTGCTGCAATTCGAGCGTGAGCCAGTCCGATACGCTGCCGCTGATCAGGTCCAGCCGGCTAACCCGGTACTTGCGGTCGCGCTTGACCAGCGCCAGCGCGCGCTTGCCGTTATGTGACATCACCAGGTGCCCGGCCGGCACCGGATAATGGGCCAGCTGGCGGCCGTCGCGCCCGATCCGCACCACGCCGCCTTCGCCCAGGGCCAGCAGGTACTGGCCGTCAGGCAGGGCGCGCGCGTGCTGGATCGGCATCAGGCCGCGGTCGGCGAGCCGCAATGCGAGCTGCTCGCGGCGATTGTTCAAGGGCGTCAGGTCAATGTCGAACCTGGTCGAGAACGGCGGCAGGTCGGCGCTGAGCACCGCGTTGCCGGCCAGCTCTGCCAGATGCACGAGGGACTTCTTGTCGATCCGGCTCAAGCCTTCCATCCGTTCCGGCAGCACCTTGCGCAGTAACGCAGCGGCGACCCGCCTGGACGAAGCCGATACTGGCGTGGTGCCCAGCAGTGCCACCGCCAGGCGCGCGCGCAGCTGCACGCCATCGACGCCGGGCGCGCCGAGCACCATGTCGATGGCCGCCGCGCTGCTGCGCAAGGTGCCCGGCATCAGCGCCAGCTTGCGCGCCAGCGCCTGCATGCCCAGGGCGCCGCCGCTGCGTTCGGCCTGCACCAGCCAAGCCAGCGCCAGCGCATGATGCTGCGGCAAGGGCCAGATGGCGTCGATCGCCTCGGCCAGGTCGCCGCGCGCGGCCAGGTACTCGGCCCAGTGGCGCCGCAGCGGTGCCGCGTGCTCGCTGTTGCGGCTTTCCAGCAGGCGCACGGCGGCGTCGAAGTCGTTGTGCAGGCGCGCCACCTGGACTGCGCGCTCGATGTCGCCGGCCAGCACCCACAGGCGCACCGCCACCGCCGGCGCCAGTTCCACGGTCGCGGCCAGTTGCGCCGCCTGCAGGTAGCGCTCCTTCTTTTCCAGGTAGGTCACCGCTTCCAGGCCGCACTGCAGCAGTTCGGCCAGCACGTAGACCGCTTCGTCGATGCGGCCCTCGCGGTCGAGCTGTTCGAAGCTGCGCCGGTAGGTTGCGCGCAGCTGCTCCGACAGGCCACTGTCCAAGCTAATCGCGGGCGCGGCCGGGCTGGGAGCGCTGATGGTCAGGCTGGTGCGCGGACGCGGCCTGCCCAGCGCCGGGCGGGCGGACCCGCCGCCGATGGCGTCGATCGGCACCGCGTGGCGCAGCGCTTGCGCCAGGTCGCCTTTGGCGAACATGTCCAGCATTTTTTGCAGATAATCGGCCTGGCGCCAGCCCAGCAGATCGGACAGGCGGGTCAGCGACGCCATCCGCAGCGCCCAGTCGGACAGCAGCCGCGCCAGCGGGCCGGGTGTGGCCGGGCGCGGCTTCCCTGCCCCGCTGCCGCCCTTGGCCGGGCGCGGCTGCCCTGCTCCGCTGCCACCCGCGGCCGGCTTTGGGCCGAACCAGCGCGCGAGCAAGCCGAGGACAGCGCCAGCGAGTGCGGCGGCGGCCATCGCGGCGCCGCCGCCGTCCCGCTTGCCTTTAGCGGGCATGGCGAACTCGCGCCGGAAGGCGATGCTCTCGGCGCTGCGCTCCGGCATCGCCGCGCCCAGCACTTCTTGCAGCGACATCGGCTGCGCGACGGCCTGCGCAGCCGGCGCGGGCGGCGGCGCCAGCGGCACGCGCAGCGCGACCGACCCCAGCGCCAGCCACGGTGCCGGATCGACGCGGGCATCTGGCACGGCCGCCTGCGCCACGCCGGCGCGCACCAGCCAGTAGGCACCGGCCGGCAGCGCGGCCAGTTCGGCGTCGCTCAGGGGCGCGCTGCTGAGCGCTGCGCCGACCTGGCACAAGGCCAGCGCGTCGAGCGCGTCCACGTGCTGCCAGCGCGGCGCCGGCCACGCCAGCAGGAAGCCGCCGCAGGCCTGGAACAGTTGCGAGCCGGCCTGCCAGTGCGCCAGCACGCGCCGGCGCGCCTCGGTTTCGCCCAGCAGGGCCAGGTCGAACCACAGCGCGCGTACTTCGCGGCGGCCGCTGAACAGCGGTTGGCGAATTTCAAGGTGCATCGGGAACTCCATCGGGTATGACGTGCAGCAGGGGTTTTACTTCATGCAGCCTGCGCACGAACAGCTCGTGCGTGCGGGTCAGAATCCAGCAAAACCGGTCAGTCACCACGTCGAGCGTGACGTGGGCGATCGGCAGCGCGGTCCTGAGCACCACGTACCGCTGTGTGGCGGTGCGCAGCTCCACGCAGGTGCGATCGGGACTGACTACCAGCAGCGCAGCTTGGGCGCCCTCACCCACTGCCGTGCGGGCCACGCCGACCACCGCGCCGCCATCGGCAATATCGACCGTGCACGAGATGTTCTCATGCGCCAGCAGCCACTGCGTGTCAGTGGTCTGAAAGGCGAGCAACCACGTGTGCGGCGCGCTGCTGTCGGACATCTCGCCAAACAATACGCGTTTGGCGGTAAATGGGAAGGCCATATCGTCGGCCGGACCGAAGGTGCCGTCATAATCACACTCAATGATCGTCAGGCCGTCGGCAACGCGCGCATGGGCCAGCACATTTGCAGATTGGGCGGCTCCAACCACCCCGGTGGCGATCACATCGAAACGGGTATCAGGGTCGCTCCGGCTAGCCGCCGACCAGCAGACCAGCCGACCGGCCGGATCGAGAATAAAAAGACGCCCGCCCTGATACCGATCCAGAAAAAATGTCGGCAGCCAGCGTCCGGGCCCGGACGGTGCCTCGAATTTTGTCGATGGCGGCAGGGCGCATTCCCGGTCATAGAACGCTCCACAGAAATATCTGAACCTTAGCGTGCTGTCGGTGCAGGCGACATTGCCGACGCGGTAGAGCAAGGCGCATATGCCGATCACCCTTCCTTTTTTCGGAGTGCGCTGACGGCGCGGCGCGACGGGCTCCTTGAGCCTCGAATCGGGCACGCCAAAATCCAGGTTGCCGCCGTCGGCCCTTGACGTGACAACACGTCCTTTGCGTACCGAAAACAGCGGCGCATGCTTGAGCGAGGGGGTATCGCGCCCGCCCATGCAATCGCGTACCTTATCGACCCGCGCGCTAGGGGCATGACGCAGCAGGCGCACCGTGCTGGCCGGGTCGGGCAGCTCCAGCATCAGCTGGCGCGCCTTGCCTTGCTGGGTAATGGTCACCCGCAGGCGTTCGTCGAGCAGCGGCTGTTCGATGCTGGCGCGTGCCGTCGTCCGCTGCAGTACTCCTGCATCCGGCCCGCCCACCTGCCATACCTCGGCCAGCGGGTCGACCCGGGCCAAGCAGCGATTCCAGCCATCGCGCTCGGCGCTGCCGACCCGCACCACCGTGCGCGCGTTCAGCAAGCGTTCCAGCGCCCGCTGGTCGCAATCGGCATGCAGCGGCCCGGGCGTTTGCAAGATGCCCCACTCGAAGCTGGCGCCATCAAGCTGCGCGCGCCGCGCCAGCAGGATGAACAGCGCCATCTGCACCAGGCGCGGTTCGCCCAGCTGCTCGGGACCGGCGTCGAACAGCGCCACGCACACGCGCGCGCGGCGCTGCACTTGCGGCTCGGGCGCGGAAAACAGCAGCTCGTTGGCGGCCGCGCGGCGGATGAATTCGTCCGGCGCGGCATCAAGCACCGCCCATTCGCTCAATAGCAAGCGTTCGTAGGGGCCGCGCCGCGCAATGCTGCCCACGCCAACCGGGATATCGTCCTCACTGGCCGCCACGCCCGCCATGCGGCCCACCAAAGGCTGAAGGCGCAGCAGCATCTCACCGAACGGCGCAACCAGGTCAAAAGGCAGCAGCGCCAGCCACGCGCTCCACGGCGCCAGTTGCGGCGGCAGCATCATGCGACGTCCCGCTCCGGCGCGGATGCCACGTGCAGCAGCATCTCTCTGCCGTGCAGCGCGCGCACGTTCAATTCGCGGCTGTCGGTCAGCCAGCACAGGCGCTCGCCCAGCGGGTCGAGCACCAGTTGGGCGATCGGCTGTGCGGAGTGCAAGACCACGCAGTTTGCGCTTGCGCTGCGCAGTTCCACCGTGTGACGGTCGGCGCTGAGCACCAGCAGGGCCGGCGCGCTGCCAGCCTGCGGGGCGATGCGCGCCACGCCCATCACCGTGGCCCCGTCGTCGACCGTGAGCGGGACCGTCACCTTGAAATTATCGTCAACCAGCAGCCAATGCTGGTCGCTGCGCTGCAAGGCACACAGCCAGCGTGCACACTCCCGTTTTGGCGCCGGCCCGCCGAACAGCACTCGCTTGGCATCCATCGGGAACTCGGCCATCTCAATCGCTTCTTTGTCCTCGGCACCGATGACATATATCGTGGTGCAGTTCGCCGCGCTGCTGGCGTACAGCAGCGTGCCCTCAAACTGGGTGATGCCTACCACCTTGCGATCCACGAACTGGAAGTGGGGGACGCTGATGTGCTTGTGCTTCTGGCCGTAGACTGCCCAGCACCCAAGCGTTCCGGCGAGATCGAGCATGAACACGCGCGCGCCGGCGCCAGCGGGAGAGTGATCGATCAGGAAAAACGTCGGCATCCAGCTGCCCGCCTCGGTCGGCATCTGGAACTGCTCCGGGGGCGGGCGCTTGACGGTGCAAGGCGGACCGAAGGCCTTGCCGGGAAAGCGGGCCAACGTCAGAAAATCGCCCCCGCTGTCGACATGGGCCAGCATTTTGCCGACCACGACAACGCCGAGTGGCGTGTCGTGGTGACGGCGCGGTTTGCTCGGCTGCGCCGCAGCGGAAGCCTGCACATGATGCAGCACGACGCCGCCCCTTTCCCTGGCAGCGGCGAGCCAGTTGCCGGACAGCCCGAACAGCGGCGCCTGCACCAGCGACAAGGTATCGTACGCGTCGGTGCGCGCCGGGCTATTTGCTGCCGGGACAAGATCGAACGGATGGCGCAGCAAGCGCGCGCCGACATCGGGCACGGGCAGCTCCAACAGCAGTTCGCGGGACGCGCGCCGCTGCGTGATGCTCACCTTCAGGCCCGCCTCAAGCAGCGATGTTTCGATGTTCACGCGCGCACCGGTGCGTGCCAGCGCGGCGCAGCCGGACGATCCGATCTGCCACACTTCGTCCGTCTCGTCGAGCGAGGCCAGGGCCTCGTTCCAGCGGCTCAGATGAGCCGCATCGACGCGCGCGCACGTGCGCGCGTCCAGCCATACGCGCAGTTTGCGTGGGCCGACATGCAACGTGGACGGATCTTGCAGGATCCCCCACTGGAACCCGGCGCCAGCCTCCCCGGCGCGGCGCGCCAGCAGGATAAACAGCGCCATCTGCACCAGGCGCGGCTCGCCCAGCTGTTCCGGGCCGGCGTCGAACAGCGCCACGCACAGGCGCGCGCGGCGCTGCACCTGCGGCTCGGGCGCGGAAAACAGCAGTTCGTTGCCTGCCGCGCGGCGGATAAATTCGTCCGGCGCGGCATCAAGCACCGCCCACTCGCTCAGGAGCAGGCGTTCGTACGGCCCGCGCCGCGCGATACTGCCCGCCCCCACCGGCAAGGTGTCAGGGATCGCGGCCACGCCCGTCATGCGCCCGACCAAGGGCTGCAAGCGCAGCAGCATCTGGCCGAGCGGCTCGGCCATCTCAAGCGGCACCAGCGCCAGCCATTCGATCCACGGCGCCAGTTGCGGCGGCAGGTTCATTATTCGAGTTCCTGGCCCAGCCACGCCAGGCTGGCGCGGTTGAGCGGAATCGGCTGGCCGATGGGCAGCACTTGTTCGGGGTCGTTCCACAGCAGGAAAGGCAGGCTGGCGCCGCGCGCCGACAGATTGGCCAGCACCAGGTCGAGCGGCAGTTGCGGCACCACGTCGGTGGGCAGCCACAGCATGCGCTGGAGCGGGTCCGGGGCGCAGTAACGCGCGCCGTCGACCCACGGCAGCGCCGCGCCGCGTCCCAGCAGCACCAGCATGTCGCGCGTGGCAACCGCCGTCAGCGCGTCCAGCTGGGTGTCGCTGCACAGGTCCAGGCGTGCCAGCACCTGGCGCATCACGGCGCCTTGCGAGACCTGCCCGCCCGGCTCCGGCGCGGTGCCGGAGCGCGCGATCCATCCCAGCGCGTTCATCAGGCCGACTGCACGGCCACCACCAGCTGCGCGCGGCGCGCCGACAGTTCCGGCGGCAGGCTGGCCTTGCCGAAGTTGGCGTCGATTTCGCGCAGCAGCGCTTCAGCCTCGCCGCGAAAGCCTTCCCCGCGCGCAGTACCGAGCAGCCGGTCGGCCGTTTCGGCCAGGCGCGCGATGCGGGCCAGCGGCTGCTGCACGGCCGTTTCCACCACCGCCTGCAAGAGCGGATGGCGCGCCTCGGCGAGCAGCTCGCGCAGGGTTTCGCGTGCGCTTTGCTGGCCGGCGGCGCTGGGCACCACGTACACCAGCGGCCACAGGTCGGCGCGGGTGGCGACGTTGCGCCCGGCCAGCACGGCGGCCGCCGCGATCAGTTGCTGGGCCTTGACGATGCGGCGGTCGGACAAAGCGATCTGCGCCTTGCGCAACTGCCGGATCGCTTGCGCCAGGTCGGCGCGCACGGCGCTCATGTCCACCTTCGGCACCAACGCGTTCAGCTCGTCCAGGGTGGCCATGGCGGCACGCGCCGCGACCGTGCACTGGCCGACCGCCCAGCCGCCGGCCAGCAAGTCTTCCAGGCGCGAGTCGGGCACGGCGTCGACGAACACGTGCAGCAAAAAGCGGTCGGCAAAGGCGGCCAGGCTGTCGTCGTCCGGCAGCGCATTGGAAGCGCCCACGCACAGGCGCAAAGGACAGGCGATATCGGTGTGACCGCGGCGGAAGCGGCGCTCGTTGAGCACCCCCAGCAAGGTGTTCAGGATGGCGGTCGAGCCGAGGAATACTTCGTCGAGAAAGGCGATGTCGGCCTCGGGCAGCATGCCGCCGATGTCCGTCTCGACCAGACCATCGCGCAGTTTGCCCAGGTTGACCGCGCCAAACAGTTCGGACGGCTCGGTGAAGCGCCCCAGCAGGTATTCGAAATAGCGTCCGCCCAGGCTCTGGGCCACGCGGCGCACCACGGCGCTTTTGGCGGTGCCGGGCGGGCCGATCACGAGCAGGTGCTCCTGCGCCACCGCGCCGAGGATCATCAGTTCGGCCAGATGGTCGCGGTTGATCAGGCCATCGGCGGCTTCGCGGATGGCGTCGCGCAGGCTGGCTGCGGCTTGGGTCACTGGGGTGCTCATGGGCGTGGATGGGCGGCTGGCTCGTGCACGCGTGGATGCTGCAGGAACTTTTGTTGCCTAGATTTAAGAGTTGTAATTATACCAAACCAGATACAACAAGTTTGTTGTTTTACAGCACTAATTTGCCCGGCTGCCGCGGACCTTGAAGCGGGTTGCCGCGACTACCTTGTCGTGCGCGTCCACCAGCGCCAGTTCGTGCTCACCCGCCACCGGCTGCCAGGCGTGGCCCGCGCCAGCGGCGCCCAAGTCAACGCCATCGAGACGCCACGCCAGCCCGGCCGCGCCCTGGGCCCGGAATACGACCCGCTCCAGCCCCGCCGGAATATCTGGATCGATGGCGATCACGCTGGCCTGCCCCGGATACAGAATGGCGGCGCGGCGCTGCTCCGCCGCCACCAGGGTCACCTGCGCGCTCTCGGTGCCGCGCACGAACCACTCCTTGCGCGGCGCCTCGAACGCCGGCTGGTAGCCGACCACCTGCTGCACCAGCCCGGGCGGCGCGGCCGGGGCGCGGCTCGGCGTCTGCCGGTGCAGGAAGTCCATCACGTCGCGCCACACGGGCGCCGCGCCGGTCACGCCGGACACGTCCCACATCGGGCTGCCGTCGAAATTGCCGACCCAGACCGCGACCGTGTATTTTTCCGAGTAGCCGACGCACCAGTTGTCGCGCATGTCCTTGCTGGTGCCGGTCTTGACCGCGCTCCAGAACGAGGTAGCCAGTTCGTTGCGCAGGCCGAAGGTGAGGCTGCGCGCGGCGCGGTCGGACAAGATATCGCCGACGATGAAACTGGTGCGCGCATCGAGCACCCGCGTCTTGGCCTGCGGCGCGCGCGGCTGGAGAGTGACGCTGCCATGCAGGCCGCCGTTGGCCAGGGTGCGGTAAGCGTTGGCCAGTTCCAGCAGCGACACGTCGCCCGAACCCAGCGCCAGCGAGTAGCCGTAAAATTCGGCCGGCTCGGAGAGGCTGGCCATGCCGAGCGCGCGCAGGCGGGCGTGAAAGCGCTCCAGCCCCGCGAGCTGGAGCATGCGCACCGCCGGTACGTTGAGCGAACTGGCAAGGCTGGTGCGCGTGCTGACCCAGCCCTTGAACTGGCGGTCGTAATTCTGCGGCACGTACGGTCCGGCGGCGGTCGCGATTTCCAGCGGCGAATCGTCCTGCAGCGAGGCGGCCGTGATCCAGCCGCGCTCCATCGCCAGCTGGTACAGGAAGGGCTTGAGGGTGGAGCCGGCCTGGCGCAGGGCCAGCACGCCATCGACCTCGCTGGCGCCGCCGTTGGCGACATAGGCGACGATCTCGCCGCTGTCGTTATCGAGCACCACCAGCGCGCCCTGGGTCACATTGCGCTCGCGCAGGGCCGCCAGATGCTGGCGCAGGCTGTCCTGGGCCTGGCGCTGCAAGGTGGCGTCGAGCGTGCTGCGCACCTGGCGCGCGGCGCCCTTGAGCAGGCGCTGGGCCACCTGCGGCGCCTGCGCCTGGCCCGCGCTGGCGGCAGGGCGGGAAAACGCCGCCGCCACATCCCACTCGATGCCGGCGCAACTGGCGGCCGGGTTTATCTCTTTGGCCAGCACGCAGGCGCGCTGCGCCACCACGCGCGGCGGCGCCGACGGCGCCCGCAACAAACTCGCGAGAATCGCCGACTCGGCCTGGTTCAATCCCGACGGCGCCTTGCCGAACAGGCCGCGCGCGGCCGCGCCGATGCCTTGCAGCTCGCCGCGAAACGGCACCAGGTTCAGATAGGCTTCCATGATCTGGGCCTTGCTCCAGCCGGCTTCCAGCTCGCGCGCGGCGCTGGCCTGGTCCCATTTCTGGCCCCAGCTGCGCCCTTGCGCGCTGGCGCGCAAGCGTTCGTCGAGCAGCGCCGCCAGCTGCATCGTGATGGTCGAGGCGCCGCGCGCGCGGGTGCGCAGCAGGTTATCCCACGCCGCCTTGCCGAGCGCGCTCACATCCACCCCGTCGTGCTGCATGAAGCGCCGGTCCTCGGCCTGCACCAGCGCCACGCGCATGGCGGGTGAAATGTCGGCCAGGCCCACCCACGGCGCGCGCCGCAAGGTCATGTCGGTGCGCAGCGACTGGATCGGCACGCCGTGGCGGTCGAGCAGTTCGGCATCCGACGAGCGGTACGCCGCCCTCGCCTGCTCCGGCGTGGGCACGGCCAGCGCGTTGGCGCACGCCAGCAATGCCAGCAACAGCGGCGCGGCGGCGCGGCGCATCAGCGCCCCACTTCGACCGGCGCGTTGGGCAGCTCGCCCGCCAGCTCGGGGCTGTACAGCGCTTCGACCCGGGTCGGCGGCAGGTTGAAGCGGCCCTGGTTATTCAGGCGCACGGTGTACCCGATGCTCCACTTGCCTTTCGGGACAAAATCGTAATAGGCACGGAAGGCGTCGAAGGTGCGTTCCTCGAACACCGGTTGCAGCGACAGATCCTGGCGCTCGGCGCCGGGCAGGGTCTGCGCATCGCGTCCCAGGCCGTTGCCGAGAATGGTGGCGCTGGCCGGAATCGGGTCGTCCAGCGCGACCCAGGTCATGTCGGCCTGCGCTTCGATGTCGAGCCGCACGCGGTAGCTGTCGCCGCGCGACCAGATGCCCTTGACCTTCTGTTCGAGCGGGGTGATGGTCTTGACGATGCGGTAGCCGTTCGCCAGCGGCGCCTTCAATTCCACCGCCGCCAGGCTTTGCACGATGGCCCATGGTTTGCCGCTGCCGTTGTGGGACAGGACCAGTTCCTGCTGTCCCGCGCCCCACGGATGCTCGACCACGGAGACGCCGCGCGCGTTCCAGTTGGCTTCCTTGACGGTGTTGCCAAGGCGCGCGCTGCTGCTGCCGCTGACCGCATCCGGTTCGAACTTGCGCGAGAATTTGTCCAGCGCCAGCACGCCCCAGGCGTTGGCCAGGGTCGAACCCCAGCGCCCCTTCTGCTGGCGTCCCAGGGTGCCGCGCGCCAGGCGCGCCATGTCGCCCTGCCAGGCCGGATCGTCGATCACGGCCAGCAACAGGCGGTTGGCGTTGATGTCGGGCGAGGCCATGATCCACCACCAGTTGTCATTTTTCTCGGTCGAAAACGACAGGCCCGCACCCTGCAGGTTCAGGCGCGCGCGCAGCACTTGCTGCAACTGCGCCAGTTTCGCGTCGCGCTGCGCCAGCGCGGGACTGCGTTGCAGGATCAGATACCAGTCGATGGCGGCCGACGTGGGCCACAGATTCGGTTCGATGGTGAACGATTCGAGCAGCTCGGGCGCGACCGGGCGCGTGCGCGAGAGCGCCTCCAGCGCCGCCAGCTTGCGCACCGCCGTATCGACGCGGGCCGTGCGCGCGCTGCGCACTACGCGTCCCTGGACGAACTGGCGCAAGCCCTCTTCCATGCGCTCCCTGAGCGCCGGCGCGAGCGCCAGGCCCGCTTCGGCGCTGACCGACAGCAGGTAGGCGGTCAGGCTGTCGCTGCCCTGGGTCTGGGTTGGGTAGTACTTGACCAGGCCATCGGCATCGAGCTGGGACGGCAAGGAAGCCGCCAGGGTATTCCATAGCGCCGGATCGCGCAGGGCCACGGCGCGCGAAGCATCCTGCTCGACGCCACGGTAGCGGTAGGCGGTCATGTAATCGCGCACGGCGGGCAGGCTGGCGCCAAGGCGCGCCACGAAGGTGGTGCGCACGCCGCCCTGGCCGGGCAAGGCGTCCGGCGGCGACTGCACTTTCAAGGTTTGCGGCTGGTCCAGGCGCACCAGGGTGGACTGGATGGTGCGCACCGGTACCGCCGGCAGCACTTTCTGGCTCACGCGCAGCTGGTCGGCGCTGCCGGCGCCACGGGCGTCGATGGTCCATGCGAGCGCGCTGGCGCCGGCCGGCATCTGGACATCCCAGCCGGCTTCCTGCGCCTGGCCGGGCGCAAGCGTCAGGCTCTGGCGCGCGAGCGCTTTGGCGGCGCCGCCGTCGGCGGCCATGCTGGCGCCAAAATCGACCTTCAACGCGGCATCGGTGGTGTTACGCAAGGTGAAGCCGGCGCGCAGGCGGTCGCCGGCGCGCACCACCGAAGGCAAGCCTGGCACCACGATCAGGTCCTGGCTGCTGCGGATCTCGGTCGAGCCAGTGCCGAACAAGCCGCTGCCGCCGCTGGCGATGGCGACGATGCGGAACGACGTGAGCGTATCGTTAAGGGCGACCGGCACGCGCGCCTCGC
This sequence comes from Massilia antarctica, assembly GCF_015689335.1. GTDB lineage: Bacteria > Pseudomonadota > Gammaproteobacteria > Burkholderiales > Burkholderiaceae_D > Telluria_A > Telluria_A antarctica. The sequence goes on along the minus strand of NZ_CP065053.1, from coordinate 3,916,578 downwards.
CCTTCGCATCGAGGACAATGCGCGGCTTCCAGAACAGCAAGGTGTCGAACAGCTCGCGGCTGCCCTTGCCGCCGCCACCGCCGGTGGGCACGGCCTTGCGCCCGAAGTGGCGCTTGCCGACCACCTGCATTTGCGCGGTCGAGGTTTCCACCTGCAGCACGCGTTCCTGCATCATGGCGTTCAGGAGGCGCCAGCTATTGTTGGGCATCAGTTCGAGCAAGCCCGTATCGACCGCCGCCAGCGCCACTTCGCTGCCGGCCGGCACGGGCGAGCCATCGGCGCGCGTGACCTTCAGGGTCACGGTGGCGTTCTCGCGCACCTTGTAATCCTGTTTGTCGGTCGACACCTGCACTTTCAGTTCGTGCGCGCTCCAGCCCACCCGCACCGGCGCGATTCCCAGCTTGTAGGATGGTTTGCCCAGGTCGACCATCGCAGTTGGCTGCACACCAGCCACGCGGCCGCGCACCACCATCGCCGAGACGAACACATTGGGCGCGTACTTGCCCAGCATGGGGATGGTGAAAGCCGGCTCCTTGCCGTCCAGGCGCCGCACGTAGGTGTCGAGGATGCCCTCGCGTTCCACCGTAATGAGCACGGTGGCGTCACGGAACGGGCTGCGTACCTGGAAGGTGGCGTCCTGGCCCGGTTCGTAGCGCTTGGCCGATGGCAGCAGGTCGATGCGGTCGTTGTCGCCGGCCCGGTACCACCATTCGCCGCCGCCGGCCACCCACACGTCGCGCTGGCTGACGGCGGCGCGCTGCTGGCCGTCGACGGCGCGTGCGCGCAGCACCAGGTTGCCGTCCGCCGGCGCCTTGACCGTGCAGCGCAGCAGGCCCCTGGCATTGGTGCGCCCCTGGCAGGCCGGCCCGATGCGGGTGATTTCGCTGCTGTTCTCGTAGGCGTAAAAACCGCCGATCAGGCGCCGCCGGTGCGAATAGTTCACACGCTTGAACAGGTCGACGTCGACCGCGGCATCCGGCGCGCTCTTGCCATCGACGCCGAGCACCACCACCTCGAAGCTGACGCTGTCCTTGCTGTCGGCCCAGTCGTCCGGCTTGATGCCAACCACGTACGACGACGGCCACAAAGCGATCCGGGTCGACGTCGACAGGGTCTCGCCGTTGGCGTCCTGGTACGACACCTCGGCCACCAGGTCTCGCGCGCGGTCGCCCACCGGGAGATGGTCGACCTTCACGCGCGCGCCGCCGGCCTTGTCGAGCACCAGCGCGCGGGTGCGGATGTCGGCGCCTTTGGCCGCGCCTTCGCCGCCGTCGTCCGCGGCATCCTCGTCGTAGCCGGCTTCGTCCTGCACGCCTTCGCGCACGTCGCCGGCGCCCAGGTTGTAGTCGTCGTAGCCTTCGAACGAGATCACCTTTTCTTCGGTCAGGGTGCGCAGCTTGACCGGGGCCTGGCCGGCCACGCCGCCGGCCAGGTAGCCGACCTGCAGATCGAGATCGAACGAGGTGGCGCCGATCAGCGGTGTCGCCGGGCCATTCAGCAGCGCCTTCATGGTCGGCACGCGGAACTGCTCGACGCGGAAGGTGCCGGCCAGCTGGCCCGCGATCTTGACCTCGTACACTCCCAGCTTGGCGCCCGGGGGAATGACCCACTCGTGGTCGGCGGTGCCGGCAGCGTTCCAGCGCAGCGGCAGCTCGTAGCTGCCGTCGCCGCCCTGGTGCGCGATGGTCACGGTGGTGGCGCGCGCTTCGGCACTGCCGGTGTCGAATTCGATGCCGCGCGAGCCGTGGCGGCGCAGAAAGTGCTTCATGTGCACCGTCTCGCCGGCGCGCAACAGGGTGCGGGCGAATACGGTGGAGACAATGGTGGTGCCCTGCGCGGGATTGAACGGCAGGTTGAAGCGCCACGATTCGATCCCGTTCTGCCAGCTCGACAAGGTGAAGGTGTAATCGGCGCCGCTGCGGGCGCTGATGAACATGCTGTTGTTGCCTTTGCAGACGCCGCGCGCGAGCGGTTTGTCGATGCGGGCCACGCCGCTGGCATCGGCCACGCCCTGCCACAGGAGTTTCCCACTGCAGTCGCGCACCGCGACGGCCGCCTTGGCCACCGGACGGCCCTTGTCGAGCGAGGTGACCCACACCAAGGACGAATCGGCGCCATGCTTGAAGTGGGCCGCCATATTCGTCACCAGGGCCGCCGCGCCGACGTAAGCATTGGTGTTCTTGGCGTCGAACAGGGCCACGCCCAGCTTGGGGCTTTCCAGTTCGACGACATAAAAGCCCGGCTTGGGCAGCGGGATGCCGATCACTTCGAAGGCGCGCCCGCCACCCGGCGCCGGCAAGGAAAACGGCTCCGGCTTGCCGCTTTTCAGGCCGGCGAAGACCGATTTTTTGAGTTCATCGCCCGACAGTTCGCCCACCTGCCAGCTGTCGCCGGCCAGGCGCTTCATCCAGGCCATCACGTCGAGATCCTGGCGCTCGCCCTGCATGTCGATCCGCAGCATGGCGCCGGCGCTGCGCAGCTTCCCGGTCAGCTTGGCTTCGATGTTGCGCACCGTGACCGGCAGCAGGCGCTCGGTGTGCGCTTCGATGATGCCAAAACGGGCCGGGAACTTGAGCAGCGGCGGCAAGGTATCGATCGCAATCGTCATCGGGAAATCGCCCTGGTTGACCAGCGCGCGGCCGGCGTCGTCCTTGATCCCCGGCGGCAAGGTCAGTTGCAGGCTGCTTTTCTCGGCAAACGGGCCCCGGAAGTGCAGGTTGCTGACCGCGGCGCTGGGCGCCGTGCCGCTATCCCATGTGGGACGATACTGTTTGCCGTCGGCGCTGGCGAGCGTGATCTTGTCGGCGTCGGCGCGCGCGATCGGTTCGCTGAAGGTCAGGCGCAGCGGCGTGAGCGGAATGCAGGGGCCATCGGCGGTCAGGTAGTCGCAGGAAAAGCGCGCGGTGAAGTCGCGCCGGGTAGTGAAGGCAAGCGCCTGGTCGGCACTCGAAGCGACGCCGCCCGGGCCCTCGATGCCGGCGGCCCAGACCAAGGACACGGCGGCGTCGGCCGGCAGGCTGCGCTTGCACTGCACCAGCGCCAGCGGCAAGTCGTCCTTGCCCTTGGGCGCCGTGCCGCCGCGCTTCACGTAATCCTTGATGTAGCGGTCGACATAGCTTTTGCGCGCCGCCAGCACCTGGTCGCGTTCGGCGCCGGCCAGCACCCGCACGCCGATCCGTTCGTTGATGCCTTCCACGCCGCACCAGGCTTTGGCGGCGATGCTGGCCGCGCGCGCCGGCGCATCGAGCCCCAGGATGAAAACCTGCTGCTCGTCGACCGCACTGCCCTTGCGCGGGCTGCTTTCGCGCACACTTGGCCCGCCGGTGTCGAAAGCGAAGCGCGTGGTGCCGGCCAGCGGCTGGGCCGCGAGGTCGCGCAGGTCGGGCTTGAGGGCGAAGCTGCAGCGCACGCCGGGCGGCACGTCGCGCACGAAATCGTAGCTCCAGATGCGCGCGTCGATCCAGCGCCCGCTGCCCGCTTCCAGGCAATCGATGGCGAAGGGATCGGCCAGGCGCGCGTCGCCGAAGGCCACCATGGGCGCGGAAAAACGCGCCGTCACCTGGCGCACGGCTTTTACCGCGCCGGTGGGCGCGAACGCCTCGACCGTGGTCTGCGCCTGGGCCGCCAGCGCCAGCAAGGCCAGAGGCAGCAAGGTCAATCGTTTGGACGGGGCGCGCATGGGTTTCTCCAGGAGGGGCGGTAGCCAAGCTTGGGGCCGCACGGCGCGGGCAGGCTTGGCGGGAATCAAGACAGGCGGCGAGTGTTGCAAACATCCCCGGGCCTGTCAACAATATTACTCTTTTGATACGCGCCATGACGGATGCCGGGAGAGATCAAGTATCGTCACGCCGCTATCACCCACTTCTCCCGTCGTTCGCGTCGATGCGGGCCTGTCAGGATGCCATGGCTCAGGGCAGATACAACGCAGGCCACAGCAGGCAAGCGAACGGCGCCCTAGCCTGAATGTTTCATAAACTGCTGCCGCAGTGCCGGTTCGGCGATCCATGAGCTTCTCGGTGACGATCACGATGTCGCGGGCAATAGCCCGCCTACCCGATCAATCGGCATATCAAATGCAGCGGTATGAGGTTGATGTTGGCGACGGAGTGGTCAATTCTCGGCAGACCGGACGTGTCTTACTCAGGACGAGTTCAAGGACTTGGCGGGCGTTGCCAAATACAGTCTTTCGGTCAACGTCTGCAGCAGATCTCTGACTGGACAGGCACTTGGTAAATGTAGAACGATCTTGTTCTTGCACTGCCTGACCTGCACGGCGATTTTGAACAGTTTGGAAATGACCGTTGATGGCTGCGCCTGCGACAGCGCGGTATGCCGCAGCCCTTCGGTGCGCAGTTGCTGGTGCAGGATGTAGGCCGCCGCGTGCAGCAACAGGCGCATGCAATTGGCGAGAAAGCTGGTGCAGGAGGTACGGTCGGCGGCGAGGTCATCCTTGAGATGCTTGATATAGTTTTCGGCCTGACCGCGCGCGCAATAGATATCCTCGTACAACATGCCGGCATCGAGTCCTGGCAGCGAGGTGACGATGAAGCGCGTGTTCTCGCCAAGGGCCATGACCTCGGCCTTGAGCAACACGCGCCAGGCTCTCGGCCAAGAACGCGCCTGGTAAGCAAATTCGTCGAACAGACGCACCGCATTGGGCACCACGTCCTGCGATTGTGCAGCCACCCACCGGTCAATGGCGCGAAGTCTGGTCGGCTCGGCCATCGCAAGGAGCTTGGGGTTGCAGGCGAAACCAAAAATGAAGTCCACGTTCGACATGCTGTCGATCAGGCTCATTAATTCAGGCCCGCTAAAATGTCCGTCGCCACGTACGAGAATATGAGTAGCGGGGAAGTGCTGACGAATCCGCGTCAGAACGCGCCGCATGATCATCGCGTTCTCTTCGCCAAATGGTCGCCTTCCGGGCCGCAGCACCGCCGCGATCAAGCCGCCCGACTGGCCGTCGAAAATCATCAGCGGCAAGTAGCAGGTCGAACCATAGTGGTGGTTGTAGAACGCCAGCGGCTGCTGGCCGTAGCACGCATCCTCGGAGTGATCCAGGTCGAGAATCAAGCTCTTTGGCGGGCTGGAAAAGCTGGCGATGAACTGTTCCACGAGCGCTTCGCTGACGCGGTAGATGTCCTGGCGACTGGCCGCATGTTCGAAGCGCGAGATCGTCGCCCCGGACGCCAGCGCGGCCTCGTCGTCGAACGGCAAACGGGCCGCGCCAAGTTTGAACATCGGGTCGTGGCGCAGGCTGTTCGCGTCATTGCCGTCTTCGTAACCGCAGCCGATCTGGTAGATGCGCTGTGTCAGAAGATCGTGATACGAATGGCTGACGTAACTCTGATGACGGCGGTCAGGCAAGGCCGCAGCGAGGCGCTTGGTCAAGCCAATCTGGAGGTCGACTCCGCGCAGCAAAACTGGACCGAGATCGGACGACAAACCCCCACCGGCGAAATCGGCGCGGACGCTGTGCGCGGGAATGGATGCAAAACGGAGCTGCTCTGGGGTAGAATTCATGTCGGGCAAGGTGGCGTTTTTGTTGACAGGGTAGGTTTCTAGATAACTCCCATTCTATCAATCACTTACGGCATTCTTGCCCTTTTTTATGCAAAATTCAGGCTAGGGAGGCGAAGCTGGGCGCCGGCCCATCGACGATCACGACGCAGGGTCTTCCGTGACGTCCCGGACCGGCTCTTAGATGAGCACTTGCGCTTCCCTCAGCCATAGCCTTGCAGAAAACTGTCGCGCTGCGGCCAAACGGACACCCTGCTGTGTTTCAAGCGGCGACAATATTGAAGCGTGTGGCAGCGGCCCGGAAGCCGCTGGCCTTAATCAGCTTCACCGGTTTCCTGACACTGATTTTCGGCTTGGCGCGGTCGAACAACATCACTGCCTTCTCGGAATTGAGATGGCGGGACATGTAGATGAAGCCGTCGACCATGGCCGGGTTTTGAAATATCGCCAGTGCCCAGCGCTGCGTCCGGTCATACCGAGGGTCGTGACCCGCCAGGTCCGCGTTACCGTCGAGCCGTTTGAGAGCAACGCCAGTGAGGTCGGCCAGCACCAATGGCTCACCCTTAAAGCGCAGCAAGTAGAAGGCTTCCAGACTGGACGTCGATATTTTAAACGCCCCGTTAATCGGCGACAGGTCATGCAGCATGGTTTCGGCCATTGCCACGTCCAAAGACAATCCGAAGTAGCACGAGTCATACTCGGGCGCCGGCGGCGCCAACTTGGCTCCAGGTGCGTCAAAGCGATTTGCTCCGGAGTGTTGAAAATACGGTTCACCCGTGTTGTGGGTGCCGATGCGATAGAGCTTCGATGGGTCCAGGCATACCGTGGTCAATGCGCCCGTACTCAGCATTGCGGGCGGCGCGGCTAGTGATTTTGTACCCAACGTTAGCGTTCTTTAAAGGCAGCGGCCGCGCGCAGGACTTGGGCGAGCTCACCCCGCGCCAACGCCGCGATCGGGGTCAAGCCGTTGAGCGATTCCCTGGGAGAGGTGAAAAATTCCCACTTGCTCGGGCCGGGCCATTCCCCCAGCGCCTGGCATACGCGTTCAATGTGTTCGCGATTGCAGCGCGGATCGGCAAAAAATGCCGGATACACCTTGCGCCCCGAGGGCCCGTCCAGAGTAAACATGCGCTTGCTCTGAACGGCCTTTCCCAGCGCTTGCGTGCTCATTTGCAGCCGTACGGCCAGCACCGTGGAGGTGAGCAACAGGCCTTCGTTAAAGTCACGCTTTCTGTTAGCAACTTCCTGCGCTCGCAAGTCGTTCATGAATTGATCGTTCTCGCCGGGAGTTCGATTCCCTTTCGGTGCCGAGGGTGACGCGCGCACTACGCCCACCGCTGGCACAATGCCCAGATCGGCCGAAAAGGATTTGATCAGTTTCTCGAGTTGTCCTGGCGTAAATCGTTTGACGCTCGGCGGCATCGTCGTGGCCGCGCCCGTTTCTGCGAGGGCATGTGGTCCGGAGCTCGATTTCTCGCCCTTGCGAGGGGTATTGAGCTTCAGCAGCACGTAGCCTTTGCCTAGATCACCCACCTGCTCGATCTTGTCGATCCAGTTGCCGCCCAGTCCGGGTCGGTCCGATTCCGTTGCAGAACCGGATGGTTGCTTCTTTGTTGCGGTCGCCATGATGCACCTTTCATTGTCGATGGGGGGATGATACGCCGGTTTTCGCGCGAGTGAAACCAATGAAACCAATGAAACCAGCGAATCTGGTATCGAACTGATACTGCGAGTAGCAATAACTGGCCCGGTTCCCGCTGATGCGCGCCGCGTCGGGAATGCCGCCTCTGTGACGGGGTACGGGCAGCGGACCGTCGGAAGTCATTCAAACGACGGACGGGCTGGTGTGCAGTACAGCACGATTATGGTTAGAATGGTCCGCTATATTGCCGCCGCGAAGCGTCCGCGCGCAGCGCCCACTCAAGAGGCCCGCATGACCCTGAATTTTCCGTTGCTCCTGAACCTTGCCGTCGCGCTGGGCGTGTGCTTTCTCCTCTATAAGATGCAGGAGGCGCATGCCTCGTTCACCAAGCGCGTATTTACCGGCTTGGGCGTGGGCGTGCTGCTGGGAGCGGCTTTCCAGCTGATGTATGGCGCGGCCTCACCCGTCATTGCCGACACCAACGCCTACCTGGACATCGTCGGCACCGGCTACGTCAAGCTGCTGCAAATGATTGTGATGCCGCTGATCATGGTGTCGATCATCGCCGCCATCCTCAAGCTGCGCGATGCCTCGTCCCTGGGCAAGATCAGCGCGCTGACCATCGGCACCTTGATGCTCACCACCATGGTGGCGGCCGGCATCGGCATCCTGATGGCCAAGCTGTTCGGCTTGACCGCCGTGGGCCTGACCGCCAGCGCGGCCGAAGTGGCGCGCGGCGACTATCTGAAGGGGAACCTGAACACGGCCCAGGCAATCTCGCTGCCCAGCATGATCATCAGCTTCATTCCCGCCAATCCCTTCCTCGACATGACCGGCGCGCGCAAGACCTCGACCATCGCGGTGGTGCTGTTCTCGATTTTCGTGGGGATGTCGGCGACCGGCATTGCGGCCAAACAGCCGGATAGTTTCGACGCCTTCGAGCGCTTCATCAAAGTCGCGCATGCCATCATCATGCGCATGGTGACCCTGGTGCTGCGCCTGACCCCGTTCGGCGTGTTCGCGCTGATGACCCAGGTCGTGGCGGCATCCAGCCTGGACAGCATCGTCAAGCTGATCAGTTTTGTCACGGCCTCCTATAGCGCCCTGCTGCTGATGTTCTGCGTGCATTTGCTGCTGATCAGCGCCTCCGGCCTGAACGCGGCGCGCTACGTGAAGAAAATCTTCCCGGTGCTAGCCTTCGCGTTCACCTCGCGCACCAGCGCCGGCTCGATCCCGATGTCGGTGCAGACCCAGACCACCCGCCTCGGCACACCCGAAGGCATCGCCAACTTCGCCGCCTCGTTCGGCTCGACCATCGGCCAGAATGGCTGCGCCGGCATCTACCCGGCCATGCTGGCGGTGATGATCGCGCCCACGGTCGGCATCGACCCGATGACCTTCGGCTTTATCGCGCCGCTGATCGCCATCATCACGGTCGGCTCGGTCGGCGTGGCGGGCGTGGGCGGCGGCGCCACCTTCGCGGCCCTGATCGTGCTGTCGGCGATGGACTTGCCGGTGGCCCTGGCAGGCTTGCTCATTTCCATCGAGCCTTTGATCGACATGGGCCGCACCGCGCTCAACGTCAGCGGCTCGATTACGGCCGGCACGGTCACCAGCCGCGTGCTGGGCCAGACCGACATGGCCATCTTCAACAGCGACACCGCGCTCAATCTCGATGCCGACGAGAAAGCGGCGTAAACCATATGCTACAACTGGTTGTATCGTGCGCTGATCTCCCGCCGAATCCGTCTATGATGACGTCGCGTCAACATTTCAACGGCAGGCGAATCGATGGAACAAAAGTGGCCCCAACAGATCTGGCTGGTCAGGCACGGACAAAGCGCCGGTAACGTGGCGCGCGACGCGGCTGAAGCGGCGGCCGGCCTGCATATCGATATCGCCGAGCGCGATGTCGACGTGCCGCTCTCCCCGCTCGGCGCCGAACAGGCGCGCGCGCTGGCCACCTGGTTCGCGGCCATGCCGCAAGACCAGCGGCCGAACGTGGTGCTGCATTCCCCCTACGTCCGCGCGGCCGAGACCGCCCGCATCATCATGGAACAACTCGGACCAGGCAGCCTGATGGCGGTGCAGGTGGACGAGCGCCTGCGCGAAAAGGAATTCGGCATCCTCGACCGCCTCACCGTGCTCGGCATCGAGCATCAATATCCGGAGCTGTACGAGCAGCGCCAGCACGTGGGCAAGTTCTACTTCCGCCCGCCCGGCGGCGAAAGCTGGTGCGATGTGATCTTGCGCCTGCGCAGCATCATCGACACCATCACCCGCGAATTCTGCAAGGAGCGCGTGCTGATCGTCGGCCACCAGGTCACGGTCAACTGCTTGCGCTACCTGTTCGAGCGGCTCGACGAAGCGGCCATCCTCGCCTTCGACCGGGCCGCCGACGTGCCGAACTGCTCGGTGACTTCGTACAGCTTCGATCCCACCCAGGGCAAGCACGGCAAGCTCGGCTTGCAACTGACTAATTTCGTCGCTCCCCTGGAAGCGGCAGGCACGCCGGTCACGGCTCAAAAAGATGTGCCCGCTGCTCCGAAAGCGTAGGCGCGCCGGTCCCATGGACATGCCGCTCGCCAGCACCCACATGATCACCATCGACAGCGCCGCCCTGCGCGCCTGGCCGCTGCCCATGCCGCCCGCCGAAGGCGACAAGGAACGGCGCGGCCACGTGCTGATCCTGGGCGGTTCGTGCGAAATGCCGGGTGCCGTGATCCTGGCGGCCACCGCGGCCTTGCGCGCCGGCGCCGGCAAGCTGACCATCGCCACCGGCGCCAGCGTGGCGCAACTGGTGGCCCTGGCCATGCCGGAAGCGCGCGTGATCGGCTTGCGCGAAACGGCCGAAGGCGGCTTCGAGCGCGATGCGCTGGCTGCGCTCGACCCGCTGGCCGACAAGGTCGACGCCGTGCTGATCGGCCCTGGCATGCAGGATGAAGCGGCCACGGCGGCACTGGTGCGCGCCTTGCTGCCGCGCCTGCAAGGCGTCAAGGTGGTACTCGACGCCAACGCGATGGGCATCGTGACCAATCCCGACCTCGACGGCGAGAACGCACCGTTCCGCTTTGCCGAGACCGTAATCCTGACCCCGCATGCGGGCGAGATGGCGCACCTGAGCGGCAATCCCAAGGAAGACATCCTGGCCGACCCCGACGGCGCTGCCAGGGACGCGGCGCAGGCCTGGAACGCAGTGGTGGCCTTGAAAGGCGCGCGCACCGTGATCAGCGCGCCGCAAGGCGGCCCCTGGCAGCACCAAGGCGGCAACGTGGGCCTGGCCATTTCCGGCTCCGGCGACACCCTGGCCGGCATCATCGCCGGACTGGCGGCGCGCGGCGCCACCCTGGCCCAGGCTACCTGCTGGGGCGTGGCCCTGCACGCGCAGGCGGGCGAGCAGCTGGCCTTGCGCTTTGGCATACTGGGCTATCTGGCACGTGAGATTCCGGCCGAAATTCCGGCCCTGATGGAGCAAGCCGCCAGTTCCTGAAGTCGACGGAACGGTCGCGGCCGAGCAAAACGTTTGATCGGTATCAAATTGCGCGGACATGGAGGTAAATCTACGTCAGATACGCAAATTAATATGAACTGGCGCAGATGTTGAAAGTCTAATTTCTACAGTCGAATTCGCGCATCAGCAAATGGGACCGCGTTATCCACGACGTCGGTTCCCTGATGGTCCTGGCCGGGCGCGTGGTATGTCCGGCAGGATCGACCTGGCGCCGTTGCCTGCGGCAAGTTGGAAAGACAGGCAGCGGTACTCAATTGACGTGACCGAGGAGTAAACAATGAAACCATTCACCACCGCACCAAAAATCCTGCTGACTGCGGCGCTGCTGGCGTCCATGCTCGTTGCCTGCAAGCGCAATGACACCCCCGCCACCGGCACGGGCACCAGCGACACCGCCACCTCCGGAACCACATCCGGCACCACCTCCGGTACCAGCGGCACCAGCGGCACCACGGGTACTGGCGATACCAGCACCAGCGGCACGAGCGGCACCGGGACGAGCGGTACGGGCACCAGCGGCACGAGCGGCACCGGGACCAGCGGTACGGGCACCAGCGGCACCGGCACCAGCGGCACCACGGGTGATACCGGCAGCGGCACGTCGGGGACCGGCACCTCCGGCAGCGGCACCAGCGGTACGTCGGGTACTTCCGGCACCAGCGGCACATCTGGCACCAGCGGCACATCTGGCTCCGGAACCAGCGGCACATCGGGAACCAGTGGCACCGACACCTCGGGCACCAGCAGCACCACGACGACCGACAAAGGCAAAAACAAGCACTGACCCGCGCCTGCGCCGCCCATCCGCGCACCCACAGCCTCGTTCCCGCGCAGGATTGGGTGCCCGCTGCGTAACGCACGCGTTACCAGCGGGCGCCTGCGTCCGCGCGGGACGTCGTTCACGTCAGCGACAAGCGATCGTTCGCGCCAGCGAGAAGGGATCGTTCACGCCTGCGACAAGTGATCGCTCGCGCCTGCGAGAAGAGATCGCTTGCGCCACGGGCGAACAGAATAGCCTTTCTGACTACTTTACGAATTTAGAAGCAAGAAACAGAGTTTTTACGCCTTCCTCCATCCCTATACTCGGCAATCCGACACCTAAGCGCGCGCCGCCTGGGACACGGATGTTTGCAGGTTTGTTCCATGCTGGCGCCTTCCGGTGGACGGTGGCGCACATGGACCTTGAGGCGCCTTACCGACAATGGATGGAAACAGAACCATGAACCAGTTTGAAGGAAAAACCGCGCTCGTCACAGGCGCATCGCGCGGCATCGGCCGCTCCATTGCCCTCACGCTCGCGCGTGGCGGCGCCCACGTGCTGGTCCATTGCAACCAGGGCATGGACAAGGCCGCCGCCGTGGTGGCCGAGATCGCCGCTGCCGGCGGCCGGGCCCATGCCATCGCCGCCGACCTGGCGGCGCCCGATGGCGCGCACAAGCTCGCCGTCATGGTGCGCGAACTGGCCGGTCCGTCCCTGCATATCCTGGTCGCCAATGCCGGCCTGGCCAAAAACGCGCCGATCGCCGAAATGGGCATCGAGGACTTCGACCGCCTGTTCGCGGTGAATGTGCGGGCGCCCTATTTCCTGGTGCAGCAACTGCTGCCGCTGTTCGCCAACGATAGCAGCATCATCCTGCTATCGTCCCTGGCGGCCCGCTCGACGGTGGGCGATATCTCGGCGTACGCGGCGACCAAGGGCGCGGTCGAGACCCTGGTGCGGCATTTCGCCCATGCCTTGGGCGAGCGCGGCATCCGGGTCAACGGCGTGGCGCCCGGCGTGGTCGATACCGATATGTCCGAATTCGTCAGGACCGACGCCGGCCGCGAGTTCGTGCTCGGCATGCAGGCCATCAAACGGGTCGCGCAGCCGGACGATATCGGCGACGTCGTGGCCTTCCTCGCCTCGGATGCGGCGCGCTGGATCAGCGGCGACATCATCCAGGCCGACGGCGGCGCCAGGCTGTAAGCCCTCGTCCCCCGCGTGCGTCCGCCAGACGCGGCGCGCCGCACGGCGCCGCCGCGGCGGACACGGTCCCTTCCTTTCCCTGCGATCGCCATGACCAAACTGACACTGATGGATAGCCACAGCATGCCCCCGTCACGCAATCTTGAACTGGACCGCTTGCGGGCGGTGGCCGTGATCCTGACTTTCTTCGTGCATTTCCGCCAGGTGTTTTTCCCCTGGACGTTCACCATGACGTTCAAGGAGTCGACCTCGGTACTCGATCTGTTCAGCATGTCCTGGGGCGGGGTCGATCTGTTTTTCGTCATCTCCGGCTTTATCATCTCCAAGACCATCGTCGGCGAATTCGACAAACTGCGCAACCAGCCCTTTTCGCTCGCGTCGACCATCAAGGCGTTTTACGTGCGCCGGATATTCCGCATCCTGCCGGTGGCGTGGTGCGTGATCGCGCTGGTCCTGGTATGCGGCGAATTTTTCAACGAAGGACACTATTTCGCCAATTCCGTCTACAACGTGCAGGCCGCGATCAATGTGTTCACCTACACCTTCAATTACTGGCTGCCCGAGCACAAGACGGCGCAAGGGGTACCGCTGGCGCCCTTCTGGAGCTTGTCTGTGGAAGAACAGTTTTACCTGTTCTTTCCGATCTTCCTGCTGTTGGCGCGCACCACGCGCCAGCGCGTGCTGCTGCTGGTCGGCGCGCTGGCCGTGGTGTCCTTCGTGATCCGCCCCTTTACCTTGTCCAATCCGGTGCACGTGTTCTTTTACACGCAAAGCCGCTGCGACGGCTTGCTGTACGGCTGCCTGCTGTATCTGTTTACCGCGCAACCGTGGTTTTCGGCGATCCGCGTGCACGCCGGCCGCCACCGCTATGCGGGCGCGGTTCTGGTCAGCGTGCTGGCGGTGGCGATCGCCGGCGCCACCGGCCTGGGCTTCAGCAATACCGTGGTCGTGCCGGTCGTGTGCGCCCTGTCCATCGTGCTGGTGTTCATCGCCGCTTGCGAAGGCGGCCTGGTGGTGTTCCCCTGGCCGCTGCAGATCGTACTCGACTATATCGGCAAGCGCTCCTACACCATCTATCTCGTGCACTTGCCGATGTTCTTCCTGACCATGGAAATCATGTTCCGCTACACCCGCCAGCGCGGCATGCCGATCAACTCCGACCTGTGGCTGGCATACACGGTCTTGATGTTCGCGCTGGTGCTGGGCATGACCGAACTCATCTATCGTCTGGTCGAGCGGCCGATGATCGCGCGCGGCAGGCTGATGGCGGAAAAGATCATGGCGCGCGAACACGACAAGGTCGTCCACGCCAGCGTGTCGGTATAAGGCGTGGCGCCTGCCGGAAGCACGCCGTTAATTGGCCGGCGCCAACGCCATCGCTTCGCGCTGCAGCAACTCGCGCTTGCGCTCGACGCCCCAGCGGTAGCCCGAAATATCGCCGTTGCGCAGCACCACCCGGTGGCAGGGGATGGCAACGGCGATGCGGTTGGCGCCGCAGGCTTGGGCCACGGCGCGCACGGCCTTGGCCGCGCCGATCCGCTCGGCAATATCGGTATAGCTCACGGTGGTGCCTGGCGGAATATCGCGCAGGGCTTGCCAGACCCGCTCCTGGAAGGCCGTACCCTGTACGTCCAGGGGCAGGTTCAAGCCCAGGGCCGGTGCCTCGACGAATCCAACCACTTGCGCGACCAGTTGTTCGAATTCGGCATCGCCCCCGATCAATTGCGCCTTGGGAAACAGATCCTGCAACTCGCGCACCAGCACGTCGGGGTCGTCACCGAGCGAGATGGCGCAAATGCCGCGCTGGCTCTGCGCGACCAGGATCGCGCCCAGCGCGCACTGCCCCACGGCGAAGCGGATCAGCGCATTGTGCCCGCCGGCCCGGTAGTCGCTGGCGCGCATCCCCAGCAGGCGGTCCGATTCCTCGTAAAAGCGGCTGTTCGAATTGAAGCCCGCGCTATAGATGGCGGTGGTGACGGAAGTCTCCGCGCCGCTCAGTTCTTCGCGCAGCTTGCGCGCGCGCGCCGCCGACGTATACGCCTTCGGTGTCAAGCCCGTCTCGGCCTTGAAGATCCGATGGAAGTGAAACGCGCTCACGCCCACTTCGGCGGCAATCTGGTCGAGGCGATGGGCTTCGCCCGTTTCGATCAGGCGGCAAGCGCGGGCCACCAGCGCCGCGCGCTGGGCGGCGTTGGCGGTCTGGTCGCCCGCGGCGCGCCGGCTCGGGCGGTAGCCTGCCGCTTCGGCCGCCGCCGGCGAATCGAAGAACTCCACGTTCTCCCGCTTGGGCAAGCGCGCGGCCGAACTGGGCCGGCAATACACACCGGTGGTCTTGACCGCGTACACGAAATGGGGGTCGGCCGCCGGATTGCGCGCCTGCACGGCGGCCCAGCGTAATTCATTGCAGAGAAAGTCTGAAGCGGGGGAATGATTTTGCGTCATGATCGATTCGGTGCTTTCATATGGTTATCAACGGCGCCAGGCTTCAGGCGCAGGCAGGCCATTGCTTGCGTTTCAACGGGATGGTGGGGCGAACAGGCGCCTGCCACGGCGGTGGCCGGGCGGGCGGCAGGGGGCAAAGGCCGGAGGCCGGGCTAGCGCTGGGCCTGGCTGCGCGCGGCGCGTCTGGCGAAGTAATGGAACGCGGCTTCGATCCGCTGCCCGTGCAAGATCCAGTCATGGGCTTCGCGCGCCAGGACCGGATCGAGCGCATTGATCGGGCCCGCCGGGGCGGCGAGCAACTGCATGCGCGCGGCGCGCTCGCACTGGATGGCGACCACGCACGCTTCCTCGACCGAGCGGCAGGCGACCACCAGGCCATGGTGGGCCAGCACCGCCGCCCGCTTGGAACCCAGGGTCCGGGTAATGATCTCCCCTTCGCTGTTGCCGACCGGTACACCGGGCCAGGCGGCCAGGAAGGCCACGTCGTCGTACAGCATGCAGGCATCCATCTGGGCGACCTGCAGCGGCGTGCCCGTGATCGACAGCGCGCACACATGCATCGGGTGCGTGTGCACGATGCACTGGACGTCCGGCCTGGCCCGGTAAATCCAGCTGTGGAAGCGGTTGGCCGGATTGGCCATGCCATCGCCCTCGATCACTTCCAGGTCCTGGTCCACCAGCAGCAGGTTGTCGACCTCGATTTCGTCGAAGCCCAGTCCCAGCCGTTGGGTGACGTAGGTGCCCGCCTGCTCGCCCCTGGCCGTGATCTGTCCGGCCAGGCCGGAGTCATGGCCGTGCTCGAACAAAATGCGGCAGGTGGCGGCCACTTTTTCGCGCGTGCTCCATTGCGGGAACACCAGCGAGCGCGCCATGCGCTGCTGGGCGATATCGGTGAGCGTGTCCTTGTCCAGGCCGAAGCTGGCCCCGTGCGCGGAGGTGTTCATGTCGGCTCCCCGTGCACGCTGCTCAGGCCGCATCCAGAATGGATTCATCCTGGAAATGGTTCGCTTCGATGGCGCTGAAAAAGTCGCAGCGCGCCCGCGCCAGCGCGCGCCCGGCCGCGATCATGATGTCGAGCTGGGCCGGGTCCTGCTCGGCGGTCAGGACCATGATGTCGCGCAGGGTGTCGGCGTGGCCGTCATCGCATTCGATGTGGATGCGGAAAAACTCCATGTCCTTGCCGCCGATGCCCTGGGAGGCGAAACCGGCCATGATGTCCGCATACACCGGCGCCACCAGGGCTTCGGCGCCCAGGCACAGGGCGCCCAGGCCCCTGGCCGGATTGGGGTCGCGGCAGTGCTCGGACATGGCGTTGATCAGGGCCAGGGTGGCGGGCAGTGGCGCCGGACCGGTGTCCAGGTTCAGGCCGAAACGCTCCAGCATCGACTTGTAGATGACGCTATGCGGAGTCGGGCTGTCGCTGGTCAAGCCGAGTTCCTCGAACAGGTTTTCGGCCAGGGCCAGAATCTGGTCGGTGCTCTTGAGGTTGGACATCAGGGCGCACAGATAGCGGGTGAAATGGCGGCTGTAATGGCCTTGCTGCACGAGCAATTGCTTCAGAACCGGCATCGCAATCGTGCCTTTCCTGCAACGTTTCAAAAAGGGATGCTGAACAACAGATGCCGTCAATTCGGCCCGGGCCGATTCGAGGGCGTTCATTGCGAAGTGCATGGGTATGCTCCTGGTTGAGTGGTCGGTGCCCGCGCTCGCACCCACCCTCGTTCCCGCAGCTGGCGGAAACAAGGGTGGGTCAAGGTCGTGGCGTTGGTGACGCTGTCAGTGATGACCTTGTCAGCTGAACTGCCCGGCGTCGCGCGCCTCGCTGATCAGACGGTCGGCCGCAAGCTGGGCGACCGTCAGTACCGAGGCCTGGATATTCACGGCCGGCATTTCGGGAATGACCGACGCATCGACCACCCGCAGCCGCTCCATGCCCCACACCTTGAAGTTGGCATCGACCACGCTGGTGGCGGCATCGCGCCCGGCGCTGCAGGTGCCGAGGAAGTGCAGCCCGGCGCCGGCGTTCTGCGCGATGTAGGCGAGCTTCTCGGCGCGCGAGCGCAGCGACGCGGTCGTTAGCAAGCCGTTATAGATCCCGTTGAGCGCCCGGCTCGATCCGATCTCGATCGCGCGCTCCAGGCCGTGCAGCATATTTTCCTGGTCGATACCCTGTTCCAGATAATGCGGATCGATGGCCAGCGCTTGCTTCGGATCGGCGCTGACCAGGCGCGCATTGCCGCGGCTGCGCGGCTTGGCCAGGAAGGCCGAAACCGCGTAACCGGTGCCGGCCGGCATGCTGGCGCCGAAGGGGTATTGCATCCCCATCAGCTGCAAGTCCGGCGCCCCACGGCCGTAGCCAGTGCTGTAGTACGACATGGTCGAGAGCCCGTTCGACACCGGTTCCGGCAACATCACCTTCGACTTGAACGCCATGGTGGTGTGCATATGGTCTTGCAAATTGGCGCCGACGGCCGGCATGGCCTGGTGCACCTGGATGCCCAGCGCTGCCAGCTGGTCGGCCGGTCCCAGCCCGGACAGCATCAGGATCTTGGGCGACTCCAGGGCACCGGCGCTGACGATGGTTTCGCGGGTGGCACTGATACGGACGGCGACGTTGTCGACCACGGCTTCCACCCCGCGGCAGACGCTGCCCTGGATCAGCAGCTTGCTGATCAGGGTGTTCGACAGCACCTTCAGGTTGGGGCGCACCAGCGCCGGCACCAGCATCGCCTGCGCCGGACCGGAGCGGCGCCCGTCGGGAGTCGCATTCGCTTCGGCCAGGCCATAGCCGTCAAGCGGCCGTCCGGCGTTGATCTCGATCCTGCGCAGGCCCGTCCCTGCGCTGGCGGCGAGGAAGGGCGCGGTCAGCATATGGCTTTCCGCGTAGCGCCCGACGGTGATGCGCGAACCCTGCGTATGGCGCAAGGCGGCGCCCTGCGCCGGCGGCTGGGTCAGCTTCAGGTAGGAGCGGTCGAGCGCGCCCGGATTCCATTCCTGGCCCACCAAGCGGTGCCACTGGGCGTAGTCGCGCGGGTCGCCGCGCAGCCAGATCATGGCGTTGATGCTGCCCGAACCACCCAAAATCTTGCCGCCCGGC
This sequence comes from Massilia antarctica, assembly GCF_015689335.1. Classification (GTDB taxonomy): domain Bacteria; phylum Pseudomonadota; class Gammaproteobacteria; order Burkholderiales; family Burkholderiaceae_D; genus Telluria_A; species Telluria_A antarctica. Next base: position 3,898,400 of record NZ_CP065053.1, on the reverse strand, counting down.
GCGAGCGCCTGGCGGTTGGCCAGGTGCGGCTGCGGCGTGCTCAGGCGCGCCCAGTCGGTCTCGGTCGACAGATTCTGCAGCCACAGCCCGACATTGGCGATCTTCGGTTGATTGATGTTATCGCCGCCCGCTTCGATCAGCAGGACCGATGCCCCGGTCGCCGAAAGGCGGTCGGCCAGCAGGCAACCGGCCGAGCCGGCGCCGACGATGATGTAGTCATAACTGCTCTTCAGGGCGGCGCTCTGGCTCAGCTGCGCAGCCTGCGCGTACGATCCGAAGGCCCCCATCCCGATCGTGCTGGCGCCGAGCGCGATCAGCGAGGCCAGGAAGTCGCGGCGTTTGCCGAGGGCGGGCTGGTTCTCTGGTGGCAGATCGGAACTGCCATCTTTTACATGTTTGCTCATTGACGGTCCATATAGCGAATATAGAAAACGGGGCGTCGGCAGCGACCGCCCCGGGGACGATGATCAGGTCTTGGTCATGGTGACGCCGCCGTCGACGAAGAAGGTGCTGCCGGTCACGAAGCTCGATGCGTCCGATGCCAGGAACAGCGCCGCTTTCGCGATCTCGCCCGGCAGGGCCAGGCGTTTCATGGCGTGGATGCCTTCAACGAAAGCTCTCGCCTCGGGGCTCGAGGTGGCGGCTTCGCCCATTTCCGTGTCGGTCCCGCCCGGCATCAGCGCGTTGACCCGCACGCCCTTGGCGCTGTACTCGGCCGCCAGGGTGCGCGCCAGGCCAACCAGGCCGGCCTTGCTGGTCGCGTAGGCAGCCATGCCCGGCAAGCCGATGCTGTGGCCGACGAAGGACGAGGTAAAGATCAGGGAAGCGCTGCCGCTCTTGACCAGGGCGGGAAGCTGGTGCTTGGCGCAGAAGAAGGCGCTGGTCAGGTTGGTGTCGATGGTGTCTTTCCAGCCTTCGGCCGTGACGTCGGCCAGGTCGCCCATCGCGCCCAGGGTGCCGGCGTTATTGAAAGCGATATCGAGTCCGCCGAAATGTTCTTTCGCCAGCTCGACCGCCTTTTTCGCGACCGACTCGTTCTTCACGTCGCCCACCAGGGCGATCGCCTTGCCGCCGGCGGCGACGATCTCGCTGACCAGCCGGTCGAGCTTCTCGCCCCTGCGGGCCACCACGACGACGTTGGCGCCTTCGCTTGCGAACAGTTTCGCCGCTTCGTAGCCAATGCCGGAACTCGCGCCGGTCACGATTGCTGTCTTGTTTGCCAGAATACCCATATTGATTACCTCGATAAGTTAATAGTTGACTTGCTTATGCTTCCGGTCCGGCTGGTTCGCCCGACTTGAGCAACTTGATGAGCCCCGGGAGATTTTTCCCGAAGGGCGCAATTCCATCTTCGACCTTTTCCGCGTATTCCCAGAAATCTTTGCTGAACATCATGCCGAACGCGCGCGCCTCGCTCACCGCCTTCAATTGCACGATGGGGTTGTTCAAGGCCCCCTTCAGGCTTGGCAGGATAGGCTTGGCGATCGATTTGAAATACTCGAGCAAGGATTCTTCGCCCGGGGTGTCCGGGGTCCAGACCAGTTGCACGATCACGGTCTTGTCGGTCACGTTCAGAAAGCCGTGCACGTGGTTGCGCGGCGCGAATACCAGGCTGCCTTTCTTCATCGGGACCATGCGGATGGTGTCGCGTCCCACCACGTCCGGCGTGTGGTCCAGGTCCTTGTAGCGGCGCGTGCCCATCAGCATCACGATGCCACCGTCAGGCGCGTAAAACCATTCGTCGGTCAGGGTGTGGGCGTGCAGCGGTGGACCGGAACCGGGCGGGATCTCGACCTTCGCCATCAGGTAGCGGCCCTTGGTACTCTTGCCGGTCCTGATGAACTTGATCGAGGCGCCTTCCGGCTCGCCGTTGACGATCAGCGGTTCGGCATCGTCCTCGACCAGCGCGAACGCGGCCGCGTTCTCGGCGGCATCGTCGGCGATATCGGAGTCGGCGGATGGCACGGACTGCAGCGCCGGCGCGGCCATCACTTCAGGGTTTGCAACTTCTACTTCCAGCATCGTCGTCATCTGAGCTCCTTGTTTAATCACATCAGTTGGATAACATCCGGGCGCCCCGTCCGGGCTTGCGCGCCCACGCCACGTCCGACTGCCCGGTCCAGCACGGCGTGGGCGTCGGCGGGAATCTGGTCGCCGCGCCACGCGATGTGCTGGTCGGGCCGCACCAGGATCAAGCGCTTCCGGTACAGCTTGCTGGCGGCATCGGACGCGATGTCGAGCACCCGCAGCGGAATGCCGCGCGTATCGGCGGCGGCGGCCAGACGCTCGGCCGGGGCCGGGTCGGCGCCGATGCGCAGCAAGGTAAACCCGTGGTGCAACAGGTCGAACAAGGAGCGCCGCTGCGCGCCCTCGCCGTCCAGCCACAGGTGCGGCAAGCGCCCGCCCGGCACGTCGCTCGGGTGGTAGTCGAGCGGGTCGTCGGCCGGCGGCTCGCCATCGGGCCAGACGATGGGCGAGCCGTCGTAGCGCGCCCCCAGCTCCACCCCCAGGGAGGTGAACTGGCCGCGAAATTCCTGCAGCACCGCGCCCAGCTGCGCGCGCGCCTGCTCGCCGTGCTGGCCCGCCGCTTCGATCTCGTCCGGGATCGCCAAGGTGGCGACCCGTTCGGTCAACTGGCGCGCCGCCGCCGTATTGCGATGGGCGATCGGACGCCGTTCCGTTTCGTAGGAATCGAGCAGGGATTCGCCGGCCCAGCCCTGCACCGCCGCCGCCAGCTTCCAGGCCAGGTTGGCGGCGCCGTCGATGCCGGTGTTCATGCCGAAGCCGCCGGTCGGCGAAAACAGATGGATGGCGTCGCCGGCAAGGTGGATGCGGCGCTCCGAAAAGCGTTCGGCCACCAGCGCCGTGCCGCCGTGCCACACCGCATGCGCCAGCACCTCGACCTCGACCTCGGCGCCGATGCCCTGGCGGATGCGCTTGACAATGTCGAGGTCGTCGGGTTGTTCATCGTCCGACTTGGCCTTGCTCATCAGCAGGAACTCGTCCGCACCGTTCAGGCTGATCAACAGCATGCGCAGGCCGGGCGACATCATGTTGTACATCCATGCCCGCTGGTCGGCGGGGATGTCGCGCTGCAAGGCCGGAATCCGCACGTGGGTCGAGAACATGCGGCCCGTCAAAAAGCCCGCGCCCTGGTCCTTGGCGCCGAGGTAGCCGATGCCCAGCTCGCGCCGCACGAAGCTGTGGCCGCCGTCGCAGCCGGCCATGTATTGCGCGCGCCAGCGTTCGGTCGCGCCGGAACCGCCGCTGTCGACGGCCGTGACCCACACCCCGCTGTCATCCTGCTCGAAGCCGGTCACCCGCCAGCCGAAGCGCAGGCTGATGTTGGGGCGGCCGCGCGCGTGTTCCAGCATGTGGCGGTCGACATACATCTGGTTGGCGCGCAAGAGCGGCTCGGGCGCCTGGTCGTCGGCCGGCGCGTCCTGCGCCATGCGCATGCGCTGCTGTTCCGACGGCAGCGCGAAACGGGCCAGCTCGAAACCATCCAACAGACGCGTGAAATACGCCACGTCGCGCGGATGATCGGCGGGCAAGCCGAGCTTGCGGACCGCATCGGCGATGCCCACCCGGCGGTAGTGCTCCATCGTGCGCGTGTTGTGGGTACTGCCTTTCGGGTGCAGGCGGGTGCCGCTGGCGCTGTCGAACACCACCGACGCCACGCCGTGCCGGTCCAGCAGCAACGCCAGCATCAAGCCCACCGGGCCGCCGCCGACGATGGCGACCGGCGCGCCAGGGACGTGCGCTGCGTTCAAGCGCCCCCCTCGCGCACTTGGCCGCGCGCCCCGCCCGCCGTGCCAGGCTGTTCTTGCGGGAACAGTTGCAAAATATCGTAGCGGGGCGCGCCCGGCCCCTCGCCGAAGGCCGAGGTGAGCACGGTGTGGGTATAGCCGCTCTCGCCCAGCAAGCCGGTCAGGGCGGCTTCGTCGCCCTGGCTGCTAAAGCCCAGCAGCAGCATGCCGTCCGCGTTCAGATAGCGATGCGCGTCTTTCAGGAAGCGGCGGTGGGCGGCATAGCCGGCGTCGCAGAAGGCGCGCAGGATTTCCTTGTCGAACACGTATTCGTCGGGGACGAAGACGAAATTCGAATTCCAGAAAATGACATCGAAGCGTTCGCCGTCGTCGAGCACGTCGAACAGGTCGCCGTGGCGGGTCGACACGATGCCGTCCACCTGGTGCAGGGTGGCGTTGGCGCGCGTGTTGAGCACTGCCGCCTCGCTGATATCGGAAGCGACCACGCGCGCGCAGCCTTCCAGCGCGGCCGTGACCGCCGTGACCCCGGCGCCGCAGCCGATTTCGAGGAAGGAGCCGCCGCGCACATACGGCAGATGGCGGGTGAAGATGCCGGTCGACTGAAAATGGGTCGGAGGAAATACGCCTTCACGGATGACGAATTCGCGTCCCATGCAGTGGTAGGTATCGACGCCCTCCGCTTCGACGGCGGCAAGGCGCCGCCGCACCGACTCGAAGGCCTTGGAATCGAAGGCATCCGCCTTGGCGTCCGCCTTCGTGTCGGCCTTGCTTGAATGATCTCTCATGATAATGTTCCCGGTATTGATGGCTGGACGAGGCTGACCCGCGGGTCAGGCCTGCATGGCGGCGGTTTCATGCGCGGCGGCATGCACGGCGGCATGCGCTGCGGCGCGCCGGCTCACGTGCAGCACGCTGGGCAGCGCGCCTTGCTGGCCGGGCGCGTGGTGCAGGATAGCCGGCCCCAGGTCGCGCAGCAGGCGCTTGAGCACCTTGCCGGTCGCCCCGGTGGGCAGGAAGGCGAGGTCGCGCACCACCGCTACCGCCACCCCATCCTCGTCCAGATGCCCGCTGCGCGCCTCGATCGCGCGCCGCAGCGCTTGCAGCACCGTGTCGGCGATCGCTTCCAGGGACTGGCCCGGTTCGCGTTCCGGCAGCACCACGGCCAGGATGGCGGGGCCACCGGGGGCGTCCATGCCGACCACGGACACGTCGCACACGCCCGCCACCTGCTGCGCCACTTCTTCCAGCAGCAAGGTGTAGAGCGGACCGCCGGCCGTGCTCACCACATCGACTTCGCGGTCGATCTGGTAAAAATCGCCCTGCTTGCAGAAGGCCACGTCACCGGTCAGGAAATATCCGCCGCGCCAGGCGCCGACCGTCTGGCCCGGCTTGCGCCAGTAGCCCGAGGTGATGGTGGGCGAGCGCACGGCCAGCAAGCCGATTTCGCCGGGCGCCATCTCTTCGCCCGTCTTGGCGCACAGAATCTTGGCGACCGCGATATCGACCGGGCGTCCGATCGAGCGCTGCGGGGCGATCCCGGACAGGGTCGATTCGCTGCGGAACAAGGCCATGCCGAGTTCGGAGCTGCCGAAGGCATCGATGAAGCGCGAGGCCGGCGCGCCGGCCAGCAGGCGCCGCGTATGGCTCTGGTGCGCCGCGTCGCCCATGCTGAACCAGCGCCGCACCGTGGCGAATTCATTGTCGGCCACGCCGCCTTCGACCAGCAGCATGTAACTCTTGGGAAAGGCAACCACCGTGGTGGGCATGAACATGCCGATCGCGGCGCGCACCGATTCGCCATCCTGGGTGCCCAGCACATAGGTGGGAATGCCGTGCAGCACGGCCGTTTCCAGATGGCTGAGAGCGGCCGAATGCGATTGCGGCAGGGCCGTGAGCAAACGCTCGTCCAGGCCTTCGGCGAAGCGGCCGATGCGTGCCCGCTTGCCCATGAAAAACTGGCGATGTTCGAAACGCACGGCCTTGGGCAAGCCGGTCGTGCCCGAGGTGTGGCTGAGCATCACCAGGGTCGAATCCTCCGGCTGGTACGGCCACCATGCGGGCATCTGGGCCGCCGCCTGGAACCGCGCGGCCGAAGCGTCGATGGTGGCATGCGCCGCCGAGGCAGCCCAGCGCTGGACAAAAGCGCTGGTGGCCAGGGAGCGCGCATCGACCACCAGGTCGGCGAAGCCGTTTTCCTGCATGTAGGCGATGCCGATGTCGGCCGGCATGGAGGAATTGATCAGCGAAATCGCAGCGCCGATGCTGGTCAGTGCTATGTAGTGGAGAAACGGCGCGATCCCGTCGCCGACGCAGACGGCCACCACGTCGCCCTGGCCCACGCCGCGCTCGAGATACCATGCGGCCAGGGACATCCGAAATTGCTGCAAGGTGTCCAGGCTCAGTTCACTGACAGGGGTGCCGCCGGCCAGGCCGAACGGCCGGTCCAGGTACACGAAGGGTAAGTCGCGCGTGGTGCTCAGCGCGAGGCAACGGTCAAAGAAATTCGCGCTGCCGAGCGAGTCGTCGGCGCGCAGGGTGGCCAGCGCTTCCGCGGTCAGCATGGTGCCCGGGGCGCGGCGGTGTATATATTCCATTCCAATGTCTCCAAGTGTGGGCCGGGCATCGATTGACGCCCGGCCGGCCATCAAACAAGGTCGTATTCGACGGCTTGTTCCGTGTGTTCCGTTTCTTCCTTCACGCACTCGGCCAACCGGCGCAAGAAGGCGCGCGGCTGCGGATGCTGGAACACATTGCGCCCGATGCACAGGCCGCTCGCGCCATGGTCGATCGCGCTGCGGGTGACCTTGAACAGCACCTCTTCCGAGGTCTTCTCGCCACCGGCGAAGAAGATGCGGATGTCGCGGCTGTGGCGCGCGATGAGCTCGGACACGTCGCCGATCGAATCGGGCAGGGCCAGCTTGACGGCATCGCACCCCATCTCGGCCACGACCCGCAGCAGATGGTTCAGGCGGCGCACCTTTTCCTCCACCGACGGGGCGTTGACCTTGTCGTACAGCATGGTGAGCAGGGGCAAGCCGGCGGCATGCGCCGCGTCCGTCACCGCGCCGAGCATGGCGATGTTGTGCTCGAAGTTGGACGTGGTGAAATTGACCTGGATCGACACCGCATCGGCGCCGAGCTGGAGCGCCGTGTGGATATTCGACACCATGATCTTGGTGTCCGATTCCGGCGCGATGTTGGCCATACCGTTCAGATGGACGATGGCGCCGGTGGATGGGTGCAGCATATTGCGCGCGATGAGGCGCTCGATCATGCCCTTGTGGCCGAGTACGGCGCTGATGGAATTATTGAATACCCATCCCTTGAGGTCGTCCGTCACTTGCATGCCGTGGATCGGTCCCAAGGTCAGGCCGTGGTCCACCGGAACGATCAGGCCGCGCTGGGAATCCGGGAACAAGATGCGCCGCACTCTGAATTTTCTGCCGATATAGCCCATGTCCGCCCCCTATTTTTCAATGATGGACTCATTGATTTTGATGCCCACGTGGCGGCCCGGTTCGGTCACATAGCCAAGGACCTTGTCGCCGGGTTTGAGTTCGGAGATATTGAGCGGCTTGGCCAGATCGGAGAAAATGCGCACGTGCCAATCGTCCTGCATGAGGATGTTGACCCGTTCCTTGCCCGCGAATTCGACCTCGATCAGGCGCAGCGGACGCTGCTCGATCTTGACCCGGCCGACCGAGGCGCGCCGCACCCTGCCCTTGGAATTGACGATCATCACGGGCGAGCCGGCTTTCAGTTCGCTCATGTAATCGGTGCGGTCGTCGGTGTTGAAGACGTACGAATGCACGGCGCCGGCGTTCACGCGGAATGGCCGCAGTTCCATGTAAGGCAGGAAGAACACTTCGGCGCAGCACAGCAGGCCGCCCTGGGAAGTGCTGCCGACCAGCATGCCCTCGTCGGGCTCGAACAGGGTCGAGGTATCGATGCAGGCGCGGTAGCCCATGCCGACCGGACGGCTTTCCACCACCGTCCCGACCTGGATCGCCAGATTCTCGTTCTCGGCATGCGACATGCGCTCGAGAAAACCGCTCATGGCATCGTGCTCGCGCGGCGAGAAAATCACGCCTTCGGCGCCGTATTCCATGACCCCGTAGGAGACGATCGCATCATCGACATTGCCGGGGTCCTTGATTTCCTTCATGAGGATGGTGCCGGTCGACTGCAAGGAGGCAATCACGAGTTCGAGCGGGATGTTGGTCGGATCGCGGAACAGGATCCAGAGGAAATTGAACTGGATGCCTTCGTTGATCGAGCTCAGCAGGCTTTCGCGGTCATCCACATAACTGATGTAGCAGGTGCTGATGCCATCCTTGGCGAGGGCATGCAGGCTGGCGGCATCGTTGAACGCGACCACCCGGCTGTGCGGGCGAGCCGTTTTCTGGAATTCGGCGAAATGCGGGCTGTCGCGGAAAGCCTTCAGTTCGGCGGCGTCGCGCAGCTTCAGGATGACCTGCATGCGGGCGGGGATGGCGGGAAGAAAAACCGAGATGTTGTCGAGGTAGACGACCATGCCGCTGTAGAGCGAATTGACGACCCTGACGAAAATGCTGTCGTCCGGCTGCTTGCGCGGCAGCTGGACCGTATCGAACCAGACGTGGCGCTCGTCGGACGAGCTGCGTTTCGATTGCGTTGTGCCCTTTAAGTTAACCAGTTTGACCGATGCGCGTCTTGCGATGGTGTCGGATGTTTCAAAAGCATCTTGCGCTGGCGTCTTTTGCGCCACTTGTTGTTGCTTGCTCTTTTCCGAAGTCCCCAGATTTCCCATGCATATCTCCTGTTTTTAATCACCGGGCGACTCCTGCCTTGACATATCGACGCCAATCCGCTGCCGCCGTATTGCTTGGGAGAGCCGCTACGTTTCACCCGCTTGGCACGCTATCGATCCGCGTGTTGCAGCGTGCGTACTTAATAAAACATAAACAAAATAAGGATCAACTACTTATCAACAAAACAATTGCGGCGTGACTGCATTCATCGGCGGCTCATCCACTTTTTTCCCTCCATGCAAGGCAGGGAAAGATCGTCAAGGACGGGAAGCCGTGGCGCACCCTGCCGCGCCAGATGCCAGCGCCGGGAGAGAGACTGCCCTGCGTCTTTTTCGACATCTGCAACAAATGCGACCAGGAAAAGTTCCTTTTGGTTATTAATCTGTCACGAAGTATAAGGACGTGCGAATCCCCGAGAACTCCGTTTCTTGCTTTCAAATTAATTAAGCTTATTGAATACTTACCATGCATAAATGGCATTATTCAGGCAGCCCAACTTCCCGGCGGGTGCGGGAGGGGGCGGCGACGCGCAGGCGGCGGCCTCGCGTGCGATGGCGGCGTGACAGCGGAGTCGATGGAGCGCCGCGGTGACTGGAGTCACCGGGCAGGCCGATGGGGAAATGGAGAGGGAGCGGCTTGACTATTTTATTGCTGGCGGCGGCAACAAGCCCACACTGCACGGCTGGCGCTCGTGCGTACGCCAACATCGGGAGGGCAAAGCCGGTTCAGGACACCCGCCTCACCTGGCGATCGCTGCCGCTGTCGTGTCATCGACACGGCGGCAGCGACCGGCTTGCAACAGCGCTTACTTGAGCGGCAGCGCGGTGCGCGCGCTCGCGCTGCGCTTGTCGCCGGTGACGAGGCGCACGACCCGCATGATCAGGCGATAGATCAGGCGGATAAAGGTGAGGAACAAGATCACCTCGACCAAGGTCGCCAGGAAGCCCAGCAGCGGACCGAAGCGCACCGAGCGGCGGCGGAACTTGAGGCCCATGCTGTCGGCCTTGATCTCGATGCTGTCATAGAAAGTCGGCACCACCAGCAGGGTCAGGATGGTGGACGTGATGGTGCCGCCGATGATCGCGATCGCCAGTGGACGGTAGAATTCACCACCCTCGCCCAAGCCCAATGCCACCGGGAACATGCCGGCGATCAGGGCGAAGGTGGTCATCAGGATCGGACGCAGGCGCGCGCGCCCCGCCTCCATCAGCGAATCCTCGCGGCTGTGGCCTTCCCGCTCGCGGCTGCGGGCGGCGTCGAGCAGCAGGATCGCATTCTTCGCCACCAGGCCCATCAGCATGATGATGCCGATGAAGCTCATCAGGTTGAGCGTGTTGCCGGTCACCAGGAGCGCCACCACCACGCCGATCAGGGACAGCGGCAGGGACAGCATCACCGCCAGCGGCGCCGTGAACGAACCGAACTGCATCACCAGGATCAGGTACATCAGGCCGATGCCGGAAATCAGGGCGATCCCCATTTCGGTAAACAGCTCGGCCTGCCTCTGGCCGGAACCGCCCAGTTCGCGGCCGTAGCCGGGCGGGTAATCGAAGGAATCGGCCAGTTTCATGGCGTCGCCCGACACTTCGCCGTTCGAGCGTCCCTGCGCATTGGCCGACACCGAAATGGTGCGCTTGCCGTTCTTGTGCGAAATGCCGGACGGCCCCTTGCCCATGGTAATGGTGGCGATCTGGTCGAGCGGCACCATCTGGTTGGTGCCGGTCACGGCGATCGGCAAGCGTTCGATATTCTCGGCGCTGATGCGGTCGTCCGGATGCAGGCGCACCGCCACGTCGCGCGTTTCGCCGGTCGGGTCGACCCAGTCGCCCACTTCGACCCCGGCGAACGCCACCCGCAAGGACTGCGCCGCATCATTGACGGAAATGCCCATCGAATTGGCCAGGCCGCGATTGAGTTCGATCTTCAACTCGTTCTTGGGATCTTGCTCGGACAGGCCGACATCGATCGCACCGGGTACCTTGCGCAGCTTTTCCATATAGGCATTGGCAATATCGAGCAGCTTGCGCGAGTCGGGCCCGGTGAACTCGATCTGGATCGGCTTGCTGGCGCCATTGTTCATGTCGTCGAGCACCACGTATTCGGCGCCCACCAGCTGGGAAACCTTGGCGCGCAACTCCACCGCGATGTCCTTGGCACTGCGCGAGCGGGTGGCGCGCTTGCCGATATCGACATACACCTTGCCGCCGCCCGTATTAATAAAGGCGTTGGTATCCTTGGTTTCCTTGATCGTGCGCGCCAGTTCGGCCGCCTTTTCCAGCTTGGCGCGCGAATACTCCACGCTCGACGAGGCCGGCGTGCGTATATCGATCAGCAACTGGCCATAGTCGGCCGCCGGCAGGAAGCTGGTGCCGCCCTTGGCACCCTGCAGGTACAAGGCGCCGGCGAAGGTGGCCACGGCGAACAGGGTCATCCAGATGCGGTGATGCAAGGCCCAGGCGATGACGTGGCCGTAGCGGTCGGCCTGGCGGTCGAACCACTCGTTAAAGTGGTGCAGCAGCAGGGACAAGCCTTTTTTCGGCGCCGTATGGTGGTCCGGCGGGTCGCCCCAGAATGCCGACAGCATCGGGTCGAGCGTAAACGAAATGACCAGGCTGACCAGCACCGAGCAAGTCACCGTCAGGGCGAATGGACGGAACCATTCACCGGATACCCCCGGCATGAAGGCCACCGGAATGAACACGGCGATGATCGAGAAGGTGGTCGAGGCCACCGCCATGCCGATCTCGGCGGTGCCTTCGAGGGCGGCCTTGCGCCGGTCGGAGCCGCGCTGCATGTGGCGCACGATGTTTTCGCGCACCACGATCGCATCGTCGATCAGCACGCCGATGGCCAGGGACAACCCGAGCAGGGTCATGAAGTTGAGCGTGAAGCCGCACAGCCAGACCGCGATGAAGGAGGCGATCACCGAGGTCGGCAAGGAAAGCGCCGTGATCAGGGTCGAGCGCCAGGAGTTCAGAAACGCGTACACCACGAAAATGGTCAGCACGGCGCCGAAGATCAAGGACTCGATGACATTATTCAGGCTGCGCTGGGCTTCATCGCCGCCATCGCGCGTCACTTCCAGCAAGGTGCCTTTCGGCAGTTCCTTTTCCAGTTCCTTGATCAGCAGCTTGGCCTTTTTCGCCACGCTGACGGTACTGGCATTGTGCGAGCGGGTCAGGGTGATGCCCACGTTCGGCTTGCCGCTGCGGATGCTCAGGTTATTGACTTCGGCAAAGCCGTCGCGGATCTCGGCCACTTGCGCCAGGCGCACGATTTCCTCGCCGCGGCGCTTGACCACGATTTGCTGGAATTCCTCGGGCGACTCGATGCGACCCACCAGGCGGATGCTTTTCTCGTCGTATTCGCCGCGAATCTTGCCCACCGGCGCATTGGTGTTTTGCGTGCGCAGCGCATTGACCACGTCGGACACGGCCACGTTATATTCGCGCAGCTTTTCGGCGCGCAGCAGCACCGACAGTTCGCGCCGCAGGGCGCCGCTGACGTTGACCGTGGCCACGCCATCGATGCCGCGGAAGCGGTCGGCCAGCACATCCTCGGCCAGGCGCGAAATTTCCGCATGGCTCTGGCTGGTGGACGACAGCGCCAGGTTCAGGATCGGCTGGGTGGCCGGATCGATCCGCTGCAGGATCGGTTCGCGCATCTCGGTCGGCAGCTTGTAGCGCACCGTGGCGATGGCATTGCGCACCTCGTCGGACGCTTCGATCAGGTTCTTGTCGAAGTTAAACTCCAGCCAGAACTGGGCATTGCCCTCGACCGCGCTGGCATGCACATCGGTCACGCCGGAAATGCTGAGCAAGGACTTTTCGATGCGGTTGATCACTTCGCGCTCGACCGTGTCCGGCGACGCGCCCGGATAGGGAATGTTGATCTGCAAGACCGGCACTTCGACGTCGGGATTCTGGTTGACCCGCAGTTTGGTCAGGGCCAGTAAACCCATGCACATCAGGGCGATGATCAGCACAATCGTGGCGATCGGCCGCTTGATACTGAAATCGGAAAGGAACATGGCTTATTTCCCCTGCACGACAGGGGCGGCGGCGGCAACCTTGGCCGGCGCCAGTTCGATCTTCTGGCCTTCCTTGAACGCCGAACTCGGCGTACGCATGACGATGTCGCCGGCGGCCAGGCCTTGCTTGATCTCATAGTTGCCGCTGCGTGTGTCGCGCGGCCCCACCGCCAGGTCGACCTTGTTCAAGGTCTTGTCGCGCAGGCGCCAGGCGTAGGCCTTGTCGCCAGCCTTGACCAGCGCGCCTTCGGGCAGCATCAGCGCGGCCTTGGTTTCCGCCTCGATCCGCCCTTCCCCGTACAGGCCGGACACCTTCGGCACCGCCGAACCTTGTGCAAAGCCGACCAGCACCTCGACCTGGCGCGTGACCTCGTTGGCGGCCGGGTCGACCCGTTTCACCACGCCGCGAAATTCCTCGCCGGCATAGCCGTTGACACGAAAACTGACCGCCTGGCCGACCTTGACCGTGCTGATGCGGTCGGCCGAGACCCTTCCTTCAAAGCGCATGCTGGACGGATCTATTACTTTCAGCAATTCCTTGCCGATCGATGCAGTGTCGCCCGCCGACACCTTGCGTTCGCTGACCACGCCGTCGAACGGCGCGCGCACCACGGTGCGGCCGAGTTGCTGGCGAGCCAGCGCGGCGCGCGATTTGGCAGCCGATACTTCGCTCAGGGCACTGTTGCGGCGCACTTCGGCATCATCCAGGGCCTGGGCCGAGGTCATGCCCGAGGCGCGCAGGGTTTTCATGCGTTCGAGCTGGCGTTCGGCCTGGTCGAGCGCTTGGGCGGCGGCGCGGGCCGACTGCTCGGCCGAGCTCAGGCTGTCGCGGATGGCGGTTTCGTCGAGCTTGACGAGGACATCGCCGCGCTTGACGAGGTCGCCGTTTTCCTTGAGCACCTGCAACACCACGGCCGACACTTCGGCGCGCAGGTCGGCCTTGCGTTCGGGCTGGACCGAGCCGGTCACGACCGGGCCGGAGGCGAGCGCGTTCGATTGGATGGTGAGCAGATCTTCCGGAGAAACCAGCAACTGGACGGGCGCGGCGGCCTTGGCATCCTTGCCATCCTTGCCCGGTTCTTTTGTATCCTTACCACAGGCGGCGAGCGCCGTGGCGATGGCGAGGACGAGCATTGTTTTGCGCAGCATGGGATTCTCCGGGATCAAATCGGTCTTACGTATGTATCAAATTGAAAACTTCCAGCGCCAAAGTATCCTTGAGACGGATATCGACGTCAATTAGCGATCTTGCAACCTGCCAGTTTCGATGGCTGAACTGCGGATTTGCGGGTTTGAACTGCATCCTGATCGTGCTGAGCTGCAACAATCCGCGCCGCTGAGCGCGGCCTCAGAAGCGTTGGAACAAGTGAAAAACCGCAAACCCCATGCCGATGCCGGTGCAAATGCCGCCCGTGATTTCGACCAGGGTATGTCCCATGCGTTCCCGCAGATGGGTATGCTCGGCGGCGCTGCCGGCCAGGCGGTTGATGGCGGCGGCCTGGCGCCCGACGTGCTGGCGCAGGCTGTTGGCATCGATCATCACGATAAATGCCAGGGTCACGGCCACGCCGAAGGCCGGGCTGCCCATCCCCTCGCGCAGGGCGATCAGGGTGGCCATGCTGGTCACCACCGAGCTGTGATTGCTGGGAAAGCCGCCATTGCCGACCAAATTGAAGGCCCAGCGCCGCTGGCGCGCACTATTAATCAGGAACTTGATGGGTCCCACCACCAGCCAGGTCAGGACAGGCGTGATGAGGTAGCTGATATCCATGCGTACATCCTTGTTGTCGTTAAACCGCACAATTGCTGCGTAATTAACAATTATCGCAGATCGCGCCCCTGCCAAGACAGCATAAAAGTTCGCCGGCAGGCATTTTCGCGCTGGCTTTGCGCGCCGGTGCCGACAGGCCGCCGGGCAGCTGGCGCACGCTGCGCCCCGGGCGCAAGCCGTACCGGTGCCCGGGGCGCGCACGCTGTTGAGTGCTCGTCGGGCAGGAAACCTATTAGAATGACATCAGACCGCCGCCCGCCGGCGCCCGCCCTGCTTATTGAACTTTTCTCCGGGAATTACCGCATGCGCCATTTCAGACTTTCTTTCATTGTCAGCTTTGTTCTCCTGACCGTTGCCGGGTGGTGGGGCTACACGCGCGGCGGCGTGCCGGGCCTGCTCAACGCGCTCTGGATCGCCGCCGTGCTGGGCGTGCTGGAAGTGTCGCTCTCGTTCGACAATGCCGTCGTCAACGCGTCCGTGCTGCGCCACTGGAACGATTTCTGGCGCAAGCTGTTCCTGACGGCCGGTATCCTCGTCGCCGTGTTCGGCATGCGCTTGCTGTTTCCCCTGGTCATAGTCTCGGTCGCAACCGGACTCGGCTTGCTGGACGTATGGTCGATGGCGATCAACACACCCGACGAATACTCGCGCCACCTGACCGACAACCACGCGGAAGTGGCCGCGTTCGGCGGCGCCTTCCTGCTGCTGGTCTTCCTCAACTTTTTATTCGACGAAGAGAAGGAACTTCACTGGCTCGGATGGCTCGAAGAGAAGGTGGGCACCTACGGCAGCGAGAGCCTGGCGGTACTGCTGACCCTGTGCGCCGCGTTCGTGGCCATGTACCTGGTGCCGGAAGCGCGCAAGCTGAGCGTGCTGATGGCGGGGGTGATGGGCGTGGTGATCTACGTCGGCGTGAACTGGATCAGTTCCCTGCTGGAGGAAGAAGAAGCCGACCCGAGCATCGGGCAAATGGTGTCGCGCGGCAGTATCGGCGGTTTTCTGTACCTGGAAGTGCTCGATGCCTCGTTCAGTTTCGATGGCGTGATCGGCGCGTTCGCCATCACCAACGATGTGATCATCATCATGCTGGGTCTGGCCATCGGCGCCATGTTCGTGCGCTCGCTGACCGTGTTCCTGGTCGAAAAGGGTACCCTGGAGGAGTTTGTCTACCTGGAACACGGCGCGCATTACGCGATCGGGATCCTGGCGCTGATCATGTTCGCCAGCGTGCGCTATCACATTCCGGAGTGGTTCACGGGGCTGTCCGGCGTAGCGTTCATCCTGGTGTCGGTATGGTCGTCGCTGCGCTACAAGAAGCAGCAGGAAGCGCTGGGCGCGGCCTGATGCAGGGAGGTGGCGCGGGCGTGCGCTACACCGGCGCGGCCTGATGCCGGGAGGCGGCGCGGACGTGCGCTACGCCGATCCGCCTTCTCCGGCCTTGCTCCGTCCTTCCCCCACCACCAGCCGCGCCGCTTGCGTCAATGGCGGGACCGGCGTCGAGCGCGGGGGAGCGCAGGCGGGATGTCCTCCTACAGTTTTTCCAGCTGCTGCTTCACATACGCAGCCCCGGCGCTGGCCGGCGCCAGTTCCAGGAAGGTCTTGTAGGCCTGCTTCGCCTTCGCCACATCGCCCGCCTGGGCATGCGCATCGCCCAGGTTGCGGTAGGCCACGGCGCGCGACGGATCCATCTTCACGGTATTGTCGAACCAGCGCGCCGCCTCGGCAAACTTCCCCTGTTTATAGTACACAAAGCCCAGGTTATTGGCCGCCAGCGCAAAGTCGGCGCGCAGCTTGAGCGCCTCGGTGAACTCGCCCTCGGCCGCCGCATACTGCTTTTCCTTAAACAGCTGCAAACCGCGATCGTTGGCGCGCTGCGCCAGCTGGCGCGCCGAGGACGGCACCGCCAGCGGCGTCACCAATTTCTGCTCCTTGCCCTGCAAATCCTTGACCGCGACCGGCGCCACCGGCGCGGTCACACCAGGCTTGTCGTCCGCCTTGGGCGTGTCCGGACGCACCGAATCGAGCTTGGCGTTGAGCGCGATTGCCTCGGTCGACAACTGCGCCGTCTGCGGATTGAGAAATTCGGCCTCGACCGGCAACTCGAACACGAAGTCGCCCCCTTCCGAGCCGGGTAGGCTGCCGAAGGCCGGCGTCTGGTTCGACACCCCCGCCACCGCCGGCGCCACATACGCCGCCAGCTCGGTGGCCGTGATCATGCCATCGCCGTTCAGGTCACCCTTACCCGCCAGCGCCTGCAGCAAGGTCCAGGTGAACACCGAATGCCCGTTCGGCCCGCCGTCCGACACCAGTTGGTCGGCCCCGCCGGCGGTCAGCATCTGGCGCCCGATGCGGCGCGCGTTATCGCGCAGGAAAGCGCCGGCGCCGCCGCCGCGCGTCAGGCCCAGCCCGCTGTAACAGGCATCCATCACGAACAGCGCATGCTTGGCGGTCAGGCTCTCGGCGATGTTCTGGATCTCGCTCATCGGAATCGCATCGGTGGCGAACTGGGTCGGGTCGGAATCGTAGGGCACGATATAGCCCAGGTCGCGGCCCGAACTGAGCCGGCGAGTGGCGCCGTGGCCGGCGAAAAACACGAAGACCCGGTCATTCTTTTGCACCCCGCCGTGCGCCAGGCGGTCATGGAAGGCGCCCAGGATGCCGGCGCGGGTGGCATCGGCATTGTTCAGCGACACCACGCGCTCGGCCGCGAAGCCGAACTTGCCGATCAAGACTTCGCGCACTCCCTGGGCATCGCGTACCGCGTACTGCAGCTTGGGCCACTTGGGATAGCTGTCGATGCCGATCACGATGGCCCAGGAATTGGCATAGCCCGTGCTGACCGCCACTTTCTCGGCGGGCGCGGCGGCTGTGTTGGCGCTGGTGAAATTGCTGCCATCCCAGCCGGCGAACTGGTAGCCCTCAGCGATCAGGCGGTCCAGCACGGCAGGCAGCGCCTTGACCGTGCGCGCATGGATATCGTGGAACAGGATGATGCCGCGGCCCTCCTTGTCGACCGTGCGCAAGACCCGTTCCGCGATCGAGGCCGGGACCGGATCAGCCCAGTCGAGCGAATCGATATTCCACATCACCGAACGCAGGTGCGCGCCTTCCAGCGCATGCATGCCCTCGCTGTTGCGCGCGCCGTAGGGAAAGCGGAACAGTGGCGCGCGGCCGGCGTCGATCGCCTTGAGCAGCACATCGGTGTTGAAGATTTCAGCCTGGAGCTTGTCGCCGGTTTCTTTCGATAACTGGGCGTGCGTGTAGCTGTGGTTGGCCAGGGTATAGCCATCCGCCTTGAGCTTGCGGCTGACGGCGGCGCCCTCCGACAAGGTGGCCTTGCCGGCGGCATCGACACTGCCCAGGTTGCGGCCCACGCTGAAAAACACGGCCGGCACCCCGTACTGCTTGAGGATGGCGGCGATTTCTTCGCTATAGCGTTTGTGGGGGCCGTCGTCGAAGGTCAGCACCACGGTTTTCCTGGGCAGGGAAGTGCCGAAAATCTCGTTGGGGTCGGGCTCGGCTTTGGTCTTGGCCTCGCGCGGCAAGGCCGACGCCGGATAAGGCATCACCACGCCCTGCTCCTTGAGGATGGTGTCGCGCGTGTACAGGGTCTTGAGATAGGCCAGGTAGCTGTCCCAGTGCTCGCGTTTTAGCTCGATCGCGCGCGACTCGTAACGGCCGAAGACCTGGCGGATTTCCTTCTCATAATTGCGCTCGATCTCGGCCAGCGCATCGAGATCCTCCGACAAGCGCTTGTGGAGCTTAATGGCCGGCAAGCTCGAATCCTTGGCCACTTCCGCCAGCAAGCCTTGCAGCAGCTCGCGGAAAGCGAGGCGGTCGGCGTCGTACAGGGACTTATCGGACTCGATGAAGCCGAGCAGTTCGCTGACGGCATCGAAGCGGTTCGGCTGGCTGGAGGCGAGCAGCGCTGCCAGATCGCGTTCGAGGTTCGCGGCGTGCGACTGATTCTCGTGGAACAAATTCTGGCCGACACGCTGGGCTTGTTCGCGTTCGTTGGGCGGCATCGACTTCTCGTCGGCCAGCAGCACGATGATCTTGCGGTAATTGGCCAGCAAGGTCTGCAAGCCGGTCATCAGCGGCGCCGTATTGGTACGCGGCGCAGGCGCGGCCGCGGGGGCGGCCTTGACGGGCGGTGGCGGTGGCGTCGCCGGGGCTGGCTTACGTCCGGCAAACAGAACAGCCGCACCGGCCGCGCCCGCGATGGCCAGCGCCGCAGCGATTTTAATGGGAGTGGAAGTCACGGAGACACGCCTGTTGGAAGAAATGCGTCGATTGTATTGCAAATACAAAACACCACCAAAATTCCTACACGCCCAGCCAACACTCCCACAACCGGGGTCAGACCTCTGACTCGCAACATTTTCGTTTCCTAACCGGGGTCTGACCTCTGTCTCGAAATTTTGTGACATTGGAAAAGCGTAAAACACCGCAATCTCCGCGTTTCTACGGCGAATTTGGCGTAACTCAGCGAAAGATCGGGCCAGACAGCATCAGCCCGGTTAACAAAATTGCGAGTCAAAGGTCAGACCCCGGTTGGGAAACGAAAAAATATTGCGAGTCCGAGGTCAGACCCCGGTTGGGGAATTGTGGCGGCGCGGTAGCGGCGGCTACTGGTAGCGCGCGAAGATGGTGGTGATGGCGTCCTTGGCAATCAGGCGCCCGATGGCTTGGTCGACCTCGGCCAGGGTGACCTTGCCTTTGGGGGAGACGGCACATTGGCCCAGGTAGCTCTTGACCGTCAGCGGCGGGTGCAGCGCGAGCGCGGGGTCGCCGAGCTTGAGACGGTAGTCGAGAAACAGCTTGGCCGTGACCACATGGCGCAGGCGCCCGGCGGCCAGCTTGCGCAAACTCGCCAGCGAACTGAAGCCGTCGTCGCGGATGAATCCTTTGCCTAAGGCGCGGTCAAGCTCGGGATGGGAGTAGCCGAGCACGGTGCCGATCGCTTGCCCCGACACGTCGATCACGCTACGCGGACGCGGCGCGCTGCGCGCCGTCACCAAGACTTCGGTGATGGGAATGAAGGCCCGGCTCCAGCGGAACGATCCGGGAAGCCATTCGGGAACGTAGCTGCACAGCACGTCCGCGCCGCCATCTTCCAGCGCCCGCACAATCCGCTTGCGCGGCAGCGCGACGAACACCGCCGTGCGCCCCATCGCGCCAGCCAGCGCCTCGCCTATGTCTTTGTGGATGCCTTCGGCCAGCCGGCCGCGCTCGAAGCGCGCCATCGGCATGTCGGTACTGGTGTCGACCAGCACCGACAGCTCCGCCGCCTGCAATCCCGGCGGGATAGCCAGCACCATGGCCAGCAGCAACTTGAAATTCGTCATGCCGCCAATCTTACCCCATCAGCATGCCAACCGGGACCCCAGCCTGCTCGCGACGCATGCACCGCCGGCATCAGCCCTTGGCCGGGGCGGTCAGACGGCCCAGCACCTCGTGCGTCATCGTGGCCGAGGTCGACCGCTGAGCGGCGTCGGTGGCGCTGTTGCGCTTTTCGTCGTCGATGGCGTGTTTGGTGACCATCAGGGTGTGCGTGTCGGCTTCCAGGCGGCGCATTTCGAGCGCCACCAGTTCGCGCTTGGCGTCGGCCATTTCCTTGGTGGTGATGGCGCTCTTGCGCTGCATCTCGGCCTGTGCCTGGGCGCTGTCGAGCAGTACGCGCTGGGCGTCGCGCTTGTCCTGCGCGGCCAGGGCGGCAATTTCTTGCGCGACCTGGAACTGGCGCGCCATGCTGGCCGCTTCGTGCTCGGCTTCGGCCCGCGTGCGCGCCGACAGGCAAGCCGCCTGTTCGGACGCCAGCCGCGCCGCAATCGCCTGCTCGGCGCGCTGGTCGGCCGCCAGTTGCTGACGCTGGGTGGCCAGCTTTTGCTCGATCAGCGCCAGCGAGGCGCGTTCGGTCTCGACACTGGCCCGCTCGGCCTCGGCGCTGGCACGTTCCAGAACCAGCGCGTCTTCCGCCAGCTTGAGTTTCTGTTGTTCGGCTTGCGCCCGCACTTGCTGGACCTGGGCGCGTTCGGCCGCCACCTTGGCCTGGGCGGCGACTGCGTCGGCGGCGCGTGCCGCCTGTTCGGTGTCGACCTGGGCCTGCTGCGCAAGCACGCGCGCGGCCTGCGCTTCGGTACGGCGGGCTTGCTCGGCGGCGGCGCCGGCCGATGCCAGCTGACGCTTGGCGGTCAGGGTCTGCTCGGCCAGCATGACAGCGGCGCGCTCGCTGTCGGCCAGGGCACGCTCCTGGGCCAAGGTTTCCTCGGCCAATGCCAGCTTTTGTTGTTCGGAACGCGCGCGTTCGCGCTGCGCCTCGGCCAGTTCGGTGGCGGCGCGCGCCTGCGCGGCGATCGTATCGGCGGCGTTTTGCGCCTGCACGCTTTCGATTTCGGCCTGTTGCACCAGTGCGTGGGTGTAGTCGGCTTCGCGCCGTTTGGCCTGCTCGGCGTGGGCGGCGGCGACCGCCATCTGGCGCTGGGCGGCGGCGGTTTGCTCGGCCAAGGCAAGCGCGGCGGCTTCGCTGTCGGCGCGCGCTCGTTCGTCGGCCAGGGCCTGTTCGGCCAAGGCCAGCTTTTGCTGTTCGGCCACGGCGCGCGCGCTCTGGGTCTGGGCCAGGTCGATGGCGGCGCGCGCTTGCGCGGCGATGGCGTCGGCTGCGGCCTGGGCCTGCACGCTTTCGGTTTCGGCCTGCCGCACCAGCTTGCGCGTGGCATCCGCTTCGATCCGTTTGGCTTGCTCGGTGCTCGCCGCCAGCTCGGCCAGCTGGCGCTGTTCGGCGGCGTTCTGTTCGGCCAGCGCCAGGGCGTTGCGTTCACTTTCGGCGCGTGCGCGTTCCAGCGCCAGCGCTTCCTCGGCCAACGCCAGCGCCTGTTCGGCCATGGCCAGGGTTTGCTGCTCGGCCTCGGCGCGCGCGCTTTGCGCCAGCGCCAGGGCCGAGGCCGCGCGCGCCTGGGCGGCAATGGCCTCGGCGGCGGCACTGGCCTGCGCGCTGTCGATCTCAACCTGCTCGGCGAGCAGGCGGGTCGCTTCCACGTCGATTTGCCTGGACTCGGCCAGACGCTGTTCGGCATCGGCTTTCCGGCGCAGCAACAGCGCTTCGGCCTGTTCGGTGTCGGCACGTGCCCGGGCCGCGTCGGCGGCGAGGGTTTCCGCCTCAAGCCGTTCTTGCAGCTGGGCCAGCGCGGCTTGTTCGGCGTCGGCACGCGCTTGTTCGGCCTGCGCCAGCGCCCCCGCTTGCGCAGCCTTGTCGGCGGCCAGCGCGCTGGCGCGGCGTTGCAGCTCGACGTGCTCGGCAATCGATGCCACGGCGGCTTGTTCGGAAGCGTTTTGGGCGGCGGCCAGGTCGGCCGCTGCCTGGGCCAGGCTGGCGCGTTCGTCGGCCAGCACGCGCGCGCGTTGCTGTTCCTCGGCTTCGGCCAGGGCGGCAGCAGCAGCGGCCTGGTCGGCCAGGGCGCGTTCCGCCGCTTCGGCGGCGGCGCGGGTTTCGGCGTCCACCTTCGCTTGCACGACGGCGCTGGCATCGTCCTCGGCCTTGGCGCGCGCCAGGGCGACTTCGCGCAAGCGTTTGTCGACTTCGATGCGTTCTTCGGTCGCGGTCAGGATGCGCGCTTCGGCGTCACGCCGGGCGCAAGCGCCGGCGGCGGCCATCTTTTCCAACCGTTCGCGGTGCAAGGCAGCGTCGCGCAGTTCTTTTTCCGATTGCAGGCGCAGGTGAATCGACTGGGCGGCCACCCGCTCGGACTCGGCCTGGGCGATGGCGATCGCTTCGCGTTCCTGTTCGATGTGGGTCAGGGCGCGTGCTTCTTCCAGCGCGCGCGCTTCGGCCACGGCGCGGGCGAAGGCCGAGGCCAGGGCGACCTGGTCGGCTTTTTCGCGCTGGATGGTCAGTTCGAGCGCTTCGGATTCGGCGTCGGCCAGCAGTTCGGCGGTGTGGCGCGCACCCTTGGCCTGGCGCTCGCGTTCGCGCGCCAGGGTGGTCATGCGGGCGTCGGCGTTGGCGATGTGCAGTACTTCTTCCTGGGCGGCGTGCACGGCGGCGACCCGTTCGACCGCCTGCAGGCGCGCCTGCTCGGTCTGGGCCAGCAGGGCTTCGGTGGCGCGCGCGGCTTGTTCGGCCAGTTCGGCTTCGGCGGCGATTTGTTCGGCGGTGCGGCGGCGCGATTCTTCGTCGGCTTTCAGGCGCGTTTCGGCGGCCAGTTTGATCTGGGTGTCGGCTTCGACCCGGGCGCGCAGTTCGGCGGTTTCCTGGCGCACCGCTTCGAGGCGCTCCAGGCTGGCCCGGGCGGCGGCGCGCAGGGTTTCGAGGCGGTCGCGGTTCGCTTCGATGGCTTCTTCGGAGGCTTGGGCGTTTTGCAGGGCGGCGGCAGCGGCGGCGGCGTCCATGGCGGCGCGTTCTTCGGCCAGGCCACGAGCGCGCGCTTCGGCGTGGGCCCGGCTTTCGGCGGCGCAGGACGCCTTGGCTTCGGCTTCGACCCGGGCGATGGCTTCGTGGATGGCGCGCATTTCGGACTGGGCGCGGTCGGGGCCGGGGCCGGGTTCGGCGGCGGCAGCCGGGGCCGCAGCGGCAGCCTGGGGCACGGCGCCGTCGGGCGGCAGCGCGATGGTCAGGTTGGCATCGTCGTGCGGGGCTGGTGTGGGTTCCATCGTCGTTCTCGCTTGGGCTACCGTCCCGGCATGGGAAGGCCTGACGTTGATTATCTGTCAGGTCGGCCCGCACCGGCGCACGGATCAGACGCGGAAAAACCAGCCAATTCCCCGCTTTGCTCTACAGGAGCGTCACCACAGCGCCGGCTCATCCATCAGCGCGATCTGTTCGCGCAGTTCGAGGATGCGGTCTTGCCAATAACGTTGTGTATTGAACCACGGGAAGGCGACCGGGAAGGCCGGGTCGTTCCAGCGCCGCGCCAGCCAGGCCGAGTAGTGGATCAAGCGCAGGGTGCGCAGCGCTTCGATCAGGTTCAGCTGGCGCTCGTCGAAGTCGGCAAAGTCTTCGTAGCCGGCCAGGATGTCGCTCATCTGGCGCACCATGTCGCTGCGCTCGCCCGAGAGCAGCATCCACAGGTCCTGGATGGCGGGGCCGGTGCGGCTGTCGTCGAAGTCGACGAAGTGCGGGCCGTCCGGGGTCCACAGCACGTTGCCGACGTGGCAATCGCCGTGCAGGCGCAGCTGGGCCGATGCGCCCGCCCGCGCGTAGCAGTGGCGCACCCCGTCCAGGGCTTGCTCGGCCACGCTGGTGTAGGCGGCCAGCAGTTCGGGCGGGATGAAGTCGTTGGCCAGCAGGTAGTCGCGCGGTTCGCATCCGAAGGTGTCGATGGTCAATGCCGGGCGCTCGCTGTAGCTTTTCAGGGCGCCGACCGCGTGGATGCGGCCGATGAAACGCCCGGTCCACTCCAGCACGGCGGGGTCGTCGAGTTCGGGCGCGCGCCCGCCGCGCCGGGGGAAGACGGCAAAGCTGAAGCCGCCGAAGCTGTGCAGGGTGCGTCCATCCAGGGTCAGCGCGGGGACCACGGGGATTTCGCGTTCGGTCAATTCCTGCACAAAAGCGTGTTCTTCCAGGATGGCCGTATCGCTCCAGCGCTCGGGGCGGTAAAACTTGGCCACCACCGGGGCGGCGTCTTCCATGCCGACCTGGTAGACCCGGTTTTCGTAGCTGTTGAGCGCGAGCAGGCGGCCGTCGGCGCGCAGGCCGACGCTCTCTAACGCGTCAAGCACGCACTCGGGGCTCAGGGTTGAGAACGGGTGGATGGCGGGTGTGTCGGAGTCGGAAAGTGGCGTGGTCATGGCCGCTATTGTACGGCGCGCCGCATTAAACAGTACGTCCCGGTGCCCGAAAGGTTTAAACTAGCGGCTTCAACGATCAACCAGAGCACGCCATGCAACTCGACCAGCCCCTTTCAGAAAAAGAATTCGACGAACTCGACCAGTTCCTCCTGTCCGACCGCAGCGCGGAAGACGCCATGACCATGGATACCCTGCACGGTTACCTGACCGCCGTGGCGATGGGTCCGGAAACCATCATGCCGGCCGAATGGCTGCCGAAAGTGTGGGGCGAGGATGCCAAGAGCGTCCCCAAGTTCAAGAATGCCAAGGAAGAAGAGCGCATCGTCGAACTGATCATGCGCTTCATGAACGAGGTGCTGGTCACGTTTGAAGTGGCGCCGAAGGAATTCGAGCCGCTGTTCTGCGAAGCCGAGCACGAAGGCACGATGCTGCTCGACGGCGAAGCCTGGTGCTGGGGCTTCTGGGAAGGCATGGAATTGCGCCCCGGTTCGTGGGACCCGATCTGGGAATCGGACCTCGCACCGCTGATGCGCCCGATCTACCTGCTCGGCGCCGACGAAATCGAGGAAGAAGAACTGAAAGAAGTCGATACGCCGATGAAAGGCCACAAGCTGGCCCTGGATATCCAGGCCAACCTGCCGGCGATTCACCGTTTCTGGGTACCGCTGCGCAAGGCGCCGGTGAGCACCATGAAGCGCGACGAGCCGAAAGTCGGCCGCAACGACGACTGCCCTTGCGGCAGCGGCAAGAAGTACAAGAAGTGCTGCGGCGCCGACGAGTAACACGCCGGCGCGCGCTACAGCCTGACTGCGCGCCGGACAATTGCTGGCGCTCGATAAACTCTTGACCGGATCGCGACATCGCGGAGGGAAAGATGACACGCACGGCGCAGACAACAGTGTCGGCTGTACAGCAAGATGCCGGTCCGGTGCACGCCGCGACGCAGGGCGATCCCGCCGGTTTTAGCGACAGGCGGGACACCAGCGGGCATGCCATGCGCTTGCAGGCATTGGCAGACGCCAGCCCACGGCACGATCAGACGCGCGCCCTGATGCAAAGAGTGGCCAGCCACGGCCTGGCGCAGCGGCAAACCTTGCCGGCGGCAGTGACGCGCGAGCGCACGAGCCGGCCTGTGCCCGGGGTGCCAGCGACCGCTATCGTTCCACCGCGCGCACCCCCTGCCACCCTGCCGCCTGTCGTGCAGGGCAAGTTCGTGGCGGGCGGCATGTCGTGGAACGCCTCGAACGCGCATCTTCTGCGCAGGGAACCCGCGCTGGCCGGCATCGCGTCGGCACTGGTCGACTTCATCGTGCGCATGGCCGCGTCACCGAACGGCTACTTTGGCAACATGGACGAGACCTGGGACAATGTCCAAGGGCTTGCGCGGATTGGCTTGAGCGCTTCCCAGGAACGCGCGCGCGCCAGACAAGCGCGCAAGCGTGTCCGCAATGACGACGCCCACGGCTACCCCGACGACGGCACGGCCGCCGCGTCATCGTCATCTTCCTCAGCCTTGTCGGCAGCGACACAAGTCGCGCTGGCGCCACCCGGTGCCTTCGACGAGTGGCATGGCTACCATCGGGCCGCCAGTGCCGACCTGGCCAGTCAGCCCTCCGCCGCTTCACACGAGCCGGCCGCACTGGCGGCGGCCGCCACGGCGCGGCACAACATTGCCTCATTTGTGCCGCTGGACCTGCTTTCGCCCGAGACACGGCAGACAGGTCCCTTCCAGACCAGTCAGCCCGACAAGTACTTTCGCAGCCAGGCGGAGCATCCGCTCTTGACGATCGCGGAAAACTACAAGGGCAAGGCGGCACAGGAGGCCTCGCGGCCCGCGCTGAAAAAACGCTGGCAGGCCAATAAAAACGGGAAATATGCGACAACAGGTCCCCCCTTAAGCAGTCTTGGACTGCGGCCCGGCAATGCTTCGCTCATGGAGACCAGCCTGACGCGGGCGCGCTTTGCAGAGTTGCCGCAGGTTTTGCCCACAACGGCAGCGCTCCCGGAAGGAGCCGCCGCCTCCACTGCGCCCTGGCCGGGATCGTCATCGTCATCGTCATTCGCGCCGCCCTCGACCCTGGCGCCGTCGTCAGCATCGGCAGCGTTGTCCCTGTCGTCGCAGCGCGATCTTGCCATTACCGAACTCGGTCTGCTGATCGCCGAGCCGGACGGCGGCGCGATGCCTTATCCCCCCACCGCCGCAGACGAAGCACTGCGCTTCTCGCAGTCGTATATCCTGCGCCGCACATCGCGCTCGAGCGCGATGGCGGACGCCCTGGTGACGATGCTGGGCGACGAATTGACACATCTCAGGCTTCATCACACCCCGGGTAATACCAGCCTCACGATCCATCTGAGGTCGCTGTTCCTCGGCAAAGCCGGGCACGGCGTGCGGGAACGCGTCGTCGAATGGCTGCAGGCGTATTTCGCCGGTCGCGCGAGCGTTCACGCGGCCAGGCTCGGGATTCCGCTCGGATTGCAGATACGGCAAAGTTTCGGCTTTCTCGACACCACCGTCGCCAATACCGGCGAGTCGCTCCGGCTGTCGTTCGGCAGCGAGCCGCCCGAATACCTGGAAGCGCTCGCTGCCGCCCTGCGCAGCTTCGATCGCGATGTGGGCGTGCTCGCAGCGGCATTGGCGCGCAGCACAGCGGCCGCCGTGCCGGCTTCCTCATCGAATTCGACGAGCAGCGCGGCGGCCGCGGCGGCCGCCCCGGCCGACCCGCTGATCAGCATCGACAATGGCGCCTGGAACCCCACCAGCGAACAACGCAAGTATGCCGGCGTGTACCAGGCCATGCTGCTGGCCGAAGACGACATCCTCGCCTACGCGACATGGGTGACGGAGGGCCGAGCGGACGATCTCGGCAAGCGTGACCCCAAAAAGGGCTTGAACGACGAGCGCTCGAAGAATTTGCAAATCATGAACAACAAGGCGAGCGCCGCGCTTCGCGCTCACCTCGATGCGGCCGCCGGGCTGGCCGAGGTCGCGGCGACGGCGCTGCCCATTCAGGCCGACCTCGATGACGCGGCGATGTTCGCGGCGCACCTGCTCGGGAGCCTCGACCTGGTCCCGACGCAAGCATTCGCGCACCTGGCGCACGAGGCATTGCGCAACCTGCGGGCAGCCGCTTCCAGGGCACTGGCGACCCTGCGCAGCCGCGCTTCCGGGGCCCGTGGGCGCGGCGATGCGCATTCGATCCTGCGCAACGCGACCGAGACCATCATGGAAGCCAGTTACGTGCTGGCCGCCGCGGTCAATGCCCACGCCGACCGCGATCCCCTGGCCGAAGCGACCGCGCGGGTCAGACGCATCCTGGCCTCCGGCGGTGCGCCGGGATCGGCGGATCGGCAGCCACGGGTCCATTTCGCCGACAGCGGCTCACAGGCGATTTTCAACGGCACGCTCGCGCACATGCCGCCCAGCGCGGCCAGCGGCAGCGTGGACTTCTCCGCCACACCGAGCGTGTATTACGAGACTCCGAGGGTCGGACAGGCTCTGAAACCGGCGCGCGAGCAGGCCACGCCGGTGCGGATCGACACCACCTCACCCTACCTTGCCGTACCGCCGCCGGTGCAAGACGACGAGGCCATGGAGGACATCGCAGCCGCGGCCAGCAGCGCCATGCCAACGACGATGCTCGACGCGACCAATACCGATCCGTTCAGCCCCGAATTCCTCCTGTCGCTGCCCCCTTCTGTATCGATGGTCGCGTCGAGTACCGTCAAGCTGGGCCAGAGCGGTAGCGACCATTTGCAGCAAGGTTCGCTGATCGATCTGACGGGCACGGCGCCGGTCACCGACATCGCGATGGGAGCGCAGGACCGGCAGCTACTGGCGATGTACGAGGATCTGCGGGGCGCAAATGAGGTACTCGGCCCCAACATGAGCGCCGCCACCCGCGCCTTCCTGAGGGACCCGCGTGAATTTCTGTCGCCGGGTGCTGGCGCGATGGCGCCGGCGAGCGCCGCAGCTTCCTCCAGGATGTCCGCCGCAGCCGCGCTTCTCCCCGCGCTCGACGCGCTCGAGCCCTGGCGTATCCTGCGTTACCTGGCATGGCGCGACGCCGAGGTGCTTGCCTATCAATTGGAAACGGCGAACTGGCGCCTTGTCCATGGTGTCTGGGTCGATTCACACGGCGCCCCCGTCGGTGTCGACAGGCTGGCCACCAAGGCGAAGGAGCTGATGATCGATGTCGGCGAGCTGCTGCGGGTCGAGCGCGCGCACTTCGCGACATAGCAAAGGCCGGCATTCACCCACGTGGCGGTCCGACTCGCGCCTGCGGCGCCGATCGGACCGCGCCCGCCCTACGCCGCCGGAGCCAGTTCGGCCAGCCGCCCCTGATACAGCGCGGCCACCAGATCCGACTGGGTGACGATGCCGGCAAAGCGGTCTTCGTCGTCGACCACGGGAATGTGGTGCAGGCCGGCGTTGGCCATCAGCGGCACCAGTTCCACGATCGGCGTGTGCACATGCGCCGTGGCCACCCTGGCTGTCATGATCTGCCCCACCACTTCCGGTTTGTCCGAATGCGTCGATCCGCTGCGCCGCAGCAGTGCGCGCAGGCGCGCCCCCAGTCCGCTGTACGCATCCAGGTCGCTGTGGCGCAGGAAATCGGCCTGGGTGACGATGCCGATCACCCTGCGCGCCCGGTTCAGCACCGGCAGCGCATGCACCTGATGATGCCGCATCAAGCCCCAGGCATCGGCCAGGGCCGTGCCGAATTCGAGTGTGACCACGTCGGTCGACATGATCTGGCCGCAGCGGATCACGCCGAAGCGGCGCCCGTAGGCCGCCGTTTCGGTGGCCAGGATGATGCCTTCGAGGTCGTCGCGGCTGACGTCGAGCACTTCGCCGTAGCGCGCCAGCACGGCGTCCAGGTCGTCGCGCCGGAAGCCCAGGCGCGCGGTGGGCACCGCATCGGCCGTGTCGTGGACATTCTGCATCGTCGATTGCTGGCGGTGCGGATAGCGGTGACCGGTCAGCTGGTTGACGGCCAGGGCGGCGCCCACCATCAGCACGCAGTTCAGTGCCACCGGGGTGAGGGCAAAGCCGAAGCCGAGCTTGTGCACTGCGGGGCCGGCCAGCACGGCCGTTAGCGCCATGGCGCCGCCCGGCGGATGCAAGCAGCGCAGCGCGAACATGGCGACGATCGCCATCCCGCCGGCCAGCGGGGCGGCCACTGCTGGTGTGAGGCCAGTCTTGATGCAGGCCACCCCCACCAGGGCCGAGACGACGTTGCCGCCGATCACGGCCCACGGCTGGGCCATCGGACTGGCGGGCAGGCAAAACAGCAGCACGGCGGAGGCGCCCATCGGGGCGATCAGCCACAGGCCGGCCGCGCCGCCGGTCGCGCTGCACAGCGCGCCGGTCAGGCCCAGCGCGATAAACGCGGCCACGCTGGCGCGCCATTGTTCTTGGCGGGCGACACTGTTGGGTGGGGGTAAAACGGCGGTGAGCCAGGCAAAGCGTGGGGCGGACATGAGGACGAGCAAGAACAGCGAAGCTGCAATTACACCACAGATGAGCTACAAAGGTGCACGGACCCACTATTTTCGTGCGGGCGAGCCATCCGCGCAGCCGGTCACCGCGATGGCGCCCGCCAATGCTGATCGGCCCGGCTGGCGATCCTGTAAGGGAAAGCAAGCCGGGCCGCTGAACGGACTTACCCTGGCGATTTACTGGCCGCGCGGGCCTTTGTCGGCGCCCTGGTGATCCTTGACGCCGTCGTTCTTGTGCTTGCCGGCGACTTCTTCCGTTTCGGCACGCTGGCGGTTCTTGGTGGCTTCCTGCTGCGCCTGTTCATCCGCGCGCTGCTGTTGCTCACTTGGGTCGTTGCTGTGCTTGGTCATAAAGCCTCCTGTTTGTTTGAGACACAACAATACGCCCTCCCCAACATCCGTTCCGTTCGCCAACCCACGTACGGGGGAAATTTATTTCCTGCGGCACAGCTTATGGCGGCGGCAAGCGTTTCAGTACGACCTCGAACGGTTGCTTGCTGTCGTGCGGCGGCGCGAGCAGCGCATCGATGCCTTTGAAACTCTTGCCCGCCAGCGCCCAGCCCAGCGGAGTGTGGGTTTCCGAGGGCATGCCGAACCACAGGAAGCGCGCCGGGCCGGCAGGCAGGATCACGGCCATGTCGCGCCGCTCCGCCGTGACGGCAAAGGTGGCGCGCGCCGTGCGGGTATTGAACAAGCCCAGCGGCGGGGCCAGTAGTTCCGACAGGAAGGTCGTATCCATGCGCGCGCCGGCCGGGTCTTGCTTTTCCTTCGGGGCCAGCGCGTCGGGGGAATTGCTGATGACGATGACGGCCGGATCGATGTCGTAACCGCGCTCGCGCCACCGCGCCAAGGCCGGGCGCATGGCGAACAGCAGGTCGCGCACCGATTCGACGCCGGAGTTTTCAAAGTAGCCGCCATCGATGATCCGGCCCCAGGGCGCGCGTTCGCGGCCGGGCGCGCAGGCCACCAGCTCCTTGCCGGCGCGGCAGGCCGACACCGTCCCGGCCGGGCTGATATAACTGAAACGCGCGCTGTTGTGCACCGCCGTCCCCAGGCTCATCTGGTGCAGGTCGAGCACCGGGTCGAGCGCATCGTAGGCGTCCGGAAAGCTGCCGTCGATGATCAGGTCGCTGGCGATGATGCGGCTGCCGCCATCGACCAGGGTGGCGTTGAGCAGCAGCGAGGGCACGTTCATGGCGCCGTCGGCGGCCCACAGCTGGTCGAAGCGGCGCGCGAAGCGGTCGTTGCCGGTGGCGCTGAGCCAGCCCTGCTCCCAACCCGCTTCCATGGCGCGGGCGCGGTCCGCCGCCGCGATCGCGAACGGCAAGAAGCGCTGCAGCATGTCCGGATACAGCATGTAACCGAGCGTGGGCGACAGGAAGTCACGCTGCAAGACCTTGCGCATGCATTCCTGGTAGGGGGTGTCGCGCCCGCCGCGCGCGCAGTAGGCGGTGGCCAGATCGTTGCCGCCGGCATCGGCCAGCAGCGCGGCGAAGGCGCTGCTGCCCAGGCTGCCGCCGGAAACGCCGCTCAGGGCGAACAGGTGACGCCCGAAGCGCGCGCCGCTGTCGTCCTGCAGCTTGGCCAGCACCATGCCGGTCCAGTAGGCGGCGCGGATGCCGCCGCCTTCGGCCGCCACCACGAACAGGGGGAACGGCCGTCCCGGCACCAGGGTGCCGCTGGCCACGCGCGCCTGCAGCCAGTCGTCGAGGTGGGCGTCGATCTTGCGCCGGATCGGCGCCGGATCGTCCGCTGCGATGGGCAGCAGCCTGACCTGGTGGTTGTCGTTCCACAGGCTGAACACGATGAACAGCAGCAGCGGCAGCGCCGCCATTGAGGGCAGCCGGGCCTGTTTGAAGGAATACGTCAGCACCAGGTCGCCGAACAGGATCCAGCTGGCGAAAGCGAAACACAGCAGCGCGGGCGCGGTGACATAGCGCGTGACCTCGACCGGCCGCAGCCACACGGCGAACAGCAGCGCGAAGGTGAGCAGGATGGCCAGCGCCACCGTCAGCACCGTGCGCCCCTGCAAGGATTCGAAGCGAATCGAGCTGGTCTGCCCCTCGAAGCCGCGGAAACGCGAGGCGAACCAGGCGCGCCGCTTGAGCACGAACACGCCCATGGCGAAGGCGGTCAGGAAGCACGCCAGCGCCAGCGCCGGCTGGCCCAGGCGCTGGAACTGGATCGACAGCACGGAAGCCGGCACGATGCCGAGAAAGCGCGGCAGCCACATGCGGATGCTGTTGACGAAGGGCGTGTCGGTGCGGTCCAGCAGGGAAGTGCCGTCGAACACGCGCCCGAGGGTCAGGCGCGCGCTGTACCAGGCGGCGGTGGACCAACTGGCCACGGAAAAAATAAAAATCGGAAAGGTCCAACCGGGATCGCTGACCAGGCGCAGGAATTCGGTGCCCTGGGGAATGAAGGCCAGGCCGGCGGAACAGAGCAAGGTGAGGCTGAAGCTGTACACGCAGCGCCACAGGATCGACCCGATTTCCTTGCCGCGTTCGCCAACCACGCGCACGATGCTGACCATCTCGTTCTCCTTGTGGGTGGAAGGGCCGCCATGCGGCGTGCGGCGGGCTGCCGGGTAGCGCTGCGGCCGAATCCGGCGTCAGGGATGGGCGACCGCTACGCCTCAGCGCATCGCCAGCGCCTGCCGCTTCGTCGGTGGCGCAAAGGCCCGGTCCAGATCTTCCAGATCGAAGGCGCTCAGCACCACATCGGCCGCCGCCCGGTTCTGGCGCACGTGCGCCGGGTCGGCCGCCTTGGGGATCGCCACCACTCCGTCCTGGCGCAGCAGCCATGCCAGCGCGATCTGACCCGGGGTGCAGCCATGCCGTCCGGCCACCGCCATCAGGCTCGGATTGCCCAGCAACAGCTCGCGCTCCGGGCCGGCCGACTCCAGCGGCGAATACGCCATCAGCGGCATGCCGTGCTTGCGCGACCACGGCAGCAAATCCCATTCGATCCCGCGCTTGGCCAGATTGAACAGCACCTGGTTTGCGGCAATCGCGCGCCCGCCGGGCAAGGCGTCGGCTTCCAGCATGTCGCCCAGGTCGAAATTGCTCACGCCGAAATCGACGATCTTTCCTTCCTTTTGCAAGGCCTGGAAGGCGTCCAGGGTTTCCGACAGCGGCACCGCGCCGCGCCAGTGCAGCAGGTACAGGTCGATGCGGTCGGTCGCCAGGCGTTGCAGGCTGCGCTCGCAGGCCGCGCGCACCCCGCGCTTGTCGGCATTGTGCGGATACACTTTGCTGACGATAAACGCCTGCTCGCGCCGCCCGGCAATCGCCGCGCCCACCACTTCCTCGGCCCCGCCCTCGCCGTACATCTCGGCCGTGTCGATCAAGCCCATGCCGAGATCCATGCCCAATTGCAACGCGCCGATCTCGTGCTGGCGCCGCGCCGGGTCTTCTCCCATGTTCCAGGTACCTTGTCCGAGCGCGGGAATGAGGCGTCCGGACCGCATCGTCACAGTTTTCATGTCGCAAGATCCCATCGCTGTTGCGTAAAGATCATTCTAGAGGAAAAAGCCATTCCCGGCGCACGGCGCATCAGAGCGCCAGCGGCGGCGCGGCATGCAATACAACAGGGGGAACGGGGCGCCCGGCAAGGGGCGCCCGGCGAGGGCGCCCGGCGAGGGGCACCCGGCGAGGGGCGCCCCGGCCAGGACGGCCGGGGCAAGACAAGGCCGATTACAGCTTGATGAAATGCTCGCGGTAGTAGCGCAGCTCTTCGATCGATTCGATGATGTCGGCCAGCGCCGTGTGCTTCTGGTGCTTCTTGAAGCCGCTGACGATCTCCGGCTTCCAGCGCTTGCACAACTCTTTCAGGGTCGACACGTCCAGGTTACGATAGTGGAAGAACGCTTCCAGCTTCGGCATGCCGCGCACCATGAAGCGGCGGTCCTGGCAAATGGTATTGCCGCACATTGGCGATTTGCCGGCTGGAACGTAGTTCTTCAGCCAGGCGATCAGTTGCGCCTCGGCTTCGGCTTCGGTCACGGTCGAGGCCTTGACCTTCTCGATCAGCCCGGAGCGCCCGTGGGTGCCCTTGTTCCAGGAATCCATCTTGTCTAGCGTCTCGTCCGACTGGTGGATGGCGAACACCGGGCCTTCGCCCAAG
This sequence comes from Massilia antarctica, assembly GCF_015689335.1. GTDB lineage: Bacteria > Pseudomonadota > Gammaproteobacteria > Burkholderiales > Burkholderiaceae_D > Telluria_A > Telluria_A antarctica. Next base: position 3,864,626 of record NZ_CP065053.1, on the reverse strand, counting down.
ATGTTCAGGTGCATGTCGGTCACCACGACCGCCACTTCGATGATGCGGTCGGTATCGGGCTCAAGGCCCGTCATTTCCATGTCCACCCAAACCAGGTTGAACTCATTTGGGCGCGGTAACGCGGCCGGTGCTGCTAAATCAGTGGCATGTGACATAATTCTCTCTTGGCCTAAACAATCCTGCATTTTCTCACAGGCACAGAATGTCTTCACTCGCGTTTTCGATATTGTTCGTTTCTTTCTTCATTTTGTCGCTGGTGCTGCGCTTTTGGCTGTCGACCCGCCAGTTGCGCTGCGTGTCGGCCCACCGCGGCGCGGTCCCGGCCGACTTTGCCGAAAAAATCTCCCTCGATGCGCACCAGAAGGCGGCCGACTACACCGCCGCCAAAATCCATTTCGGCCTCGCCAGCCTCTTGTTCAGCAGCGCCGTGCTGATCGGTTTTACCCTGCTCGGCGGCCTCCAATGGCTGGCCATCGCCCTGCTGCCGCACACCGGCACCGGCATCGCCTTCCAGATGGCCCTGTTCGTCGCCTTTGCGGCGGTCAGCGGCGTGCTCGACATGCCGTTCGATTACTACCGCCAGTTCGTGCTCGAGGAACGCTTCGGCTTCAACAAGATGAGCATCGGTTTATGGATCGCCGATGCCGCGAAAGGCACGGGCCTGGGCCTCGTGCTCGGCCTGCCGCTGATCTGGGTGGTGCTGCAATTGATGGAAAAAAGCGGCAGTCTGTGGTGGCTGTACACCTGGCTAGTCTGGATCGGTTTCCAGCTGGTGATGATGGTCATCGCGCCGACCTTGATCATGCCGCTGTTCAACAAGTTCGAGCCGCTCAAGGACGACAGCCTGCGCCAGCGCATCGAAGGCTTGATGGCCCGCGTCAACTTCGCCGCCAAGGGCCTGTTCGTGATGGACGGCTCCAAGCGCAGCGCCCACAGCAACGCCTTTTTCTACGGTTTCGGCGCCAACAAGCGCGTGGTGTTTTACGACACCCTGGTCGCCAGCCTGACCCAGCCCGAGGTCGAAGCGGTGCTGGCGCACGAACTGGGCCACTTCAAATTGCGCCACAACCTCAAGCGCATGGTGGTCGGTTCGGTCGTCTCGCTGGCCTTCCTGGCCCTGCTGGGCTACCTGAAAAACCAGGCCTGGTTCTACAGCGGCCTCGGTTTCGATCCGCTGCCCGGCGTGCCGACCGACGCCGTGGCGCTGCTGCTGTTCATGCTGGCGCTGCCGGTATTTACCTTCCTGTTCTCGCCGCTGACCTCGATCAGCTCGCGCAAGCACGAATTCGAAGCCGACGCCTTCGCCGCGACCCACACCGACGCGCGCGACCTGATCTCGGCGCTGGTCAAGATGTACGAAGAAAACGCTTCCACGCTCACGCCGGACCGGCTGCACTCGACCTTTTACGACTCGCACCCGCCGGCCAGCATCCGCATCCAACAACTCAACCTGGCGGTCCGATGAGCCTGCTTACCCAATCCTGCCGTGCCGACGCCGCTGCCCTCGCCCCGGATGCCATCGCCGCCCTGCTGCCGCAGGTGCCCGGCTGGAGCATCGCCGACGGCAAGCTGCTTCGCCGTTTCACCTTCAAGAATTATTACGACACCATGGCCTTCGTTAACGCGCTGGCCTGGATCAGCCACCATCAGGACCACCATCCGGAACTGACGGTCACCTACAAGGAGTGCGCAGTGCGCTACAACACCCATTCGGCCGGCGGCGCGCTGTCTGACAACGACTTTATCTGCGCGGCCAAAGCCAATGCGCTGTTCGGCCAGCGGAGCGGCGCATGAGCGGCCAAAGCGTGCCGGCAGCGGCCGGCCTGACCGGCACCATCATCGCCGCCCACGGGCGCCATTACCTGGCCGACGTGGCCGGGCGCAAGCTGCAATGCGTCACGCGCGGCAAAAAGACGAATATCGCCGTGGGCGATGTGGTCAACCTCAAGATGACGTCGGAAGACCAGGCCGTGATCGAATCGATCACCGAGCGCAAGACCCTGCTGTACCGTTCCGACCAGTACAAATCGAAGCTGCTGGCGGCCAACCTGAGCCGCCTGTTCATCGTGGTGGCGACCGAGCCGGGGTTTGCCGACGACCTGATTTCGCGCTCGCTGGTGGCGGCCGAAGCGGCCGGCATCGAGGCCCACCTGATCCTCAACAAGACCGACGTGGCCGACCTGCTGCCCAAGGCGCGCGAGCGCCTGCTGGCCTACACCTCGCTCGGCTATCCGCTGCACGAAGTGTCGGCGCGCGCCAATCCGGAGCACGCGGTGGCCACCCTGATGCCGCTACTGGAGGGGGAATCGTCGATTTTCATCGGCCAGTCGGGCATGGGCAAATCGTCGCTGATCAATTTGCTGGTGCCGGACGCCGATATCGCGGTGCGCGAGATTTCGGCGGCGCTCGACACCGGCAAGCACACCACCACCTTCACCCGTCTGTACTCGCTGGGCGAGCATGCCTCGATCATCGATTCGCCGGGCTTCCAGGAATTCGGGCTGTATCACCTGAGCGAAGGGATGCTGGAACGGGCGTTCGTGGAGTTCGGGCCGTACCTGGGCGGTTGCAAGTTCTACAACTGCCGCCACCTGATCGAACCGCAGTGCGCGATCCTGACGGCGGTCGCGGAAGGCAAAATCGCCAAATTCCGCCACACCTTGTACGGACAGCTGCTGCACGAATCGGCGCAGACCTTGTACTGATCCGCTAGCTCGTCGTTCCCGCTAGCCCGTCGTTCCCGCGCAGGCGGGAACCCAAGTTTGTTGCGATACCTGTGACTTCGGCATGAACTTGGGTTCCCGCCTGCGCGGGAAGTCATTTCTGCCAATGGCAGAAATGACGAGATAGCCCGCTTTTCAGCATACAATGGCAACACCATCGTAAAGGGTCCCGGCAATGGAGATGTTCACCGTCGATGTCAACGTTGCACAATGGGAGTCCGCGCTGCCCTCCCTGCGCGGCATGGAACGCTTGCCGGTGCTGCTGCCGCTGGCCTGGCACCTGCGCCAGCGCGACCCGGCGCGCGCCCTCATGCTGGCCGGCGAAGCGCTCTCCCAGCTGCCCCTGTCCGACCTCCCGCCCGACCGCTGCGCCAGCCTCGAAGCGCGCATGCACCTGCTGCACGCCGAATGCGAATGGCTCGACGGCGCCCTCGACCTGGCCTGCGCCCACGCCCGCGAACTGCTGTCGCGCTTCACGCTCCTGAACGACCATGCCGGCTGCGCCGACACTTACTGGCTGCTGGCCTGGATCTCGATCGACCGCGGCGACCATGACGGCAGCGACACCGCTTTTGCCAACGCCGCCGCCAGCGCGCGCCAGGCCGGCGACGCCTTGCGCACCGACCTGGCCGAAGCGGCCCTCGCGCGCTGGGCCGTGCTGCGCGACCCGGTCGCCGCCATCGCCCGCTGGGGCCAGCGCTTCGACGCCGACAGCGGCCGCCTGCACCCGTCCCTGGCCACCTGGGTCAACGACTTCCTGGGCCTGGCCGCCAGCCAGGCGGCCGACTTCGGCGCCGCCGCCGCCCACTACATGCGCTGCTACGAGTCGGCCCTCGACACCGGCCAGGTGCGCGCCGCCATCACCGCCGCCACCAACATCGGCGAAGACTTCACCATCCTCAACGACCACCACTCGGCGCTCGAATGGGTCCAGTGCGCGCTCGAACTGGCGCGTCCCACCGGCTGGCCGCGCAGCGTCGGCGCCTGCCTGATGCACAGCGCCGACTCCCTGCGCCGCCTCGGCCAGCTCGACGCCGCCCACGACATGCTGCAGGAAGCGCTGACCATCATGAAACCGCTGGAAAATGCGCGCAGCTACGCCATCGCCCTGCAATACCTGGGCGACCTGTCGCTCGACAAGGGCGACTACGAAGGCGCGCTGGACGCCTTTACGCGCCTGGCCGCACGCGCCGAAGTGCTCGACCAGGCCGACTTTCGCAGCATCGCCCGGCGCGGCCAGGCGCACGCGCTGTCGCACCTGGGCCGCGCTGGCGACGCCATCGCGGTGGCGGCCGACGCCGCCACCATGGCCGCCGCCCCCGGCTACGCCTACAACCAGATCGCCGCGCTGCGCGTGATGGCGCTGATCCACGCCCAGCATCCGCTGCCGCCACCGCCCGGCATGGTCGAACCGAATCCGGTGCTGCACTACCTGCAGCAGGCGCTGTCGGTGGCGTCCACCATCGAAGGCTACACCGTGCCGGGCGACCTGTACGACGCCATGGCGCGCGAATACGCAGCCGCCGGCGACTACGCGCGCGCCTACGAGGTGGCGCTGGCGGCATCGAGCTCGCGCGAAAAGACCCACAGCCAGGAAGCGACCAACCGCGCCATCGCCATGCAGGTGCATCACCAGACCGAGCATGCGCGCAGCGAGGGCTACCACCACCGCGAGCTGGCCGAATCGGAAGCGCGGCGCGCCGAAATCCTGCAGCGCACCAGCGCCACCCTGGAGCGCCTGTCCGCCATCGGCCAGGAAATCACGGCCCACCTGGACGCCGCCGCCGTGTTCCAGGCGCTCGACCGCCACATCCACGGCCTGCTCACGGCCAGCACCTTCGCCATCTACCTGATCGACGCCGCCGGCACCACCTTGCACCGCGCCTTCGGCGTGGAGCTGGGGCGCGAGCTGCCCAGCCACGCGATCGCCCTGTCCAAGCACGACGCCTATTCGGTGCGCTGCCTCGACGAGCGGCGCGAAATCTACATCGAGCACTGGCCCGACGCCGAGCACCGCAAGGTGGTACCGGGCACGATGGTCAATATGAGCGCGCTGTTCGTGCCGCTGACGGTGGGCGAGCGCGCCATCGGCGTGATGACGGTGCAGGCGCCGCAGTCGCATGCCTATGGCGAAAACGAGCGCATGATTTTCCGCACCCTGTGCGCGTACGGCGCCATCGCGCTCGATAACGCCGAGGCTTACCGCCAGCTGCAGGATGCGCAGACCCAGCTGGTGTCGCAGGAAAAGCTGGCCGCCCTCGGTTCGCTGATGGCTGGCGTGGCGCACGAACTCAATACCCCGATCGGCAACAGCCTGCTGATCGCCAGCACCATGCAGGAAAAAACCGCCGAAATCGAAGCGCTGATGAAGGGGCCGGGCTTGCGCCGCTCCGAGCTGGCCGCCTTCATCACCGATTCGCAAAAGGCGGCGGCGCTGGTGCTGCGCGGGCTCACCAGCGCCGCCGACCTGGTCAACAGCTTCAAGCAGGTGGCGGTCGACCGCACCACCGAGCAGCGCCGCTTCTTCAACCTGCAGCAGGTATGCCACGAAATCATCGCCACCATGATGAACCGCATCCGCGCGGCCAACCACAACATCGACATGGAGGTGTCGGATGCGATCGGGATGGACAGTTATCCTGGCCCGTTCGGGCAAGTCATCACCAATTTCATCAACAACGCCCTGCTGCACGCCTTCGCGCCGGGCCACAGCGGCCACATGCAGCTGACGGCGTCGATGCCGGCCGAGGGACGGGTACTGGTGGAGTTCCACGACAACGGCGGCGGCATCCGGGCCGAGCACCTGGGGCGGATTTTCGATCCTTTCTTCACCACCAAGCTGGGACAGGGCGGCAGCGGACTGGGACTGTCGATCAGCTACAACATCGTGACCTCCCTGCTGGGCGGGCAAATCACGGTGGTGAGCAGTGCGCAGGACGGCACCAGCTTCGTGCTCGACCTGCCGCTGACGGCGCCACAGCATCCGGACGCGGACGTGACGGCGATCTATTAGCTCGTCTTCACCAGCACCAGTTCCTGGTCCGTCGCCAGGCGCGCGTACAGCCAGCAGTCGCGGTGCACCGCGCCATCCGCATGGCTGCCGCGCATCAGGCCCTCGCGCCGGAACCCGCAGCGTTCCAGCACGGCGGCGGCGGCCGGATTGTCGCTCTGGGTGACGCCCGCCAGCCGGTGCAAGCCGATTGCCGTGAATGCATGCCGGGCAACGGCGGCGACCGCCTCGCGCGCATAGCCGCGGCCGCGCTCGGGCCGCGCCACCAGGAAGCCGATCTCGCCGATCGTATCGTCAACCAGCATGAGCGCCACCGTTCCCAGCGCACGGCCGTCGCAGTAAACAATCCACGCGCTGGTCAGGTCGGGGCGTTCGGCCAAGGTCCGGCACAACTGCATCCAGGCCGTGCGTTCGTCATCGTCGCCGATGCGGTCGCGCAGCGCGCGCGCGCATGCGCTGTCGAGCGGTTCGAGCAGCAGGCGCGCAGTGCGGATCAGCGACATCATCGACAGCGCGCTGCGCGCCTTGCCGGCGCTGGCGCTCATACATTCTCCATGGCGGCCCGGGTCCGCTCGATGGCCGCGCCGGTAGCGGCCGGCATCGCCTCGCCCTGAAGGGCGGAAATGAGGTAGCGCTTCGTTTCCGCTTGCCGCTTCATGGCGTCGATTGCTTCGGCGCTCAGTTCCTTCCCCTTGTACCTGAGCCCTTGTTTGAACGCCTTGCTCAATCCCGCGTGGACCGGCAGCACCAGGCGATTTTTGCTGTTTGAAAAATTCAGCGGTATCCAGGAAAGGACGATGTCGCGATCGCGCGGTAGCGCCGCCATGGCCGCTTCCAGGGACCCAAGCTGATGCGCGTTGCCGCAGTTGAAATGCCTGTCGCTGGCGCGCGCCAAAGCCGAGCTGCGCCCATCAGGCATCATCAGCGAGCCCGCAAGCGTGACGATGCGCCGCTTCTGCGTGGAGATCGCGGGCCGGAAGGTGCTCACGAGCGGGCGCGCGGCGCTGAAAGTTTTTAGCATAAAGAACTCCATGAAGTGAAGGGATCGCCGACTGCCGGCCCTGCGACCGATGGCGCGGATGGCCGGTTCCACAGCGCCAGATGCTCACGGTGGGTCGCCAACCGTCGCGCACGCGTCGTTGATCACAAAATCCATCGTAGCGCGCGCGTCCGCTTCGGCAAACAACAATTAGGACTATTACCGCCGCGCGTCCAGCCCGGCGCCGCGCGCATTTTTGGCGATCCCGCTTTCTCGCCCGTCTTGCACCCCGAATATACAAAACCCTTATAATTGTGTGGATAACACCTGCCACCGGCCGCCCCCATGTCCCCAAAAAAACCCATCAAGCACTTCCTGCAATTTGCCGACTTCACCCTGGCCGAGTTCGAATACGTCATCGAACGGGCCAAGATCATCAAGCGAAAATTCAAGAATTACGAGGTCTATCACCCCCTGATCGACCGCACCCTGGTCATGGTCTTCGAAAAAAATTCGACCCGCACCCGGCTCTCCTTCGAGGCTGGCATGCACCAGCTGGGCGGCGCCGCCATCTACCTGAACACCCGCGACAGCCAGCTCGGACGCGGCGAACCGGTGGAAGACGCCGGCCAGGTCATGAGCCGCATGTGCGACATCATCATGGTGCGCACCTTCGGCCAGGACATCATCGAGCGCTTCGCCGCCCATTCGCGGGTGCCGGTGATTAACGGCCTGACCAATGAACACCACCCCTGCCAGGTGCTGGCCGATATCTTCACCTACGTCGAACACCGCGGCTCGATCGCCGGCAAGATCGTCACCTGGGTGGGCGACGCCAACAACATGCTGTACTCCTGGCTGCAGGCGGCCGACGTGTTCGGCTTCCACCTGAATGTGGCAACTCCGAAAGGCTACGACATCGACCACTCCCTGGTGTCGACCTCCCGCTTCACCGTCTTCGACAACCCGTCGGACGCGTGCCAGGGCGCCCATCTGGTCAATACCGACGTCTGGACCAGCATGGGCTACGAGAAGGAAAACGCGGCGCGCCTGGCCGCCTTCGACGGCTACATCGTCGATGGCGCCAAGATGGCGCGCGCCGCCCCCGACGCGCTCTTCATGCACTGCCTGCCCGCCCACCGCGGCGAGGAAGTCGCGGCCGAGGTCATCGACGGACCGCAATCGGTGGTCTGGGACGAGGCCGAAAACCGCCTGCACGTGCAAAAGGCGTTGATCGAATACCTGCTGCTCGGACGCCTCGATGGCGGCACCAGCGGCAGCGCGGCATAACTACACCAGATTGTTCAACCCAAGATTGGAAACTCCATGAGCGACATTAAAAAAGTAGTCCTCGCCTATTCGGGCGGCCTGGACACCTCGGTCATCCTCAAGTGGCTGCAGGATAACTACAAGTGCGAGATCGTCACCTTCACCGCCGACCTGGGCCAGGGCGAAGAGCTGGAGCCGGCGCGCGCGAAAGCGATCAAGTTCGGCATCAAGCCGGAAAACATCTACATCGACGACGTGCGCGAAGAATTCGTGCGCGACTTCGTGTTCCCGATGTTCCGCGCCAACACCGTGTATGAAGGCGAATACCTGCTGGGCACCTCGATCGCCCGTCCCCTGATCGCCAAGCGCCTGATCGAAATCACCCGCGCCACCGGCGCCGACGCGATTTCGCACGGCGCCACCGGCAAGGGCAACGACCAGGTGCGCTTCGAGCTGGGCGCGTATGCGCTCAAACCGGACGTCAAGATCATCGCCCCGTGGCGCGAATGGGACTTGCTGTCGCGCGAAAAACTGCTGAAATACGCGGAAGACGCCGGCATCGCCGTCGACATGAAGCACAAGAATGGCGGCGCGCCCTACTCGATGGACGCCAACCTGCTGCACATTTCCTTCGAAGGCCGGCATCTGGAAAACCCGAGCGCCGAAGCCGAGGAAAGCATGTGGCGCTGGACCGTCAGCCCGGAAGCGGCGCCCGACCAGGCCGAATACCTGGACCTGGAATACGAAAAAGGCGACATCGTGGCCGTCAACGGCGTGCGCATGTCGCCGGCCACCGTGCTGACCGAACTGAACCGCCTGGGCGGCAAGCATGGCATCGGCCGCCTCGACCTGGTGGAAAACCGCTACGTCGGCATGAAGTCGCGCGGCTGCTACGAAACCCCGGGCGGCACCATCATGCTGCGCGGCCACCGCGCCATCGAATCGATCACCCTGGACCGCGAAGTGGCCCACCTCAAGGATGACCTGATGCCGCGCTACGCGTCGATGATTTACAACGGTTACTGGTGGGCGCCCGAGCGGATCGCGCTGCAAACCCTGATCGACCACACCCAGCAAACCGTCAACGGCTGGGTTCGCATGAAACTGTACAAGGGCAATGTGATCGTCGTCGCGCGCGATTCCAAGACCGATTCGCTGTTCGACATGAACATCGCGACGTTCGACGAAGATGGCGGCGCCTACAACCAGGCCGACGCCGGCGGCTTCATCAAGCTCAACGCGTTGCGCATGCGCATCGCCGCGGTGGCGCGCGAAAAGCGCGGCCAGTAATCAGGCAAAAGCAAGCTCTTCCCCGGTGGGCCGCGCGCCCGCCGGCCGGCGCGGCCCGCAGGCGGCCGCGCTCTCCCCTCCCCCGCAAAAAATTTCCCGTTCTCCACGGCGAATTGTCCCGTGCTCCGCCTCAACGATGTTACATTTATAGTGAACAACACCGTACCCGGAGCGACCATGTTTACTGACCTGAGCATCAAGAACAAGCTGTTCCTCGGCTTCGGCGCCATCGTCGCCATCATCCTGTTCCTGCTGATCCTGGCCTATAACAACTTCTCCAAGATGTCGGAAGCGAGCCGCTGGGACCGCCACACACTGGAAGTGCTGCTCGAAACCAACAAAATCGCCACCAACGTGCTGGAAATCCAGGCGGAAGTGCGCGGTTACCTGCTGACCGGCGAGGAACGTTTCCTGACGCCCCAGATCGACGAGGAAAAGTCGCTGCTGGCAAACGTCCAGCGCGCGCTGCGCCTGACCGCCGACAACCCGGTCCAGAATGCGCGTATCCGCAAGCTCGACGACATGACCGCCACCTGGCTCAAGACCGTGATCCAGCCTATGCTGGCCAAACGGCGCGCCTTGGGCAAGGTGGCCGACTCCGCTGAGCAGATCACGCGCTGGCCCGAGCTCAACAACGGCTTCCAGACCGTCAGCGACGTACGCGCCCTGATCTCCCAGATCGCCGACGAGGAAAATACCTTGCTGATGGCACGCACGACGGCATCGGTGCAACTGCAACAAACCATGTCCCTGCTGCTGAGCCTGGGCGGGGCCGTGTGCGTGGCCCTGGCCTCGGTCGTGGCCTGGATGCTGGCGCGCGCGCTGCTCAACCCGCTCAACAACCTGACCGAGGCGGTCGGCAAGATCGCCGCCGGCCAGCAATCGGCGCGCGCGGCCGTGGTGTCGGGCGATGAACTGGGCAAGGTCACCGAAGAATTCAACCGCATGGCGCAATCGATCCAGGACAGCCAGGCCAACGAGATGGCCGCCACCAACGCGCTGCGCGCCAATGTCGACGCCCTGCTCGACGTGGTGTCCAAGGCCGCCATTGGCGACCTGACCGGCACCGTGACCATCACCGGCACCGATGCCATCGGGCGCATGGGCGAAGGCCTCGAAACCATGGTCGGCAACCTGCGCATCCTGCTCAACAACGTGCAAAAGGCCGGCATCCAGGTCACCACCTCGGCCACCGAAATCGCCGCCTCGGCCAAGGAGCAGGAAGCGACCGGCATCGAACAAGCCCAGACCAGCATCGAAATCCTTTCGACCACCAAGGAAATCTCGGCCAACACCACCCAGCTGCTCAAGACCATGGAAGACGCCACCGCGGTGGCCGACTACACCACCAGCGCCACCGCCGAGGCCCAGCAAAACCTGAAACGCATGGACAGCACCATGCAGCACATGGTCTCGGCCACCGATTCGATCAATGCCAAGCTGGCCGCGCTGTCGGAAAAGGCCAGCAACATCAACAGTGTGCTGATCACGATTACCAAGGTGGCCGACCAGACCAACATCCTCTCGCTCAACGCCGCCATCGAGGCCGAAAAAGCCGGCGACGCCGGGCGCGGTTTCTCGGTGGTGGCCACCGAAATCCGCCGCCTGGCCGACCAGACCTCGGTGTCGACCTGGGACATCGAGCAAATGCTCAAGGAAATGCAGTCGGCGGTATCGGCCAGCGTCATGGGCATGGACAAATTTTCCGAAGAGATCCGGCGCAGCGTGGGCGAAGTGCGCCAGGTGGGCGAACAGCTTTCCACCGTGATGGACCAGGTACAGAAGCTCGCGCCCCAGTTCGACCTGGTGCTGCAGGGGATGCAGTCGCAGGCCGTGGGCGCCGCGCAGATTTCCGACACCATGATGCAATTGAACGACGCCACCCAGCAGACCGTCGAATCGCTCAAGGCCACCAGCGAAGCGGTGCACCAGCTGCAGTACGCGGCCAGCGACCTGCAATCGTCGGTGGCGACCTTCTCGGTCAACGCCTGAGCGGGTGCGGCGATGAAAGTCATGGTCTTTCACATCGGCGCCGACCGCTACGCCCTGCCCCTGTGGGCGGTGGCGCGCGTGCTGCCGGCCGCCGCCCTCAAGGCCATTCCGCTGGCGCCTGACTACGTGGCCGGCCTGCTCGACCTGCACGGCGCGCCGGTGCCGGTGATTGATCTATCGGCGCTGGCAGGCGCCCCGTCCGAGCAACTGTGGTACGACTCGCGCATCCTCCTGGTCGACTATCCGCTCGCTGAAGGCGCTGCCGACGGCGCCACCCGCCCGCTTGGCCTGCTGGCCGAACACGTGATCGGCGTCGACACCATCGACAGTGCCGCGCTGGCCGATGCCGGCGTCGCCGGCGCCCCCTTCCTGGGCCAGGTGGCCGCCGACGGCGCCGGCATGCTGCAACTGGTCAGCCTCGCGCAGCTGCTCAGCGCCGACGTGCGCGCGCAACTGTTCCCCGCCACTGGAGCGCCCGCATGAAAGCGCGCGACCTGCTGCAGCAGGTAACGGGGCTGAACCTGACCGAGTCCGTGGTGGGGCGCGCCGTCGAACGCCGCATGCAGGCGCTCGCGCTGGACGACACGCGCGCCTACGAGTGCCTGCTCGCGAGCGGCGCGGCGGAACTGAGCGCGCTGACCGAACTGGTGGTGGTGCCCGAATCGTGGATGTTCCGCGACGCCGAAGCCTTCGTCGCGGCCACCGCGTTTGTCGCGCGGCGCCTGGCGGCCAAGCCGGCGCGCCCGCTGCGCATCCTGTCGGTGCCGTGCGCCGGCGGCGAAGAACCGTATTCGATGGCCATGTCGCTGCAAAGCGCGGGCGTGGCCGCCGGCGACTATGCAATCGACGCGGTCGACCTGTCCGAGGTGGCGCTGGCGCGCGCCCGCGCCGGCCTGTACACGCGCAACGCCTTCCGCGGCCGCCACCTCGATTTCCGCGAACGCTACTTTATAGCGGCCGGCGCCGAGTACCAGATCTGCGACGACATTCGCGCCCAGGTCAGCTTCAACCAGGCCAACCTGCTCGATCCCGCCTTTTCCAGCCGGCCGGGCTACTACGACATCATCTTTTGCCGCAATCTGCTGATCTACTTCGACGAGCCCACCGTGGCCGCCGCCATCGCCAGCCTGGCGCGCCTGCTGGCCGACGACGGCATCCTGTTCGCCGGCTATGCCGAGGTGCCGGCCTTCTGCCGCAACGGTTTTGCCACGCTGCGCGCGCCCGGCGCCTTCGCCCTCGAAAAGGCCGGCGCCCACGCTTCCTGGCCGCCGCGCATCCCGGCGCGCCAGCACGTGCGCCCGTTGGCGCCGGCGCGGCCCGCCGCAAGCGCAGCGGCGCCAGCGCGCGCCGCGCGGCCGCTGGCTGCCGCGCCGCCGCCTGCCGCACCGCCGGCAGCAGCCGACATGCTGGCGCGCGCGCGCCGCCAGGCCGACCTGGGCGACTACAGCGGCGCCGCGGCGGCCTGCCGCGAACTGCTCGACCAGAACCCCGATTCGGCCGACGCCTACTTCATCCTCGGCATGGTCAGCGAATGCGAACAGCGCATCGCCGAAGCGGGCGACCACTGGCGCCGCTGCGTCTACCTGCAACCGGACCACTACGAAGCGCTGTGCCACCTGGCGCTGCTGGCCGAGCAAAGCGGCGAGCCGGCCCAGGCGGCCGCCCTCAAGCAGCGCGCCGCGCGCATCTACCAGCGCCGCAATGACGGGGCCCAACGCAAAGGCGCCCCATGACGACCGCGCCCGACCAGCCGCACGCACCGGGCCTCGACGATTGCTGGAACAGCATCGGCGTGGCTGGCGATTTGAGTTGCCCCAAGCTCGAACAGCATGTCCACTGCCGCAACTGCGATGTGTACGAGGGCGCGGCGCGGCACAGCATGCAGCGCCCGGTGGGACCGGGTTACCGCGAGGACTGGGCCGCCCTGCTGCGCCAGCCGCAGGCCGAGCGCGCGCGCCACGACAGCTCCGGGCTGGTATTCCGTCTCGGGCGCGAGTGGCTGCTGCTGCCGACCCGGATGGTGACCGCGGTCGCGCCGCTGGCCCCCAGCCACTCGCTGCCGCACCGCAGCGGCGGCGCCCTGACCGGCATCGTCAACGTCGGCGGCACCCTGACGCCCTCGATCGCGCTGGCCAGCCTGCTCGGGATCGATGAAAACGACGCCCCGGTCCAGGGTGGACGCCACGTGTTCGCGCGCCTGCTCGTCATCGTCTGGGAAGAGCAGCGCTTCGCCCTCCCGGTGGCCGACCTGCACGGCATCCTGCGCTACGGCGCGGCCCAGGTGGGCGCGCCGGCGGCCACCCTCAACAAGGGCCTGCAACGCTTCATCACCGGCGTGCTGTCCCATGACGCGATGCGCATCGGCGTGCTGGACGCCCCGCTGATCGGCCACCAGCTCACCAGGCTGTTGCGATGAGCACCGGCAGCGGCGACCTCAGTCAGTTCTCGATGCTGGACCTGTTCCGCATGGAGGCGGACGGCCAGACCCAGATCCTCACCGACGGCTTGTTGAGCATGGAGCGCGGCGGCGGCGGCGACGCCGCCACCACCGAAGCGATGATGCGCGCCGCCCATTCGATCAAGGGCGCGGCCGCCATCGTCGGCCTGGACGTCGTGGTGCAACTGGCGCACGGCATGGAAGACGCCTTCATCGCGGTCCAGCATGGCCAGTTGCAGCTCACCCCCGCGCGCATCGACGCGCTGCTGGCCGGGGTCGACCTGATCCTGCAATTCTCGACCCTGGACGAAGCGGGCCTGCCGGCCTGGCTGGAGCAGCACGGCGCGCGCATCGGCGCGGCGATGGACAGCATCGCCGGCATCGCCCAGATCCAGTCGGCGCCGCTGCTGGAAGCGTACTCGGCCCCGGTTGCGCCTGCAGCGCCGCTGGCCGTGCCACTGACGGATGCGGCCGCGCCGCTGGTGTCTGCGCCGGTGCCTGAGGAAGCGGCGCCGCAACGGGTCCAAGGCGCGCCCAAGACGGCCCACAACTTCGACCGCCTGCTGGCCCTGGCCAGCGAGTCGCGCATCAACGCGCACCAGATGCACCCCTTCATCGCCCAGCTGCAGCGCTTCAAGCGCAACCAGGCCAGCCTGTTCCAGGCGCTCGAACAGCTGCACGAGGCCGTGATGCGCGGCGGCGACCAGGCCCTGATCGAACAATCGGCCCTGACCGGCCAGAAGGCCCATCCGCTCAAGCAGTTCATGCTCGAACACATGGCCGACATCGAAAGCTACGAGCGGCGCCTGCTGGGCGTATCGAAAAACCTGGTGGATGAAGTGCTGACCTTGCGCATGCGTCCTTTCCGCGACGGCGTGCAAGCGTTCCCGCGCATGGTGCGCGACCTGGCGCGCAGCCTGGGAAAAGAAGCGCAGCTCCTGATCGAAGGCGAAGAGACCCTGGTCGACCGCGACATCCTGGCGCGCATCGAAAGCCCGCTCAACCACATGCTGCGCAACGCCGTCGACCACGGCATGGAAACCCAGGCCGAACGGATCGCCGCCGGCAAGCCGGCGCTCGGCACCATCGTGCTCGAAGCGCGCCACCGCGCCGGCATGCTCAGTATCGAGATCCGCGACGACGGGCGCGGGGTCGACATCGAACGCATCCGGCACCAGGTGGTCGAGCGCAAGATGGCCAGCGCCGCGATGGCGCAAGCTATGTCGCAGCCGGAGCTGATCGAATTCCTGTTCCTGCCCGCCTTCAGCCTGAAGGAAACCGCCAGCGCCATTTCCGGACGCGGGGTGGGGCTCGACATCGTGCACCAGACCATCCGCGAACAGAATGGCACGGTGCGCATCGAGTCCACGGCGGGCGTGGGCTTCCATACCTTCATCACCCTGCCGCTGACGCAATCGATCGTGCGCGCGCTGGTGCTCGAGGTGCAGGGCGAAGCTTACGCAATCCCGATCGTCAAGGTGGAACGGGTACTCAAGGTGCCGCAAAGCGAGATCCATACCCTGGAAAACAAGCAGTTCTTCGACTTCGGCGGCGAGCACCTCGGGCTGGTGTCGGCCGCCCAGGTGCTGGAACTGGGCCAGATCGGCAGCGGCGCCGGCGAACTGCCGGTGGTGGTGATCGGCGCCGCCCAGCGCCGCTACGCGCTGGTGGTCGATACGATCCGCGGCGAGCAAAGCCTGGCGGTGCAGGCGCTCGACCCGATCTTCGGCAAGATGCGCGACATCAGCGCCGGCGCCCTGCTCGATGACGGCGCCCCGGTCCTGATCCTCGACGTGCCCGACCTGCTGCTGTCGATCGACAAGCTGCTGCACGAAGGCGGCCTGCACCGGCTGGGCGCGCGCGGCGGCCCCGAAAAACGCAAGGTCAAACGCATCCTGGTGGTGGACGACTCGCTCACCGTGCGCGAAATGGAACGCAAGCTGCTGCAGGGGCGCGGCTTCCAGGTCGACATCGCCATCGACGGCGTCGACGGCTGGAACGTGGTGCGCAGCGGCGACTACGACCTGTTAATCACCGACGTCGACATGCCGCGCATGGACGGCATCGAACTCGTTGGCCTGGTCAAGAAAGATATCCACTTGTACAAACTGCCCGTGATGATCGTCTCCTACAAGGACCGCCCGGAAGACCGCGCGCGCGGCATGAGCGCCGGCGCCGATTACTACCTCACCAAGGGCAGCTTCCACGACGAGACCCTGCTCAACGCCGTGTTCGACCTGATCGGAGAAGCCGGCCTATGAAAATCGGCATCGCCAACGACGTCGCCATGGCGGCCGAAGCGCTGCGCCGCGTGGTGGCCAGCACCAGCGAGCACCAGGTGGTGTGGATCGCCCGCACCGGCCTGGAAGCGGTGCGCATGTGCATCGACAACCGTCCCGACCTGATCCTGATGGACTTGAACATGCCGCAACTGGACGGCGTCGAAGCGACGCGCCAGATCATGGAAAAAGCGCCGTGCGCGATCCTGGTCGTCACCGGCCAGCCGCAGGACAATGTCAGCCAGGTATTCCGCGCGCTCGGCGCCGGCGCCCTCGACGTCACCGCCACGCCGCTGCTGGCGCGCGGTGGCGGGGGCGATAGCGCGCTGCTGCACAAGATCAAAACCATCGGCAAACTGATACGAGTGAGCGTGGCCGACGCCCATCCGCCGCACGCGCCCGAACGGGGCGACGGCAAGATCAAGCACCTGCTGGCGATCGGCTCCTCGACCGGCGGCCCGATCGCAGTGGCCAAGGTGCTGGCCGGCTGGAACCCGGCGCCCGGCACCGCCATCGTGGTGGTCCAGCACATCGATGAAAACTTCGCCGCCCATTTCTCCAAATGGCTGGGCGAACAACTGATCATGCCGGTGCGCGTGGTCGACGACGGCGACCCGCTCGAAGCGGGCTGCGTGCAGATCGCCCGCACCAACGACCACCTGGTCCTGAGCGCGCGCCAGCGCCTGCACTACGACCAGGCGCCGCGCGACTACGCCTACCGGCCCTCGGTCGACGTGTTTTTCCACTGCGTGGCGCGGCACTGGGATGGCGACGCCACCGGCGTGCTGCTGACCGGCATGGGGCGCGACGGCGCCAACGGCCTGCTCGCCATGCGCCAGGCCGGCAAGGCCACCATCGCCCAGGACCAGGCCAGCAGCGCCGTGTACGGCATGCCACGCGCCGCCGCCGAGATTGATGCTGCACAGCAAATTTTGTCTTTGGAAAACATCGGGCGGGCATTGCGCAGTAGAATTGGGACCAAACCGGCCGGGAACTAGCGCCGCTCTCCTTACCGAAAAGTCGATTGCCAATGTCTGACCTTTACACAAGCTACATGCCGGAGCCGGCCGTTTTCAAGGTACGGGTCCTGATGGTGGACGACCAGCCGATCATCGTCGAGGCGGTGCGGCGCATGCTGGCCGACCAGGGCGACATCGAATACCACTACGTGCTCGACTCGGCGCTGGCGCTCGATAGCGCCGAACGGCTGCAGCCAACCGTGATTTTGCAAGACCTGGTCATGCCCGGCATCGACGGTTTCGGGCTGATCGCGCAGTACCGCGCAAGCGACAGCCTGCGCCATGTGCCGGTGATCGTGCTCTCGGCCAAGGAAGACCCCAAACTCAAGGCCCACAGTTTCGCGCTGGGCGCCAACGATTACCTGGTCAAGCTGCCGGACCGGCTCGAACTGTTGGCGCGGGTGCGCTACCACTCGGCGGCGCACATCAGCCGGCTGCAGCGCGACGAAGCGTTTCGCTTCCTGCGCGAAAGCCAGCACCAGCTGGCCGAAGCCAACATCGCGCTGCAAAAGCTGGCCGCGCTCGACGGCCTGACCGGGATTGCCAACCGGCGCCGTTTCGACGACGTCATCAAGCTCGAATGGCAGCGCGGGCAACGCGAACAAAAGCCGCTGTCGGTGCTGATGTGCGACATCGACTGCTTCAAGGCCTACAACGACAGCTTCGGCCACCTGCCGGGCGACCTGTGCCTGAAAAAGACGGCGGCGGTGCTGACCGAACACCTCAAGCGTCCGGCCGACCTGGCGGCGCGCTATGGCGGCGAAGAGTTTGCCATCATCCTGCCCGAGACCGACCTGGCCGGTGCGCAAGTGGTGGCCGACGCCGTGCGCGGCCAGCTGGAAAGGCTGGCGATGGACAATCCGCAAGCGCCGGGCGGCATCGTCACCATGTCGATCGGGGTGGCCAGCGTGCTACCCTCGCCCGCCGACACGGCCGAACAACTGATCGCGCGCGCCGACAAGGCCCTGTATGCCGCCAAGACGGCCGGGCGCAACCGCGTGTGCGCGGCCGAAGCCCAGGCCCAGGCCATCCCTATCCCCACCTGAAGAAGGAAGTCCATGAGCATGATTCACAACGTCGCCGTCAGCAAGAAATCGAATATTTACTTCGACGGCAAGTGCGTCTCGCACACCTTGCTGCTGGCCGATGGCAGCAAAAAAACGGTGGGCGTGATCTTCCCGTCGCAACTGACGTTCAATACGGCGGCGCCGGAAGTGATGGAAATCGTCGCCGGCAAATGCCGGGTTCGGCTGGCGGGCAGCGACGCCTGGCAAGACTATCAGGCTGGCGAGCGCTTCAATGTCGGCGCCAACACCGCCTTCGACATCGAAACGACCGAAACGCTCGACTACGTCTGCCACTTCGGCTGAACTGCGGCAAGCAGCGCGTGAACGGGCAATCGGCGCATCCCGGTCTCGCGCCGAAGACGCGCCGCGCCATCGGCGGCGCGCGCATTCACAACGAAAAACGCACGCCCCAGGCGTGCGTCCTCGACTGCTATCAGCGATTACTGCACAAAGCGGATCTGGCGCAGCTTGTACTTCACTCCCTGCTGATCGCCCCACTTTGGCAAGGTCCCGAACGGCATGCCGATATTGCGCAAGTCAAAGCAGGGATCGGCCGCCGCAATCAGCGCGCTGACCTTCACCGTGACCGGCGTCCAGCCACCCGCGGCCGGACGGCCGAACAGATAATCGCCCGACTTGCAGTTCAGGCCCGGGCTTTCCATCTTGACCGCCAGGCCGCCGGTGTTGGCCCCGTAGCTGCCGACATTGATCTCGAACTGCAGAGTCCCACTGGCGAAGTTGCTCAGATTCACAGGCGTGCCGGTGATCATCGCCAAGCCATCGCCACCGTCGGCGGCGAAGTTCAAGTCCAGCCCATCGGCGGGCGTCATGCTGGCCTTGGTGTGGCTGACATTGGACGAGTAGGTGGTCAGCACCAGGTCGCCCGTCAGCGCGCCCGCATTGAACACGCTGTAAGTCGGCCCCGGCAGCGGCGGCCCGACTGCCACCGGTGGCGGCACCAGGCTGGCGCAGGTGGCGGCATCGGCATCCCTGGCAGCGCCCGGCACCCAGCGGATGTTGGCAAACGAGGCGACAAACGCTTGCTCGGTATAGACCAGGAATGGCGTATCGATCAGGGTGAAGTCGGCGCCCTTGGCGGCAAAGCAGGACAGCGGCACTTTCACGCTACGCTTCACATCGAGCGGCAAGCCCTTGAACAAGGTCGTGCCGTCCACCTCGCCCGCGCAAGGGTGCTTGCAGTCCACCCGCATTTTCACCGCGCCGGCCGGCGCCTTGTGCACGATGGTGTCGAACACCAGGGCCGCGTCGGCGTTGAGGTAGTTTTCACGGTCGGCCGTGGTGGCCGCTTGCGAGTAAAACTGGCCGGCCCCGCTCCAGGTGATTTTTTTGCCGTCCTGCTGGATATTGATCTGGGTGGTCTCGGCTTTGACGTTGGGCAGCTTCGAGACCGCGTTCAAGTCGGCGCCCAGCGCCAGCGACCAGGCGCTCGGGTCGCCGATACGGGCCGTGTAGGGCGCCTGGTCGGCCGAACGGAACACCTCCAGATCGCTACTCGCCTGGCTGCCGTTGCCGGCGATCTGGGCGCACCCGAGGGTCGGCGCCGTTTCGTCGAGCTTGGCCAGCCTGGTGTCGTCCGCGTAGCGCATGCCGAAGCCATAGGCAAATAACGGATCGTAGTTGGGGTCGCCTTTATTGGCCATCTGGCAAGCCGTTTTCGGCCAGGAAAACGACAGCTTGCCTTTCAAGTCCAGATTGACGTCGCCATTATCCTTGCGGAACAGGACATCGGTGACGCCCTTGCCTTCGGTGCCGGGCAGCCAGGCGACCACGAACGCGCTTGAGCGGTTCAGTTCCTTGTTGACCCAGACTGGACGGCCGGTGATCAGTACGGTGACCACCGGCACGCCCTTGCCGCTGACGGCATCGAGCACGGCCAGGTCTTCCGGATAGCGGCGCGCGTGCTCCAGGGTGCCGCTCCTGCCGATGTCGCCCACGCCTTCGGCGTACGGGGTTTCGCCGATGACGGCGATGACTGCCTTGAAATCGGCCAGGTTGACGTCGGCGGCGTTCTGGCGGTAGACCACATTGCCGTCGCCGGCCACCGATTTGATCGCCGTCAGGATGCTGTCGGCGTTCGGGAAGTCGGCATTGGTATTGGCCGTGCCCTGCCAGGTCAGCGACCAGCCGCCGGTTTGATTGGACAGGCTGTCGGCGCTTTTGCCGACCACCAGAATCTTTTCACCTCGCTTCAGTGGCAACACCTTGTTGTCGTTTTTCAGCAGCACCAGCGACTTTTGCACCGCTTCGCGCGCCAGGGCGCGATGCTGCAGGCGGCTCACATCGGTGTACGGGCGTTCGAGCGGCGCCTTGGCGGTCATGATGCCGGCGCGAAATTTCACGCGCAGGATGCGGGTGACGGCATCATTGATGCGCGCCAGCGGAATGTCGCCCTTGTTGACCGAGGCGATGGTATTGTCGATAAACTCTTTCCACTTTTCCGGGACCATGATCATGTCGACGCCGGCGTTGATCGCTTGTGGGCAACTGCCGTCGCTGCAGCCCGCCACCTGGGCGTGGCCGTTCCAGTCACCGATGACGAAGCCATCGAAGCCCATCTTGGTCTTGAGGACATCGGTCAGCATCTCTTTGCTGCCGTGCATCTTACCGACCTTGATGTTCAAGCTGTCATTGTCCCAGCTGTTAAACGAGGCCATCACGGTCTGGGCACCGGCGCCCAGGGCGTGGTAATACCCTTGGCCATGGATGTTGATCATGTCGTTGCGGCTGGACATGTTGACGCCTTGATCCCTGCCCAGGTCGGTGCCACCGTCGCCCATGAAGTGCTTGGCCGTGGCGATGACGTTGCCGCTGCCGGCAAAATCGTTCTGCAAGCCCTTGACCATTTCACGCGCGTATTTGGTGACGATCAAGGGATCTTCGGAATAACTTTCATAGGTGCGGCCCCAACGGTCATCGCGCACCACCGCGAGGGTCGGGGCGAAGGTCCAGTCGATACCGGTGGAATACACCTGAGCGGCCACGGCCGCGCCGATGCGGCGCATCATGGCCGGATCGTTGGCAGCGCCCAGGCCGATGCTATGCGGGAACATGGTAGCGCCGAACACATTATTGTGGCCGTGCACCGCGTCGGTACCCCAGATCACCGGGATCTTGATCTTGGAATCGGTGGCCATCGACGCTTTCCAGTACGCATCGGCCAGCTTGAGCCACTCTGCCGGGGCGGCCAACTTGTTGTTACCCGGGAAAGAACCACCACCGTTCAGCACCGAACCGATGTAGTACTGGCGCACCTGGTCCGGGGTGATACTCTTGATTTCCGGCTGGGTCATCTGTCCGACTTTCTCAGCCACGCTCATCCCGGCAACGATGGCGGCGATGGCCGATTCGGTCGCCGGATCTTTCTTGATATCGCTGGCCACGTTCGGGAAGTCGCTGTACTGCGTCACCGCGTCGACGGGCGGCTTGGGGGTCTCCGGCTTGGCCGGGCCGCTGTCGCCATCGCAGGCGGCCAGCATCGCGCCGCAGACGGCCGCTGCCAGCCCCGTCCGGATCAAGGTAGCTAACTTGTCTCGCATAGTATTTGTCTCCTGATTGAATGGCTGGGGCCCGGCAGTGCTGCCGCACCTTGCCGGGCACCCAGGCGAGGACGCGCCAGCACCTGCGCAAACCGAAATTGGAAGCGCTTCCCATCGCGTTTTCATTATTTATCAAAATTGACTAAAAAGATAATATTTTCTGATCAATTTTCGCGCTGGACTTAGTCGCCCCGGAAACGCCAGGCCCAGCCCTGCCGGAATGCCATGCCATGTTTCAAGCAATAACGATGGAGGCGATGTGGAGGGAAAGAGGCAGGGGCAGCGCAGCCAGGGCGTGCCCGGTCAGGCTAGACGAAGACAGGCTCGGTTTCGAGAGCGACGCCGAAACGCGCCAGCACATCGGCCTGGATCGCACGCGCCAGCGCGAGCACCTCGCCGCCGGTCGCGCCGCCGCGGTTGACCAGCACCAGCGCCTGCTTGTCGTACACGCCAGCCGCGCCCAGGCTGCGGCCTTTCCAGCCGCATTGGTCGATCAGCCACCCGGCCGCCAGCTTTTCGCTGCCATCGCCCTGGGCGTGGTGCACCAGCGCCGGATGCGCCGCCAGCATGGCGGCGCACTGCGCTGCGCTGACCACTGGGTTCTTGAAGAAGCTGCCAGCATTGCCGATCTGCGCAGGGTCGGGCAGCTTGCGCCGCCGGATCGCCACCACCGCGTCGCTCACCTGCTGCGCCGTCGGCGAGGCCAGCCGCGCTGCGGCCACTTCCTGCGCCAATTCGGCATATGTCAGATTCGGCGCCCACGCGCGCGGCAGCGCGAACGTGACGTCGACAATCACCAGCCCCGCTCCGTCGGCATGCTTGAACACGCTGTCGCGGTAGCCGAAGCGGCAAGCCGCCGCATCCATCACCCGCAAACGCCCGCTGGAGAGCTCGAACACGGTCAGCGCGTGCAACAGGTCCTTCACTTCCGCCCCATAGGCGCCAATATTCTGGATCGGCGACGCTCCCACCGTGCCGGGAATGAGGGCCATGTTTTCCAGCCCGCCCAGCCCCTGCGCCAGGGTCCATTGCACGAAGCCGTGCCAGTTTTCGCCGGCGCCGGCGCGCACCAGCATGCTGCCGCCCTCCTCGCCCAGTACCTCGCGCCCTGCGATCGCCATGTGCAGCACCAAACCGTCGAAGTCGCCCGTGAGGACGATGTTGCTGCCGCCACCAAGCAGCAGGCGCGGCAGCGCGGCGAGGACGGGATCGGCCATCACCTGCGCCAGCTGTTCGACCCGGGTGAGCTTGAGATAGGCGCGCGCGCGCGCGTCGATGCCGAAGGTATTGGCAGCGCGGAGGGAGAAATCGGGTGAAATGACAAGGTCTGGTTGCATGAATCAAGCTCGTTTAAGCATTTAGGGGGCCAATCCGGTAAAAAACCGGGTCAGCACAGGGGCGCCGCCCCGGTTGTCCGTTAAAATATCGGCATTCTACATTTTGCAAGTAAAAGGATCCCATTATGCCGTCGTTTGATGTCGTCTCCGAAGCAGACATGATCGAAGTGAAAAACGCAGTCGAGCAGTCGAACAAGGAAATCACCACCCGTTTCGATTTCAAGGGCAGTTCCGCCAAGGTCGAGCAGAAGGATACCGAACTGACCGCCTTCGCCGATTCCGATTTCCAGCTCTCGCAAGTGCGCGATGTGCTGACCAACAAGCTGGCCAAGCGCAAGGTCGATGTGCGTTTCCTCGACGAAGGCAAGATCGAGAAAATCGGAGGCGACAAGGTCAAGCAGGTGATCAAGGTGAAAAACGGCATCGAAACCGACGATGCCAAGAAGATCGTCAAGGTGATCAAGGATAGCAAGATGAAGGTCCAGGCCAGCATCCAGGGCGAGTCGGTGCGGGTCACCGGCGCCAAGCGCGACGATCTGCAGGCGGCCATGGCCATGCTGCGCAAGGATGTGCCGGATATGCCGCTGGAGTTTAATAACTTCCGCGATTGATCGTCCCATCCGATCAATCGGCGGTTTTCAGGGCTGCAAACCCGGAAAACGCCGACAAAACGGGGGCATTTGCTGCCGTTGTGCTCGTGGGATCGGTGATCACCGGGTCGGACCCCGCTGTGCTTGGGGTAGAATTGTGGATGTGCAAGCTGGCCCCGGCGGCCGGCGCCACGCATCGGTAAACTTGGCAGTCTAAGGATAGCAATGAAACGTGTTGATGATTTCCGCCTGCGTCTGGGCAACAAGGAATATGTGCCCATCATGATCGGTGGCATGGGCGTCGATATTTCGACCTCCGAACTGGCGCTCGAAGCGGCGCGCCTGGGCGGGATCGGGCATATTTCCGATGCCATGGTCGAGGATGTCTCCGACCGCAAGTTCGACACCAGCTATGTGAAAGACAAAACCAAGACCTATAAGTTCAACATCAATAACATGGACAAGGCGGTGGTGCAGTTCGACCTGGCCCGCCTGGCCGATGCCACCCGCCGCCACGTGGGCGCGACCATGGAAGCGAAGCGCGGCGATGGCCTCATTTTCGTCAATTGCATGGAAAAGCTGACCATGAATTCGCCGCGCGAAACCTTGCGCACGCGTCTGTCGGCTGCGCTCGACGCCGGCATCGACGGCATCACCATGTCGGCCGGCCTGCATCTGGGTTCGTTCGCCCTGATCGCCGACCATCCGCGTTTCCGCGACGCCAAGCTGGGCATCATCGTCTCGTCCGTGCGTGCGCTGCAGATTTTCCTGCGCAAGGTGACCAAGCTGGACCGCCTGCCCGATTACATCATCGTCGAAGGCCCGCTGGCCGGCGGCCACCTCGGCTTCGGCATGGATTGGGCCGAGTACGACCTGCACACCATCATGGATGAAATCCATGCCTATATGCGCGCCGAACAGCTCGATATTCCGCTGATCGCCGCCGGCGGCGTGTTCACCGGCACCGATGCGGTCGGCTTCCTTGAAAAAGGCGCGGCCGGGGTGCAGGTGGCGACCCGCTTCACCATCACCAACGAATGCGGCCTGCCTGACAAGGTCAAGCAGGAGTACGTGCGCGCGACCGAGGACGATATCATTGTCAACGGCATTTCGCCGACCGGTTATCCGATGCGCATGCTCAAGAACACGCCGGCCATCGGCGCCGGCATCCGTCCCGGCTGCGAGTCCTACGGCTATCTGCTCGATGCCACCGGTAACTGTTCCTACATCAATGCGTACAACCGCGAAGTGCTGGCCAATCCGGACAGCAAGACCGTGGTGGTGATGGACAAGACTTGCCTGTGCACGCACATGCGCAATTTCAATTGCTGGACCTGCGGCCACTATACCTACCGCCTCAAGGACACCACCCACAAACTGGCCGACGGCAGCTACCAGATGCTGAGCGCCGAGCACGTGTTCCAGGATTACCAGTTCAGCGTCGACAACCAGATCGCCTTGCCCGAGCGCCGGGAAATCGTGCTGGCCTGATGCGCGCCTGATTGCGCCGGCGGCCTTGCGCGCGCCGGCGCACCCCTCCCAGGTCTTTTGATGTAATTTGCCGGCGCCGGCGAACCACCGCCCGTTTTGCATGTCCAACCTCTTTCATCATCATTGGAGAGGCGCATGCCTGCCAGCGAGAACGCCCCATTTGCCGCCGTGCTGATCGATGCAAACGGCCACATCCTTACCTGGAACGGCGGCTGCGAAAAAGTGCTCGGCATTCGCGCCGCCGACGCCCTGCGCCAACCCCTGACGGCCTTGCTCAGCGAGCAGGGCAACCGCGCGTACCGCCAGCGCTGGGCCGATTTCCCCAGCGATTGCGACGCCGCCGAGCTCGAATTCATGCGCGCCGACGGCAGCGTCCATTCCATCTTCCTGACCTTGCTGCCCCAGTTCGCGCACGACGGCGCGCTCACGCATGTCGTCGCCGTGCTCGACGGCGCCTGCGACGAGCCCGATACCGCAGTGGTCGGACGCATGCCGCTGTCGAGCATCATCGATGTACTGCCGGGCACGTTCTACGTGCTGCGCCACGATGGCAGCTTCGTTGTGTGGAACAAGACCCTGGAGCAGGTCACGGCCATGAGTTCCGACGAGGTCAGCCGCGCCAACGCGCTCGACATGTACGATCTGGCCGAAAAGCGCATCATCGCCGCCAATTTCCGCAACGTCTTCGAGCATGACATCCAGGTCATGGTGGAAGCGGATTATCTCGACAAGTACGGCCACGCCACGCCCTATCTGCTGTGCGGGGCGCGCATCAGTTGCCGCGGCCGCCATTACCTGTGCGGCATGGGTCTGGACATTTCCGAACGGCGCGCCCAGGAAGAACGGCTGCGCCTGCGCGAGCGCGCCCTGCACGCCACCAGCAACGGCCTGGTGATCAGCCGCTGCGCCGGCGCCGACAATCCGATCGAGTACGCCAACCCGGCCTTCGAGCGCATCACCGGCTATGGCGCCGATGAAGTGCTGGGGCGCGATCCGCGCTTCATGGGCGTGCCCGGCATGGACGAAGCCGAACGCGAGCAGCTGCGCGCGGCCGTGCGCGAGCGGCGCGAGGTCAATGTGGTATTTCGCAACCGGCGCAAGAATGGCGACATTTTCTGGAACGACCTGACCATCACGCCGGTGAGCGATGGACGCGGCAAGGTCACCCACTTTATCGGCGTCATCAACGACGTGACGGCCGTCAAGCAGCGCACCGCCCACCTCGAACACGAGGTCAACCACGATGCGCTGACCGGGCTGGCCAACCGCACCTTGCTGTGGGACCGGCTGGAACAGGCGCTGCATATGGCCCAGCGCAACAAGTCGCTGGTGGCGACGGTGCTGATCGACCTCAACGGCTTCAAGCAGATCAACGACAGCTATGGCCACGAAGCGGGCGACGAAGTGCTCAAGATGGTGGCGCGGCGCCTGCAATCGTCGGTGCGCGAGAGCGATACGGTGGCGCGCCTGTCGGGCGACGAATTCGTGCTGGTCCTGGTCAACCAGCCTTCGCTGCGCTACACCCTGCGCATGATCGAACGCCTGCGCGTGAGCATGTCGGAGCCGGTCAGCTTCAATGCGACCGACATCGCGGTCGGCGGCAGCATCGGCGTGAGCGTGTTCCCGCACGATGGCAGCGGCGCGCTCGACCTGGTGCGCGCGGCCGATGTGGCCATGTACCACGCCAAGGCGGCCAAGACGGGCGAGGTGCACTTCTTTTCGGCCGACATGAAGTCGACCACCCAGGCCAAGCAAAAGCTCGAAGACGCGATGCGCGGCGCGCTCGAGCACCACGAGTTTTTCCTGCTGTACCAGCCCCAAATTTGCCTGCGCAGCGGCCGCATCCAGGGACTGGAAGCCTTGCTGCGCTGGCGCCACCCCGAACTGGGCGTGCTGGCGCCAGTCTCATTCCTGCCCGAAGCCGAGGAAAACGGCATGATCGCCGCCATTGGCGACTATGTGCTCGACGAAGCGTGCCTGTTCATGCAGCGCATGAACAGCGCCGGATTGGCGCCGCTGCCGGTGGCGGTCAATGCCTCGCACCGCGAATTTTCCCAGTCCGGCTATGTCGAGCGCATCGCCGCCACCTTGCACAA
Source organism: Massilia antarctica (assembly GCF_015689335.1). Taxonomy (GTDB): domain Bacteria; phylum Pseudomonadota; class Gammaproteobacteria; order Burkholderiales; family Burkholderiaceae_D; genus Telluria_A; species Telluria_A antarctica. The sequence goes on along the minus strand of NZ_CP065053.1, from coordinate 3,837,490 downwards.
ACACCGGATCGCCCCGACCCAGCTCGAACTCGCGTTGCGCGAAGACAGCCTCCACACCAACCAGCACCTGGGCGTGGAAGTGATCTCGCAGCTCAACGACCTGGGCGTGCTGCGTGCGATCGATGCCTTCGGCGGCGGCTTGTCGAATCTGAATTTCCTGCAAAAGCTGCCGCTGACCCACGTCAAGCTGGCCAAGACGGCGACACACCAGATCACGGCCGACGCGCGCAGCGGCGCGCTGGCCAAGGCGCTGATTGACGTCGGCCACGATCTTGGCGCCAGGGTCATCGCCAAGGGGGTCGAAACGCGGGTGCAGATGGAGTTTTTACGGAACAATCTGTGCGACGAACTGCAAGGCACGTATTTCAGCGCCCCGCTGGCCGAGCATGCCTTGCACGACATGCTGGTCGCCGCGCCGGCGGCCTGAGGCGGTCCACCGGCGCCGCGGCCGCGCTCAGCCTTCGCTGGTGATGCGCTGGATCAGCGCGCCCAGCACTTCTTCGGCCAGTTCGTTCGAGACCTGGCAGGTGCCGGCGTTTTCGTGCCCGCCGCCGCCGTATTCGAGCATCAGCGCGCCAATGTTGGTGCGCGACGTACGGTTCAGGATCGATTTGCCGGTGGCGAACACGGTATTCTGGTTTTTCAGCCCCCACAGCACATGGATCGAGATATTCGTTTCCGGGAACAAGGCGTAGATGATGAAGCGGTTGCCGGCGTAAATCGTTTCCTCTTCGCGCAGGTCGAGCACGACCAGGTTGCGGTGCACGGTGGCGCAGCGCCGGATCTGCTCCTTGCACATGGCATTGTGCTCGAAGTACAGGTCCATGCGCTCCTTGACGTCGGTCAGGGCCATGATGTCATCGATTGTATGATTTTTGCAATAGTCGATCAAGTCCATCATCAGCGCGTAATTCGAAATGCGGAAGTCGCGGAAGCGTCCCAGCCCGGTGCGCGCATCCATCAGGAAGTTGAGCAAGTCCCAGCCGTGCGGATCGAGCACTTCCTGCTGGTTGAAGCGGGCCGCGTCGCCCTTGTCGACGGCGGCCATCATGTCGAACCAGGCGGCCGGGAAGGCCGAGGCGCCGCCATAGTAGTCGTACACCACCCGCGCCGCCGAGGGCGCTTCGGGATGGATGATGTGGTTGCCGCGCTCGCCGGTGTTGCGGATGGTTTCGGACAGATGGTGGTCGAACGCCAGGTGCACCCCGGCCGCGTACGGCAGGTTGGTGGTGATATCGCTGTCGCTGACCACGATCTTGCCGTCCTGCATATCCTTGGGATGGACGAACAGGATATCGTCGATGAGGTTCAGGTGCTTGAGCAGGACGGCGCAGACCAGGCCGTCGAAATCGCTGCGCGTGATCAAACGGTATTTTTTTGCATCGGCAGACATGACATCCCCTTAGTCAGGTGCAACAGCGGGCCGGCCGCGACCGGTTCTATCCAGTATCATACCGCGCAAAACGGCCGCTGCGGGTCGATCCCGGGCGCCGCGGGCAATGGCGCCACAAGCGGCGTTGCAGGGGCGCCGCGGCTGGCGGCGGCGCAGTCCGTTCCCCGAATTATGCAGCCTGTCGCAAACGCCGCGCCTTGTCCAGGCCTTCGTCCTAAAGTTACAACATCTCATCAGTATTCGTCGCCACGCGGCGCTTTTTGCGGCGATGGGAGAGCGCAGCAGTTACACTCGCCGCTTGCACAATTGTCTTTTGAATCTCACGGAAATCAGCCATCATGGAAGCACGCCGCCCTCCCGAGCCAACCATCGCGACCGTTCTGGCCTGGCTGCACCGCGCCTTCGACGGCACCGCCACCTGGGTGACCCAGCTATCGTGGTGGAAGTTTTTCCTGTTCGCGGCGCTGGCCCTGATTGCCGCCTCGATCCTGCAAAATGAATTGTTTTCGGGCGCGGACGTGGTCGAGGTGCGCCCCCAGCGCAAGCGCGACAAGCACGAAGGCAATATCATCTTCGACGACGGCGGCATCAGCTACAGCCCGCCCAAGAAGCGCAGCGCGCCGCCCGAGCCGCCCGAGCCGCCCGAAGCGCCGCAGGCGCCCGAGCCCGCCGCGCCGCCCGAACATGGCGCCAAACCGGCGCCGGCGACCGTGCCGGAGACGCCGCCGGCGCTGGTGGTGCCGGGCGCGGCCGACGGCGAAGTGCGGGTCGCGCTGCCACCCCAGATCGTCGAAGGCTTGTCGAGCGCGATCGAGGCGGCCGTCGAAAATGCGGCCGAGGAAAAAGTGAAGGTGTATCACGGCCAAGCCTCGACCTGGTTCAAGAGTTTCATTTCGTTGCTGGTGCTGGCCCTGTTCGCCACCAAGGCGCTGGTGGGCGGCAAAAAGCGCGCCGAGGCCGAAACCCAGACCGCCAACGCCGCCGCCGAGCGCGAATCGATGCAGCGCCAGCTGTCCGAGGCGCGCATGCAGATGATGCAGGCCCAGGTGGAGCCGCATTTCCTGTTCAATACCCTGGCCTCGGTTGAGTACCTGATCGAAACCGACCCGCCGCGCGCCTCGGCCATGCAGCGCAGCCTGATCCAGTACCTGCGCGCGGTACTGCCGCAGATGCGCGACAACGCCGTCGTCACCAATCTCGGGCGCGAAGCGGACATGGTCAAGGCTTACCTGAGCCTGCTGAAAATGCGGATGGAAGAGCGCCTGCGGGTCGATATGCAGATTCCCGAGGGTTTGCGCAGCGCCGCCTTTCCGCCGATGATGCTGCAGTCGATGGTCGAGAACGCCATCAAGCATGGCCTCGAATGCAAGCCGGAAGGCGGTTCGCTGCGCATCCTTGCCGAAGTCGCCCATAACAAGCTGCGCGTGATCGTCAGCGACGACGGGGTCGGCTTCGGCGTGTTCCCCAGCGATGGCACCGGCCTGGGCCTGATGACGATCCGCGAACGCTTGAAACTCTTGCACGGCGACCTGGGGCAGTTGCACATCGCAGCCAACGTGCCCAGCGGCGTGATCGCCACCATCGAAGTGCCCTACCAGGTGTCGAAGTGAGCGATAAACAAAGAGGCACCAAGGAATCGATTGATTAAAGCCTGGTTTCATTGAATAATTGGCACTCTTGCCTTCCACCAGAACCGGACCATGCCTACCGCTATTATTGCTGACGACGAAAGATTGATGCGCGACCAGTTGCGCCTGCGCCTGAACCAGGCATGGCCCGAGCTGGAAATCGTCGGCGAGGCGAAAAACGGCGACGAGGCGATCGAGCTGGTCGGCCAGCTCAAGCCCGACCTGACCTTCCTCGATATCCGCATGCCGGGCAAGAGCGGCATGGAAGCGGCGCGCGCCATCGGCGCCGGCACCAACATCGTGTTTGTCACCGCCTACGACCAGTACGCGGTCGAAGCCTTCGAGCGCGGCGCCGTCGATTACGTGCTCAAGCCGCCCGAGGCCGAGCGCCTGCAGGTGACGGTGGACCGGCTCAAGTCGCGCCTGGCCAAGCCGAAGGAAGCGGTCAACGACAGTGTCACGGCCATGCTGTCCCAGCTGGCCGAGAAAATGGCGGCGCCCAAGCCCACCTACCTGCAATGGATCCAGGCCAGCATCGGCCAGGACTTGCGCATGATTCCGGTCGAAGATATCCTGTTTTTCCGCTCCGACGAAAAATACACCTGCGTGCAGACCGAGCGCTTCGAAGCGCTGATCCGCAAGCCGGTGCGCGACCTGGCCGAGGAACTCGATCCGGCGCTGTTCTGGCAAATCCACCGCGCCACCCTGGTCAACGTCAATGCCATCGAAGGGGTGACGCGCGACATCCGCGGGCGCCATCTGGTGCTCATCAAGGGCAAGCCCGACAAGCTCGAAGTGAGCCGCAGCTTCCTGCACCTGTTCAAGCAGATGTGAACCGATCCCGTCCCGCGCCGGCCGCGGCGCCCCCTTCCGTTCCATGCACCATCTAGCGACACGCCATGAGCCTCCGTATCCCACCGCGCAGTGCGCTGCGCATTCGACCCCGTTTGTCGCGCCTCAAGGCGTGCATTCACCCCGCTTTTACAATCAGCCCACGGTCCGCGTCCCGCGGGCCATCGACGGCAGGCGCGCATGGCACAACAGCGTTCTTTCCGCTTCCTGAGCTGGGGTCCGGTCATGTTCGTCCTCGGTTTGCTGGGCGGCCACTCCCTCGCGCGCTTGTTCGCGTATAACCGCTGGCCGCGCTTTGCGCGCAGCCACAGCCGCGAGATCATCCAGAACGCGAGCGAAGCGATCATCTCCACCGACGACACCCAGACCATCGTGCTGGCCAATCCGTCGGCCGCGGCGATGTTCTCGACCACCGTGGAACAGATGCAGGGCAGTCCGCTGCAGCAATTCATCGCCCCGCTGCCGACCGTCACCGGCGACGCCGCGCCCGCCTATTTCGGCGACGTGGCCGGGCGCGCGGGCCGCCGCGCCACCGATTACGCCGTCACCGGCGTGCGCGCCAGCGGCGAAACCTTCCCCCTGGAAGGCTCGATATCGAGCATGATCGAAGCCGACCGCACCATCTATACCATCATCCTGCGCGACGTGACCGAGCGCCAGCAGGTGCAGGAAAAGCTGTCGCGCTCGCATGCCCAGTTGCGCCAGCTCTCGTCGGCCCTGCAAACCGTGCGCGAGGAAGAGCGCGCCCACATCGCGCGCGAACTGCACGACGACCTTGGCCAGCTGCTGGCCTCCTTGCGCATGGACTTGAACCTGCTGCAAAAGGAGCCCGGCACCGGCAGCAACGGCCAGCGCCTGATGAAAGGCATGGAAGAGAACCTCCTGACCGCCATCACCTCGCTGCGCCGCATCGCCACCAACCTGCGCCCGCGCGCGCTCGACGAGGGCGGCCTGTATTTCGCGCTGCAGGGCTTGCGCGACGAATTCGTCGAACGGCACGGCATCGCCTGTTCCCTGTTCGCCGACGAAGCCGAGCTGCGCCTCGACGATACGGCCAGCACCGCCATTTTCCGCATCGTCCAGGAAGCGCTGACCAATATCGCCCGCCATGCCGGGGCCAGCAATGTGACCATGTATGTCTACCGCATCGATGGCCAGCTGCTGGTCTCGATCCGCGACGACGGGCGCGGAATCAAAGCCGCCGACATGGAAAAAGCGCAATCCTTGGGCCTGATCGGCATGCGCGAACGGGTGTGGGGCATGCAGGGTGAAATCACCGTCAGCAGCGACGATCCGCCCGGAACCCGCATCGATATCGTGTTGCCATTGCCCGAAAGCATGCACGACGAGCCGGGTGCCGAGCGCGGCGCCGCCGCACCGGAACGGCCCCGCCCCCTGCCGCCCCCGGCTCCCTGACATTTCCCAGACCGCCCGCAACCACGGGCGATATGCGGCGCCGCAGCATTTATCCGATGTCACATTTAGTGCACTCAAAGCGTGCAATTAGCCGGTATTGACGCCCTGTTCCGGGGCAAATCAAGCCTGTCTCTTTTTCACAACATTTCACTTTGTCATGGATTTGACATACGTGGAAGCTATAATTACGTCCGATTAAGAGCATCCCTGGTTAATCGACACTTATCTGTGCAAACTTTTTGGAGATTTATATGCAATGCAAACTGATGGCTGCTGTCCTGGCCGCTGCGATTCCTCTGTGCGCTTCCGCTCAATCGAGCGTCACGATCTACGGTGTGGCTGACGCTGCGCTGGCGAAAGAGGACACCGGCGCTAAAGACGGCCGCCGTACGGTCGTCAACTCGGGCAACCAGTCGACCAGCCGTATCGGATTCCGTGGCGTTGAAGATCTGGGCAATGGCCTGAGCGCTGTGTTCAACCTGGAAGCTGGCGTTGCCATCGACAGCGGCAAGCAAGATGAATCCCTGTTCGGCCGCCGTTCGGTCGTCGGTGTCAAGGGTGGTTTCGGCACCGTACTGCTGGGCCGCGAGTACACCCCGATCGCTGACGTCGCTGGTGCAAGCGATATCAACGGCCAGGGCTTCTACGGTTCGAACCTGAATTCCTTCGGCACCGACCGTCTGACCCGTCGCATCAGCAACTCGGTCAACTACAAATCGAACTCGATGGGCGGCGTAGTCATCAGCGCAGCTTACGGCCTGGGCGAAACGCCTGCTCACGAAGCTTCCAAGGATCTGATGGGCCTGGCAGTTGAGTACAAAGCCAACAACGTCTACGTCGGTGCCGGTTACCACCAGATCGAGCGTCTGCTGTCGGGCGACGACCGCGAAATGATCTTCGGCGCAGGCTTCACCTTCGGCGCCTTCGACATCCGTGGTAACTACATGGTTGCCAACCCAACCGGCAACAACAATACGTACAAGCAGGCCAATGCTGGCGTGTCGTACACCTTCGGCAGCAACAAGATCTACACCAACTTGCAGCAAAGCAAACTGGACAACGGCGCCAAAGGCAACGGTTTCTCGCTGGCTTACTCGTACGCCCTGTCGAAGCGCACCAATGTGTACGCTTCGTACGCAACGATCCGTAACAACGACAAGGCTGTCTTCGGCATCAACGCCGCGGGCGCCAACGTGACCCCACCGGTCACCGCGTTCGGTTCGGACCCATCGGCCTTCTCGGTCGGCGTGCGTCACGCGTTCTAAATTGACTGGCGCGCCCAGGCGCGCTGCTTGATACAAAAGCCCCGCAAGTTGCCTCGCAGCTCGCGGGGCTTTTTTTATGCCTGCTTGCACGTTTGTGCGTATTCATGTATATTTGTGCGCATTCCAGCCTGTTTGAATGCCCCCATGCCGACCGATCCCCTCCTCTTGCAGGAACGCCATGCCCTGATCCTGCAACGCCTGCAAACCGATGGCCGGGTGCTCGCGCCCGATCTGGCGCAATGGCTGCAAGTGTCCGAAGACACCATCCGGCGCGATCTGCGCGACCTGGCCGCGGCCGGCCTGTGCCAGAAAGTCTATGGCGGCGCCCTGCGCATGCCGCTCCCGGCCGCGCCAGGCGGCACCCCGGCCCAGCGCCGCAGTGTCCAGGCCGGCCGCAAGGCGCGCCTCGCGGCCGCGGCCGCGCCCTGCGTGACGCCCGGCAAGGTCGTCTTCATCGATGCCGGCTCGACCAACCTGGCCATCGCGGCCGCGCTCGGCGAACAGCGGCTGACCGTGATCACCAACGCCCCGGCGATTGCCGCCGCGCTGGTCGACAAGCCGCTGGTCGACCTGATCGTGATTGGCGGGCGCATCCATGCCGAGACGGGGGCCAGCATCGGCGCGACCGCGCTACGCGAACTGGAACTGATCTGCCCCGACCTGTACATCCTGGGCGCCTGCGGCGTCGATGCCCAGGCCGGCGTGAGCGCCATCCATTTCGAGGAAGCCGAATTCAAGCGCCGCGTCGCCGCTCTCAGCAAGACGGTGCTGGTCGCCACCACCAACGACAAGGTCGGCACGGCCGCGCCGTACGCGGTGCTGGCGGCGGCCAGTCTGACCGTTCTGGTCGCCGAGCATGATATCGATGTGCGCCAGGCCGATGCGTTCGCGGCGCGCGGCGTGCGCGTGCTGCGCGCCGCGCAGAGCTGAGCTCTAACCATTTTCGAAAGAAACCATGCCCCACAGCGAAGCGCAACAACGCCTTTCCACCCGCCTGGCTTTTCTTGCCGCCGGCCTGGCCATGTCGGCCTGGGCGCCGCTGGTGCCGCTGGCCAAGCTGCGCCTGGGCCTGGGCGAAGCGCAGCTCGGCTTGCTGTTACTGTGCCTGGGCGCGGGATCCTTGCTGGCCATGCCGTCCACCAGTTTCCTCACGGCGCGTTTCGGCTGCCGTCCGGTGGTGCTGTGCTCCGGCTTGCTGGTCTGCCTGGTGTTGCCGGGGCTGGCTTTCGCGCCCGGCCCGCTGCTGCTCGGCTGCGTGCTGTTTGCCTTCGGCGCCGCCATCGGCACCTTGGACGTGGCGATGAATATCCAGGCGGTCGTGGTGGAAAAGCACAGCGGCAAAGCGCTGATGTCCGGCTTTCACGGCTTGTTCAGCGTGGGCGGCTTCCTCGGCGCGGGCAGCATGGCGCTGCTGCTGTGGCTGGGCCTGGGGGCGACCGCATCGGCCATCGTACTGGCCCTGCTGGTTGCCGCCGTCCTGGCCGGGGCGGCCGGCGGCCTGCTGCGCGAGACCGATGCGCAGGTGCGCGATGCGCCCATCTTCGTGATGCCGCACGGCGCGGTGATCTTGATCGGCGCCCTGTGCTTCCTGTGCTTCCTGGCCGAAGGCGCGATCCTCGACTGGAGCGCCCTGCTGCTGACGGCAGGACTCTTGCCAGGTACAGGCGCCAGCCAGGGTGGCCTCGGCTACGCGGCCTTTGCTGTCGCCATGACCGTCGGCCGCCTGACGGGCGACAAGGTGGTGGGCAAGCTGGGCGGCCAACGGGTGCTGCTGCTGGGCGGCCTGTGCGCGGCCGCCGGCTTTTTCTGCACGGTATTGGCGCAGTCGGTGGCGGGCATGCTGGCTGGATTCGTGCTGATCGGGCTGGGCGCCTCGAATATCGTGCCCATTTTATTCACCGCGGCCGGCAGCCAGCGCGCGATGCCGGCCAGCCTGGCAATCGGGGCGATCACCACGCTCGGCTACGCCGGCATCCTGGCGGGGCCGGCGGCAATCGGGTTTGTGGCGCACGCCACCAGCCTGCCCGTGGCGTTCGCCGGACTCGGCTGCGCGATGCTGCTGATCGCGGCCAGTGCGAAACTGGGCGGATCGAGCGCGCCCCGCTGATTTATTTCAACCGGCAGGTGAGCAGCCAGTAGTATTCCAGGCGCACGATCCGGATCTCGCGCACCGACGAGGCCAGCTTCTTGCGCAGCGCGCTGTCGGACGGGTAGGTCTTGGGAATCTCGTAACGTTCGCCATCGGGCGCGATGCGGATCTGGTAGGTATTGCCTTCCATATCGGTGCGGGCCACGGTGTCGCTGCTGCCTTCCACATACACATCGTCCAGCAGCACGATGAACATATCGTCGCCGACCTTGCTGCGCAATTGCGCCAGGAAGCGTTCCTGCTCTTCGCGCTTGACGTGCGACCACCAGAAGCCGACGAACACGGCCGTGTAGCTGCCTATGTCGGCCGGCAAGTTCCAGGCGTCCGCCACCTTGAATTCCACCTTCTCAAGAGGCAGCGCGCGCAGCTTGCCCAGCGCGATCATTTCGGGATTGATATCGGTGGCGACCACCTTGTCGGCCGTGGCGGCGATGACGGCGGTCCAGTAACCGGTGCCGCAGGCCAGTTCCAGCACGGTGTGGCCGCGCAGGGTCTCGGCCACGTGGCCGCGCATGGCGGCCAGGTCGTCCTTGCGTTCCGGCCGGTCGTAGATGCGGTCGTGGTTGGAGGCGCTCTTGGCGTAAAACTGTGCGGATTGTTCGGTGATCATATTTTTCTTGATGTGAGTTGCTTGGTACAAGTGCTTTACAGCTCGTAAGTTTCTTTGGTGCCGCTCATGGCCGACTCGACCAGCTTGCGGTTCAGGGTCGGCGCCAGCAATTCGATGAAGGTATAGATATAGCTGCGCAGATAGGCGCCCTGCTTGACGGCCACCCTCGAAATATTCATGCCGAACAGGTGCCCCACCGGAATGGCGCGCAGGTTCTTGTCGCGCTCGGCGTCGAAGGCCATGCCCGCTATGATACCAATACCCATGCCAAGTTCCACATAGGTTTTGATGACATCGGCGTCGATGGCTTCGAGCAGCACGTCCGGTTTCAGTCCGCGCAGGCCGAAAGCATGGTCGATCTTGCTGCGCCCGGCGAAGGCGCCATCGTAGGTGATCAGCGGGTAGGTGGCGATTTCTTCCAGGGACACCGCCTTCGATTTCAACAGCGGATGGTCGGGCGGCACCACCACCATGTGCTCCCATTGGTAGCAGGGCAATGTGATCAGTCCGTCAATACCGGCGATCGATTCGGTGGCTATCGCCAGGTCGGCCTGGTCGCGCTGGACCATCTCGGCGATCTGGCGCGGGTTGCCCTGGAGCAGAGACAAACGGACCTTGGGATACTTGAGCATGAAGGCTTGCACCACTCTGGGCAAGGTGTAGCGCGCCTGGGTGTGCGTGGTGGCAATGGTGAAGCTGCCGCTGTCCTGGGCCGCGTACTCCTTGCCGATGCGTTTCAGGCTGTCGATCTCTTGCATGATCAGCTCGACGGACTCCAGCACCAGCCGGCCGGGCTCGGTCAAGCCGCGGATGCGCTTGCCATGACGGGTGAAAATGTCAACACCGAGCTCTTCTTCAAGCTCGATAATCGCTTTCGACACCCCGGGCTGGGATGTAAACAAGGCTTTGGCCGCATCGGTCAGGTTGTAATTCTGCCGCACGGCTTCGCGCACGAAGCGTAATTGATGAAGGTTCATTGCTTTTTTGCTCTCGCAGGCCGGAAAGATACTCAAAATAAATATCTACCAGCATTTTATAAGAATGCTTATGCCGGATACGCATATAAGCAAATAAATTCTTAGTCCTTTGGAATAAAGGATGAGTTTATTACTATTGAGGCTAGTTTGGGGACAGTCTCACGCCGATGCCCCCGAAGAAGCCCCAAAAAAGGGCACACCAAATCTCAGGATGACATATGTACCGTTACGACAAATACGACCACCTCATCGTCAGGGAACGCATCGCGCAATACCGCAGCCAGGTGGAGCGCCGTCTCAACGATGAGCTGACCGAAGCCGAATTCCTGCCGCTGCGCCTGCAAAATGGCCTTTACATGCAGCGCCACGCCTACATGCTGCGCATCGCCGTGCCGTACGGCCTGCTGTCATCAAGCCAGATGCGCATGTTCGGCCACATCGCCCGCAAGTACGACCGCGGCTACGGCCACTTCACGACCCGCCAGAACATCCAGTTCAACTGGATCGAACTCGAACAGACACCAGAGATCCTGAGCGACCTGGCCTCGGTCGAGATGCACGCCATCCAGACCTCGGGCAACTGCATCCGCAACATCACCTCCGACGAATACGCCGGCGTGGCCGCGGACGAAATCATCGATCCGCGCCCGTACGCGGAAGTACTGCGCCAGTGGAGTACCTTCCATCCCGAATTCGCCGCCCTGCCGCGCAAGTTCAAGGTCGCCATCAACGGCGCCGTGGAAGACCGCGCCGCGATTGCCGTGCACGACATCGGCCTGACCGTGGTTCACAACGACGATGGCGAGATTGGCTTCAAGGTCATGGTCGGCGGCGGCATGGGCCGTACCCCGATCCTGGGCAGCGTAGTGCGCGAATTCCTGCCGTGGCGTCACATGCTGACCTATATCGAAGCGGTCATGCGCGTGTATAACAGCTACGGCCGGCGCGACAACAAGTACAAGGCGCGCATCAAGATCCTGGTCAAGGCCATGGGCGTGGAGGAATTCACGCGCCAGGTCGAAGAAGAATGGGTCGACCTGAAAGACAGCGCCTCCACCCTGACCGACGACGAGATGGCGCGCGTGGCGGCCTACTTCACGCCGCCGGCCTACGAAACCTTGCCGAACATCGACGTGCGCGCGGAACATGCCGACAACAAGGCTTTCGGCAACTGGCTGACCCGTAACGTCAAGGCGCACAAGGTGCCGGGCTACAGTGTGGTGCTGCTGTCGCTGAAAAAGACCGGCGTGCCGCCGGGCGACGCCACCGCGACCCAGATCGACTTCGTGGCCGACCTGGCGGACCGCTACAGCTTCGGCGAACTGCGCGTGACGCACGAGCAAAACCTGGTGCTGGCCGACGTGAAGCAATCGGCCCTGTTCGCGCTGTGGCAGGAAGCCAAGGCGCACGGCCTGGCCACGCCGAATATCGGTCTGCTCACCGATATCATCTGCTGCCCGGGCGGCGACTTCTGCTCGCTGGCCAATGCCAAGTCGATCCCGATTGCCGCCGCGATCGCGGAGCGCTTCGACGACATCGACTACCAGCACGACATCGGCGAGATTGAACTGAATATCTCGGGCTGCATCAACGCCTGCGGCCACCACCACGTCGGCTCCATCGGCGTGCTCGGTGTCGACAAGGATGGCAGCGAGTGGTACCAGGTCTCGATCGGCGGCGCGCAAGGCAACAATGCGGCCATCGGCAAGATCATCGGCCCGTCGTTCTCGGCGCTGCAAATGCCGGAAGTGGTCGACCGCCTGCTGCAAGTGTACGTGCGCGAACGCCACGAAGATGAACGGTTTGTCGACACCGCCCAGCGCCTTGGTGTGGCGCCGTTCAAGGAACATGTCTATGCCACGCCGATCAAGGCGGGCGAACTGGTTGGAGAAGACCACTATGCTTGAGTCGCACAAAGAGATCATCAAACAGCGCGCGGTCGTCGCCGACGACTGGAGCGTGCTGCGCCTGGCCGTGCCTGAGCTTGACGCCGGCGTTGCCGCCGAAGCGCCCGACACGGTCGTGGTCCCGCAAGGAAAAGTCATCGTCCCGCTGACGGTGTGGCAGGCGCAGCGCGCATCCTTGGCCGCCCGCGCCGACATCGGCGTCTGGCTCGCGCCCGACGAACGCGCCGAAGCGCTCAAGGACGATCTGGACAAATTCGCCGTCATCGCCATCGACTTCCCCAAGTTTACCGACGGCCGCGGCTACTCGACCGCGTTCAACCTGCGCATGCGCCTGAACTACCAGGGCGAACTGCGCGCCATCGGCGACGTGCTGCGCGACCAGCTGTTCCAGATGCAGCGCTGCGGCTTCGACGCCTTTGCCACGCGCCAGGATCGCAACATCCACGATGCGCTCAAGGGCTTGACCGATTTCTCCGAGGTGTACCAGGCCTCGGTCGACATCAAGGCGCCGCTGTTCCGCCGTCACGAACGCGACGTGCGCATCGACAGCGCCGACGTCGGCTACGGCATCTGAGGCACGCATGAACGATATCTCCGCCCTCGTCGCCAGCACCCGCGCCACCCTGGAGCGCATCGCCGCCGAATACTCGCCAGCGGTGTTTGCCTCCAGCCTGGCCGCCGAAGACATGGTCCTGACCGATCTGATTCTCAAGGCGCAGCTGCCGATCGGGATCTTCTCGCTCGAAACCGGCCGCCTGCATCCGGAAACCCTGGCGGTACTGGGCCAGGTCAAGGATAGCTACGGCTACGACATCGCGCTGTACAAACCGCAGCCGGAAGCGGTGGACACTTACGTGGCGCAGCACGGCCTGAACGCCTTTTACGAGAGCGTGGACATGCGGCGCGAGTGCTGCCGCATCCGCAAGGTCGAACCGCTGGGACGCGCCCTGGCCGGCAACAAGGCCTGGGTAACGGGCCAGCGCCGCGCGCAATCGACCACGCGCGCGCAGCTCGACATCCAGGAAGACGATGCCGCGCACGGCATGGTCAAGTTCAATCCCCTGGCCGACTGGTCGGAGACCGATGTGTGGAACTACATCCGCGACAACGGCGTGCCGTACAACGCGCTGCACGACCAGGGCTTTCCCTCGATCGGCTGCGCACCCTGCACGCGCGCCGTGGAACCGGGCGAAGACGTGCGCGCCGGCCGCTGGTGGTGGGAAAACCCGGACTCCAAGGAATGCGGCCTGCACCTGGTCGATGGTAAACTGATCCGCATTAAATCCGTGGCTGCGTAACGCGTCTGCTTGCGCGCCACCATAAGAAAACATAGGCCTCGCCACCATGACTACACTGACCGATACCCCGCGCGTGCTGACCGACGTCAACGCGCGCCACCTGGATACGCTCGAATCGGAAGCGATCCACATCCTGCGCGAAGTCGCCGCCGAATGCGCCAACCCCGCCCTGCTGTTCTCGGGCGGGAAAGACTCGGTCGTACTGCTGCGCCTCGCCGAAAAAGCCTTCCGGCCGGGTAAATTCCCGTTCCCGCTGGTGCACATCGACACCGGCCACAATTTCGCCGAAGTGATCACCTTCCGCGACGCCCGCGTGGCCGAACTGGGTGAACGCCTGATCGTCGGTTCGGTCGAAGATTCGATCAAGCGCGGCACCGTGCGCCTGCGTAATCCGCTGACCGACTCGCGCAATGCCGCACAAGCGGTGACCTTGCTGGAGACGATCGCCGAACACAAATTCGACGCCTGCATCGGCGGCGCACGGCGCGACGAAGAAAAAGCGCGCGCCAAGGAACGCATCTTTTCCTTCCGCGACGAATTCGGCCAGTGGGACCCGAAGGCGCAGCGCCCGGAACTGTGGGACCTGTATAACACCCGCGTGCACCCGGGCGAAAACATGCGCGTGTTCCCGATCTCGAACTGGACCGAGCTCGATGTATGGCTCTACATCCAGCGCGAAAAACTGGCGCTGCCGCCGATCTATTTCGCGCACGAGCGCCAGGTCATTGCGCGCAACGGCTTGCTGGTGCCCCTGACCGACCTGACCCCGGCCCTCGAAGGCGAGACTGTCGAAACCCAGGTGGTGCGCTTTCGCACCGTGGGCGACATTTCGTGCACCTGCCCTGTCTCGTCGGACGCATCGACGGTCGAAGCGATCATCGCCGAAACCGCCATCACCCAGATCACCGAACGCGGCGCCACCCGGATGGACGACCAGACCTCCGAAGCCTCGATGGAAAAACGCAAGAAAGCAGGATACTTCTGATGAACGCCCGTATTGACACCACTACTAAAAGCCAAAATGGCGAACGCCCGGACGCGGTATCGGGACTGCTGCGCTTCATCACCGCCGGCTCGGTCGACGATGGCAAGAGCACCCTGATCGGGCGCCTGCTGTTCGACAGCAAAGGCATCTTCGCCGACCAGCTCGACGCCATGTCGCGCTCGAAGCACAAGCGCACCGTGGGCGATGCCGTCGACCTGTCGCTGCTGACCGACGGCCTGGAAGCCGAACGCGAACAGGGCATCACCATCGACGTGGCTTACCGCTACTTCGCCACGCCCAAGCGCAAATTCATCATCGCCGACACGCCGGGCCACGAGCAGTACACCCGCAATATGGTCACCGGCGCTTCGACCGCCGACGCCGTGATCATCCTGATCGACGTCTCCAAGGTCAAGCTGCGCGAAGACGGCGGCGTCGACCTGCTGATCCAGACCAAGCGCCATTCGACCATCGCCCACCTGCTGCAGATCGAGCACGTGGTCGTCGCCGTCAACAAGATGGACCTGGTGAACTACGACCAGGCCGTGTACGACCGCATCGTCAAGGCGTACAAGGAATTCGCCACCACCCTGGGGTTGAAGGACATCACGCCGATCCCGCTGTCGGCCCTGACCGGCGACAACGTGGTCGAGCCGAGCGAAAAAATGGCCTGGTACCAGGGTCCGACCCTGATTTCGCTGTTAGAGTCGCTGTCGGTCTACGACGAATCGCACGCGGCCCCGTTCCGCTTCCCGGTGCAGCTCGTAGCGCGCCACAACGGCCACGAAGCGAACGACTTCCGCGGCTACATGGGCCGCATCGAAGCGGGCAAGGTCAGTGTAGGCGACAAGCTGGTGGTGCAGCCATCGGGCCAGAGCGCCACCGTCAAGGATATCCTCACCCTGGAAGGCTCGCACCAGTCGGCCGTCGTGGGACAGTCGATCACCTTGCTGCTCAATGAATACCTGGATATCTCGCGCGGCGACCTGCTGGCCGGCGCCGACCAGCCGGCCACCCTGCTCAAGACGCTCAAGGCGGATGTGTGCTGGATGTCGGACGAACCGCTCGACATGCGCCGCAAGTACTGGATCAAGCATGGCACCAAGCAGACTTCGGCCAAGGTCACCGCCATCGACAGCCTGCTCGACATCAATACCCAGCAGCGCCACGCGGCCGAAGGCTTGAAGCTGAACGACATCGCGCGCATCGGCGTGACCGTGCAGCAGCCGCTGGCCGCCGACGCCTACGCCGACATCCGCGCAACGGGCGCCTTCATTTTGATCGATGAAGTCACTCACCAGACGGTTGCCGCTGGTATGATCCGGCTGGAAGCGTAAATAGCCGGCGCCAAGGTCAACACCAGCAAAAGGAACACGTATGTCAGCACTCGGAAAAGTCTATCTGATTGGCGCCGGCCCCGGCGCCCAGGACCTCATCACCCTGCGCGGCGCGCGCCTGCTGGCGCAGGCCGACGTGGTGCTGCATGACGCCTTGGTGACGGACGAGATGCTGGCACTGTGTCCACAGGCTGTGAAGATCGCGGTGGGTAAACGCTGCGGCCAGTTGTCGACGGCGCAAGCCTTCATCAACAAGCAGCTGGTCGACAGCGCGCACAAATACGCGCTGGTGGTGCGCCTGAAAGGCGGCGACCCGATGCTGTTCGGACGCGCCGACGAAGAACTGCGCGCGCTGGAAGAAATGGGCATCGAGGTGGAAGTGGTGCCGGGCATTACCACCGCGGTGGCGGCGGCGGCGGCGACCAAGCAGCCGCTGACCAAACGTGGCGTGGCGCGCAGCGTGGCGTTTTTCACGTCCAGCACCGCGCCCGAGCATGGCGACATGACGGTGGTTCCCGATTCCGACACCCTGGTGCAGTACATGGGTGGGCGCGAGGCGATCGTGACGGCCCAGCGCCTGCTGGACCAGGGCCGCCGGCCGGATACGCCGGTGGTGGTGATCGAGAATTGCAGTCGTCCGGAGCAGCGCATCCTGCGCCTGACCCTCGCGACCCTGGCGCATGGCCTCGGACCGGCCCACGGTCCGGTGCTGGTGATGCTGGGCGACGCCATGAAGCTGCGCGAGCACCAGTCGATCGATACCGCGCAAGGCAGCGACGCGCTGCCCGGCGGCGCGCAGTTAAGCGCTTAAGCGCGTAGCTGGCGGCGCCTGCGGTGCGCCGCCCATCTGGTCGTGTTCATCGATTTCCCATTGAAGTTTGTCGGCGGCTGCGTAGGTTTTCTCGGCAACGGCCGCCAGCCGGGCGAACGCCCGCTGAAGACGCGGCGAACTGCCCGGCCCGCTCAGGACGGACAGCTGGCAGCGTACCGTGCGGATATCCTCCTTGAGTCCCCTTAGCGCTTCGCGCAGGCTGGCGTCGGCGTCGAGCGGTTCGTCGAGCCGGCCCTCGTTCATGCGCTTGCGCAGGATGTCGATTCTGATTCCCATTCCCCTCAGGCGGTCGGCCAGGCGATCGAGACGCAGCGCCGTGCGGCGTTCCGCGGCCAGGGAGGTGAGCCAATTGCGGCCCCGTTTGGCGAGCTGGGAAACTTCGCGGAGCAGCAGTTTCAGGATGGCACTGAGCATGATGGGCACCGGAGTGAGGAAAGAGAATCAAGAAATTTTGAGCGCAAATGCGGGCTCAGTCAAACCCCTGCACACGCCTGGAACTGATCCAGAACAAACCATCGGTAGATTTTTTGACCACTCCCCCGCCCCCTCCCACGTCGTTCCCGCGCAGCCTCCAGTTTCAAGGAAACTCCTCGAATCTCTTGGAACTGTACAAAGTCAGTGGCCGCTTCCAAATGGCGCTAGCTTAAGCTCCGTCATTCCTGCGGGAATCCAAGTTCGTCGAGCCGCCTGTGACTGCGCTACGGAATTGGATTCCCGCCTACGCGGGAATGACGGTTTTGAAGTTTGTGGTCAGAAAAACGCTGAACCTGACGCCATCGCGTCCAGAAGCCAGTTCCTGGAGAGGCGGGAACCCAAGTTCGTCGAACTGCCAATGGCTTCAGCACAAACTTGGGTTGCCGTGGGGGCGCCTGGCCCTGCGCGGGAAGTCGTTTCTGCCAATGGCAGGAACGACAAAGCGTAGGCGTTTATAGGTTTAGAGCCCTCGCCACGTCCTCCCAACTCACATACTTGAAGTTTTGCGGCCCGTCCGGCATGCGCTTGTACCCATCCTGGATCACCAGCATGCCCTGCGCATAAGGCCCACCCAGATTCTTCGACGTCACATCCAGACCATCGGTGTCGGAGGTGCCATCGATCCCCTCGGCCAGATTGAAGCCCACCTTGAAGCGCCCGCGCACCTTGTACGGCGCTGCCGCGTCGAGCACCACATAACTGCTGTCGCCCTGGCTCGACACGATCAGGTAAGCGCCCTGCGCGCCTTCATATATCGCCATGCCTTCCACATCGGCGTGCAGGTCACGCCCGACGGCGAGCACCATCTTGCGCGCCGCCGGCTGATCGGCGCGCGCGGCCAGGGTCCACACGCCGCGCTTTTCCTCGCCGATGAAGAGGCGCTCATTGCGGTCGTCGGCGACGCAGCCTTCCGGCTGGCTGTCCACCTTGAACTCGCGCGCCAAGGTGCTGCTCCACCCGCCGCTACCCTTCGCAATACGGAACTGGCGGAACGCCCCGCCCTTGTCGTTGACGATCACGTCCAGCCCACCGCTGCGCGGCTGGAACAGGCAGATGCCGTACACCTCGGGAAAACCGGTCGCGAAGCGGGTCAGCTCGGCCATCTTGCCGTCGGCGTCGACACCGAACAGCACCACGCTGTTGTCGTCGCGCTGGCTGGCCACGGCCAGGTCCATCGACTCGCCATCCATGGTCACGCCCTGGCGCAGGTCCACGTTGTTCAGGCGGCCCACGTCGAGAAACTGCTGCTGCTTTCCCTGCAGGTCGTACACCATCAAGCCCTGCTTCTTGTTCGTGCCCAGCACGCGCGAGCGCGTCGCATCCCGTGGATGGACCCAGATCGCCGGATCGTCCGCCACGTCGCCCAGGCGCGCCATCGGCGCCGTCTGCGCGCGCGGCTCGACCACCACGGCCGGCGAAGCCACCGGCCCCGCCGGCAGGCGCGTACCGGCCTTGAGCAGCCGGCGCGCCGGTATCGCCTCGCTGTTCGCCTCATAGGCCCAGGTGCCGATGCCCTCTTCGTTCGCATACAGGATGTGACGCGCGTCGTCGACCTTGCACTGGCCGGCGTCGAGCGGCATGCTCAGTTTGCGCACCAGTTGCGGGGTGGCGCCGTGCATCAGCCATTGCTCGGCCTGACCGTCCTTAGCCGCGATGAACAGGAAGTCGAGTCCTTGCCGGTCGCGGAACAGGCACAGTCCTTCGACCCCGAACGACTGCTGCGGCAGGGGCGCAAGCCGCGTCAGTTCACCGCGTTTGATATCAACGCGGATCGGCAGCGCGTGCTGGGTCGCGGCGTCGAGCACCACGGCGATGCCGCTGCCGTTGGTGGTGCGCAGGTCGAGCTGCCTGGCGCGCATCGGCAGGCGCGCAAGCTCCTTGCCGGCGGCGTCGGTCAGCTGCAAGGCGTGCTTGTCGAGCGAAAGCCAGCCCCCGCCATCGAGCGCGATACGGTCCGCGCAATGCGCCGCCGTGCTGGCGAGGAGGCACAGCAAAGCGGCCGCGCGGGTAAGGTGTTTTTGCATGCTCATATCAGAAGAAACTCGCTTTCAGGCTCAATTTGAATGTGCGTCCGTACTGTTCATACTGGACGTTGTACGGCTTCGTGCCCTGGTACACATAATAAGTTTCATTATTCAGGTTGATGCCCTCGAAGACCAGCTGCACACGCTTGCCGATCTGGTAGCAGAGTGAGAAATCCACCTGGCGCTGGGCGTCGACATAGCGGTCCTGCGACGCATCGAGCAGGTCGCCGCCGACTTCGAGCAGGTAGGCCGACTTGTGATTGAGCGCCAGGCGCGTGCTCACGGGGCCGTTTTCGTAACCGAGCATCAGATTGACGATCCGCTTCGACTGCCCCGGCAGGCGGATCTCGCGCGTCAACTGGCCGCCGCTGGCCTTGTCGAAGCGGCCGATGGTGGCCTTCGCGTCGTTGAAACTGGCATTGGCGCCGACCAGGAGGCCGTTCCACGGCGCGGGCAGCATGCGCAGCGACTGCGAGTACGACAGTTCGATGCCGTTCACACGCGCCTTGTCGCCGTTGGCGTAGCTGGTGGCGCTCGTGTAGCCGGCCCACGCACCGCTGCCGGCAAGATCGGTCGTGTAGGTGAAGTTCTTGATGTCCTTCGAGTACAGATAGGCTGACACGGCGCCGTCCGCGCCCAGCATGCGCTCGATGCCAAGGTCGACGTTCGCCGCCTTCAGCGGTTTGAGGTCCGGATTGCCGATCACCGCTTCGGTATTGCTGGCCAGGCTGATGCCCGGCGCCAGCTGGCTGAAATTGGCGCGCACGACGGCATGGGTCCAGGCCACGCGCACGCTGGTGTTCTTGTCGATATCGTAGCGTGCCTGCAGGTTGGGCAGCCAGTTCGCATATTCGTTGGTGCGCGAGACTGCCTGCAAGAGGGCGCCGGACACCTGCTGTCCGCGCGCCGCAAAGCTGGTGCGCTCGTGGCGCACGCCGGCCAGCAGGCGCCAGTTGCCGATGTCGGCGCCGGCCTGCACATAGGCGCTGTCGATATCTTCGTCCATCGAGAAGTCGTTCAGGTTCGATTCCGGCACCAGCCGCGCGCCGGCCCGGTCCAGCCCCGCCACGCGCGCGCGGATCAGCGCCGGATCGAGGCCCGGCCCGAGACTGGCGAACGGGTAGTCCAGAACACCTTGGGTGAAGCCGCTCATCGACACACTGCCCGCCCCCCAGTAATTGCCGCTGCCGGCCTTGCTGCTGGTGTAGCCCCACTGCTCGGTATCGTTCTCCTTGGTGCGGCGGCTGACTTTGACGCCGCCCTTGATGTCGGCCGCGATGTTGGCAGCGGCGTCGCCCAGCGCCAGCCGGCGGCTCAGGTCCAGCCTGACGTGGCGCTCGGCATCCTTGCTGTCGCGCGCCTGCAGGGTGATGCCCTGCAGGCTGTAGCTGGCCGGGTCGGCCAGGCTGGCGGGCCCGGCCAGGCGCGGCACATCGGTGCCGGAAAAGCGCAGGCCGGCGACGTTGGCGCTGGCGCGAAAACGCCCATCGTTGATGCTCTCCGGCGTGTCCTCGGTGGCGCGGCTGGCGCCGCCCGACGCGACCAGCTTCCACTCGCCCACGCGCAGTTCGCCACCGACCACGGCGGAGCCGATCTGCTGCGTGTATGTGCGCTGGCGCAGGCGGCGTTCGGCGCGCGCGGTAAACGCCGTGTCGGGCGCCACCGCACCGCCGACGATGTTACCGACCGACAGGCGGTCGCGCACTTCCTCGTCCGAAAAGCGGCTGAAAAACGTGTGCAAATACAGCGACTGGCCAGCCTGCGGGCGGTAGTCGACGTTCAGCGCCAGCGCATTGCGTTCGCGCTCGGGCAGGTAGTCGCGCAGTTCGAGGCCGGACAGCTTGCCCTTGTTCCAGGCGCCGCCCGTTTCCACGTTATCGGAACCGAACTTGCGGCGCTCGCCGCTGACGCCGGCGGCCACGCCCAGTTTGCCGTCCAGGAAACGGTCGGCCCACAAGGCACCGGCGTTCGGGCTGGTCTTGCCGGTGTTCCGGTCGCGGCTGGCGCCTGCCTGAAACGATAGCGCGGTGCCGGGCAAATCGAAGGCCGACAGCGACTTGACGTCGACCGAGCCGCCCAGCGAGTTGGCATCCTGGTCCGGCATCAGGGTCTTGCTCACTTCCAGCGAGCGAATCAGGCCGGCGGGCAGCACGTCGAGTGCGACCGCGCGGCGGCCCGCTTCCGGCGACGGCACCGAAGCGCCGTTGATGGTGACGGCGTTGTAGTCGGGCCCCATGCCGCGCACCACGATGTAACGGCCTTCGCCCTGGTCGCGCTGCACCGCCACGCCGGGCAGGCGGGCCAGCGCCTCGGCGGCATTCTTGTCGGGCAGGCCGCCAATATCGTCGCTGCTGACGATGCTGACGATATTGTCGGCCTTCTGCTGGGCCGCCAGCGCGCGCTTCATGCTCGAACGCTGGCCGGCGATGACGACCGTATCAAGCACGATGGCGCTTGCCTCGCTGCCGCCGGCGGCGCTGTCGGCCCCGTGCGCGACGCCGCCGCACAGTTGCAGGATGCCGAAGGCGATGAAGGACAGGCGCGGAAGGCTGCCTGCCACTTCGCGCCGGCGCTGTTGTTGTTTGTCGCTACTCATATATTCGCCGTTGGATGGGTGAAAAACAGGGCGAAGTCTAGAGGCCGAATATGTCCATCGCGTGACACGCCCCGCGCCGCCACGGGCGATACCGGCTTTTACGAGCGTACCTGAGCTGAAATGACCCGGGAGTTCGCGGGCCGCTGCCCGGCGCGGCGTGCGTGGTGAGCCGATCGGACTGGCGCCGCTGCGCTGTTTGCACCCCCGCCTGTCATCGTCCTGTCACGCGCGCGCTCTAGTATCGGGACGTATCGCCCTCATGCAAGGCTTTGGCCTTTCGCCCATGCTCCACTCACACCGCACTCCGCTCGTCCTGGCCCTGCTGGCCCTTCTCGCCTGCTGCTTCCTGTATGCGTTCGCCGGGGTGCCCAAGCCGCCCGCCCACTGGCAGTGGATCGATATCGCCAGCGAGGCGAGCATCGCCCTCATGGCCGGCGTGTGGTTCGTGCTGGTCCTGAGCAGCCGCCCGCCCGGGCGCGTGACGGCGCTGCTGGCCGCCGGCCTGGCCGGCCTGATGCTGGGCGCCTGCGCCGATTGTCTCGACGAGTTTTTCAGCGTGCCCAAAGGCCAGCTGTGGAACCACGTGATCGAGAGCGGCCTGACCCTGGCCGGCATGATCACCCTCACCTGCGGCCTGCTCGACTGGCGCCGCGAACAGTTCATGCTCAACGAGCACCTGCACAAGCGCGAGCGCCTGTTCCGCGATCACCGCTCGTTCGACGCCCTCACCCAAGTGGGCGACGCCGACTACCTGCGCGCCCAGCTGCGCATCGAGCACGAACGCGGCAGCGGCCCGGCATGCTGCCTGCTGATGGTCGATATCGACAGCTTCCACCTGATTAACCGCGCCCACGGCCAGCGCGAAGGCGACCGCCTGCTGCAAGCCGTCACCCACATCCTGTTGCTGAACCTGCGCCGCACCGACCTGCTGTGCCGCTACGCGGGCGACCGTTTCGCCATCCTGCTGCCGGCAACCGATGCCGATACCGCGCGCGCGCTGGCCGAGCAGTTGCGCCGCGCCGTGGCGACCTTGCGCCATCACACGCACGGCGGCGGCGACGCGCTGCAGGTGACGGTGCGCTACGCGGTGCGCCATGTCGACATCGAGCCGCGCCAGCTGCTCAAGGAAATCAACCGCGCGCTGGAACGGCGCATGCCGCAGCCGGCGCCTGGCGCGGACGATGCCAGCAGCTTCGCCGCGCCCGCGTGAGCCGCTTCCTGCAAGCGGGCAACGCCTGCATCGTGGCGCAGCACCAGCCGGCGCTGGTGCTCGATTACGCGCGCAGCCGCGACCTGGCGCCGCGCGCGATCCTGGCCGGCACCGGCATGGAGGATGTGCAGGCGCCCGACGCGCGGCACTCCATCAGCCCCGCCGAATACCTGCAATTGCTGGCCAACGTCGCCACCGGCCTGAAAAGCCCGGAAACGAGCTTCATGCTGGGCCAGCAGATGCTGCCCGGGCACTTCGGCGCGCTCAGTCACGCGCTGCTGCACGCGCACAGCCTGCGCGAGGCGATCGCGCTGCTGGTGCGCTTCCAGATGCAGCTGTGCCCCTTGCTGGCGCCGCGCTTTCGCGAGGAAGGCGCTCTCGCTGTGCTGTACTGGACCGACAGTTTCGGCGCCGGCCAGCAGCGCGGCTTCCTGGTGGAGATGCACATGACGGCCATGACCGCGATGTGCCGCTGGCTGGGCGGCGAACGCCTGCCGTGGCGCTACTGCTTCAACCGCACGCCGCCGCGCTACACCGAGCAGCACGAGGTGCACCTGGGCGAGCAGCTGCGCTTTCACTGCCATCTCGACGCCATGCTGATCGACGCCGCATGGCTCGACCGCCCCTGGCCGCGCGCGAATGCGATGGCGGCGGCGGTGGCGCGGCGCACTGTCGACGCGGCGCACACCGGAGGCAGCCAACGCAGCCTGCTGTGCGCCCTCTACGATTACCTGCTGGAGCACATCCGCAACGCGCCCACCCTGGAACTGTGCGCGATCCGGTTCGGCGTGAGCCCGTCCGGTTCGGCGTGAGCCCGGCCACCCTGAAACGCCACCTGGCGCGCCACGGCAGCCACTTCCAGGCGGAACTCGACCAGGTGCGCGCCCACGTCGCCCTGCACCTGTTCCACGGCGGGCGGCACGACAACGACGGCGTCGCGCGCCACCTGGGTTTTCACGACGCCAACAACTTCCGCCGCTCCTTCAAACGCTGGACCGGCATGACGCCCATGCTGCTGCGGCGAAGCCTGGACGCTTACCGCTTGCAATCGGAAGATACATCGGCCATAATCTAAATGAGAATTGTTCTCATTCAATGAAAGGCAGCGATGAACACCACCCAACAACCCGTGCGCGCGATCCCGGCGCCTGTCGCACCTGCGCTTGCGCTGCGCGTCAACAGCCAGGAACTGCTGCGCCAGGGTAAATCGATCCAGATCGAACACGACGGCAAGATCTATGAATTGCGGGTCACCCGGCTCAACAAGCTGATCCTGACCGCCTGAACCACCAACCCCCAGCCAGCCAGCGTTGCACGCGCAAGCCAGCCACCCCTTTTTGACAGGAGCATCGCATGGCTATCGACATGGCAGGTCCCGCATTTACCGCATCGGCCGGCGCGCCGCCCCAGCCCGAGCTGCTGGTGTCCGCCGCGCTGCACCTGATGTCCCACTACAGCGCCAATGCGTCCCAGGCCGGACCGTGCCTGAAGCTGGCGTCCGTGATCGAGCGCCACCTCAAGGCGCTGGCCAGCCATGGCGACCTCAATCCGGTACTGCGCGCCACCTGCCAGCAATTGTCGGAGCAATGGGCGGCGGTGGTCGACCAGGCGCTCCCGCGCCCGTCGCGCCCGACCTTGTTCAAGCGCTTCGTGGACGGCGCGCGCTAGCGGCGGCGCTGGCGTGACGGTGCGGCGCCGGCGCCCCCTCAGTTGTGCGCCTTGCTTTTGAACATTCCAAAAAATAAGCAAGCTCCCGCCGCCACCATCAGGATCTGCAGGATGCTGCTGATCCACCCGCGGCTGGCATGGGCGCCGGCCAGCCTGATCGTGGTCGGTTGATCGCGCAGATACTCGATCTCGATCCGCTCCCCGTTATTCATATGCGCCAGTACCTGTTCGCTGAACAGCCAGTGGTTGACGGTGATGCGCTCGCCGTCCTTGTTGCGGAAATCGATGTCGGCGCTGGCAAAGCCATCGGTAATCGGCTTGGACGAATTACCCGCAAGCCGCGCAATGCTCCCATCGTGCCCCATCGGCTATGCCGCCGGTAGACTTGAAAACGTTTTCAAATAACGGCAAGCTGTGTACACTGTGTCGGGCTATTTATTTCGTGACACGATCTCAGTTATGGTAATCTCGCGCATGACAGCCGTTCCGCCCCCTACCAGGACCCTTCCCTTGATCGATCACGACAACGCTGCCCCACCTTCCACCCTGATCGACGTCGCGCGTCACGCCGGCGTTTCGCCGAGCACCGTGTCGCGCATTTTAAACGGCACCGCCAAAGTCTCCGAGGACAAACGCACCGCCGTGATGGCGGCGATCGAAAAGATGCACTTCGCGCCGAACCAGATGGCACAGGGCCTCAAGAAAGGGCGCTCGATGACCATCGGGATCGTGGTGCAGGATATTTCGAGCCCGTTTTTCGACGAAACCCTGCGTGGTGTCGACGATGGCTTGAAGGGCACCGGGTATGCATCGGTGATCGTGAGCGGTCACTGGAACGCGGTCGAAGAAACGGAACGCATCCGCCTTCTGCTGGCGCGCAAGGTCGACGGCATCATCCTGCTGTCCGGCCACCTGGGCGACGACACCATTTTGCAGTTCGCGAACCAGCGCCCGATCGTCTCCACCGGACGCGAACTGCGCACCAAAAGCGCGCTCGGGTTCAAGCTCGATAATGAAAACGGCGCCTTCATGGCGGTGCGCCACCTGGTCGAACTGGGACACCGGCGCATCGCCTTCGTCACCGGCCCATCGCATCACCGCGATGCCGACGAACGCCTGATCGGCTACAAGCGCGCGCTGGCCGAATCCGATATCGCCTACGACGACAAACTGGTGGTCGGCGGCGACTTCCACGAATCCGGCGGCCTGCTGGCGGTGAACCATCTGTTCGAGACCAACCAGCAGTTCACGGCCGTTTTCGCGGCCAATGACCTGAGTGCGTATGGGGTGAGGTTGTGCCTGTACCGCAAGGGCATTCGGGTACCGGACGATATTTCGCTGGTCGGCTTCGATGATTTGCCGGGATCCTCGTACACCACGCCGCCGCTGACCACGATCCGCCAGCCTTTGTACGACATGGGCCGCATCGCGACCAATGCGCTGCTGGCACTGATCAACGGCGAACCGGTGATGGCGCAGATTCCGCCGCTCGAACTGGTGGTGCGCGAAACCACGCGCCGGGTGCGCTGACGCCCGATCGGAGCGTAGCGCTCTTACAGCTGCGCCACACAGAAATCGGTCATCGCGGCCAGCACGCTCGCATCTTCGCCGACCGCGCCCGACACAGTGATGTCCATGCCAGGATGATCGAGGCGCAACTGCTCGACGATCAGCGGCAGGTCGCGCAGCAAATGCCCGCCCTGCCCCAAAAACACCGGCACCACCGTCACCGCCGTGATTGCCTGCGCGGCCAGTTCGGCCACGCGCTCGGGCAGGCGCGGCTCCATCAGTTCGAGGAAGGCCAGCGACACCGGCACGCTTGGTACGCGCGCCTGGGTCAGGTCGCGCAAGCGCTCGAAGGGCACGGCCCAGGTGGCGGCGCGGGCGCCGTGGGCAAACAGGATCAGGGCGCGGGTCATCAGTGTCTTTCCACCCACCAGAGCGCCGCAAGGGCCAATAGCAGGAACAGCAAACTCGGAGCGATCGCCACCAGGATGGCCGGCATGGCACTGAGCAGGCCGACGTGGGCGAACAGGTTATTGATCAAAATGAAGCCCACCCCGATCATGATGCCGACGAAAATCTTGAGGCTCACGCCGCCGCTGCGAGTATGCAGATAGGCGAACGGCAGCGCCAGCGCCATCAGCACGAAAATGGCCAGCGGATCGAACAGCTTTTTCCAGAACGCGATCTTGAAACGCTCGGTCTCCTGCTTGTTTTCGGACAGGTGGCGCGTGTAGATGGCCAGTTCGGTAGCCGACATGCGCACCGGGTCCGAGGCCGATACCGCTATGATCTTGGGCGTGATCTCGGACACCAGGTCCATGCTGGGCAGCTTGCGGGTGGTGACGACACTGGTCTCCTGGCCGAACATGCTTTGCGCGGTGGCGCCGGCGGCAGGCTTGACGCCGGGCGGTGGCAGCTCGCGCGTGTTGGCGAAGCGCGTTTCGGTCACGTCTTCCAGGCGCCAGGTGCTGTTGCCGGTGAAGACGGCGCGCGCGGCGGTGATCAGGGAACGCATGCGGAAGTTGGTGTCGAACTCGTACAGGCGCACATCGAGCATCTGGCCATCGGTGCGGAACTGGCGCACGTTGAAAAAGCGCGAGCCGGTCACGCTGCCCTTGGTGCCCTCGGCGCGCACGATATCCTTGGTCCACATCCCGGAACGGAACTCCTGCGACACGGTGGCGCCGCGCGCGCTGAGTTTGAGCTTTTCCGCCAGCGGCGCGGTGCGCGGCGCAATCAGTTCGCCGAACACGAAGGTGATCAGGACGAACACGATGCCGATCTTGAACAGCATCCACGCCGCCATCTGGGTCGACATGCTCGACGCCCGCATGATCGTGAACTCGGAGCTCGACGCGAACTGCGCCATCGTGTAGATCGTGCCGATCAGGGTCGCCACCGGCATCACCTCGTACACGTGGAAGGGCACGCGCAGCAGCACATATAAAAAGGCGTGCTGGATCGCATAGCCTTCCTTGCCCACCGCCGGCAGTTCGCCGGTCAGGTCCATGAAGGCGCTCAGCGCCAGGAAGGCGACCAGCACGAAGGCGACGGCCTGGGAGATCGAGACCGCGAAATAGCGTTGCAGGATTTTCATTTCGCGCCTCCCTTCGGCGCGCACCGCTCGGTGCCGCCGCGCTTGAGCGCAGCCCACAGCACCAGCGGGTGATAGCGATGGTTGACGTTCAGGCGCCAGGCGAACATGCCGACGGTGAGCACCGCCACCACCACGTGCAGCGGCCACCAGGCCATGTGAAAATCGGACTTGCCCTGGCGGACATTGGCCTCGGCCAGCTTGGTCAGGTTAATGTAGGTGAAGAAGATCAGCAGCGCGATGATCAGGTTGGCCGCGCTGCCGGCGCGCGGATTGACGAAGCCGAGCGGAATGGCCAGCAGGATCAGGAGCAGGCAGGTGATCGGCGCGGCGATGCGGTACAGGAGCTCGGACTGGGTGAAGCGGTTGGGCGTGGCCAGCAGCTCCTGGGTGGACATGGCGTCGGACGAGAGGTCGCCATTCATCGACGCGCTCTTGGACTGCACGCGCATGCTGTAGCGGCCGAACTCCATCGATTGAAAATCGGCCTGGCCCGGCACGCCCTGGTAGCGCCGCCCGTTCTTGAGCACCAGGAACTGGCCGCCCTTGCCGTCGGACTCGATCACGCCTTCCTTGGCGACGATGACGGAATTGAGGTTCTTCTCGATGGTATTGACGAAGACATTCTGCACCACGGTCGATTCGCCGGTGACGCCTTCGACGAAAAACACGCGGTTGCTCGACGAGGATTCCTTGAACTGGCCGGGCGACACTTTTTTCAGGTCCTCGCGCTTTTCGAAACGCTGGACGAATTCGGTGCTTTTCATCCTGGCCCAGGGCGTCACGAACAGGCTCAGGGCGCCGGTCAGGATCATCATCGGAATGCCGAAAGTGAGGATGGGACGGATCCAGCGCGTGAGCGACAGGCCCGATGCGAACCAGACCACCATTTCGGAATCGCGGTAGCTGCGCGTGACCACCGCCAGTACCGAAATAAAGCTGGTGAGAGTCAGGATAGTTGGCAGATAATTCAGTGTTGCGAAGGCGATCAATGCCAGCACGTCGCTCGACGCCACCTTCCCGCCCGCGGCCTTGCCGAGGATGGAGATCAGGGTCCACGTGGCGACGATGGAAAACAGCACCGTGAAAGTCGTCCCGGCCGAACTGGCTAATTCACGTTGCAGGGCGCGTTGAAAGATCATTCGAAAGTTATAATCACAGGTTAGGCAGTGCGCGTCACAAACACGAAACGGAGATTCAAATGGACTTTAGCATAAAAGCATTCGACACAAAGAACACCATCACGTCGGCCAAAACCGGGTGCGTCGCGGTTGCGGTATTCGAAAACAAAAAACTGTCGCAGGCTGCAAAGGCCCTCGACCAGGGTGGTGAAATCACGGCTGCGCTCAAGTCCGGCGACATTACCGGCAAGGCCGGTTCGACCTTGCTGTTGCGCGGCATTTCCGGCACCGGCGCGGCGCGCGTACTGTTGGTCGGACTGGGCAACGACGAGACGGTCAGCGAAAAAAGCTTCACTTCCGCAGTGAACGCGACGCTCAAGGCTTTCGCCTCGCTCGGCGCCGCGGACGCCATTATCGCACTACCGATGACAGATGTGAAAGAGCGCGACATTTCCTGGGCCGTGCGCACCATTGTCTGCGCCGCCCACGAAAGCGTTTTCCGCACCGACGGCCAGAAGAGCAAGAAGGACCCTGCCCCCGCCGGCGTGCGCAAGATCACCCTGGCCACCGATGCCACGTCCGACGTCAAGACCGCGCTGGCGCAGGCGATTGCGATTGCCAACGGCATGGACCTGACCAAGGAGCTGGGCAACCTGTCGGCCAACGTGTGCACCCCGACCTACCTGGCCACCACGGCGCGCAAGCTGGCCAAGGACTACAAGTTCGACGTCGAAGTCCTGGAGCGCAAGCAGCTCGAAGCGCTGAAAATGGGCAGCTTCCTGTCGGTTACCAACGGCAGCGAAGAAGCACCCAAGTTCATCGTCCTGAAACACATGGGCGGCAAGGCCAAGGATGCGCCGGTGGTATTGGTCGGCAAAGGCATCACCTTCGACACGGGCGG
Source organism: Massilia antarctica (assembly GCF_015689335.1). Lineage (GTDB taxonomy): Bacteria > Pseudomonadota > Gammaproteobacteria > Burkholderiales > Burkholderiaceae_D > Telluria_A > Telluria_A antarctica. The sequence goes on along the minus strand of NZ_CP065053.1, from coordinate 3,807,747 downwards.
CATTTCGATCAAGGCCGGTCCCGGCATGGATGAAATGAAGTACGACATGTGCGGCGCCGCGTCGGTGCTGGGCACCTTCCGCGCGATCGGCGAAATGGGCTTGAAACTGAACGTCATCGGCGTAATCGCCGCGTGCGAAAACATGCCGTCGGGCCGCGCCACCAAGCCGGGCGACATCGTCACGTCGATGAACGGCCTGACCATCGAAGTGCTCAATACCGACGCCGAAGGCCGCCTGGTGCTGTGCGACGCGCTGACCTACTGCGAGCGCTTCAACCCGGCCGCCGTGATCGACATCGCGACCCTGACCGGCGCCTGCGTGGTGGCACTGGGCCATCACAACACGGGCCTGTTCACGCGCGCCGACGACGCCCACGAAAAGCTGGCCGGCGAACTGCTGGCCGCCGGCAAGGCAGCGAGCGACACCGCGTGGCGCCTGCCGATCGAAGAGATCTACAACGAGCAGCTCAAGTCCAACTTCGCCGACCTGGCCAACATCGGCACGCCGGGTGGCGCCAGTGTGACGGCGGCCTGCTTCCTCGAGAACTTCACGCGCAAGTACACCTGGGCGCATCTGGACATCGCCGGCACGGCATGGAAATCGGGCGGCGCGAAAGGCGCTACCGGCCGTCCGGTGCCGCTGCTGTCGACCTTCCTGATCAACAGGGTATAAGCGCGGGCGCAAGCGCAACATCGACGATGAAAAAAGCGGCCTCGCGGGCCGCTTTTTTTTGATCGCGCTAGTGCAGCGCGGTGCCGGCTGTTTCCGGCGGATCGTTCTGATAATCGCGCGCGCCGGTGCGGCGCATCAGCACCGTGAGCGTTTCGGGATAATCGAAACCGGCGCCGGTGCGTTTATCGAGCAGATAACCGAGGCCCGCGGTCAGCACCGCATTGCCCACGGTGGCGCTGGCATTGGCCCTGGACACCACCACATCCTGGCCGGCGCTCGCGCCATCCTTTTTACAATCGACGAACAGGTTGCCCGCGCTTTTTTGCACGGTCACGTGGCCGGGCGAGGTAACGAACCAGCGGCCCTTGTCGTTGGTCAGCACGCAGCCGGCACCGCCGATTTCGCGGTTGTCGACGACGGTGTGCAGCATCAAGGTCTGCTGGTTCGATTCGCTGATCGTCGCGCAACCGCCCAGGGCGGCCAGCAGCGCCAGCGCGCCTGTCCGTGAAAAAGTGGCCATCATCTCCATCCAAAATAGGTCGTCACCCAGTTTACGGCAGCTGCCCAGGGTTCCTGAATACTATATTGAATACTACCCGATGAATGCTACTTGAGCGGAATCGGCAGGTTGGCCGGCACCGGGACGGCGGTCACGCTGTTTTTCGGGCTGCCTTCGATCAGGCGGTCCGAATACACAAGGTAGACCAGCGCATTGCGCTTGGCGTCGACCATGCGCACCACGCGCACGTGCTTGAAAAAGATCGAGGCGCGCTCGCTGAAGACTTCATCCTGGCGCGCAATCTTGCCGTTGAACGTGATGGGACCGACCTGACGGCACGCCACCGACGATTCGGCCTTGTCCTCGGCCAGGCCGATGGCGCCCTTGATGCCGCCGGTCTTGGCGCGCGACAGATAGCAGCTGACGCCGCCGACAGCCGGGTCGTCGAATACTTCAACCACGACCTTGTGGTCCGGGCCAATCAGCTTGAAAGCGGTATCGACCGAGCCCACGGTTTCCGCGGCGGCGCCGACGGCGACAGCGGACAGCGCGAGACTCAGTGCGAGTCGGATCATTCGCATAGTTTTATTCCTGGAGGTAGGTGCTGGACAGTGATGCCCCAACGGACAGGCAAGACTAGGAAACCGGCGCAAAGCGCGGCACAAGGATGCCGTCGACTTCGACCAGCTGGAAGAACACGTCTTTCGGCCGCGTCCATATAGAACCGTCCGCTGCGCGATACACGATCATCTCGGAGAGATCCGATTCAAGAGTGGCCACGCACACTAAGTCGTACAGGCCACCCTTGTAGTGCCGGAATTGCATCAACTCTCTGTCTTGTCTTCAGCCAGAGCTTTCTGCTTCTTCTTCAAGCCCTGGATCACCTTGAGGACGCCTTCGATACCAGCGGTATCGTCGAGGTCGCTAAAAGCATCGAGGACTTCATTCAGAACCCGGTTGCGCACTGCGGTTTCATCCGACGCCGGTGCGCTTGCGCGTACCGGTTCGGCCGACTCTTTCGAGGCGGCCTTTTGCGCCGAATACTTCGCTGTCGCCGCGGCAGTTTTGCCGTGCGCCAGCGCCGCTTGCCAGATTACCCAGCGACGTTGTGTTTCAAACACGAGATATTCATCGGGCTTATCTTCGCGGCGTCGAACGATATGACCATCGCGCTGCGCCCATGCTTCAAATGCACTTCGCATTTTAATCCTTTACAAATGCTGTCTTCGCATTTCTCCACTAATCAAAACAGAATTGTTTTAACTAGTACCACCTTGCCGTCTGTGTCATGAAACCGCCACAAACATTAAGGGCGTGTAACTCTTCACGCGACGGATTCGGACCGTTGGTTCTCACCACCACCGACCCGATAAACCACATAGTACTCCGTGCGTTATAAGAATGCAATTTTTTATTCCCCATGAGTAACAATAGTCCAAAATCGTTGTTTTGTCTTCCTGTTGTTACATCTAATTACATCTTGCGAGTGGTTAAATCTCGGGGACAACAAAGTTTAACATCTTCACGGTATTTTTTCGATAAAAGTGTTGATAACACAAGCGTATGCTGACTGCATGAAAGGTCGATTTCGATAACTGAGCGCATGTTCTTGCATGAACGGCACATTTACCGCGATACTAAGTGTTTTTAGCGTCAACGGCCTTGCGAAAACCTCATGAAAATAGCCACCTGGAATGTTAATTCCCTTAAAGTACGACTTGCTCACTTACTGCAATGGCTCGAAGCAAATCCCGTCGACGTACTTTGCCTACAAGAGACAAAACTGACGGACGAAAAGTTCCCGATTTCTGAAATTAATGCAGCCGGGTACGAAGTTGCCTTCAGCGGACAGAAAACCTATAACGGCGTTGCCATCTTGTCGAAGCTGCCATTGACCGATGTGGTGCGCAACAACCCGCTGTTTCCCGACGAGCAGCAGCGGATACTGGCGGCAACCATTGGCGGCATGCGCTTTATCTGCGCGTATGTGCCCAATGGCCAGGCGGTAGACACCGACAAATATGCCTACAAACTGGCCTGGCTGGCCGCGCTGCGCGACTGGCTGGCTGATGAACTGCGCGTGCACGCCGGGGGCGGCCTGGCCATTCTGGGCGACTACAACATCGCGCCGGAAGACCGGGATGTGCACGACCCGGTGGCTTGGGCGGGCCAGGTGCTGTGTTCCGACAAGGAGCGGGCGGCGCTGACGGCGCTGGTCGATCTGGGACTGACAGACTCTTTCCGCCTGTTCGAGCAGGCCGACAAATCGTTCAGCTGGTGGGATTACCGGCAGCTTGGTTACCAGAAAAACAAAGGGCTGCGGATCGACCACATTTTGCTGTCCGAAGCATTGGCCAAGCGCTGCACGGCGTGCGCGATCGACCGCATTCCACGCAAATGGGAACAGCCCTCCGACCACGCCCCCGTCATCGCCACCCTCGACTAAAAAATTTCCCAACCGGGGTCAGACCTTAATGCCGTTAAGTTAAGCCCTTGACTGTCGCTTCTTGTAAACAAGTTCCAGAAGTGTTAACGTCTGGAACTATGTTCTCAGATGCCCTCTCTCTTGCCATTGACCTCCCGCGATTTCCTCCAGATTGGAGGCGACTGGGTAAGGAATTACCGTACGAATGGATTGAAGCTGCCCTCGAAGCGAAAGGCAAAGCCAGTATCCGTCGGCGCCGCCTTCCTGCACAGCAAGTGGTGTGGCTAGTCATCGCTTTGGCCCTGTATCGCCATCTGTCTGTCAAAGAAGTACTCGATGACTTGGACTTGGCACTCCCGGAATTGGAAGGTGCCTGCTTAACCGCCAGCGCGGCCTGCCAGGCGCGCCAGCGGCTTGGGCCCGAACCACTGCGTTGGCTGTTTGAATGCTCGGCCCAGGCATGGAGTGAGGAAGATCACTCAGCCTATTTGTTTCACGGGATGAGTCTTTTTGCCATGGATGGCACGACCTTGCGTCTTGCCGAGAGCGAGGCCAACCGCGCGCACTTCGGCGCCCAGAAATATGCCAAAGGGAGTGTGGCGAGTTACCCACAAGCGAAGGGTGTCACACTGACCGCCGTACCGACGCATCTGATCCTCGATGCCCGTTTCGGGCCCTACGCGACGAGTGAAGCGAGCTTCGCCAAGGAGTTGATCGCAAGCGTGCCGGACAGCTCCCTCACCGTCTTCGATGCAGGCTTTCTGTCAGCAGAAATCCTGTGCAATTTGGCTGGGCAGGGACATTGTCGTCACTATCTGATTCCGGCAAAGAGTAATACGCGCTGGAAGTTAATAGAGGGAACAGTGGAAGATGGGCTTGTTGAGATGGAGGTGTCCGACTCGGCCATGCGCAAGGATCCGACGCTGCTCGCTTCGTGGCGTGCCCGCGCGGTGCGCATAGGTGACGGCACCGGCGAGTTGAAATATGTACTCACCTCGCTCACCGATAAAAAAGCCATCACAGCCAAGCAGATCGTCGACTGCTACTGGCGCCGCTGGGCGATCGAGACGAGTTATCGCGAAATCAAGCAGACCATGCTGGGATCAGCGCATACCTTACGCAGCATGACAGTCGACGGGACGATGCAGGAAATCTGGGGCGCGCTCATCGCCTACAATTTGTTGCGAATTGAAATCGCCAAGGCTGCTCTCGAAGCGAAGTGCCAGCCTACCGACATCAGCTTCGTGCTGGCACTGCACACAATTCAATATGAGCTGCTCATCGCCGCAGCAACGCAGGCGCAAGGAAAACTCCCCGCCACCTTGAAACGTCTGCGGGAGCGGCTCGTGCTTGATCTGAAGACTCATCGACCCGGTCGAAAATTCGACCGGGTCGTAAAAGCGAAAGCCCAGAGATATCCGGTCACCAGATTGAAGTCAAGCGCTTAACTTAACGGCATTAGGGTCAGACCTCCCACTCGAAACATTTCTTAACCGGGGTCTGACCCCGGTTGGGAAACTAGTTACTGGCAAGGTGGCTGCGGGCTTGTTCAGCAGCACTCGGCTGGGCGAACAGGTAACCCTGGGCGTACTGGCAGCCGTGGCCGCTCAGCAGGGCGTACTGGGCTTCCGTTTCCACCCCTTCCGCCACCACCGACAGCTGCAGGCTGTTCGACAGCGCCATGATGGCCGCCACGATCGCGCGGTCTTCGGCGCTTTGCTCAAGGTCCTTGATGAAGGCGCGGTCGATCTTGATCTTCTTGACCGGGAAGCGCTTCAGGTAAGCCAGGCTCGAATAGCCCGTGCCGAAATCGTCGATCGACAGGCGGATCCCCATGCCATTGATCTGCCCCAGAATCTCCAGGGTCTGCTCGCCATGCTGCATCAGCGCCGTTTCGGTGATCTCGAATTCGATCAGCGCCGGGTCGATCCCGGTTTCGTCAAGCATCCTCCGTATCGATTCGATCAGCCCGCGGTGCATGAACTGGCGCGGCGATAAATTGACCGCCAGCGGTACCGCCGCCATCCCCTGCCGCTGCCACGCCATGCTTTGCTCGCATGCGCGCCGCATCACCCATTCGCCGATCGGCACGATCAGGCCATTTTCTTCGATGATGGGGATGAAATGATCCGGCAGCACCAGGCCGTGCCCGGGACGACGCCAGCGCAGCAGCACTTCCATGGTATGCACCCGGCGCGTGCCGATGTCGATGATCGGCTGGTAAAACAGCTCGAATTCTTCCTGCGCCAGTGCGCCACGCAGCGCGCTTTCCAGTTCGAAGTGCTGCGCCGCCGCCAGGTTCATTCGGTCGGTGAAGTATTGGTAGTTGTTGCGGCCATTGGCTTTGGCGTGGTACATGGCCGCATCGGCATGCCGCATCAGGGTCGCGACGTCGCCGCCATCGTCGGGATACATGCAGATGCCGATCGATGGCGTGATGTGCAGCAGCCGCCCGTCGACCGGAAACGGCTGCTCCAGCACGGCGATGATCTTTTCGGCCACCTGGGTGCTTTCGGCCGATCCTTCTATACCCGGCACCAGCACCACGAATTCGTCGCCGCCCAGGCGCGCCACCGTGTCGCTGCCGCGCACCGCGTTGCACAGGCGCCCGGCTACTTCCTTGAGCAGGCGGTCGCCCATCAGGTGGCCCAGCGAATCGTTGATGGTCTTGAAGCGGTCAAGGTCGATAAACATGACGGCCAGCTTGCTGCCGGAGCGCTTCACCCCCAGCATCGCGTGGTCCAGCCGGTCCGACAGCAAGGCGCGGTTCGGAAGGCCGGTCAGGCTGTCGTGATAGGCCATGTGGTTCACCCGCGCCTCCGCCTGGCGCCGTTCGACGATCTCGCCCTGCAGCAGCGCATTGGCGCCGGCCAGTTCGGCGGTACGTTCCAGCACCCGCACCTCCAGTTCGTCGCGCGCGCGCAGTACCGCTTCGCCGGCTTCGCGCCGCGCGGTCACGTCGTCGACCAGCCACACCGAGCGCCCGGTCGCATGCGCCAGGTCGAACGGACGCCCCGACAGGCGTGCCCAGAACGTGCTGCCATCCTTGCGCACCAGGCGGTACTCGGCCATGTGGACCCGCCCGGCGCGGAAGTCGCGCGCCGTCTCGCCGCGCGCCAATTCCCAGCTGGCGCGATCGGGGTACAGCGAGCGCACCGCCAGCCCCGCCACTTCGCCCGGCCCATAGCCGAACAGTTCTTCCATCTTGGCGTTGCAGCGCAGGTTCATGCCGTGTTCGACCACCGCGATGCCGAGCACCGCGCTGTCGAGGATGGCCTGGTTTTCCAGCAGCGCGTTGCGCAGCGATTCCTCGGCGCGCTTGGCGTCGGTGCGGTCTTCGATGATCCAGATCGTGCCCTGCCCCGGTTCGGCCGGATTGACGACGTAGGCGATCAGCTGTGCCCACAGGGTGCTGCCGTCCTTGCGCGCCATTTCGACTTCGGTATGAAACGGTTTGCCGACCGAGAGCAGCGGCCCGGCCGCCGCGCCGATCGCGGCGTATACCTCGTCGCTGGGGTACAGCGCGCGGCCCGGCAAGCCGAGGCCCTCGTTGCCAAGATAGCCGAACATGTCGCCAAAGCCGCGGTTGTAGCGCGTGATGATGCGGTTCTTGGTGAACAGGATGCAGACCGACGCGTTGGTCATGATGGCCTGCACCTCGACCAGGGTCTGGCGCGCTTCGGTCACGTCTTCGAGAATCCAGATGGTGCCTTCTTCGCGCCGTTCGGCGTCGACCGTCTGTGCGCGCACGCGGCACCAGATCAGGGTGCCGTCGCGCTGGCGGAACTGGTATTCGGCCTTCTCGAACGGCAGCCCGTTGCCGAGCAGCGGTCCGGCTTCGCGACCGAACTGCTGGTACGCTTCGGGCGACGGGAACACCTCCACCGCCGGCCGTCCGATCATTTCGTCGCGCGCGTAGCCGAACATGTCGGCCATGCGCGGGTTACAGGACAACATGATGCCGTTGCGGCTGAACAGGATGCCGACCGAGGCGTTGTCGAGAATCGCCTTCTGCTCCAGCAGCACCTGGCGGGTCGCTTCCTCGGCCGCTTTTTGCGCACTGCGGTCGTCCACGATCCAGATGGTGTCCTGCTTGCCGCGCCCGGCGTTGATGGCGTAGATGTAGGCGTGCGCCCAGAAGGTGCTGCCATCCTGGCGCAGCATTTCGATGTCGGACTGGTAGGGACGGCCGGCGCGCAGCAGCGGCAGCGCCTCCCGCTGCATGGCCTCGTAGCCGGCGCCCGAAACAAACAGTTCGGCGGCGCCGCGGCCGAGTCCCGTCTCGCCGGTGAAGCCGAAAAAGCGGCCGAACTGCTGGTTATAGCGCAGGATGCGGTTGTCGCGCTGGAAGGCGATGCCCAGCGGGGCATTGTCCATGATCGCCTGCATTTCGAGCAGGGCGCGGCGCAGGCGCGTTTCGTTCTGGTGCAGTTCGTCGATGTCTTCGACGATCCAGATGGTGCCGTGCGACTCGTCGCGCGGGTCGACCGCACGCCCGTACAGGCGGCACCAGAGCAGCATGCCATCCTTGCGGCGCAGGCGCACTTCGCCGGCGTAGGAGCCGCCGGCGGCGAGCCGCGGCCCCGCCTCGCTGCTCATTTGTTCGTAGCTGCGCGCGCTGGGGAACACGGTAACGCTGGCCGCGCCGATCAGCTCATCGGCGCTGTAGCCGAAGATCTCGGCGGCGCGGATATTACATTCGCGGATCACGCGGTTCTTGCTGAGGATGATGCCGACGGCGGCATTCTCGAGAATCGCCTTCTGTTCGAGCAGGGTTGTGCGCAGGGCGGCCTGGTCGCGGTCGAAGCGGCGGATGTCGGTGAACACAAAGGTGGCGCCGCCGGCCGACAGCGCCTTGGCCAGCACCTGGACGGCGATGTCGTTGCCGCCGGCGTGCAGCGCGCTTTCCCACAGCTGGTCGGCGCTTGCGCGCATGCGCAGCGCGGCGTCCTCGCGCATGGCAGGAGAAAAAAGACCGACCAGGGACTGGCCCGACGGATCGATGCCGAGCAGGCCGCACAAGGCTGTGTTGCACGCGTAGACGATGCCGTGCGCGTCGCAGGCACAGGCGGGCGACGCGATCAGCTGCAGCGCTTCAGCGACGAAATCAGGCTTGGTGAATACGCGATCCATGTCCCCCACTACGGCATCTTTCCGGCGCCTCCGTGGCGGGCAGCGGACAGCCGATCATAAACCACAATTGGGCCGGATATAGGCGCAAACGCCAAAAAAACAGACAGGCCCGCCACGCGGGAACGTGGCGGGCCTTGACAGATTGTCATCGCGGGCCGTGGCAGGCCCTGGAAGGCATCAGAAGGCGTCGCCGGGCACCCGCACCCATCCTTCCATCAGCACGCGCGCGCTGCGGCTCATGATGGCCTTGGCAACGCGCCAGTCGCCGTCGACCTGGCTCGCTTCGGCGCCCACCCGCAAGGTGCCGGACGGATGGCCGAAGCGCACCGCCGTGCGTTCGCCGCCGCCGGCGGCCAGGCTGACCAGGGTGCCGGGAATGGCCGCCGCGGTGCCGATGGCCACTGCGGCGGTGCCCATCATCGCATGGTGCAGCTTCCCCATCGACATGGCGCGCACCAGCAGGTCGATGTCGTCCGCCGCGACCTGTTTGCCGCTCGACGACACGTAGGCGCTTGGTGACGCCACGAAGGCCACCTTGGGCGTGTGCTGGCGCGTGGCCGCTTCGTCCACATGCTTGATGAGGCCCATGCGCACGGCGCCATGCGCGCGGATCGCTTCGAACATGGTCAGCGCTTCCGGGTCGCCGTTGATCGCATCCTGCAGTTCGGTCCCGGTGTAGCCAATCGCCTTGGCATTGACAAAAATCGTCGGTATGCCGGCATTGATCATGGTGACCTTGATCGTGCCAAGACCGGGCACCTCGAGATCGTCGACCACGTGCCCGGTCGGGAACATGGCGCCGCCGGCGCCCTCTTCTTGCGCTGCCGGATTGATGAATTCGAGCTGCACTTCGGCCGCCGGGAACGTCACGCCATCGAGTTCGAAATCACCCGTTTCCTGCACCGCGCCGCCCGTTACCGGGACGTGCGCGATGATGGTCTTGCCGATGTTGGCTTGCCAGATGCGCACCACGGCCACGCCGTCGGCCGGAACGCGGGCGGCATCGACCAGCCCCGCGCCGATGGCGAACGAGCCCACCGCGGCCGACAGGTTGCCGCAATTGCCGCTCCAGTCGACAAAGGCCTTGTCGATGGCGACCTGGCCGAACAGGTAGTCGACGTCGTGATCGGGCTTTTCGCTCTTCGACAAGATCACCGTCTTGCTGGTGCTCGAGGTGGCGCCGCCCATGCCGTCGATCTGCTTGCCGTAAGGGTCGGGGCTGCCGATCACGCGCAGCAGCAGCGCGTCGCGCGCGGCGCCGGCCACCTGCGCGGCCTCGGGCAGGTCTTGCAGGCGGAAGAACACACCCTTGCTGGTACCGCCGCGCATATAGGTGGCGGGAATCCGGATTTGAGGTTGGTGCGCCATCATGCTGCCTTTACGGTCGATTCGAGGAAGTCCTGGGCGAAGCGCTGCAGCACGCCGCCGGCTTCGTAGATCGCCACTTCTTCGGCGGTGTCCAGACGGCAGATGACCGGCACTTCGACCACGTCGCCGGAAACGTGCCTGATCACCAAGGTGAGCCTGGCGCGCGGGGTGCGTTCGCCCAGAACGTCGAAGGTTTCGCTGCCGTCGATCGCCAGGGTGATGCGGTTCACGCCAGGTTCGAACTCCAGCGGCAGCACGCCCATGCCCACCAGGTTGGTGCGGTGGATGCGTTCGAAACCCTCGGCCACGATGGCTTCCACGCCGGCCAGGCGCACGCCCTTGGCGGCCCAGTCGCGCGACGATCCCTGGCCATAGTCGGCGCCGGCGATGATGATCAGCGGCTGCTTGCGCTCCATGTAGGTCTGGATCGCTTCCCACATGCGCGTGACCGTGCCTTCCGGTTCGATGCGGGCCAGCGAGCCTGCCTTGACCTTGCCGTCGACGATCACCATCTCGTTTTTCAAGGTCGGATTGGCGAAGGTGGCGCGCTGCGCGGTCAGGTGGTCGCCGCGGTGGGTGGCGTAGGAATTGAAGTCTTCCTCCGGCAGGCCCATTTTCGCCAGGTATTCGCCGGCGGCGGAATCGAGCATGATCGCGTTCGACGGCGACAGGTGGTCGGTGGTGATGTTGTCGCCCAGGACCGCTAGCGGACGCATGCCGGCCAGGGTGCGTGCACCGGCCAGCGCGCCTTCCCAGTACGGCGGACGGCGGATGTAGGTGGTATGCGGACGCCAGTCGTACAGCGGGCTCACTTTCACGCCATCGTCTTCCTGCTTGGCGAACATCGGAATGTAGACCTTGTGGAAGTGCGCCGGCTTGACGCTGGAAGCGACCAGTGCGTCGATCTCCTCGTCGCTCGGCCAGATATCCTTGAGCGTGACCGGTTTGCCGTCGGCGCCGATGCCCAGCACGTCCTTCTCGATGTCGAAGCGGATCGTGCCGGCGATCGCGTAGGCGACCACCAGCGGCGGCGACGCCAGAAATGCCTGTTTCGCGTACGGGTGGATGCGGCCGTCGAAGTTGCGGTTGCCCGACAGGACGGCGGTCGCGTACAGGTCGCGCTCCACCACTTCCTTTTGGATCACCGGATCGAGCGCTCCGGACATGCCGTTGCAGGTGGTGCAGGCATAAGCGACGACGCCAAAGCCGAGCGTTTCCAGTTCGCGCATCAGGCCAGCATCTTCCAGGTACAAGGTGACGGCCTTGGAGCCTGGCGCCAGCGAGCTTTTGACCCAGGGCTTGCGCGTCAGGCCAAGCTTGTTGGCGTTACGCGCGATCAGGCCGGCGGCGATCATGTTGCGCGGGTTGTTGGTGTTGGTGCAGCTGGTAATGGCCGCGATGATGACGGCGCCGTCGGGCATCAGGCCCGGCTCGTTCTCGACCACGCCGCTGATGCCGCGCGCGGCCAGTTCCGAGGTCGGCACGCGGTTGTGCGGATTGGACGGGCCGGCGATGGTGCGCACCACCGACGACAGGTCGAAGCGAAGCACACGCTCATATTCGGCGTTCTTGAGCGTATCGCCCCACAAGCCGGTGTGCTTCGCATACAGTTCGACCAGCTTGACCAATTCGTCGTCGCGGCCGGTGAGCTTGAGGTAGGTGATGGTCTGCTCGTCGATGTAGAACATGGCGGCGGTGGAGCCGTATTCCGGGGCCATGTTGGAGATCGTCGCGCGGTCGCCCAAGGTCAGGTGGGCGGCGCCTTCGCCGTAAAACTCCAGGTAGGACGAGACGACCTTCTGCTTGCGCAGGAATTCGGTCAGCGCCAGCACCGTGTCGGTGGCGGTGATGCCCGGCTGCGGTTTGCCGGTCAGTTCGACGCCGATGATGTCGGGCAGTCGCATCCACGAGGCGCGGCCCAGCATCACGCTTTCGGCTTCCAGGCCGCCGACACCGATGGCGATCACGCCGAGCGCGTCGACCATCGGGGTGTGCGAGTCGGTGCCGACCAGGGTGTCCGGGAAGGCCACGCCGCCCTGCACCTGCACCACCGGCGACATGCGTTCGAGATTGATCTGGTGCAGGATGCCGTTCCCCGGCGGGATCACGTCGACGTTCTTGAACGCTTTTTTGGTCCAGTTGATGAAGTCGAAACGGTCTTCGTTGCGGCGATCTTCGATGGCGCGGTTCTTGTTAAATGCGTCGGGATCGAAACCGCCGCATTCGACCGCCAGCGAATGGTCGACCACGAGCTGGGTCGGCACCACCGGGTTGACCAGAGCCGGGTCGCCGCCCTGCAGGGCAATGGCGTCGCGCAGGCCGGCCAGGTCGACCAGGGCGGTCTGGCCGAGGATGTCGTGACAGACCACGCGCGCCGGAAACCACGGGAAGTCGAGGTCGCGCTTGCGGCCGATCAGTTGGCCCAGCGAGGCGTCCAGGGTAGCGGGGTCGCAACGGCGCACCAGGTTTTCAGCCAGCACGCGCGAGGTGTACGGCAGCTTGTCGTAGGCACCTGGCTCGATTGTGTCGACCGCGGCGCGCGCGTCGAAGTAATCGAGTTTGGTCCCCGGCAGGTTTTTGCGGTGATTCGTGTTCATATGGGATCCTTACTTGCGCTCGGCCAGCGGCACGAACGTCAGGTCGTCCGGGCCGACGTAGTTGGCGCTCGGGCGGATGATCTTGTTGTCGATGCGCTGCTCGATCACGTGGGCGGCCCAGCCGGAGGTGCGCGAAATCACGAACAGCGGCGTAAACATCGCGGTCGGCACGCCCATCATGTGGTACGACACGGCGGAGAACCAGTCCAGGTTGGGGAACATCTTTTTCACTTCCCACATGACGGTTTCCAGGCGCTCGGCGATGTCGAACATCTTGGTCGAGCCGGCGCCTTCGGACAGCGAACGCGCCACTTCCTTGATGACTTTATTGCGCGGGTCGGACACGGTGTAGACCGGGTGGCCGAAGCCGATCACGACTTCCTTGTTGGCGACCCGGCTGCGGATGTCGGCTTCGGCTTCGTCCGGGTTTTCGTAGCGCTTCTGGATGTCGAGCGCGACTTCGTTGGCGCCGCCGTGTTTAGGGCCGCGCAGCGCGCCGATGGCGCCGGTGATGGCCGAGTGGATGTCCGAACCCGTGCCGGCGATCACGCGTGCGGTGAAGGTGGAGGCATTGAACTCGTGTTCCGCGTACAGGATCAGCGAAGTGTGCATCGCCTTGACCCAGGCTTCCGGCGGCTTGACGCCGTGCAGCAGGTGCAGGAAGTGGCCGCCGATGGAGTCGTCGTCGGTTTCCGTTTCGATGCGGCGGCCGTTGTGGCTGAAGTGGTACCAGTACAGCAGCATCGAACCGAAGGAAGCCATCAGGCGGTCGGCAATCGCACGCGCGCCCGGCACGTTGTGGTCATCTTTTTCGGGCAGCACGCAGCCGAGGGTGGACACGCCGGTGCGCATCACGTCCATCGGGTGGCTCGATGCCGGCAGCGCTTCGAGCGCGCTCTTGACCGCCTGCGGCAGGCCGCGCATCGATTTCAAATGCGCCTTGTAGCCACGCAGTTCGCCATCGTTCGGCAGTTTTCCGTGTACCAGCAGGTAAGCGATTTCCTCGAACTCGCAGCTGTCGGCGACGTCGAGGATGTCGTAGCCGCGGTAGTGCAGGTCGTTGCCGGTTTTGCCGACCGAGCACAGTGCGGTGTTACCGGCGGTGACGCCGGACAGCGCGACCGATTTTTTCGGCTTGAATGGGACGGCTTCGGCCGGGGTGGTGATGTCAGTCATGTGAACTCCGCGATTCTTCTTGATTAATCTGATTACTGTCGATCTAGTTACTTTTCTTTACCCTGGGCGAACAGCGAGTCGAGCTTTTGCTCGTACTCGTGGTAGCCAAGGTAGTCGTACAGCTCCATGCGGCTTTGCATGGTCGATACGACGTTTTTCTGGGTGCCTTCGGCGCGCAAGGTCTTGTAGAAATTCAGGGCCGCCGCGTTCATGGCGCGGTAGGCGCCGCAGCAGTACAGGGCGATGTCGACCTTGGCCGAGCGCAGTTCGTCGAGCGTGAACAGGGGGGTCGCGCCGAATTCGGTCAGGTTGGCGAGAATCGGCACCTTGACCGCGTCGCGCACCTGGCTGTACATCTCCAGCTTGGTGATCGCTTCCGGGAAGATCATGTCGGCGCCCGCTTCGACGTAGGCGCAGGCGCGGTCGATGGCGGCGTTCAAGCCTTCGACGGCCAGCGAATCGGTGCGGGCCATGATGACGAAGCTTTCGTCATGGCGGGCGTCCACGGCGGCCTTGATGCGGTCGACCATTTCTTCCTTGCTGACGATCTCCTTGCCCGGACGGTGGCCGCAGCGCTTGGCCGAGACCTGGTCTTCCATGTGCACCGCCGCCACGTCGGCGCGGATCATGTGGCGGATCGTGCGCGCGATGTTGAAGGCGCCGCCCCAGCCGGTGTCGATGTCGACCATCAGCGGCAGGCCGCAGGTGTCGGTGATGCGCTGGGCATCGGTGATCACGTCGTCCATGGTGCTGATGCCGAGGTCCGGCATGCCGAGCGAGTTGGCGGCCACGCCGCCACCGGACAGGTACACGGCCTTGTAGCCGGTTTGTTCAGCCATGCGCGCGGTATACGCGGTGATGGTGCCGACGACCTGCAAGGGGGATTCTTCCTGGACTGCGCGGCGGAACATCGCGCCTCGTGATTGACTCATTGCGTTTTCTCCTCGGGTGATGCGTTGGAATGACATGCTGTGTGCATTGCAAGCGGCGTGCCATGCGCTTTTTAGCGTTCCTGCCCGAACGGCATGCAAGAAACATCTTTATATTCAACGTGTTGCATGCGAGACATACAAGCTCGACGGTTGCTGGCGTGTTTCACCGGCGTTGCATCGTGAAACACGTGAAACGCAACTGCGGTAAAATTGAAACATGCCCTACTCTTCCCGCACCGCTGGCGACAGCAACGACAAGCCGGTCATCTGGACCGTTTCCGTGTCGCGCCTGTCCGACCTGTTCCGCGATATCACGCTCGAATACGACCATCTGGCGTCGATCGAGCCGGTCAACCTCGGCTTCGACGAGGCGGCGCGCCATATCCGCGAACGCATGGCCACTGAACGCTGCGACGTGGTGATCGCGGCCGGCTCGAACGCGGCTTACCTCAAGGGCCGCGTATCGGTGCCGGTGGTGATCGCCAAGGCCAGCGGCTTCGACGTGATGCAGGCGCTGGCGCGTGCGCGCCGGGTGGACGAGCGCATAGGCGTCGTCACCTATCAGCAGCAGCTGCCCGAACTGGCCGAATTCGCCAGCACCTTCGGCTTTCACATCGCGCAGCGCACCTACGTGACGGAAGAAGACGCGCGCGCGCAGATCAACGACCTGAAAGCGGCCGGGATCAAGGCCATCGTCGGCGCGGGGCTGATCACCGACCTGGCCGAGGAAGCGGGACTGACCGGCGTGTTCGTGTATTCGGCGGCCTCGATCCGCCAGGCTTTCGACGACGCGCTCGAACTGGCGCGCCTGACCCAGCTCGAATCGAACAGCGGCAGGCGTCCGGTGGTGACCGACACCTTGCGCACGCGGCATGGCCTGAACGACTTGCGCGGCGACTCGCCAGCGATGGAAACCTTGCGCCAGGCCGTGGTGCTGTATGCGCGCTCACCAGCCACGGTATTGATCGAAGGCGAAACCGGGACCGGCAAGGAGCTGGTGGCGCAGGCGATTCATCGCGAAAGCCCGCGCAGCCTGGGGGCGAACCGGCCGTTCGTGGCGGTGAACTGCGGCGCGGTGGCCGAGTCGCTGCTGGAATCGGAACTGTTCGGGCACGAGGAAGGCGCGTTCACCGGCGCGCGCCGCGGCGGCCACGCGGGCCTGTTCGAGGCGGCCAACCGCGGCACCTTGTTCCTCGACGAGATCGGCGAAATGCCGCTGCCGCTGCAAACGCGCCTGCTGCGCGTGCTGGAAGAGCGCGAGGTGGTGCGGGTCGGCGGCACGCGTCCGATCGCGATCAATGTGCGCGTGGTCAGCGCCACCCACTGCGACCTGGAACAGCGGGTGCGCGAGGGACGCTTCCGGGCCGACCTGTTTTACCGTCTGGCCGTGCTGCGCCTGGCGTTGCCGCCCCTGCGCGAGCGGATGGACGATGTGGTGGCGCTGGCCGAATGGTCGCTCAAGAATGCGCTGGCGGCGCTGGGCGCGCGGCCGCATCCGAACCTGCATGCCGAAATGGCGGGTTGTGCGCCACTGCTGGAGCGCTACGGCTGGCCGGGCAATGTGCGCGAACTGCGCAACCTGATGGAACGGGTCGCGCTGTTCCTGGCGGCCGAGCCTTTGCAGGCATTGACACCGGCGTTTGTGCTGTCCGTTGCGCCGGAGCTGGGCCGGGACATTCAGGCGCCGCCGGCCGCGCAGGTGCCGGCGGCGGAAACGGTGGAGCAGGTTCTAGCGCGCTTCGGTGGACGGCGCGACGAGGCGGCCGCGCATCTGGGCATCAGCCGCACCACCTTGTGGCGCAAGCTTAAATTGGATTCCCGCCTGCGCGGGAACGACGGAGAATAGGTGTGCGGGTTCCACCTTTCATTGAAACGCGCGTGACTTGCGCAAATCGGATCAGAATTCATATATCGAAGCATAAAATCATTCGTTCCAATGCCGTAAAGACGCGTCTATGATCCGCCCTTTTTCCGCCGGCGCGGCTGCCCACGAGGTGGCCGGAACCGGCTTTCGGAGGTTCTCATGTCATCCGCAACGCAGCCTGCCCTGTTTTCCCTGATCGGCAACACCCCGCTGGTCGAAGTGACCCGCATCGACACCAGCCCCTGCCGCCTGTTCCTCAAACTCGAATCGCAAAACCCCGGCGGCTCCATCAAGGACCGCATCGGCCGCGCCATGATCGAAGCGGCCGAAGCCGACGGCAGCCTGCAACCGGGCGGCGTCGTGGTCGAAGCCACCGCCGGCAATACGGGCCTCGGCCTGGCCCTGGTCGCGCGCCTGAAAGGCTACCGCGTGGTGCTGGTGGTACCCGACAAAATGGCGATCGAAAAAATCCTGCATCTCAAAGCCCTGGGCGCCGAAATCCACCTGACCCGCTCCGACGTCGGCAAAGGCCATCCGGAGTACTACCAGGATGTCGCTGCGCGCCTGGCGCGCGAGATTCCCGGCTCGTGGTTCGCCGACCAGTTCAACAACCCGGCCAACCCGCTGGCGCACCAGAGCACCACCGGGCCGGAGCTGTGGGAGCAGACCGGCCACGATCTGGACACCATCGTGGTCGGCGTCGGCTCGTCCGGCACCCTGAGCGGCCTGTCGCGCTACTTTGAAACGGTGCAGCCCAAGCTGGAATTCGTGCTGGCCGATCCCGAGGGTTCGATCCTGGCCGACTACATCAACACCGGCGTGCTGCGCGAGGACGCCGGCTCGTGGGCGGTGGAAGGCATCGGCGAAGACTTCATTCCCGCCATCGCCGACCTGTCGCGCGTGACAAGCGCCTACACCATCAGCGATGCGGACAGCTTCGGCAGCGCGCGCATGCTGCTGCGCGAAGAAGGCATCCTGGCCGGGTCTTCCAGCGGGACCTTGCTGGCCGCCGCGCTGCGCTACTGCCGCGCCCAGACCACGCCGAAAAACGTGGTCACTTTTGTCTGCGACACCGGCACGCGCTACCTGACCAAGGTGTACAGCGACGGCTGGATGGTCGACCAGGGCCTGCTCCAGCGCCCTGCCCTGGGCGACCTGCGCGACCTGATCGGCCGCCGCTTCGACGATGGCGACGTGGTCACCGTGGCGCCGACCGACACCTTGCTCACGGCATTTAACCGCATGCGCAGCGCCGACCTGGCGCAGTTGCCGGTGATCGACCATGGCCGCCTGGCCGGCATCCTCGACGAGTCGGACCTGCAGCTGCATGTGACGGGCGACGCCACCCGCTTTCGCGACCCGGTCGGCAGCACCATGACGTCCGAACTGCAAACATTGCGTCCGTCCGCCAGCATGGCCGAACTGCGCGATATACTCGACCGCGGCCTGACCGCCGTGATCAGCGACGAAGGCCGGTTTTATGGCCTGATTACCCGCTTCGACCTTCTCAACCACTTGCGCAGGACTTTGTCATGACCGAATCCACCAGCAAAAAACACCTTTCCACGCGCGTGATCCACGGCGGCCAGTCGCCCGATCCGTCGACCGGCGCGGTCATGCCGCCGATTTACGCCACCTCCACCTACGTGCAGGAAAGCCCGGGCGTGCACAAGGGCCTCGATTACGGGCGCTCGCACAACCCGACCCGCTGGGCGCTGGAGCGCTGCGTGGCCGACCTGGAAGGCGGCGCTCAGGCGTTCGCCTTCGCCTCGGGCCTTGCCGCCATTTCGACCGTGCTGGAACTGGCCGACGCCGGCTCGCACATCATCGCCGGCGACGATATGTACGGCGGCACCTACCGCCTGTTCGAGCGCGTGCGCCGGCGCAGCGCGGGCCATGATTTCACCTACGTCGACCTGACCGATCCGGCCGCCCTCATGGCGGCGCTGCGCCCCGAAACGCGCATGGTGTGGGTCGAAACGCCGACCAACCCGATGCTCAAGCTGGCCGACCTGAAAGCCATCGGCGACATCTGCCGCGCGCGTGGCATCATTTCGGTGTGCGACAACACCTTCGCCAGTCCGATCGTCCAGCGTCCGCTGGAACTGGGGATCGACATCGTGGTGCACTCGACCACCAAGTACATGAACGGCCATTCGGACGTCATCGGCGGCATCGCCGTGGTGGGCGCGGGCGAGCATCAGGCGGCATTGGCCGCGCAGCTGGGCTTTTTGCAGAATTCGGTGGGCGCGATCCAGGGTCCGTTCGACAGCTTCCTGGTCCTGCGCGGCATCAAGACCCTGGCGCTGCGCCTGGAGCGCCACTGCGCCAGTGCGCTGAACCTGGCTGCGTGGCTGGAAAAAGCGCCCAAGGTCATGCGCGTTTACTACCCGGGCCTGGCCTCGCATCCGCAGCACGAACTGGCCAAGCGCCAGATGAACGGCTTCGGCGGCATTATCTCGATCCAGCTCGATACCGACCTGGCCGGCGCGCGCCGCTTCCTGGAGCGCTGCGAAGTGTTCACCCTGGCCGAAAGCCTGGGCGGGGTCGAGAGCCTGATCGAACATCCGGCCCTGATGACGCATGCGACCATTCCCGCGGCCCAGCGCGCGCAGCTGGGCATCACCGACGGGCTGATTCGTCTGTCGGTCGGCGTGGAACACGTCGAGGACCTGCGCGACGACCTGCGCGCAGCGCTCGAGGCCATCTGACAGCCGATTGATCCGGCCAACGCGGGCAGGCAAATACATCGAAGCGGAGCCGGTGTTGCACGGCCCTGCGCTGCCAGCTACCTCAGGTGCCGGTATCGGCATTCTTCGCCGGTTCGCGGGCGGCGAAATGCTCGATATCCGCGACGAATTTTTGCAGGAGCCTGAGCAACTCATCGAATTCGCGCTCCTCCCATTGCGCGAAGATCACCCGTCCGATCCGTTCGCGGTCGATATTGACCGCGTCGGTCATTGCCTTGCCATGCTCCGTCATCAGCGCTTCGCGCACGCGAGCGTCCTTCGCCCCCGCCCGCCGCGTCACCAGGCCCGGGCTCTCCAGTTTCGCCACCTGGCGGCTGACCGTCGTGCAGTCACGCCCGATATGGTCGGCCAGCTCGATCAGCGCGTCCGGGCTTGCATATCCATGTGCTCGGCCAGCATGCCGAACTCGCCGACGAAGGCGGCCACCTGCGCCAGGCGTATGGCGTGAACGCCGGCGATTGGGTGCTGGTGCGTCCCGACGGCCATGTGGGGGCGATCGTGCGCTCCGCAGCCCCCGAGGCGCTGGCCGGCTACTTCGACAAAGCCGGACTCGGCCAGCTTCCAGCCCGGGCCTGAGCCCGGATTACACCACCGCGATGCGCAGCTCGCCAATGCCATCCACGGCAGCGGCGAGCTGGTCGCCGCGCACGACCGGGCCGACCCCGGACGGCGTACCGGTAAAAATCAGGTCGCCAGGCTGCAGGGTAAACAAGGTGGACAGATGGGCGATGGTCTCGGGAATCGACCAGATCAGGTCGGCAATATCGCCCTTCTGCCGGGTTTGGCCGTTGACCGCCAGCTGCACCGCGCCGGCGGCCGGATGTCCGCACTGGCCGGCTGGAACGATGTCCGAGCACGGCGCCGAGCCGTCGAAGGCCTTGCCGGTTTCCCATGGACGGCCGAGCTTCTTGGCCTCGCCCTGCAAGTCGCGCCGGGTCATGTCCAGGCCGACCGCGTAGCCGTAAATCAGGGCGTTGGCGTCTTCCGCCCTGACCAGGCTGCCGCCGACGGCCAGCGCCACGACCAGTTCCACCTCGTGATGCACGTCGTTCGAGCCGGACGGGTACTGAAACGCGACGCCGTCGCCGACGACCGCGCTGGACGGCTTCATGAAAAAGAATGGCGGCTCACGCTGCGGGTCGTGCCCCATTTCACGCGCGTGGTCGGCGTAATTGCGTCCCACGCAAAACACGCGGTTGACGGGAAAGCGCTCGCTGCGGCCACGGATCGGCAAGGTGGTGAGCGGTGGGGCATCGATGGCCAGCAGGACGGCGGCGTTTGTCGTGTTTGTCATACGGTGGCTTTCAATAAGGACTGGTCGGGGAGGCTCGCCAATATACAGTCATTCATGCGGCCATTCATACCGCCAGTAAGCAAACAAAGAGCGCTGGCGGCCGCGACGTCCTGATCGTCGCCTGGATCGGCGCAGGGCGGCACCAACGGCCGCATCGCGCTGACATCCTGGGCTCCCAACCGGGCATGGCGAGTGAGGCCTCCCCGTTCGCCGGCACCCATGAGGTGTTGCGCATGACCTTCAACGCCTTCGGCGCGCGGCGCATGTTCTGGGGCAGCGACATCACCCGGCTGCGGTGCGGCTGGCGCGACTGCGTGACCTTGTTTACCGACGAACTGCCATGGCTCAAGGGCGACGACCTGGAACTGGTCATGGGCCGCGGCGTGTCCGACTGGATCGCCTGGCGCCAAAGGCGTGCATCAGGCCGCTCAGTGGCTGCGCACCTGGCCGGCGGCCTGCTGCACATGCACCAGTACGAACTGGCCGGCCTTGAGCGGCGCGAAGCCGACCGTGATGTTGACCACCCCATGCTCGACATCGTCCTGCGTGGTCGTCTCCGGCCCGCAGCTGACAAAAAACGCTTCGTGCGGCGCCTTGCCCTGGAAGGCGCCCTGGCGGAACAGGCCGACCATGAAGGCGTGGATGCTCAAGCGGATCTGGGTCCACAGCTGGTCGTCGTTCGGCTCGAACATCACCCAGCGCGTGCCGCGCACCAGACTCTCTTCGATAAACAGCGCGGTGCGCCGCACCGGCATGCTTTTGCACTGGGCGCCATCGGCGTCCTCGGCGTGCATGGTGCGCGCGCCCCAGACAATGCGTCCGGCGCCGGGCATGCTGCGCAGGCAGTTGATACCGAGCGGGTTGAGCATGGTGCTGTCGCTGTCGCTCACCGGCACGCTCAGTCCCGGCACGCCGACCAGGGTCGTATCCATGCCCACCGGCGCTTTCCACACGCCGCGCTGGTGATCGGTGCGGGCGATGATGCCGGCCACCGCGCCACATGGCACCAGGCGCGTGAGCGCGCCGCTGCGCTGCTCGACCGGCTGCAGCAGGCGCGGGAAGAACAGCGCCGCATTGCGGCTGCTGGTGCCGAGCGCGGCGACGCCCTCGACGGCGTTGTCGACGCTGTTCCATGCGGGCGGCGGATCGACCAGCAGCATGGCGCGCCGCCGCTCGCAATACGCGGCCGCTTCGGCCACCAGAGCGTCGTCGACGCCGCCGTCGAGCAGGTCGCCGCCGTTATCCAGGTAGGGCGGGATGCACAACAGATTAAACAGCTCGGCCCGCGCCAGCGCGTACAGCCCGGCCCTGGCGGCCAGCTTGCCGCTGCCGATGAAGTCCGCCAGGGTCAGCGGCAGTTCGGCAGCGGCGCGCTCGCCCTCGTTGACGCGCGTATTGCTGGCCGCGCCGCTTTCCCAGGCGTCGCCCTGGCCGTGCGCCGGGCGCGGGTTGCTGGCGGGGCGTTCAGCCGGCAGCTCGCCGCTGACCGTCACCAGGCGCGACACGCTGCGCAAGACCAGGTCGATCCGGCGCGGGTGGGACGCCCCCACCGACACATTGCGAAATACCTCCACATGGCCGGTGACGCTGTCGCGCACCGACAGGTTGAAGCTGTGCGGATCCTCCGAGAGCAGGCCGTGGTCGATCCGCGCCTGCAGCGCATTGCCCCAGGCGCCGGGATCGCGCGCGCGCAAGGTCAGGGCGCCGGCGCGCAGGATGGCGTGGCTGCGCACCACGCCCTCGAGCGGGGCTGGCGCGCGGTACAGGCGCACGATGACGGCCTTGCCCCCGCCATTCAAGAAGAAATCGCGCACGGCGTAGCCGAGGGCGCTGTCGACCCACAGGCCGCCGAACTGGCGCTCGAAATCGGCGAAACTGGCGATGCCGACCGGTTCCTCGACCGGTCCGCGCAAGGCGCGTCCGACAAAGGCGGTGACCGACGTGGCCACGGCAGCGATCGGATGCAGTGCGGCGGATAGCTGCTCGGGAGCGGTATTGGCGTAGCTCAGTGCGGCATGCATGGGGATCTCCTGTTTCCTATTTTCATAAACTAGCGGCAATAAATCGCGGCAACTTAGCTATTAGATGCTTTTTGAAAACGATATCCTTGACATATATCAATGGAGATAGCGGACTCGGCAATAGTCTTGAGCAACGGGCTTGACAATGGCATCCGCGGGAACAAAACGGCGCCATTAATGAAATTTATGCAAGGTTTTGGTGCACAGTGGGTGTGCATATATGCAAGGTAATGGTGCAATATGTATGCAAGACGGGTTAATCCGATGCGATTCGGATGGATATGCTGGCATGTTATATGCAGATAAGTTGTTTATCCGGCAAATGGTCGGCCAAGCATTGCAGCATAAAGGATTGAATTGATGACAACGACCGGGCAACTCACTCGCGCCAACCTCGAAAACCAGGCTTTTGCGCTGATGTCGCGCATGCATGTGCTATTGCGCCGCGGGCAAGGCCGGGTGACCGATATCGACTATATGCGGGTCGATCCCGCTTATTGCCGCCATGTGCTGGAATTGGCCGGAGCCACGGGAGACGAGGACCTGCGCCAGATCGGGGCGCGGCTGCAGGAAATCTACTTCGGCGAGGCAGGCTTGTTCGTGGCGACGCTCAAAACGCCGCTGCTGGCGCGCGCGCCGTCGGCCCAGGTGACGCCGGCGGCGGCGTCCTTGGAAGCGTCCATGCCCGCGCCCGCGGCCCTGAGCGCGCGCGCCGCCACAGTGCGCAGCTATGTGGGCCACCTGCGCTGAGGACAGTTTGCCGCCGCCATAAAAAAAGCCCGCGTCGTCCGCGGGCTTTTGCTTGCTGCCGGTACTTATTCGATTTCGACCGTTTCCGGTGCCGCCGGTGGAGGCGCGGCGTCGGACTCGGGGAATTCGAGCGTGACCGTATCTTTCTCGTCCATGTCGACCGTGACCCGGCCGCCGTTGACCAGGCGGCCGAACAGCAGTTCGTCGGCCAGCGCCTTGCGGATCATGTCCTGGATCAGGCGTGCCATCGGCCGTGCGCCCATCTGCGGATCGAATCCTTTCTTCGCGAGGAACTTGCGCAGTTTCTCGGTGAAGATGGCTTCGACCTTCTTCTCGTGCAGCTGTTCTTCCAGCTGCATCAGGAACTTGTCGACCACGCGCAGGATGATTTCTTCGTCCAGTGCGCGGAAGCTGATGGTGGCGTCGATCCGGTTGCGGAACTCCGGCGTGAACATGCGCTTGATGTCGGCCATCTCGTCGCCCGCCGCCTTGGAGTCGGTAAAGCCCATCGACCGCTTGGTCAGGCTCTCGGCGCCGGCGTTGGTCGTCATGATGATGATCACGTTGCGGAAGTCCGCCTTGCGGCCGTTGTTATCGGTCAGGGTGCCGTGGTCCATCACCTGCAGCAGGATGTTGAAAATATCCGGATGCGCTTTTTCGATCTCGTCGAGCAGCAGCACCGCGTGCGGCTTCTTGGTGATGGCTTCGGTCAGCAAGCCACCCTGGTCGAAACCGACATAGCCCGGCGGCGCGCCGATCAGGCGGCTGACCGCGTGGCGCTCCATGTACTCCGACATGTCGAAGCGAATCAGCTCGATGCCGAGGATGAAGGCCAGCTGCTTGGCCACCTCGGTCTTGCCGACACCCGTGGGGCCGGAGAACAGGAAGGAACCGATCGGTTTGTCGGTCTTGCCCAGGCCGGCGCGCGCCATCTTGATCGCCGAGGACAGCGCATCGATGGCAGGTTCCTGGCCGAACACCACGTTGCGCAGGTCGCGGTCGATGGTCTGCAGCTTGCTGCGGTCATCCTGGTTGACCGTTTGCGGCGGGATGCGCGCGATCTTGGCGATGATGTCCTCGATCTCGGCCTTGCCGATGGTTTTTTTCTGCTTCGACTTCGGCAGGATGCGTTGCGCCGCACCGGCTTCGTCGATGACGTCGATCGCCTTGTCGGGCAAGTGACGGTCGTTGATGAAGCGCGCCGCCAGTTCGGCCGCCGTCGACAGCGCCGACGACGAATACTTCACGCCGTGGTGCTCTTCGAAGCGCGACTTGAGGCCGCGCAGGATCTGCACGGTCTGTTCGACGGTCGGCTCGTTGACGTCGACCTTCTGGAAGCGGCGCGACAGCGCGTGATCTTTTTCGAACACGCCGCGGAATTCCGTGTACGTGGTCGCACCGATGCACTTGAGCTGGCCGTTGGCGAGCGCCGGCTTGAGCAGGTTGGATGCGTCGAGCGTGCCGCCGGAAGCCGAACCGGCGCCGATGATTGTATGGATCTCATCGATGAACAGGATGCCGTGCGGCGTTTCCTTGAGCTGCTTGAGCACCGCTTTCAGGCGTTGTTCGAAGTCGCCGCGGTACTTGGTGCCGGCCAGCAGCGCGCCCATGTCGAGCGAATACACGATGGCATTCTGCAAGATCTCGGGCACTTCTTCCTGCGTGATGCGCCAGGCCAGGCCTTCGGCGATCGCGGTCTTGCCGACCCCGGCTTCACCGACGAGCAGCGGATTGTTCTTGCGGCGGCGGCAAAGAATCTGGATGACCCTGTCGACTTCGTCATCGCGGCCGATCAGCGGATCGATCTTGCCCTCGGCAGCGGCCTTGTTCAGGTTCAGGGTGAACTGGTCGAGCGGACTTTCCTTGGCCTGGCCTTCGACCTGCGCCTCTTCCACGCCTTCGGACGTTTTTTGCGAATCGACCTGCTGGTCCTTGCGCACGCCGTGCGAAATGAAATTGACCACGTCGAGGCGGGTCACGCCCTGCTGGTGCAGGTAGTAGACCGCGTGCGAGTCTTTTTCGCCGAAGATGGCCACCAGCACGTTGGCGCCGGTGACTTCCTTCTTGCCGTTCGATGCAGACTGAACGTGCATGATGGCGCGTTGAATCACGCGCTGGAAGCCGAGGGTCGGCTGCGTATCCACCTCGCCCGTGCCGGGCACGGTGGGGGTGTTGTCGCCGATGAAGTTGGTCAAGGTTTTGCGCAGGTCTTCAATGTTGACAGCACAGGCGCGCAGCACTTCCGCGGCCGATGGATTGTCCAGAAGCGCCAGCAGCAAATGCTCAACGGTGATGAACTCATGCCGTGCTTGCCGGGCTTCGACAAAGGCCATGTGTAAAGAGACTTCCAATTCCTGCGCAATCATACTTCCTCCATCACGCACTGCAGGGGGTGCCCCGCCTTGCGCGCATGCGTTAATACAAACTCCACTTTGGTACACGCTATATCTTTGGAAAACACGCCACACACTCCCTTGCCGTGACGATGGACGGACAGCATGATCTGCGTGGCCGTCTCAAGGTCTTTGTTGAAGTATTCCTGGATGACGGCGACCACAAACTCCATGGGCGTGTAGTCATCGTTCAGTAGTGCTACCTGGTACAGCGGCGGCGGCTTGACCGTCTGCCGCTCCAGCAGTTGTTCGGTATCTTGCTTAGTGGCCATACGCTTATTCTAATGCTTTCGACGATGATGCTATGGGTAAATATCAGGGCATTTACATTTGTTTTCCATCTTACGCGTTTTCCGATCTATGCGCAGATGGCGACCGGATTCGAGAAATCAAGAGTTGCTTTTTCGCAGAGTGTGAGGAATTTGGCAATTCCGACGCAAAAGCGCTTGACTTGGATATTTTTTCAACCAACAATGCGGTTATCGACTTGTACTTATGTACTTGTTGATAAGAAGTGAGCAGGCTGAGGAGGGGGCAGAAGCTTCTTGCTTTTATGGCTCGTGTGATTGGTTATAATTTTGAAAGTTCTTTTATGGCAACAGGTACAGTTAAGTGGTTCAATGATTCCAAAGGTTTTGGCTTCATCACTCCAGATGATGGCGGCGAAGATTTGTTCGCGCACTTTTCCGCAATCAACATGAACGGTTTCAAGACCCTCAAAGAAGGTCAAAAAGTTCAATTTGAAGTCACGCAAGGCCCTAAAGGCAAGCAAGCTTCCAACATCCAGGCTGCATAAGCAATCCCCGATGTAAAAAACCCCGCTTCCAAGCGGGGTTTTTTTATACCCGCAACGCATCCATGACGATCATCTTACAGCTTCTCGGCGTTGCCGACCTGCGCACGCTCGCCGCATCCCGCATTCCCGAGCACATCGCCGGCCGCGCCGCCGCCGGCGCCCTGCCGCCCGCCTTTGTCGCGCAACGCGCGCTGGACCTGCTGGAAGCGGGCAAGAGCGCCGACTGGTGCGCCACTTTCCTCATGTTACGCGCCAGCGACGGCATGCTGGTGGGCGCCTGCGGCTTCAAGGATATTCCCATCGACGGCCAGGTCGAGATCGGCTACGGGGTCGCGCCCGCCTGCCGCGGCCAGGGCATTGCCACGGCCGCCGTGCGTGAACTGGCGCGCATCGCCTTCGCCGCCGCCGCGCTCGAGCGCGTGCTGGCGCAGATCGCTCCCGACAACACGCCGTCCGCGCGCGTGGCCGCCAGGCTCGGCTTCCAGCCCGGCGCCACCATCACCGACGCCGACGGCGAGGACCTGGTGCAGTGGGTGCTCGCCAAGCCTGCCTGATCAGGCGGCTTCAAACGCGGCCATCTGGTCGCGCAAAGCCTTCTGGAAGGCCGGACGCGCCTCGCAGCGCAGCTGGTAAGCCTTGAGCGTGGGGTAGTCGTCGACAATCGTGGTGTGGCGCAGCATGCGCAGCACCGTGGTCATCATCAGGTCGCCGGCGCTGAAGGCGCCGTCGAGGTAATCGCGCTGGCCCAGCCACGCGGCCAGTTGCACGAGCCGCTTGCGCACGTCCTCCACCGCGCCGGGACGGCGCAGCCTGGCCCACTCCTCATCGGCGAAAAACAGGTCGAGCATGGCCAGTTGCTGAAGCGGTATCTCGACGGTATTGACAGCCGCGAAAATCCAGGTGGTGGCGCGCGCCCTGCCCGCCTCGTCCTTGGGCATCAGGACCGCGCTGCGCTGGGCGATGTGGAGCACGATCGCGCCCGACTCGAACATCGTCAGCTCGCCATCCTGCATCACCGGCACCTGCCCGAACGGCTGCAACGCGAGGTAGTCGGGCGATTGCTGGTCCGCCGGGCCGATCAGGCGGGCCTGGTACGGCAGGCCGGCCTCTTCAAGCGCCCAGCGCACGCGCAAATCGCGCACCACGCCTTGGGCAAAGGGCGGAACGTACTGAAAAGCACTGATGGTGGTCATGGCGGCGTTCTCCGTAAACTGATCCTGTTTATGATCATAACCGGTTGCGCGCCGGCGGGCGCGGCCCGCGAGGTGGCGGAACTGAGCGCATAGGTCGGGGCATAGGTGTTCATCCAGGTCGACCTGCCGTATTTGTCCGGCGCCCAAGCGTCGGCGCAATTGCCGAAATTCGCCCCCATCTCGGTCACCCCCTCGGGGTCGAGCGCTGCGTAGGCAGCCATGCCATTCAAGGGCTGCGCTGCCGGGGCCGCGATGATCCCGGCCACGAAGGTCGCATGCGGATCCTTGCCGATCGCGCAGGCGCGGCATTCCAGCGCGCGCTGACCGGCACCCCGGCGTGGTTGCCGATGCCACTGTCGATCACATACACGGTCGTGCCGCCGGTCCTGGTCGCGCTTGCGTCGCCATGCAGCGCGAACAAGTCATCCACACGGCACCGCCAGATGCGACCAAGGGTATCGCGCGGCGCCACCTGATCGGCGCCACCTTTACTCCTTGCGCGGGCGTGCAAGACTTGTTTTCCGACACCCCCAAGGAGAGTTACCGTGCTACCTTCCATCTTCGCCGTCTTCGCGGCCTGCTTTGTACTCGAAAGGGTCATACCGGGCTGGACGCTGCCCAGGATTCGCAGCTGGCCCCTGCGCGTACTGCTGATCAACGCGGCCCAGCTGGGCATCGTGGTTCTGGCCGGAATCAGCTGGGAGCGCTGGCTGTCGTCTGTGTCCCTGTTCCATCTGTCGCGCTACCTGAACCCGATCGCGGGCGGGCTGCTCGCCTACTTCATCGCCACCTTCGTGTTTTACTGGTGGCACCGCTGGCGCCATGAAGTCGACTGGCTGTGGCGTTTCTTTCATCAGATTCACCACAGTCCGCGCCGCATCGAAGTGATCACCTCGTTCTACAAGCATCCCGGGGAAATGCTGGTCAACTCGATCATCGGCAGCCTGCTGGTGTACACGACCTTGGGACTGTCACCGCAAGCGGGAGCGTATTACACGCTGTGCACGGCGCTGGGGGAGTTCTTTTATCATACCAGTGTGCGCACGCCGCGCTGGATCGGCTACGTCTTCCAGCGCCCGGAAATGCACCGCATCCACCATCAGTACGGGCGGCACAAGAACAACTACGGCGACATCGTGTGGTGGGACATGCTGTTCGGAACGTACGAGAATCCGGCGCGCTTCGAGGCGCGCTGCGGTTTTGATGCGGAAAAAGAGGAACGCCTGCTCGACATGCTCGCTTACCGCGACGTGCACCGGGACGCACCCTAGCATCCTTGCGCCAGGTGGCGGGAGCGGCATCCGGACAGGTCCCCTGTCGTGCCTGCCGGGATGGCGTCAGATCGGCTCGTCGTTATAGCGGATTTGCATGCCATCGAACACGCGTATTTCCAGGAACACGCTCTTGCCGGCCGAGCGCCGGATGCGCAGCACGCCGTGGCTTTCCCATGAGGCAGTGATGGGCGTCTCCGCCTCCGACATCAGCACATATGTGCTTTTGTCTTCGCCGTCGAAGGCCGTGCTGCTTGAGCGCACTGAAACGACGTTCACGTAGCCTGTGGTGGCGCCGCAATTTCGCCTGAACGTCGTCACCGTAGCATGCCCGCTCGGCGAGGTCGATTCGGACAGGACTTCATTCCCGCACGGTCCACTCAAATCCAGGCAGCCGCACATTGACGATGCCAGGGCCAATATCACCAGCGAACGCATCATGTAGTTCTCCTTGTTCAATCGCATGCGCCATGCATGCGGGTCGGCTCCAGACAACAAAAAGCCCCGCCCTCCTGCGAGAACGGGGCCATCGCGCCGCGGCGCAGCGGCGATCTTACATGTGCTCGATCATCACATCGCCGAAACCGGAGCACGACACTTGGGTCGCGCCTTCCATCAGGCGGGCGAAGTCGTAGGTGACTTTTTTCGACGCGATCGATTTCTGCATCGACGAGATGATCAGGTCGGCCGCTTCCAGCCAGCCCATGTGACGCAGCATCATTTCAGCCGACAGGATCAGGGAACCCGGGTTCACATAGTCCTTGCCTGCGTACTTGGGCGCGGTGCCGTGGGTCGCTTCGA
This sequence comes from Massilia antarctica, assembly GCF_015689335.1. Classification (GTDB taxonomy): domain Bacteria; phylum Pseudomonadota; class Gammaproteobacteria; order Burkholderiales; family Burkholderiaceae_D; genus Telluria_A; species Telluria_A antarctica. Next base: position 3,777,811 of record NZ_CP065053.1, on the reverse strand, counting down.
ACATGGCCACCGAATCGGACAGGTTGGCGCCCGGAGCGATACCGATACCGCCCACTTGTGCGGCCAGCGCGTCGGAAATGTAGTCGCCGTTCAGGTTCAGGGTCGCGATGACGCTGTACTCGGCCGGACGCAACAGGATCTGCTGCAGGAACGCATCGGCGATCGAATCCTTGACGATGATGTCGCGGCCGGTCTTCGGATTCTTGAACTTGCACCATGGGCCGCCATCGATCAGCTCAGCGCCGAACTCTTTCTGTGCCAGTGCGTACGCCCAGTCGCGGAAGCCGCCTTCGGTGTACTTCATGATGTTACCTTTGTGAACGATCGTCACGGAAGGCTTGTCATTGTCGATCGCGTACTGGATCGCCTTGCGCACCAGGCGCTCGGTGCCTTCGATCGACACTGGCTTGATGCCCAGGCCCGAGGTCTCGGGGAAGCGGATCTTGGTGACGCCCATTTCCTTGATCAGGAAATCCATCAGTTTCTTGGCGCCTTCGGAACCTTGCTGGTATTCGATACCGGCGTAGATATCTTCCGAGTTTTCGCGGAAGATGACCATGTCGGTCTTCTCTGGCTCACGCACTGGCGAAGGCACGCCGGTGAAGTAGCGCACCGGACGCAGGCAGACATACAGGTCGAGCTGCTGGCGCAGGGCGACGTTGAGCGAACGGATGCCGCCGCCGACCGGGGTCGTCAATGGACCCTTGATCGACACGACGTAGTCCTTCAGCACTTCCAGGGTTTCTTCCGGCAGCCACACATCCGGGCCGTACACGGTGGTCGACTTCTCGCCGGCATAGATTTCCATCCAGCTGATCTTGCGCTTGCCGCCGTAGGCCTTGGCCACGGCTGCGTCGATGACCTTGATCATGACCGGGCTGATATCGACGCCGGTGCCATCGCCTTCGATGTAGGGAATGACTGGATTATCTGGTACATTCAGCGAAAAATCGGCATTGACCGAGATTTTTTGGCCGTCAGCAGGTACTTTGATATGTTGATACATCGTGATCTCCGAAGTGGACGCATAGCAGGCAGCAACAAAGTTGCGTCTGTCAGGCATGGTCTGCAATCTGAATTGGTTACTATAAAAACGACGAGAGTTGTAGTCTTCTATAAGACATAAGACGCGCGTTTCACATTATGCACCAGTATTTTACTAGGCGCTACGGTTTTGCGACACTAACAATTGGCGCGCCAGCCGAACGGCGGGCCAACTACTTCCCAGCGACTCAATTATGCCCCTCATTCTATTTAACAAGCCGTTCCAGGTGCTGTGCCAGTTTTCGCCCCAGCCGGGACGCGAATCCTTGGCCGATTATTTGCGCACCCCCAACATCTACCCGGCCGGGCGGCTCGACGCCGACAGCGAAGGGCTGATGCTGCTCACCGACGACGGCCGCCTGCAGCACAGCATCGCCCATCCCGATCACAAGGAAGCGAAGACTTACCTGGTGCAGGTCGACGGCGAGCTCGGTGCCGATGCGCTGGCCCGGCTGCAGGCGCCGCTCGACCTGGGCGACTTCGTGACCAAGCCGTGCAAAGCGGTGCGGATCGCCGAACCGGGTTGGCTGTGGCCGCGCACGCCCCCGATCCGGGTGCGCGCCGACAAGCCGACCAGCTGGATCGCGATCACATTACAGGAAGGGAAGAATCGCCAGGTGCGGCGCATGACGGCGGCGGTGGGATTGCCGACCCTGCGGCTGGTACGCAGCAGCATCGGACCGTTTTCGCTGGCGACCCATCCCTTGATGCCGGGGGAATGGGTGGAAGTGCCGGCCGGCGACATGAAAAAAATCTGAAACGTTTCCTAACCGGGGTCAGACCCTCATGCCGTTAAGTTAAGCGCCGTCATTCCCACCATTGGCGGAAATGACTTCCTGCCACTGGCAGAAATGACGTCCCGCGCAGCCTCCAGTTTCTAGGAAACTCCTCCAATTCCTTGGAACGAGGCGAGTCCAGAGGCTAATGCCGCTAACGTACGCTCCGTCATTCCTGCCATTGGCAGAAATGACTTCCCGCGCAGGCGGGAATCCAATTTTGTACCGTAGCCGTCGGCTGAGCGCCGGACTTGGATTCCCGCCTGCGCGGGAATGACGGTTCTGAAGTTTGTGGTCAGAAAAACGCTGAACCTAACGCCATCGAATCCAGAGCTCAGTTCCTGGAGAGGCGGGAATGACGGTTTCTGAGTCTGTGGTCAAAACGCCGCTTAACTAAATGGCATTCGGGTCAGACCCCAGTTAGGAAACACTGCGCAAGGCCGGCGCCCACGACAAAAACCCGCCGGGGCCGAAGCCAGGCGGGTTTTTTGACATGCTCACAAGCTCAGCCGGCAGACCGAAGTCCGCGCGGCGGCGCGCGCTATTAAGCCAGCGCTTTCAGAGCAGCAGCCAGACGGCTCTTGTGACGCGCTGCTTTGTTCTTGTGGATGATTTTCTTGTCGGCGATGCTGTCGATGGTCGACACGGATGCCTGGAAGATCGATGCTGCAGCGGCCTTGTCGCCAGCCTGGATAGCCTTGCGCACTGCCTTGATAGCGGTACGCAGGGTCGAACGCTGCGACGAATTGTGAGCGTTTTGCTTAACTGCTTGACGAGCGCGCTTGCGTGCTTGTGCGGTATTTGCCATGGAATTTCCTAAATCGGGGTCAAGTTGCGTTTGCAAACAATAGCGTCTGTCAAACCAGTGTTTTTTCTACACCTTGTGTGTCAAACCAGTGCCTGCCAAACATTAGTGTCTGCGTAACAGAATTCTGTACAGCCTTCGATTATAGCGAAAAGTTCCGGCAAGGGCAATTCAAAAATCAACATTTGTCCGATCCACTCCTCCGCGTCGCTCTTGCCGGGCTATAATCCCGGCCCATGAACTTGCTCAAAACCCTGGCTGCCATCTCCAGCATGACCATGCTGTCCCGCGTCACCGGCCTGCTGCGCGAAAGCCTTTTCGCGCGCGCCTTTGGCGCGTCGGAATATACCGATGCCTTCAACGTCGCCTTCCGCATTCCCAACCTGTTGCGCCGCATGTTCGCCGAGGGCGCCTTCGCCCAGGCCTTCGTGCCGATCCTGGCCGACGTCAAGACCCAGCGTGGCGACGAAGGTACCCGCCCGCTGATCGACAGCGTGGCCACGGTGCTGATCTGGTCGACCCTCTTGATCACCATCGCCGGCATCATTGCCACGCCGCTGCTGATCATGTGGGTCATGGACACCGCCAAGCAGACGCCCCAGGCCAGCCAGGCGGCGATCTTCATGACGCGCATGATGTTCCCCTACATTATCTGCATGGCCTTTGTCTCCCTGGCCAGCGGCATTCTGAATACCTGGCGCCAGTTCAAGATTCCCGCCTTCACCCCGGTGCTGCTGAATATTTCCTTCATCCTGGCCTCGCTGTTGCTGGCCCAGCGCCTCGCACAACCGATCTACGCGATGGCGTTCGCGGTGGTGGTGGGTGGCCTGCTGCAGGTGGGCATCCAGATTCCCTCGCTGATGAAAATCGGCATGCTGCCGCGCATCTCGCTCAATCCCATGGCCGCCCTGCGCGACCCTGGTGTGCACCGCATGCTCAGGAAGATGGGGCCGGCCGTGTTCGCCGTCTCCGCCGCCCAGATCAGCCTACTGGTAAATACCGGCATCGCCTCGCGCCTGGGCGCCGGCAGCGTGTCAGCCCTGACCTATGCCGACCGCCTGATGGAATTTCCCACGGCCATGCTTGGTGTGGCCTTGGGCACCATTTTGCTGCCCAGCCTGGCGAAGGCGAATACCGAGGGGGACGCCACCGAATACTCGGCCCTGCTCAACTGGGGCTTGCGCCTGACCTTCCTGCTGGCCCTGCCCGCCTCGGTCGGCCTGGCCGCGCTGGCCGAGCCGATGATCGCCACCCTGTTCCACTACGGCGCCTTCAACGTCAAGGCCATCCACGCGGCGGCCATGCCGCTGATGGCGTACAGCGCCGGCCTGGTCGGCATCATCCTGGTCAAGACGCTCACGCCGGCCTTTTACGCGCGCCAGGACGTGCGCACGCCGGTGCGCATCGCCGTCGGGGTGCTGGTGGCGGTGCAGCTGATGAACCTGGTGTTCGTGCCGCTGCTGCAGGGCGTGGCCGGACTGGCGCTGTCGATCGGCATGGGCGCCTGCCTGAACGCGGCCGTGCTCTACACGGTGCTGCGCAAGCGCGGCATTTATGTGCCGCAGCCGGGCTGGCTGATGTTCTTCGCGCGCCTGCTCATCGCCGTGGCCGTGATGGGCTTGATCGCCTGGTATGGCAAGAGCCAGTTCGACTGGGCCGCGCTGCAGGCCAGGCCATGGCTGCGCGCCGGCGCCCTGTTCGCCATCGTGGCCGGCAGTGCCACGGCGTATTTCGTGGTGCTGTTCGGACTGGGCTTCCGCTTCAAGGATTTCAAGCGCAGCGGGCGCTAGCTACCTCTTGAACTACCTCTCGCGGCGCGGTTCGTTGCGGCGGCCCTCGTCGCGCTGGCGTTCGTCGCGCCGGCGCTCCTCTTCCTCCGCCTTGTCGCTGTCCTGCCTGCTCCTGCCCGATGGATCTTCTTCTTGCGCCGGTTCGCCCGCCCTGCCTTCCGCAGCCGGTGGCGGGGTCCGCTCGGGCGGCGGCTCCTCGGGCGCCGGCTGAGGGTCGGCTTCCTGGGGTTCGGCCGGCGGCATGGCTGCCGGCGGCTCCTCGGGCGGCTTCATGGCATCTTGCGCCGGCGCGGCAGGCGGGAACAGGGGCGCCGGCTGGTTCGGCTGGTTCGGCTGGTTCGGCGGCGCGGCCGGCGGCTCCTGCGGCAGCATGGTCTGCGACGACAGGGTGAACTTCCAGTCCGAGAAGCGGGTCTTGTTTTCCATGTTCAGAAAGCGCGCATCGAAATTGCCGACCTTGAGCGGCTGCGCGTTCGACAGGCTGTACACGCCGAGCACGCCCTGCTTGTCGGTCAAATACATGATGCCCCACTCGGCCTTGCCGGTGATCGGGTCGACGAAAATCTTGCGCAGGTGGCGGCGCGGGTTGGGAAAGCGCGGGTCCTTGAGCAATTCCTGCAAGCTGGGCGGCTGCTGCGGCTGGCCCTGCGGGGTCGCGGCGGCGTAGCTGCGCAGCGCGTCGCTGAAGGCGGCGCCGATGTCGAGCAACTCTTCCTCGGCTGCGGCGCGCTGCATGAGCGAACCGACCTTGAGGCTGGCAGCACCCACCAGCCCGATCACGGTGACCAGGATGATCAGCCCCAGATAGGTAAAACCCGGCGCTCGGACCGGACGCGGCGACACGAGGCGCCGGCCCGCGCTACCAGTCGCTATACGGTTTGCCGTTGCGGTCATTGCCGGGCGCCCCACTCTTGATGCTGTACAGATTACCCTTGGCGCTGTCCTCGGGCGGTACCAGGATCCAGCTGGTGCTGCTGTCGGCCACCGGGTCGACCGGGATCGAGCGCAGGTATTTTTTCTCGACCAGCTGTTCCAGCGAATCGGGATAGCGCCCGGTATCGGCATAAAACTGGTCGATCACGGCGCGGATATTGCGCAGGTTGTCGGCCAGGATGGTGTCCTTGGTGCTGTCGATGCTGGGAAAAAAGCGCGGCACCGCCAGGGTCAGCAGCAGCGCGATGATGCCCAGCACCACCAGCAATTCGATCAGGGTGAAGCCGCGCGCTGTGCGGCCAGGTTTCGCTCGCATCTTGTTCACCATTTACGGTACGGCACATCGTTCAGGCCAACCCGGTCCGAGGTGGAATAGATATCGTACACGTCCTCGCCTTCGCGCGGGTCGGTGGCCTCGCTGGCGTAGCTGCGCTTGCCCCAGGTCTGGGCGCCGCTCAAGTCGCTGTTGGGATTGAAGGGATCGCGCGGCACCCGGCGCAGGAAATAGATCTTGGCGCGCTTGGGGCTGCGCAAGTCGGGCGCGCCTTCGACCAGCTGTTCGAGCGACTTGGGGTAGCCGTTGCTGTTGAGGGAGCGCGCGATGCGCCCTTCATCGTAGGCGCGCTTGTAGGCATCGATGCCCTGGCGGATTTCGCGCAAGGAGCGGCGCAATTCCTGCTCCTGCTGGCGTTGCATGGTCACTTGCGTCACCGGCACCACCAGGGTGCCGAGCAGGGCCAGAATCGCCAGTGTCACCAGCAATTCGATCAAGGTAAACCCCCGGCCCCGCCCTGGCGCCATCATTGCTGCGGCGCGGACGTGGTTTCCGGGACCGGGATCGGGGTCACGGCGGCGCCGGGCGCCTCGGGCGCGGCCGGAACCGGCATCGGCGCAGGCAGCGGCGCAGGTACAGGCGCATGGGCGCCCGGCGGCGGCGGCATCACCACCGGCGCGCGCGCCGCGCTGTCGGGACGGCGCCGGAAGCTGGTCTCGGTGCCGGCGCTGAACTCGGACGCGCCGGCGGGCGGACGCTGGATGTTGCGGATCAGGTGAGGCGTAATCGACAGCACGATCTCGGTGCGGTCGGCGCCGTCGGCGACGCGGCCGAACAGGCGGCCCACGATCGGCAGGCTGCCCAGGCCGGGAATCTTGGTGCCGTTGCTGCGGTCTTCGTTATTGATCAAGCCCGCCAGCACCTGGTTCTCGCCATCCTTCAACTGCAGCATGGTGGTCGCTTCGCGGTTGCCGATGCGGTAGGCGATATTGCCAGAGGCGGTGGTGATCGCCTCGCCCAGGGAGCTGACGGTCAGGGCGACCCGGATGCCGATTTCGTTATTCAGGTAGATGGTCGGCTCCACGCTCAAGGTCAGGCCGACGTCGAGATAGGTGATCGATTCCTGCGAAAAGCCGCTGGCCATGCCGCCACCCGACAAGGTGGTGGTGATGTTGGGGATCTTGTCGCCGATGACGATCTTGGCTTTTTCCTTGTTGCGCACGCGGATGCGCGGATTGGCCAGGGTGTTCGAATCGCCGTCGGTCTTTCTGGCGGTGACGGTGGCCGACAGCGACGACAGGCCGATATCGGCGCGTCCCAGGCCGCGTACCGAATCGAGGGTGAGCGGCCCGCCGTTACTGGCCATCAGCGGCGCCAGGGTCAAGGTGGTGGGCCAGGTCACGCCCAGTTCCAGCAGGCGGCTGCGCTTGATCTGCAAGATCTCCACTTCCAGCATCACTTCCGGCTCGGCCACGTCCTGCAGCGCCACCAGCTTGGCGGCCAGCTTGATCGCTTCCGGATTGTCGCGCACGATCACGAGGTTGAGCTTTTCGTCGATCACCACGTCGCGCGACTTGAGGATGGTCTTGAGCGTGTTGGCCACCACCTTCGCTTCGGCGTTGGCCAGGAAGAAGGTCTTGACCGTCATCTCCTGGTATTCCTTGAGCTTGGCGGCGACGTTCTGGTACACCAGCAGGGTATTGCCGTCCATGACCTGGTAGTCCAGCTGGTTCGACACCATCAGGTAGTAGATGGCCGCTTCGACCGTGCTGTTTTTCAGGAAGATCGAGGTCTTCTGGTCGGTCTTGACATCCTTGTCGAAGATGAAGTTCAGGTTCGAGCGGCGCGCGATCACGTCGAGCACCTGCTTGAGCGGGGCGTCGCGGAATTCAATGCTGATCGGCGTCTTGTAGGCGGCGGCCAGGCCGGTTTCGGCGGCCGGACCGGCCGTCTTCTCGGTCACCTGCAACAGCAGCTGGCGCGCCGGCTCGTACTGCGGGCGCTCGACCAGGATCGCGGCGGCGCGCGCGCGCGCCACCTCGTAGTCCTTGCGCTCGAAGGCGGCGCTGGCCTCTTCCATCACCCTGGCATGGCGCTCGTCCATCTCGACCAGGCGCAGGCCGGCGCGCGCGCGCTCGTTGGCCGGGTCGATCGCCAGCACGCGCTGGTAATCCTGCAGCGCGGGCATGACCTTGCCGGCGCCCAGGGCGCGGTCGGCCTGGTCGAGCAGGCGCGTGGTGGCGCGGTCGCGCGCACTCAGGTAGGCCGCGCGGTAGACCGGGTTTTCGGGCTGGGCATCGATCGCCTGGCGGTACTTGAGCAGGCTGGCCTCGACCTGGTCCTTCTCGATCAGCGAATTGCCTTCGAGGTAGGCGGCCTGTCCGGCGCAGCCGGCCAGCGCCAGCGCCATCAGCGGCAGCGCCGCGCCGCGCACAAGACGGCTCCAAAGTGGCAAATACAGGCAGCGTGTGCCAATCCGGTGACTAGCCATCAGTCGAAGACTCCAATGTTGAGCTGTTGAACCTGGTTCAAAGGCAGATAGGTGAGGGTCAGGGTGGGCGGCGCGATTGCGTCCACCCGGTAGGTACCGTCGATCACCATCTTGTTACGTACGATATAGGTCTTGTCGCCGCGCGCGAGGAACACTTCCCACGCACCCTCGCCGACCGCCTTGCCGATGTAGACAAACGGCAGCGGCGGCGCGCTTGGCGGCGGCGGTGGCGGTGGCGGCGTGTTGTCGACCGGCGGCGGGGGCGGCGGCGGATTGAGATTCTGGCTGCCGAAGACAGTGTTGGCGCCGAAGGCGTCGTCATCGTCGCCGATCAGGGTGTCGCGCGCGACCAGGCGCAGGATGGCCGGTTCGGCCGCTACGGCCGAACGCGCACTGCTCACGGCGCTCACGCGCGCGGCGGACGCCTTCGGCGCGCTGCGTTCGACCGCTTCGCTCACGCCGGAATCGGTCGTCTTGTCGCCGAACACCAGCAGGCCGGCGGCGAGCAGCACGGCCGCGCCCAGCGCGAGATGGCGCGGCGTCATTGCGGCGCTCCCGGCTGGTCGGCCAGATAGAAGGTCATGCGCACGCGCGCTTCCAGCGCCGGCTCGCCGATGTTGTCGCGCTTGAAGCTGATTTCGTCGAGCGAGGCAAAGGGAATGGCGCGCAAGGACAGCATGGTGAACTTCCAGATGGCGTTGTAGCTGCCCTTGACCGGCAAGGTCACCTGGTAGGTATGCAGGCGCGCATTGCGGTCAAAAGCGCTCTTGTAGTCGCCCTGCGACAGCGACAGGCCGCTCTTGGCGGCGATCCCGAACAGGGTCTTGACCTGCTGCTCGGCGTAGCGCTTTTCGCCCAGGGTCGTGTAGAACAGGGCCAGGTTTTCGTTGGCGATCACCGGGGCCGGCTTGTCGACCGGCGCCGGCGTGCGCGCCAGTCCGAGCGCGACGGCGTGGCGTTTCGATTGCAGCGCGGCCTGCGGCAGCAGCCAGGCCACGGCCGCAGCGGCGGCCACCAGCAGCACGCAGGCGCCGCATAACAGCGGCCCGCGCGCCACCACGGCCAGGCGCGCGCGCAGCAGCAGCGCGGAAAAGGCGGGTGCGTTCATGGGGCCACCCATTCGGCTTCGAGCTGGAAGCGGATCGGCTTGGCCGGGTCTTGCTCGTTGATTTCGTGACGGATCAGGGTTACTCCGGAAAACAGTTCCTCGCGCTTGAGCAGCTCGACGTAGTCGATCATGGCGTCGCTGCTTTTCGCTTCGGCGGTGATTTTCATGGTGCGCTTGCGCGCATCCGGTTCCAGCGCCAGCATGCCGATGGAGGGCGGCGTGGCCGCGCCGATGGCGTCGTACAGCGCGCGCCACGGCAGGTTCAGTTGCAGCACGGCGGCGTTGACGGCGGCGGCCTGCGCTTCCGAAATGCGCGGGCCAAGGACGACCGGCGCCGCCGCCACGGGCACCCGTGCGCGCGATTGGGCGGCCCGCAGTTCGGCGGCCTGCGCGCGCTGCTGCGCCATCAGGCGCCAGCCCAGGGCGGCCGAGGTGGCGCACAGCGCCAGCGCCAGCACGGCCACGATCCAGGTGGCGCGACCGGCGCGGTGCAGGGTGCGCTGCAGGCTTGGCGGCGCAAAATCGATGCGGACCGGCTTCATGGACGGCTCCCGGTGGCGGCCAGGCGCGCGCAGTCGGACCAGCCGCTGCCCTGCCCCTGCCCCAGCAGATGGCAAGCCAGGGTCGCATGGGAAGCGCCTTTATTCCAGGCCGGCGGCGCATGGCCCGACACGGCCAGGCGCGCCGGCGCGGCCAGGTTCAGGCGCAGCGCTTCGCGCGCCGCGTGCGCGGCCAGCCAGTCAAGATCGGCGCCGTCGGGCAGCGCGCTGGCGCGCACGGCGCGGATGGCGCCGCCGTCGATCATGGCCAGGGTCAGCACGCGCTGCTGCACCAGGCCATACCAGGCGCCGGCCTTGAGGGCGCCGCGCCACTGGTTAAAGCCGGCCACGAATTGCGGCACCAGTTCGACGATGGGTGCGCGCTGGACGGCGCACACCTGTTCGATCAGCGCCAGCAGGTGGCGCGGCAGCGCGGCGGCCAGGAACGGTTGCGCCGGGTCCCAGCCGGCCGACAAGGCCCAGGCGCCGGTCGGTTCGCCGAACAGGGTCTGGAAGCGCAGCGCGGCGGCCGCTTCCAGGTCGGCCAGGCGCGCGCTGCCCGCCGGCGGCGCGACCTGCCAGATGCGTACCAGGTCGTCGGCCAGCACGATGGAGACGGGCCAGCCGGCGCAGCCGCCGTCCTGCAGCAACTGGCGCAGGGCCAGGCCGATCGATTCGGGATGGCTGCCGCCGTCGAACGCCAGTTCGCCCACGACTTCGGGCGCGGCGCCGCCCCAGCGGCTGGTCTTGAGGAGCGCAACCGCGCCCGCCGCCACGCCAACGCGCAGCGCTTGTCCGAAACGTCTACGCATGCAAGGTCACCCGCTTGATTTCGCTGAGGGTGGTGGCGCCGCGCTTGACCAGGTCGAGCGCGGCCAGGCGCAGGCTGCGGGTGCCGTTGGCGTGGGCTGCGGCCTTGATCTGGCGGATCGGACGCTTGTCGACGATCAGTTCGCGGATTTCGTCGTTCAGGGTGAGGATTTCGGCGATCGAGCGCCGTCCCTTGTAGCCGGTGCCGCGGCAATCGCCGCAGCCCTTGCCCTGCATGAAAAGATAATCGTGCACGTCCTTGCGTTCCAGGTTGACGCCATCGAGTTCGGCGTCGCTCGGGGTGAACTGCTCGGCGCAATGCGGGCAGTTCATGCGCACCAGGCGCTGGGCCCAGATGCCGTTGAGCGCCGAGACGAAGGCGTAGGGGTCGATGCCCATGTGGGTGAAGCGGCCGAACACGTCGAACACATTGTTGGCGTGGACGGTGGTGAGCACCAGGTGGCCGGTGAGGGCCGACTGCACCGCGATTTCGGCGGTTTCGCGGTCGCGGATTTCGCCGACCATGATCTTGTCGGGGTCGTGGCGCAGGATCGAGCGCAAGCCCTTGGCGAAGGTCAGGCCCTTCTTTTCGTTGACCGGGATTTGCAAAATGCCGGGCAGCTGATATTCGACCGGGTCTTCGATGGTAATGATTTTTTCGCGCCCGTTGTGGATTTCCGTCAGGGCCGCGTACAGGGTGGTGGTCTTGCCCGAGCCGGTCGGCCCGGTCACCAGCAGCATGCCATAGGCTTCCTGGGCCAGCATGCGCAACGATACCAGCGAGGGCGCGTCGAAACCGAGCGCTTCGAGCGTGAGCGCGCCGTAGGCTTCGATCATGGCGCGCTTGTCGAGAATCCGGATGACCGCGTCCTCGCCGTGAATGCTGGGCATGATCGAGACGCGCAAGTCGATTTCGCGCCCGCCCGATTCGACCCGGAAGCTGCCGTCCTGCGGCACGCGGCGCTCGGCGATATCGAGTTCGGCCAGCACTTTCAGGCGCGAGATGATGTGCTCCGCCACTTCGATGCCGTTGACCGAGGTGGCGTGATCGAGCACGCCGTCGACCCGGTACTTGACGGCCAGGCCGCTGGCGGTGCTTTCCAGGTGGATGTCGGAGGCGCCGGCCTTGAGCGCGTCGTACAGGGTCGAGTTGACCAGCTTGACGGCGGGGCTGGCCGCTTCCGACACCGAGGCGAACGACAGCACGGCGGCGGTCTTGCCGTCGCGCCGGGTGTCGCCCACATTGGCCACCAGGGTGTCGACCGCGCGCGCGGATTCCTCCTGCTTGGACAGGTAAGCCTGGATATCCGATTGCAGCGCCAGGCGCAGGTGCAGCGGCGCGCCCGGGGTGGCGCGGGCGCGCGTGGCGAGCCAGGTTTGCAGGTCGACGTCGAACGGGTCGGCGATCACGCCGGTCAGACGGCCGCCCGGCTCGCGCAGCAGCACGCAATGGCGCGCCAGGGCCTGGGCCAGCGGCAGCAGGTCGAAGGCGGTGGCGCAGCCGAGCATGTCGGCCGTTTCCATGACGGTCAGGCCGAACGGTTCGGCCAGGGCTTGCACGATCTGGCGCGCATCGAGCCCGCTGACCGCTTCCAGTTCGGCCACCAGCGGACGCTGCGACTGCAAGCTCTGGGCGCGCGCGCGCGCCAGCAGGGACGCCTCGAGCATGGGCGGGTTCGGCAAGGCACTCACGACATGTCTCCGGCCAGATCGAAAATCGGCATATACAGCAGCACCACAATGGCGCCGACAACCAGCCCGATGGCGGCCATCAGCAGGGGTTCAAAAGTGCGCGTGAAGCGGTCGATCCAGCGGCTGATTTCACCGTCATAGAAGGCGGCCGACTGGGTCAGCATCGGCCCCATGTCGCCGGTACGCTCGCCCACGCGCAGCATGCGCAGCGAAATCGGGGTGGTCAGGCTGTTCGCTTCGAAGGCGCTCGACAGCGGCAGGCCCGCTTCGATGCTGGCGCGCGCCGCCGCCAGGGAAGCGCGCATCGATACCGACACCATCGCCTGCACGGTATCGATGGCGTTGACGATGGTGATGCCGCCTTCGCTGAGCATGCCCAGGGTCAGGTACAGGCGCGACAGTTCATAGATGCGCACGCGCTCGCCGATGCCGGGCAGGCGGGTGACCAGGCGGGTCAGGCCGCCGTTGCGGGTCAGGTGGCGCCACAGCAGCACCAGCGCGCCGGCCAGCACGGCGGCGCCGCCCAGCAGGATGGTAGTGTGGCCGCTGGCGAACTGGCCCCAGCCGAGCAGCATCTGCGACATCCACGGCAGGTTGCGGCCGGCGCCCTGGTAGACCTCGGCAAAGCGCGGCACCACATAGGTAATCAGGAACATGCTCACGCCGCCGCCGACTGCCAGCAGGATCACCGGATAAATGGCGGCGCTGACGATCTTGCTGCGCACCACGTCGATGCGCTGCTGGTAATCGATGTAGCGCGCCAGGGAACGCGGCAAGTCGCTGGTGCCTTCGGCGGCGCGCACGATGCCGATATAGAGCGGCGAAAACAGGTCTGGCTGGTCGGCCAGCACGCTGGAAAAGCGCTTGCCTTCGCGCAAGCCGCCAAGCAAGCGTTCGAGCACGCTGCGGGTGGAAATATTGGTTTCTTTTTCGAGCAGGGCTTCGAGCGCTTCGACGATGCCCAGGCCGGCCGTCAGCAGGGCCAGCAATTCCTGGCTGAACAGCACCAGGGACAGGCTGGCGCCGCGGCCGCGGCGCAGGCCGGCCGCGCGCACCGGTTCGACCGCGCTGACGAACAGCCCGCGCGCTTCGCACTGGCGGCGGGCATCGGCCTCATCCTGGGCATCGACCACCTGGCTGCTGATGCTCAGGTCGGGCGCGAGGGTACGGACAGCAAACTGCATGAGGCCTTTACGGGGAAACGGAAAACTGCGGGGTCAGGAAATTATTGGGACGTGATGTCGGCGTTTTCGCCGGTGCCGCCGGGCTGGCCGTCCTTGCCGGTCGACAGGATTTCATACTCGCCCTTGCTGCCCGGCGCGCGGTACTGGTACGGGCGGCCCCATGGATCGAGCGGCACCGCCTTCTTCAGGTAGGGACCGTTCCACTTGACCCCGGCGGTGGCGGGCGCGACCAGCAAGGCGGCCATGCCTTCCTCGGTGGTCGGGTAGCGTCCGACGTCGAGACGGTAAGTGTCGAGCGACTTTTCGAACGCTTCGATCTGGGCCTTGGCGACCGTCACTTCCGACTTGCCGAGCTGGGCGAAATACTTCGGCCCCACGTAGGCCGCGAGCAAGCCGATGATGACGATAACGACGAGCAATTCGAGCAGGGTAAAGCCGGCGTGGCGATCACGTCGGGCGCTGGTGATTTTCGTTGCTGCAAACATCCTTTCGGCTCCTCAATGCTGAATTTGGCGTGCAAGGCTACCATGCCGCCGACGGTTGCGACAACTATTCTTTCATAGTGGACGCAGCGATTTTTTATATGCTTTTGAGCAAGGTTTTTCGGGACGATGACGGATCGCTTACAGGGCCGCGGCGTGGGCAAAAAAAATGCACATGTGCCCTTGCGGACGCATGTGCAGTGCATGCCGGCGAGCCGCAAGGCCCGCCGGGAGTGACTTATGCTGCAGCCTTGGCGGAGCGGCGGCGGACGAAACCAACCAGGCCCAGGCCGGTGATGACCAGCAGGATGTCCGATGGCTCGGGCACCGACACGCGCACGATATTGGCGGCCTCGAAGCTGACCTTGGCGGCGCCATCGGCGGCAATCGGCTTGAGGTTGAACTCGACCAGGGAGTCGCCCGGCAGCAGGTAGTCGCCCACGGCATCGAACATGGCAACGCTGAAGGTCGAGCCGAAACCAGGCACGGTGAGAAAATCGCCGCTGAAGCTGACGTCGAAACCGAAGAAGCCGCCCAAGGTCAGGTTCTGCGTGACCGAGTTGAAGGGCTTGCTGTTATCGAAGACCAGAGCATTGGGCAAGGCTCCGACAACGCTGCCGGAACGAAATGCCTCGGTACCGAATGCACCGCTGAAATTGCTGACCGTGGCCACCGCACCACTGGCGCCCAGGAAACCGGACAGCAGGAAGTCCACCGAACCCGCGCCGGAAAAGTTGCTGGTATTGATATCGACGTGGTAGGTCGGCCCTGCCGTTGCGTTGCCGATGCCAAAAGCGAGGCTTGCTGCAAGTAAAGCTTGTTTTGCGAAAGTCTTAAAATTGAACATGTTGCTCCCTTAGAGTGAACCACTTAAAATTTTACTAACGAAACCAATGCCTCGTCGCGCCGGGTTGCTGAAGACAACTTTCAGTGTGATTTTTGCCCCGGCTGGTATTGTAGCATTGTTAACACTCACATAAGGTTCATTTCCGACAACACCAGATTTATTCTCCAGGGTGACGCCTTCCGTCAACCCGGTAAGCAACAAATGCAGGGGGCTGGTGATCGCGGCGCCCGAGGTATTGGTCAGGGTGATGGTCGCGGTAAACCTGTTGGTGAGCCGGTTGACGCTCAGGCCCGAACGCTGCTCGGCGAACGCGGACGTCACGTCGCTGAAGGTGGGCGTCAGGTTCAGCGCCACCACCACCGGATCGTGATCCGAGGAGCGAAAGGCATCATTTTTGTACAGGGCGGCGGCGGCGGCGCTCTTGCCGTCGAAGTTGTAGTCGATCACGGTCGGTTCATCCGCATTGGTGTGCCATTCGGTGGCGCCGGCGACCTGGGCGTCGAGCGAGGCGCTCGCCAGTGCATGGTCGAGGTAGCCGCTTTCGCCGTCGAAGACGTAGGAATAAGGAATGCCCGACGGACGCACGAAGCGTTCCAGCTCATTGACCAGGCCAGCCTGGTTGAGCACGTGGATCGGATCTTCGAAGCCGTGGGCATTCATGTCGCCGATGACCAGCACGTCCGGGTCGCCGGCGCTGCTGATCACGTTCGGAATGAAATACGTGGCCAGGCGCGTCGCCTGCTGGACACGGGTGGCATTGTTGCAGCTCTGGCCATCGCCCAGGTCGGCATTGGCGCCGCTACCGCAGCCGCCCTTGGACTTGAGGTGGTTGACGATCAGCGAGAAGGTGGCGCCATTGCCGGCCTTGAAGGTTTGCGCCATCGGCGGACGGTTGTTGACGGCATCGCCATCGGACAGCGCGCCACCGAGCATGGCCAGCTTGGCCGGCTTGTAGATCATCGCCACGCGGATCGCGTCGCTGCCGGTGCTGGCCGGCTTGGGCACGTAGGCATAGGCCGGGTAACCGATGGCCGCGTTGAGCTGCTTGACCAGGTAATCGACCGCGATGTCGCCGTTGTTCTGGATTTCCATCAATCCCACCACGTCGGCGTCGATACCCTTGAGTTCATTGACGATCTTGTCGCGCTGGCGCACGAATTCGGCGCTATTGTCGGCGCCACGGCAATTCGAGGCGCGCGTGGTCGAGCCGACCGTGCAGCCCTGCCCCGTGCGGCCCCAGGCGTCGGTGCCGTCGAGGAAGGTGGTGAAGAAGTTGAGCACGTTGGCGCTGGCCACCTTGATGTTGCCAACTGGCAGTTCCGGCGCCAGCAGGCGCGGATTGCTGCGGGTAAACGATGGCGCGGCGGTCGGCTGGATCTTGAAGGCCGTGCCGCCACCGCCGATGGCGCCGAAGTCGACCACGCCGACCAAGTTGTCCACCATATCGCCGGCGCGCACCGTGCCATCCTGGCCGAGGTAGGGAATGCCGGAGCAGGCCACCACGTCGGCGCACGGCGGAGTGGCGGCGGGCGGCGCCACGAACCAGCTATCGTCGAGCACCAGTTCATTGCCGGCATTGGCCTTGGCCAGCGCCAGCGCTTCCGGCGTGCCAGGACGGTAGCGGTTGGTCGCGGTTTCGCGGCGCCCGACCGACAAGGTCAATTCCCCACGGTCGCCCAGGTAGCTGGTCTGGTTGACGGTCAGCGCGTTGGTGATATTGACCAGCATCGCTTCATAGCGCGCCAGATCCATGCCCGGCTCGAAGACGATATTGGCCGGGGTGACGCTGTGGCCGGCGCCGAGCACCTTGGTGGCGCTGACGTCCTTCATTTCGGTGTAGGTGCGCGCCGCGCCGGTCGGCTTGTACTCGACGATGGTGCCTTTCACGCGCACCAGGTCGCCCACCGCGACCAGCGGGGCGGTGCCGGTGAAGACGAACAGGCCGTCCGAGGTGGCCGGATCGCCATCGCCGTTGGCATCCTGGATGAAGTAACCGTTCGACACCTTGTGGGTGACCACGCCTTCGGTGCTCACGCTCATATTGGCGAAGGGGCTGGCCGGGCCGGCGCCCTGGATCTGGGGAATGGTGGCGGCGCCGGAGACGCTGACATTGACCGGGCAAGTCGCTTCCTGGCCGGCATTGTTGGTGAAGCGGATCACGACCGGATAGCTGCCGGACACCAGGGCCGCGCCGGCCTGCAGATTGACCGTGGCGCTGCCGCCATTGGCGCTGGCGGCGGTCAGGCTGCCGAGGCTGATGCCGGGCACGTTGCCGCTGGCGATGACGGCGCCGTTGACGATGCTGTCTTCATCCGAGGCGCTCAGCGGCACCGCAGCCGGCTGGCCCTGTTCGACGGCCATGCTGGCCGGGCAGACCGGGACGATCGGCTTGGCTTGCGGAATGGTTGTACCGCAGGCATTGCGGGCCGAGGCGCTGGTGCGCGGGGCCGGCGCGCCGGTGGCAAAGTCCATGCTGTTGTCATCGGTATCGCCGCAGCCGCCGTTGGCGCGGAACAGTGCCAGCGCGGCCGACATGGCCGGGGCACGCGTGCCTTCGGCGCCGTTGGCGGTGCCGAAGCCGACCAGATCGGCGACATTAGCGCCCGTCGGGGTGGCACCGCTCAGGGTGACGCTATCGCGCACCAGGGCCACTTTGCCGTTCGATGCCGACATATTGAAGCCGCTCGCCGGCACGATCAGGGGGGATGGCAAGGATGGCTGGCCCACGCCGCCGCTCTGCTCCTGGATCAGCACATACTGGCCGGGCTCGATGGTGAAGGTCGGCAAGGTCGACTTGCCGCTCCAGGCGCCGGTACTGGTAGCCGAGCCGTACTGGACGCTCCACCCTTCGGCGGTCACCGCGCTCGTGCCGCGATTAAAAATTTCGATGTAGTCGTGGGTAAAAAAAGTGCTGCCGGCGTTACCGCCCGCGCCATACACCTGGCTGATCACGAGGTCGGGCGAGACGGCCATGGCGGGAGCGGATAAACCAGCCATCAACGCGGCGAGCACGGTCAGCCGGCCGGGGACGTGCATGGTTGCTACGAGCTTTTTCATCGAAACTTCCTGAAGGGAGAGATTGGAATCGTCATGATCATATTGACTATGGACGTTGGAGTTCTATGTTAGCAAAAAGTATTCTTCCATAGTAAATTTCATCATAATTGTGATAAATGACAACATGATGACCTCGCGCGCCGCACCAACCTTGCTGGAAGTGCCAGGCGCTGCCGGATGGGCCGGGCACGAAGCCTGGCCGGGCGGCGCGGGCCGGGGCCGTCGAGGCGTTTGCTCAGCGCCCGTAAGGCGCGGCCAGCGGCTCGCCGACGAACACGCCCTGGGTCGGCCAGGCCACGCTGCGCCAGTAGGCTTCGATGGCGCTGCTGCCGTTCAGGTAATGCTTGAGCAGCACCGTGGGATGGGGGAATTTCTGCCAATGGTTGCAGGGCTCGCTGACGCTGCCGTAGCTGGCCGTGGCGCCCGCTTCCAGCCAGCGCAGGCTGCTCATCTGGCTGGTGCCGAGCAAGTCGCCGCCGAAGGAAGTCAGGTGGTCGGCCAGGGCGCCGGGCAGAAAGCCCAGGCTGTCGAGCTTGTCGACTTTCGCCATGCCGGTCTGGTAGATCATGATGTCCTTGACACCCTCAAGGGTGTCGGCATGCAGGGTTTTGGTGCGGATTTTTTTGGCGGCCAGGTAAGCGTCGCGCGGGAACAGCTCGGCACGCGAATTGCGTGCCGCCTGGGAGGTCACCAGATAGTACGCCGTCGCGTTTGGCACCCGGAAGCCGCTGACCACGCCGCGGTCGATCACGGCCTTGGCCTGCGCCACCGATTCGGTCGGCAGCAGCATCGACAGGCGCATGCGGAAATCGGCCACCGGATGGGCCGAGGTGGCGTTGAAATAGGCGCTCGGACGGCTGGCGGCACAGGTATTGCTGCACTGGCCGGGATCGAAGCCCATGGTGTAGGCGGCCGTGATGGCATTGCATTCCACGGCATAGGGCGCGGTCCAGACCATCAGTACGGCTTCGATGCCGGCCGGCAGCTGGCTGTCGATGCTGTCCTTGAGCGCGCGGAAACGCGCGGCATCGAGCCGCTGCGGCTTGCCGGGAATGCTCACGTGGATGATGTTGGCGGCGGGGATGGCGCGTGCCTTGCGGTAATACTCGGCGATGGTGACGCTGTTCGGTTCGGCATCGTTGACGACCAGCGCCAGCTGGCGCGGCAGCAGGCGCGCGGCCGCCGGCGCACCTTGGGCCCACGCGAAGGAGGTGGCGCCCATCAGGGCGGCGGACACGATCAGGGCAGCGCGCAGGGTCATGGAATGGCCGATTGTCGGTGTGGCGCGGCGGGTGCCGCGCGCCGACGATTATAGCGCCTGGCCGCCCGCCTGCAGGGGGGCGCCGGACTGGGCCGGGGTGCAGTCGGCGGGCCGGCCCTGGGTGCCGCTGTCGCACGCTGCCTGCCCCGCCGCGCGCGGCGGCTCGGCCGGCTCGCGCAAGTGTTCGGGGCGCTCCTGGGCGCGGCGCTGGATTTCCAGCGCGAACGCTTGCTCGTACGGCACCATGCGCAATTGCTCGGCTTCGCGCTCGGCGGCCGTGGCCACCGACACATGACGGGGTGCGGGACTTTGGGCGGCTGGCGGCGCGCCCGCGGTGGGGGAACCGGGATTGGCTGGCTGCACCACCGTGGTCGGACCCTGCTGGACAGTGGGCAGCGGGGCGTTGGCCGGATCTCCACCGCCGCAAGCGGTCAGTGCAAAGATCCCGGCGCACAGCAGCGCCCGGTTGAATACGTTAAAAAACATACTTCCTCACATCAGATGAAATCGGATAACGGTCCGAATTCTATGTGTGGGGAAATAATTCTGCTGTGGAAATTTATTTCAACATTTCACAAATTGCTTATTTTTATCTCGTTTATCCGACGATATAGGCCGAAGCCGGCACAAAGGCCGAATATATCCAACAGGAAACAGAAAAAATTTTCCAGAAATGTCAATTTCAAGACACGGAAAAAGCGGTAAGTTGTAATAAAGTGTATATAGCAACTTTCCCCATTGACGAAGGCGCTGACCAATCGGCAAGCGGTTTGTTGCATCGCCGCATTTGACTTGCCAGCTCACCAATTCGTTCCTGCCTGCGGGGGACGGCGCCATCAAAAAAGGGAGCCGCGGCTCCCCTTCCCTGTCCAGCCGTCCGCTTAGGCGCGCTGGTAAATATCTTCGAAGCGGACGATATCGTCCTCGCCCAGATAGCTACCCGACTGCACTTCAATGATGTGAAGCGGCACCTTGCCCGGATTTTCAAGGCGGTGATTCATGCCGATCGGGATGTAGGTCGATTCATTTTCCGACAGCAGGCTCACTTTTTCGCCGCAGGTCACCCTCGCCGTGCCGCTCACCACTACCCAGTGCTCGGCACGGTGGTGGTGCATCTGCAAGGACAGTTTTTCGCCCGGCTTGACGGTAATGCGCTTGACCTGGAAGCGGTCGCCCGCATCGATGCCCTCGTAATACCCCCAGGGGCGGTACACCTTGGTATGGTGCAAGTGCTCGGTGCGTTCCTTGGACTTGAGATGGTCGACGATCTGCTTGACCCGCTGCACCTGGTCCTTGTGCGCGACCAGCACCGCGTCCGGGGTTTCCACCACCACCAGGTCGTTGACGCCGATCACGGCCACGATGCGGCTCTCGGCGCGCACCAGCGAATTGGTGACGCCGTCGAGATACACGTCGCCGCGCTGCACATTGCCCTGGGCATCGCCCTGCTGCACCTGCCACAAGGCCGACCACGAGCCCACGTCGCTCCAGCCGATGTCGGCCGGCACCACCACCGCGTGGCGGGTGCGCTCCATCACGGCGTAATCGATGGAGTCCGACGGGCAGCTGGAAAACGCCGCTTCGTCCAGGCGGCAGAAATCGAGGTCGCGGTAGCCGAGCCGCACCGCCGCTTCGGCGGCCTCGGCGATGGCGGGGGCGAATTCGCCCAACTCGCGCAGAAAGCCTTCGGCGCGGAACAGGAACATGCCGCTGTTCCAGTAATAGCCGCCATCGGCCACGAACAGCTCGGCGGTGGCGCGGTCGGGCTTCTCGACGAAACGGTCGACCTGGTAAGCGGTGTCGGACCCGCTGGCGCGCGCGCCGCGGTGGATATAGCCGTAGCCGGTTTCCGGCGCCTGCGGCACGATGCCGAAGGTGGCCAGGGCGCCATCGGCCACCAGCGCGGCAGCCTGGGCCACGGCTTGGGCGAACGGCACATTCTTGTCGATCACATGGTCAGCCGGCAACACCAGCATGACGGCGTCCGGATCGATGGCGCGCAGGTAGTTGGCGGCGGCCGCCACCGCCGGGGCCGTATTGCGCCCCACCGGTTCGAGCAGGATGCCGAGCGGGGTCACGCCGATCTCACGCAGCTGCTCGGCCACCAGGAAGCGGTGTTCGTTGCCGCACACCACCAGCGGCGCCATCAGTTCGGGCCAGCCCGACACGCGCAGGATCGTATCCTGCAGCATGGTTTTGTCGGTGACCAGCGGCAGCAGCTGCTTGGGCAGGACTGCGCGCGACAAGGGCCACAGGCGCGTTCCCGCGCCACCGGACAGGATCACTGGGTAGATTTTCATCGCATCTCTTTCAGGTATTTTTTATGCAACTGTTTTTTTATGTGCTACTGTTCCAGCTTATTTGGCCGTTTCCGTCGCCACGTCGGTACGCCGGGTAAAGCGGCGGTCGCGGGCATTGACCCATTCGTCCGACGCGTACTCCGACACGTGCTTCATTTCGCCGGCCCGGTCCACACTGTAATCCTTAAACACGATCATTTCATCTAACGTTACATCGCGCAAGACCCGTGTGTACTCGAACAACACGCTGCGCACCACTTTCGCGCCCGCGCAAATGTGGCTGCCGTGGCCGATCCAGCTCGGGCCGATGATGGTCGCGCCGGCTTCGACGCAGGCGCCCGAGCCGATGTAGACGGGACCTTCGATGGTCGTGCCTTCCCATTCGATGCGGGTGTTCAGGCCCACCCACAGGCCGTCTTCGACCTGGATGCCGGGCACGTCCATGTGGGCGACTTCGCCCAGCAGCACGTTTTGCAGGGTCTGCCAATAGTCGGAGACGCTGCCGATATCGATCCAGTTGAAGCCGCGCGTCTGCGCGTAGAACGGCAAGCCTTCCTTGGCCAGCAGCGGGAACAGTTCCGAGCCGATGTCGAACGGCACGCCGCTCGGAATCATGTCGATCACCCGCGGCTCGAAAATATAGATGCCGGTGCTGATGAAGTTCGACTTCGCTTCCGCTTCGGACGGCTTTTCCTGGAATTCGGTGATGCGGCCATCCTTGTCGGTGACCACCACGCCATAGCTCGACACCTTATCCCACGGCACTTCCTTGGTGATCACGGAGGCCAGCGCGCCCTTGCGGCGGTGCTCGAACAGGGCCGATTTCAGGTCGAGGTCGATCAGTGCGTCGCCGCACAACACGATGGTGGTGTCGTCGAAAAAGCCGCCGAATTCCTGGATCTTCTTCATGCCGCCGGCCGAGCCGATCGGCTGCGGCACGACTTCGCCGAGATCGTTGGTATACCCTTCGAAGGAATAGCCGATCTGGACCCCGAACTGGTGGCCTTCGCCGAAATACTCTTCGATCTTTTCGTGCAGATAACTGACGTTGACCATGATTTCAGTCACCCCGTACTTGGCCAGGTGCTCGACCAGGTAAGCCATGACGGGCTTGCCCAGGATCGGGATCATCGGCTTGGGCAGATCATAGGTCAGGGGACGCACACGGGTGCCTTTACCGGCGGCCAGGATCATCGCTTTCATGGGAATTCTTTCCTTAGTGTTGACACGCCTTTGTTACTTGGGCAGGGATTGCCAGCGCCATGCATCGACGCACATCTGGGCCACGTCGCGCTGCGCTTTCCAGCCCAGCTCGGTTTCGGCGAGGGCGGGATCGGCGTAGCAGGCGGCGATATCGCCGGGGCGGCGCGCCACGATCTGGTAGGGTACTTGCTTGCCGCTGGCCTGTTCGAATGCGCGCACCATTTCCAGCACGCTGTTGCCGCGCCCGGTGCCGAGATTGTACGTAACAATGCCGGGACCTGTCGCCAGCTTGCTTAAGGTTTTGACATGTCCGATGGCAAGGTCGACCACGTGGATGTAATCGCGCATGCCGGTGCCGTCCGGGGTCGGATAATCGCCGCCGTAGACCGACAGGAATGCGCGCCGGCCCTCGGCCACCTGGGCGATATACGGCAGCAGATTGTTGGGGATGCCGTTCGGTTCTTCGCCGATCAGGCCGCTTTCGTGGGCGCCGACCGGATTGAAGTAGCGCAGCAGCGCGATGCGCCAGCTCGGCTCGGCCTTGGCGATATCGCGCAGCATGTCTTCAATGATCAGCTTGCTGCGGCCATAGGGATTGGTGGCCGACAGCGCGAAGTCTTCGCGGATCGGCACCGACACCGGGTCGCCGTAGACGGTGGCCGAGGAACTGAACACCAGCGCGGCGACCCCGTGGCGCTGCATGGCATGGAACAGCGCCAGGGAGCCGGCCACGTTATTGTCGTAGTAGCGCAGCGGCTGCGACACCGATTCGCCCACGGCTTTCAGGCCGGCGAAGTGGATCACGGCGCCGATCTGGTGCGCATTGAATGCGGCATCGAGGGCGGCCGGATCGCGGATATCGCCTTCGATGAAGGTGAGCGGCTGGCCGGTGATGCGTTCGACCCTGCCCAGCACCGTGCGCTGGCTGTTGGACAGATTATCGAAAGCGATCGGCTCATGGCCGGCCGCGATCAGTTCGACGCAGGTGTGCGAGCCGATATAGCCCAGACCGCCGGTAACGAGAATTTTCATGGGTGTGACTCTTTCGGAAACAGGTGGGGGACGGCCAGCTGGCCGCCCTACTCGCCTTGCGGCAAGCTGCGCGCAAGGCTCATGCGGTTAAACAGGACGCCGACCGGAACGACCACCAGCTGGTCGTCGAATTCGCCGCCGGCCAGACTGGGGTCGCGCTCGCGCGCGCGCTGGACAAACGTGGTGGTGGCGCCGGCATTGACCCGCTCGTCCACATCGGTGCTTGACGTATCGGGCTGGCGCACGCCATGCACGCTGATGCCGCCATGCTCGCGCCCGTGCGAGAGCACCACGGCGGCGGCGCACTGGGTGGCCATCGAACAGTCGGCGGCACCGACCTGGTAAGCCAGGCGGCCGTCGCGGCGCGTGAGCACCGACTTGGTGCCGAAGGCCACGGTGGGCTGGATCGGCGCCGCGCTCATCACGGGCGAGACGCTGTAGCGCAGCAGCTTGCCCCAGCCATCGCCCGGCGCGAGCCCCAGGGTGACCCAGGGCAAGAGGCCAGTGCAGCGCGCTTCGCTGTCGCAGCGGCCCTCGAACTCGGATCCGCCGCCATGCTCCAGCGCCGGACGCGGCAGGCGGCCATTGGCCAGTGCAAAGCCGATCAGCGCTTCGCGCGCCTGGGCCAGGGCGGCCGCGCTGCGCCGCTCCGGTCCGGCGTGCATATCCGTTTTCGCCATGCCCGACATCAGCAGCGAGGCGGCGCCCATGCCGACCACGGCCAGCAGCAACAGCAAGGCCGCACCATCCTGGCGCGGTCTTGCGATGGCGCGCTTTACAGGCGCCATACCTTGATGCCGGCGTCGACCAGGGCGGCCTGGTCGAACGCGGCCTTGACGTCGATGAACACGCCGCCCTTGATCAGCTTCTTCTGGAAGTCCTCGATCGAGGTGGCCATCAGCTGGCGGTGCGAGACGGCGGCCACGAGCGCATCGGCGCGCGGCAATTCATCCCAGCTGACCAGCTTGACGCCGTACTCATGCATCGCTTCCTCGGCATCGGCGTACGGGTCGTGCACGAATACGTCGACGCCGTAGGTTTTCAGTTCGGTGATGACGTCGGCCACCTTGGAATTGCGCAGGTCGGCGCAGTTTTCCTTGAACGTCAGGCCCAGCACATTGACCTTGGCGCCCTTGATGTAGCTGCCGGCGGCGATCATGTTCTTGATGGTCTGCTCGGCGATGAACTTGGCCATGCCATCGTTGATGCGCCGTCCCGCCAGAATGACTTGCGGGTGGTAGCCCAGCATGTCGGCCTTGTGGGTCAGGTAGTAAGGATCGACGCCGATGCAGTGGCCGCCCACCAGGCCCGGGGAAAACTTGAGGAAGTTCCACTTGGTCCCGGCAGCCTTGAGCACTTCGGAAGTGTCGATGCCGATCTTGTCGAAGATGATGGCCAGTTCGTTCATCAGCGCGATGTTCAGGTCGCGCTGGGTGTTTTCGATGACCTTGCACGCTTCGGCCGCCTTGATGCTCGAGCAGCGGTGCACACCCGGCTTGACGATAGCTTCGTACATCGTCGCGACCTTTTCCAGGGTTTCCGGGGTATCGCCGGCGACCACTTTGAGGATCGTGGTCAAGGTGTGTTCCTTGTCGCCCGGGTTGATGCGCTCGGGTGAATAGCCGACGAAGAAATCATCCTTCCACTTCAGGCCCGAGGCTTTTTCGAGCACGGGGATGCACACTTCCTCGGTCGCGCCCGGATACACGGTGGACTCGTAGACGACGGTGGCACCCTTCTTCATGTGCTTGCCGACGACCTGGCTGGCGCCGATCAGGGGGCCGAAATCGGGGTTATGGGCGATGTCGACCGGGGTCGGCACGGCCACGATGATCAGGTCGGCGTCGGCCAGGCGGGCCGGGTCGTTGGTGTACTCGGCGTGCACGGCCGCGGCCATCTGCTCGTCCGACAGTTCGCGCGACGGGTCAACCCCGCGGCGGCAGGATTCGACCTTGGAGACCGAAATATCGAGGCCGATGGTAGGGCCCAGTTTCGCGAACTCGACAACGAGGGGGAGTCCGACGTAGCCGAGACCGATGACGCCAATTGTGCTCATAAAAACTGCCTTTGAATGAAAAGGTAAAGATGCGAATAGTGTGGATGCGATGCTGGGTGTGGCGCGGCGGCGGCCGGATGCTAGCGCCGGGTGGCTTCCCTGAAAAACAGGCGGATGAAGGCCATGTCGTCGATGAAGTAGCGACGGAACATGCGCCGCGGTTCCTGCAGGAAGCGGTAGAACCATTCGAGGCCGCTTTTCTGCATCCACAGCGGTGCGCGCTTGACCCTGCCGACGGCCACGTCGAAAGTGCCGCCCACGCCCATGGCGAAGGGAATCTTCATGCGGGCCTGGTACTGGCCGAGGAAATGCTCTTTTTTCGGCGAGCTGATGGCCACGAACAGCAGGTCGGCGCGGGCTGCGGCGATCTGGTCGACGATGCCGGGCTCTTCTTCCGGCTTCCAGTAGCCGTTGCGGTAGCCGGCGATGACCAAGCCCGGATACTTCAGTTCGTAGAGGCGCTTGACCTCGGAGACGACTTCCTCGCGCGCGCCCAGCAGGTACACGCGCCAGCCCTTGAGGGCGGCGTGCTTCATCAGCGCTTCGTACAGGTCGACCCCGGAGACGCGCTCCTTGAGGGGTTTGCCGAGCAGGCGCGCGGCCCACACCACCGGCATGCCGTCCACGCTGATCAGGGCGCATTCGTTGACGATGCGGCGCAATTCCGGATCGCGGTCGGCCTTGACCAGTTTGTCGACATTGACGCACACGTGCTGGTGCGGCTGGCCGGTGGCGATAAAACCTTCCACTTTCTGCAAGGTTTCATCCATCGTCAGATTATCCATCTGACAACCCATCATGGTGATGCGCCCGCTCACACCGGCTCCTTGGCGGCCAGCGCGGCCAGCTCGGTGGTGAGGATGGCGACGATGCGTTCGGCAGCCTTGCCATCCCACAGGTGCGGACGGCGGCCCTGCTTGCCTTCGCCATGCAAGACCTTGCGCGCTTCGGCCACGATGCGCACCGGATCGGTGCCGACCAGCACGTTCGAGCCTTCGTCGACGGTGACCGGACGCTCGGTATTGTCGCGGATGGTAATGCAGGGCACGCCCAGGGCTGTGGTTTCTTCCTGCAAGCCGCCGCTATCGGTCAGCACCACCGCTGCGTCTTTCCACAGGTTCAGGAAAGCCATGTAAGCCTGCGGGCCGACCAGGGTCACGTTGGGACCGAGATCGATGCCGAAGGATGCCAGGTTGGCGCGGGTGCGCGGGTGCACCGGGAAGATCAGCGGCAGGTCGGCGGCGATCTCTTTCAGGGCGCCCCCGATGCGGCTCATCATGGCGGCATCGTCGACATTGCTCGGACGGTGCAGGGTGACCACGCCGTAACGGCCGCCATTGGCGGTGCGGGCCGCCTTGAAGGCGCTCGTTTCGTAAGCGGAGGTGTCAGTGGCGGTCAGCTTCTCGGCCTGGTACAGCACGTTGTCGACCATCACATGGCCGACATAGTGGATCGCGGAATCGGGCTTGCCTTCGCGCTGCAGATGGCTCACGGCGCTCGGTTCGGTGACGAAGAACCAGTCGGTGATGCTGTCGGTGACGAGGCGGTTGATTTCTTCCGGCATGGTCATGTCGCCGCTGCGCAGGCCGGCTTCGACGTGGGCCACGGGGATGTTGAGCTTCTTGGCCGAGATCGAGCACGCCAGGGTCGAATTGACGTCGCCTACCACCAGCACCGCGGCGGGACGCTCGGCCACGCACAGTTCCTCGAAGGCGACCATGATCTTCGCCGTCTGCTGGGCATGGCTGCCGCCGCCGGCGCCCATGAAGATGTCGGGTTGGGGGATGCCGAGCTCTTCAAAGAAAACGTCATTCATTTCACGGTCGTAATGCTGGCCGGTGTGAATGATCTTGAAGGTCAAGGTGGCCTGGCTTTGCAGGGCACGGACGATCGGCGCGATTTTCATGAAGTTGGGTCGAGCACCAGCGACCAGGTAGATCAGGGGCATAGTCATCCGGGATTTATCAAAACCATAATTATAGTGGGAAAGGCACGTTTGTCCCGCAATTTGTCTGATGTGCGCGTCGGCCGTTGTTGCATTGCAGCAGAAAACCGCCTTCCCCATTCTCGATGCATAAAAAATAAGTTTCCAACAGGCCAGTTTCAGCCGCGTGCCGCGCCGTACACCCCGTGGTGGCGGGGAAAAGTGCGCCGCAATAAAAAAAGGCCGCATCGCGCGGCCTTTCCTTTTTTTAGCACCCAAGGGGCGCCCAAGGCGCCGGAGAAGGCCGCAATCCCCTGTTCCGGATGGCTCGCCCGCCCCTGCGCTTGCACTTTGTTACATCTATTACGTCTGCCTTGACTGGCGCTTACTTCACCGTCACATCGGTATCGGTCACCGTGATGGTGCGCGCACCCAGGGTGATGGTGGCGCCGCTGGCCGAGTACACGATCGTCGGTTTCGGGCTCAGGCAGTCGGCGCGCAGCACCGAGACGAACACGCCGCGCGTCTTGGCCGTCGTGTAGCTGAACTTGTTCCACTGGTGCGGACCGGCGGCCACGCTCGGCGCCGGCGTGTAGCCGGCCGAGCCGGTTTGCGCCAGCGGGTCGGGCGAGGTCACCGCGCCGCACATCTCGGCCGGCGCCATATCGACGCGGAAGGCCGACATCACGCCCACCAGCGGCGCGACGGTGTGCAGGTTGTACTCGTACTTGCGTGGCGTGGCGCTGTTCAACTGGTCGATGCTCACCAGGGTCGACGGACGGATGAATACCAGGGTGCGCTTGGCCTGGGTCAGCTTGCCCGCATACGCGGCGGCGGCGTCGCCGCTGACGATATCCCAGCCGGCCTGCTGGATGAACTTGGTCAACTTGCCGGCCGCGGCTTTTTCGCCCAGCCCGGACAGGCCCAGGAACTGGCCCTGGCCGCCGTCGAAGGTGATGGCGTTGTGGGCCTTGGTCTGCTTGTAGTAATCGCGCCAGTGCGGCGAGTTGTAGTAGTCGTAGTGACCGCTGTCCATGGCCAGCACTTTGCCCTTGGAATACATCACAAAGCTGTTCTGGTCGCCGTGCGAATGGTTCAGCGAACCGAAGGGGCTGCTCTTGAAGTACACCGAGGTGCGGTTGCGGTCGACCAGCATGCTGTGCATGGCGGCCCAGCCGACGGCCGGGAAGTAGGCGCCATTCGGGATGTTCGCCGGCAGTTCGGTGCTGCCCTGGTATTCACGCGGGCTGAGCATGATGTGCAGGCGGGCATAGTCTTCGCCGCTCATCTGCTTGACGTACCAGCGCGAGAGCACGGTATCGGAACGGTTCATGATGGCCTTGCCGAAGCGGGCCCAGTCTTCACCGCGCAGCACCTCGGCGCCATCGCCGAACACGCCGGCCGGGGCGCCAGGCGGCAGCGCATACGCGACGAAGCGGGCAAATTCGGCCACCCACGGTTTCCGGTAGAACGGCACGCCGAGCACGCGCTCGATCAAGTCCCACATCAGCAAGGACTCGCCCGCATCCCACTCGGCATAGCTGGAACCGTTGGCGAAACCGCCATCCTCGCCGCCCCATGGGCTGGTGCTGAACACGTATTCCTGCACGGCCGGCGCCAGCCAGGCATTGACTTCCGGCATGTCGCCGCGCACGATCAGCAAGGCGCCGACGAATTTGCCGAGGGCGTTGAAGGAAATGCTGTTCTCAGGGTATTTGCGCACCTGTTCGGGGGTCTTCAAGAGGCTCGAATTGCCGCAGGAAATGATGATGTCCTTGACCATCTGGCGGTCGGCCGCCGTCATGGCGCTGTAGGCAAAATCGTAGGCCAGCGCGTACGACCAGGCGTAGTCGCGCGTTTCGGCGACGTCGCCGGCGCACTTGCGCGCCAGTACCGGCGGACCGAACAATTGCATGCGGGCCCGCATTTCGGTCAGGAACCACTGATCCTTGGTCAGATACCATCCCAGCGCCGCTTCGCCCATGCCCTCCAGGAGGCGGCTCTGCTCCCACCAGCTGCCCATGCGCACCGATTCGGTATTCGAATTGATCTGGGTGCGCAAGGTGGGGGTGATGCCGCTGACGGCGGTGCGCTTCAGGTAGGCGGTCATGGCGGCCAAGGCCTTGGCGCGCTCGGCCTTGGTGGCGGCGACGATGCCGGCGTAGTCGGCCTGGCCCTTGAACAGGCGCGGGTGGCCCATGCGCGGGGTGGTGGCGTCGAAACTACCGATCGCGCTCGTCAGCGAGGTGGGGCTCAGGGCGGTCGCGGTGGCGGCCAGTTCGGCCGTGGTAAACATCTTCGGCGCGGCGGTAAAAGTCTGTGCCGCGGCGGGCAAAGCGGTTGCGGCGACGGTCAACGCGAGAGCGCTTATCACTTTTATCATGCTGCTAACTCCTTATAACGTCGTGCAAGACGTTCCAATACTGTTTCGACCATATATTCGGACCTGACACGCGCCAGTCCGGAAGCAGAGATCGTATCCGCAAGAACATTATCTTCCAAGATGCGCAAAATTGAGGCACCGAGATCAACCGTATTGCGGGGTTGCACCAAAATACCACACTTTCCTTGTGACAACATTAATGGAATCGCGCCAATACTTGTCGCAACAACAGGAATCCCGCACGCCATCGCTTCCAGGATCGACATCGGCATCTGTTCAGTATGCGAAGGTAGCGCGAAAACGGCGGCCTGGTCCATCAAAGCGGCGCGCGCTGTACCGTCGACCCAGCCCGGCAAGACCACCGCCGCGCCCAGGCCCAGTTGGTCGGCCAGGGCGCGCGCCTGGGCGATATCGCCCTCCCCGGCCAGCACCAGGCGGGCTTCGGGGCGGGCCGTGTGGACGGCGGCAAAGGCGCGGATCAGGTCGAACACGCCCTTCTTGTCTTCGATGCGGCCGAGGAACAGTACATCGCGCAGGCCGGCCTTGCGCGGCTTGGCAGGCGGCACCGCCACCGGGTTGGGAAACACTTCGACGGCGGCCAGGCCGGCGCGCTCGCGCAGCCAGGTGGCCGAATCGTCGGTCAGGGCGAAGGCGGCGCTCGACTTGGCCACGGTGGCGACGGCGAACCGCTGGGCCCAGCCGGACAAGCCATTGTCCATGAAGTCGCAAAAGGCGCCGCCGTGCAGGTGGAACAGGACCGGGCGGCCGAACAGGCGCGCGGTGCGGATGAAAATCGCCTTGCGCCAGAAACTCACGCCCGAGGCCACGTGTACATGCAGCAGCGCGACTTTTCCGCGCAGCAGCAGGCCAAGGAACTGGGCCAGGGCCAGGGCCGCCTGCAGCGCCTTGCGCGGCATCGAGCCGTCCACATGGCTGGCGATGAAGCGGGTAGTGCCGTCGGCGCCGTAGCCATGTTCATAATAGGTCTTGATCACGCTGGCGATGCCGCCGCGCGCGGTCGGCGACGGGCCGATCATTATCACCAACTTTTTCATGCTGTTCCATCCGAATCGAGGTGGGCCGCGCCCAGGTAAGTGGAAATATCGAGGTGCTGCAGCAGCAGCTTGTGCTTGCCCGACACCGAGCGCCGGATTTCATCGACCCGCACGATCTCGACCGACAGGCCGCCCTGGGTCTTGGCGTGGATGCCGGCGGCCAGCGCCTCGCGCGCGCTTTTGGTCAGCTCGGTACTGGAGAGCACCTTGAGGGTGGCCTTGCCCGGCGCGGTCTGCTCGAACTGCATGCGGTCGGCGCTGGCGAGCTGTTCGAAGTGGGCCGCGCCGATGGTGCAGATCGATACCAGGCGGTGATCGTGGCACACCAAAAACTCTTGCAGGCGCCCTTCGATGCGCTCGACCACGGCAAAGCCGGGCCGCGTATGGTTCGGCGCGGCGCTCCACATGGCCAGGTCGCCGGTGCGGTAGCGGATCAGCGGCATGACCCGGTTGTCGAAACCGGTGGCCACGATCTCGCCCAGCACGCCGGGGGTGTCGATGCTGCGTCCGGCGGTATCGACCAGTTCGACCTTGCCGTACAGGGGCCAGAAAAAATAGCGCGCATCATCCGGCGCCGAGATGGCCTTGACGGCGCGCTCGGAATGGCCGTAATCGAGCAGCACCGGGCAGCCGAACACTTCCTTGAGGAGGTCCACCTGGTAATCGTAGATATTTTCCGAAAACAGCTGGATGGCGCGGATGCGCGCCGTGACCTCGGGCGCCGGATTGGCCTTGAGCCAGCGCGCCAGCGGCACCAGGGCCGAGGGAAAGGCGTGGATGAAGGTCGGCTTCCACTTGCGCAGCGCCTCGACGTAGCGCGGCATGTAGGCCGGCTCCAGATGGTCCGAGGACAGGTGCAGGTAGCGCTTGATCGGGTCGAACATCCACACGGTGCCGTCGGGGCGGCCGGCGCCGGGCACGGTACGCCCGCGCAGGGCCAGGATGATATCGTCGCGCCCGACTCCGGCGATTTCGTCGAAAGTGCTGTTGTAGGCGAAATCCTTGGAGCGCGAGACGTATTTTTCCAGGTACAGCTTCATCGGCACCGAAGTCGAGCCGCCGGTAAACGCCATCAGGTGGGTTTCCGGGCCCATGCGGGTTGACAGGTAGCGGCTGGTGTCGGCCTTGATGTCTTCCTTGGTCAGGAGCGGAAAGGCGGCCAGCAGGGCGGCCGCCGAATCGCCGCGCGCCAGGGCCGGTTTCAGGGCGGCGTTGGCGGGCACGGTCTCGATGGCCCAGCGCAGCGTATCCATCAGTTTTTCATCGGCGCGCCGGCGCAGCCACGCCAGGTCGCCGCTGCGCGCGATCTCGCCGACGAACTCGTGATACTTGGCCCCGTAGCGCAGGCTGGCCGGGGCCAGCGCATACAGCTGGCCGATGGAACTCTTGATCCACTGCGGCGCGGCCGTGTAGAACTTGAGAAAGGGGTGGACCATGTCTTCTATGGGCATACGGGTTCGCTCTGTTGTGTCTGGCGGGCCGGCTGGCCCGTCCTGGTTCGCGCGCGGCGCCGGCACCAGCCAGCCCCGCGCGCGGGCGAGCAATCACGCCAGCCCGGCGCGGGCCGGCTTGCCTGCCACTGCCTGGAAAATGGTTTCATAACGATCGAGCATGCGCTCGGCGTCGAAGCGCGCGCGCACGCTTGCCAGCGCGCCCTGCCCCAGCCGGGCGCACAGCGCGTCGTCGCTGAAACGCGACAGCGCCGCCACCAGCGCGCTAACGTCACCGGCAGGATACAACAGGCCGTTGACCTCGTGCTCGACCTGCTCGCGCATGCCGCCGACATCGCTGGCGACCAGCGGCTTGCCGAGCGCCATGTACTCCAGGGTGGCGATCGGGAAATTTTCATCGTGCGAAGTGAGTGCCATGACATCGCACATGGCGATATACGGGCGCACATCGGTCTGGAAGCCGGCCAGCAGCACCGCATCGCGCAGGCCGAGCGCATCGATGCACGCTTCGATCTGAGGCCGCATGCTGCCGTCGCCCACCAGTACCACGCGCGCCGCCACGCCTTGGGCGCGCAGGCGCGCCAGCGCGGCCAGCAAGTCGACCTGGCGCTTTTCCTCGCGGAAGATGGCGCACAGGCCGATCACCAGTTCATGCTCGCCGAAGCCGTGGGCGCGCCGCAGGGCGGCAGCCTGGTCGGCCACGCGCGCCAGCGCGAAGTGGTTCAGGTCCACGCCATTGTGCACCACCTCGCTGCGCGCGTCGCTCACGCCAAGCGCCTTGAAGAAGCCGCGCTGCAGTTCGCTGATATAAATGGTGCACTGGGCCATGCGGTAAAACTGGCGGTACACCACGAAACGCAGGCGCTGCTTGCCGCCGCGCTTGACCACGCCCATGCTGTGGTTGATGAACACCAGTTTCGGACGCTTGCGCGCGCGCAGGCCGGCAATCGCCGCGCACATCAGCGAATACTGGGAGGTGCCGATCATCACGTCGGGCTCGAACTGGTCGACCAGGGCCGCCAGGCGGCCCATGGCGGCGTAGTCGAAGCCATCTTTCGCGTGGCAGCACAGCAGCGGCGCCACCCCGCCCTGCTCCAGGTCGGGAGCCAGTTCGGCCGAATCCTTGAGGTAGCCCAGGGCCACCTGGTGGCCGCGCCGCACCAGGCCGGTGGCCAGGGCAACTGTGTGGCGTTCGCCGCCGCCGAATTTCAGCTGGTCGGCGACGAACATGATTTTCATCGTCGTCATGAAGGCTTTCGCATTAGTAGTCGAGTCTGGCGGCGGCGCCGCCAGCGGCCATCAGAGCGCCCGGCTGCGGTCGATGGCTTGCTGCAGATGTCCCTTGAGCGCGTGCGATACGCGCTCGGGCGCGAAGCGCTGGGCCACGTCCTCGGGCAGCACCGGGGCCACGCCCGCTTCCAGGCTCGCCAGGCCGACACGCAGCATGCGCGTGATGGCTTCGATATCGTCCGGGGCGGCGCAGGCGTCCGGGCTGGCGGCCCATTCGGCGATCAGGTCGGCCGAGGTGCCGGGCGAGGTAATGCCCCAGACCGGGCGGCGCGCGCCGATGTATTCGACCAGCTTGCTCGGCAAAAACACGCTCGGGGTGGCGCTGGGGGCGTCGATCACCAGCAGGGCATCCGATGCGCGCGCCAGGCGCAAGGATTCGCGGTAGGGCACCTGGCCACTCAGGGTTACCAGGCCGGGCGGCAGGGAGGTCAGGGCCGGCAGGTTCAGAAAGGTCTTTTGCAGGGGACCGACGAATTCGAAACGCACGCCGTCGAGCGCGCTGCCCTGGCGTTCGAGCATGCGCGCCAGGGCCTTGAACAGCGGCTCGGGCGAACGGGCGCCGTAGCAGGCGCCGATATGGCGGATCACGCGGCGGCCATCGGCCGGCTGCGCGGCTGGCGCCGGCGCCGCGGCCAGGGCGGGAAAGTGCTCCATGTCCCAGGCGTGCGGCAGCACGGCGGCCTTGGCGCGCCAGGCCGCCGGGTATTTGCCCATCACCATGTCGAGCGTGCGGGCCGAGGTAAACAGAACCTGGTCGGCGGCCTCGATCACGCTTTTCTCCAGCTCGGCATTGACCTGGTGCGCCTTGGGCGTGTAATAGTCATGGAAGGGATTGCCGGCCCAGGGGTCGCTGAAGTGCGCCAGCCACGGCAGGCCGGTGGCGCGTTTGAGCTCGAGCGCCAGCAAGTGGTCGCTCATCGGCACGCCGAAGCTGGCCAGCACGTCGGGGCGCTCGGCCGCGATGTGGGCCAGCGCCACCGGCTGCGCCCTGGCGCGCCAGCGGCCCAGGGTGTCGGGCGTGTTGCCGTAATCCGGATACAGGCGGCGCGCGATGCGCTGCAGGCGCCCCTTGAGCAAGGTGCCGGGATTGAGCACGCACAGGGAACGGATGCGCTGGAAAAAATCCGGATACTGGTCGTAGGCGTTGGAATGCTCGGCATCGTCGGCGTGCAGCAAGCTCACCTGCGCATCCATGTGATACAACTGGCGGCCGATCTGGATCGCCTGCGGCGTCAGCTTGGGCGGCGCGTAGTAGCAAATGGCAAGTACTTTCAAGCGCGCTCTCCAAAACCGGCCAGGGTGTCCAGGATACGCTCGGAGGCGTGGCCATCGCCATAGAAATTGCCGCCCGCGCCGTCGCCCAGGGCGCCGTCGAGCAAGCTTGCCACGGCGCCCACGATGCGCTCGCGGTTGGGGCCGACCAGGTGCACCATGCCCGAGGCCGTGCCTTCCATGCGCTCGGTGACGTCGCGCATCACCACCACCGGTTTGCCCAGGCTGGGCGCTTCTTCCTGCACGCCGCCGGAATCGGTCAGCACCACGGAAGCGTTGATCATCATGGCCACGAACGGCAGGTAGTCGAGCGGCTGGCACAGCACCAGGTTGGCGAAACCGGACGGCACCAGATACTGGTCGACCGCGCCGCGCACGGCCGGGTTCGGGTGTACCGGGAACACGAAATCGATGTCCGGATAGCGCGCGCACAGCTCGGCGATGCCGGTGCAGATGGCTTCGAAGCCGGCGCCGAAGCTTTCGCGGCGGTGCGCGGTGACCAGCACGAATGGGCGGCGCGGGCCGATGAAGCGCTCCAGGCCTTGCGGCGCCAGCGCGGCCGTGACCTGGGCGCGGCAGGCCGGGTCGGTCGCCAGGCGCGCGCGCACCAGGTACAGGGCATCGATGCCGGTGTTGCCGGTGATCAGGATGCGTTCTTCGGCGATGCCTTCGCGCAGCAGGTTCAGGCGCGCCGGGGCGGTCGGCGGGAAGTGCATTTCGGCGATCGCGCCGACCAGCTTGCGGTTCATCTCTTCCGGGAACGGTTCGTAGATGTTACCGGTGCGCAGACCGGCTTCGACGTGGGCCACCTTGACCTTGGCGTAGAAGGCGGCCAGCGCGGCGACAAAGGCGGTGGTGGTGTCGCCCTGGACGATCATCCAGTCGGGACGGACTTGTTCGAGCACCGGCACCAGGCCGTCGAGCACGCCCGTGGTGACGCCAGTCAGGGTCTGGCCCGGCTTCATCAGGTTCAGGTCGAACTCGGGCACGATGCCGAAGAAGGCCAGCACGCTGTCGAGCATCTCGCGGTGCTGGGCGGAGACGCAGACGACGACCTCGAAGCCGCCGTGCGCGCGCGCGGCCAGGACCACCGGGGCCAGTTTGATCGCCTCGGGACGGGTACCGAAGACGAAGAGCAGTTTTTGCGTAGCGGGCATGATTAATCCTGAGTGGAGGGAGTTGGGGGTGGCGCTTGGTGCGTAAACAGGGCGCGCGCCTCGGCCATGACACCGGCCAGCTTGAGCAGCGCGACATACGAAATGAGATACACGACCCCGATCAGCAGCGCTTCGATGAAGGGTGCGGCGACCAGGTCGGCATGGTCGAACGCGGACGAAAGTAGCCCCGCGCCGAGGGCGGCGCCGAGGATGCGGAACAGGGTATTCCAGCGCTGCAGGTGGCGCACCGGCACGCCGGTCACGCGCGAGACGCGCCAAAAGCTGAAGGCATTGCCGGCGGCCAGGGTCACGACATTGCCGAGCGCGGCGCCCGGAATGCCGAACAGGGTGGCGCCGAGAAAGCCGGCACCCAGGCTGATGAACAGCATGGCGCCGTCGGCCATGAGCAGGAAGCGGCCCTGGTTGAGCACCACGGTCAGGGTGCTGACCTCGACCGCCACGCCCAGCAGCGCGAGCGAATTGATGCGCATGACGTCGGCCGCGATCAGGTATTTGGCGGTGTAGACGACGGTGACGATGTGCACCGCCAGCACCGCCGACAGCGCCAGGGTCGGCAGCAGCACGAAGGCGGCGGCCAGGTTGGCGCGCTGGTTCAGGCGCAGCATGCCGGCCTGGTCCTTTCCCGATTCGAGGGCCGACAGGCGCGGCGCGATCGCATTATTGACGCTGTTCCTGACCAGCGCGACGACCGGCATGATGACCGCGCCGATCGAAAAGGCGGCAAAGGCGGAGGCCGGAAACACGGCGGCGGCGACCCACTGGTCGGCCTGGCCGCGCAGCAGGAACAGGGCCGAGGCCAGCCCGAACGGCAGCGCGTAGACGGTCTGGGTGCGCAGCGCGGCGCGGTCGAGCGGGAATACCTTCCAGCCGTACTGGCGGCCGATATGCACCAGCAGCAAGGCGACCTTGATGGCGGCGTACAGCACCAGGGCGCCGAAGACCACGTCGGCGCGCCCGGACCAGGCGGCCGCGGCCACCATCAGCACGCGCAGCACGGCCAGGCCGACGATGATGCGGGCCTGGCCCGGCACATCGCCGCCGGCGTTGGGCAGGTATTCGAGCAGGTTGGCGGCCACCCACAGGGCGAGGAAGGCGGGCATGAACCAGGCCGCGCTGTCGATGGCGCGCAGGCTGGCCGGCAGCAGCGGATTCCAGGGGCCCAGCAACAGGCCAGCCAGCGCGCCGGAAAACAGGAGCATCAGCAGGGTCTGGTGCACATAGGGCGCGCGCGCGCCTTGCTCGGTGCGCGGCAGGAAGTAGAACAGGCTGCGCGGCAGCGCGAACGGCGCCACCGCCATCGCGGTGGCGATCGCCAGCCAGGCCAGCCGGTAATCGGCGAAGGCCGAGGTCGGCAACAGGCGCACCAGCGCGATCGGCAGCAGGAATTGCAGGCCGAAGTCGAGCATATTGGCCGCCGTCAGCGATACCGCGCCGCGTTTCAGGCTGGGCGCCGTCATGCCGCCACCGCGCTACGCATCGGGATAATCGCAGTGGTCGACATAACCTTCGCTGCCCTGGGTCGAGATGACCCGGGCCGGAATGCCGACCGCGACCGAGTTTTCGCCCAGGTCGCGCGTGACGACGGCATTGGCGCCGATGGCGCAGCCGTTGGCGATGGAAATGGCGCCCACGATCACGGCGCCGGGGCCGATATAGATATTGTCGCCCAGGGTAGGCACGCCCTTGCGCTCGCCCCGGTTGAGCTGGCCGATGGTGATGCCCTGCGAAATATTGCAGTTGCGCCCGATCACGGCCTGGCTGTTGACCACGATGCCGCCGAAGTGCCCGATATAAAAACCCGGCCCGATGCGCGTATCGTAGGGAATCGAAATGCCGAATTTAAAAGTATAATGCTTGTGCATGAAGCGGGCCCCGTAATGGGCCAGCTTCCACAGGCCGCCCGAGCCGCGCGTGCAGGCGGCCAGGCGCAGCCAGAACAGGAAGCGGAAGCCCGGCACCAGGCGATAGGCGCGCAGGCCGGCCTTCCAGCCGCTGCGTCCGGCCAGGTGGCGGTACAGGTCGGAGCGCCACAGCATGCGCAAGTGTTGGCGTTGTTGAAGGTTCATGCGAGCAGCGCCGACAGATAGGGCGCGGCCACCGTGTCGGGCGCCAGGCGGGTTTGCGCGTAGGCGCGGCAGCGCGCGCTGCAGGCGGCCAGTTCGGCCGGATCGGCCAGCAAGGCGCGCGCGGCGGCCACGGCGCCATCGATATCGGTGACGGCCACACCCAGGCCCAGGCGCGCGATGATGCCGTCCGGATCGAAGGTGGCGACCACCGGCACGCCGTTGGCCCAGGCTTGCAGATAGGTGTTGGGAAAGCCCTCGAAGGACGAGGTGTTGACGAAAATGCGGGCGTTGGCGAACAGCTTGCGGGTCGAGCCGAACTTGACCTGGCCGTGAAAGCGCAGATTGGGCAGGCTGGCCGCGCCCTGCTCCACCCGCGCGTACAGGTCGAGCTCTTCCGGATGGGCGCCGCCGGCCATTTCGCACACCAGTTCGGGCACCTTGCGCACCATGTCGACGAACCATTCGGGGCGCTTCATCGAGCGCATATTGGCGAGCCACAGCAAGTCGGTGGCGCGCGCCGCCGGAGCGAGGATCGTCTCGGGCACGTCCGAAAACATGCCGGCCACGTCGGCGTGCAAGCCATAGTTCTTCATCAGCAGTTCGGCCTGCTTGTCGGTTTGCGCCAGGATGGCATCGGCGCGCCGCAAGCCATAGTGGTACAGCATGCGGTCGCGCGCGCCGGACAGCAGCAGGGTATCGGGCGCGCAATCGGAATCGGAGGCGATGCGGAACACCAGGCGCCGCTTGTGGCGCTGGCAAAAGGCGGCGGCGATGCCGACATTGGCGCCGGCGCAGCTGACGTAATACACATCGGCGTCGGCGGCGCGCATGGCGGCCCAGGTCGAGGTCAGGCGCGGAGCGAAAAAGCGCAGGCCCGGCAGGCCGGCAGTCTTTTTGAAGGTCTTGCGCACTTTCACGCCGCCCACCTGCTCCAGCGCTTG
Source organism: Massilia antarctica (assembly GCF_015689335.1). GTDB lineage: Bacteria > Pseudomonadota > Gammaproteobacteria > Burkholderiales > Burkholderiaceae_D > Telluria_A > Telluria_A antarctica. The sequence goes on along the minus strand of NZ_CP065053.1, from coordinate 3,738,567 downwards.
CTGGCCGAAGTCGCCCACCACCGACGTGACGTCCAGGCCGCTTTTGGCCAGGTAGCGCGACATCAGGGCGTGCTGCACTTCCTCGCCGCCGATGTGGACTTTCTTGCCGTCGAGGTCGGCGATGACACCCCAGGCGTAATAGTTAAGCATGCAGATGCGCCGGGGTTGCTTGCCTGCCGATTCGGTTACCGTCATGTTGCTACATTACCTTTCGAATATTGCCGAACTCGTCTGTCGGGAAGACGGGCGCTTTGAATTTATTGACATCCCTGGTCTTTTTCTTGTGCCGGAACACGCCGCCGCAACCCATCAGGATGCCGAGGGCGATCCAGAAATACGATTGGGCGAAGGTCGGCGTGAAGTGGTCGTCGGTCACGCCCTGGATGAACCAGAGCGGCACCAGCACGGCGCCGCCGGCGAACATGCCCTGCAGGGCCGGCACGGGATGCTCCTTGGACAGGCGGATGAATTCGCGCCGCACGAACAGCAGGAAAGCGAGCATGAAGCCGAAACCGATCAGGCCCATGTCCATCAGTCCGCCCAGCCAGGCGCTGTGGGTCTGGGCCACCGGCAGCATCTTGTTCAGGCGCACGGGCGGACTCCAGAGGATGGAAAACACGCCATGCGGCAAGACCGGCTCGGCCAGCACGTAAGGCAGCAGCGGCAGCCAGATGCCGTCGACCCGGCCGGCGGTGACGGCGCCGCGGTCGCCGCCCTCGACCCCGGTCAGGGCCCGCTCCAGGATCGGCGCCAGCACGAAGGGGCCGATGCAGCCGGCCACCAGCACGCCCATGATCACGGTCTTGACGCTGATGCGCTTCCAGAAGTACACGAGGTTGATCAAAATGAAGCCGACAAAGCCCCCGCGCGAGAAGGTCATCAGCACGCAGACGGCGAACACGATGGCCGAGACGAACAGCAGGCGCTTGGTGGTTTGCGGGATTTCTTCGCGAATCGAGAACAGGGTCAGCGAGTACAGCATGTTGAGCACCAGGCTCAGTTCGTTGGCGTGCATGTTCAGCTTGCCGAGGAAGGTGCGCGCCAGGGGCGAGGCCAGCTGGCGCAGGGACATGCCGCTGGTGACGATCAGCCAGGACATCAGGACGCACAGCACCCAGCCCGAGACCAGCATCAGGTACATGAATCTTTCCGGACGCTTGCTGTGGCGCACCGACAAGCCGACCATCAGGGAGAGCATGACCAAAAATTGCGGCTTGATGAAGACGTCGCGGATATAGCCGCTCGCATTATTGAACTGGATCATGCGCTCGGCTTCGAAGCGCGGCGGAATCAAGTCGATATTGTTCATGCCGACCAGGCAAGCCGCCAGGATCGGCAAGATGTACCAGCCGAGCAGGCGGCCGGGCGCGATCGGGTCCTTCCAGCGGCGCAAGCCGGCATGGACGATGTAGGAGACGATGGTGGCGATCAGGATCAGGTTGAGGGGATTCAAGCCGCGGATACCGAACATTTCGCGCGGAAAAAAGCTCAGCGGCGACAGCGGCATGATGACCACGGCGAAAGCCACCCCGACCCGGAAGTCGAGCATGACCCACAGGCCGACGGTGGCCAGGATCACGGCCAGGGGCACCAGCACGCCCAGGGTCGGCACGGCGGCGCCGAACAGGGCGGCCAGCATCAGCAGGGCGATCACGCCGGCAATCGCCTTCAGCTTGCCGCTGCCGCCCGCCTTGTAGCGGCGCGACCGGGGAACCGGGTGCTCGATCATGCCGGCCCCCTTGCGTTCAATCCACCGCGCATCACGCAGGAGCGCCGATCAGCTTGGCGCGTACGGGTGGCGCAACGTGCTTCATCAAGGCATTGACAAACGCATCCTGGGCGGCGAAGGCGGCCTTGTCGTCGGCTTCGATGGCCGAGACGCGGAACAGGTAGCCATCCGGAATGAAGTCCGACAGGGCATACTTGAGCTGCACCACCTGGCGGTCGAGGTAGCTGCGCACGACGCTGCTGCCCATGGTGAACCAGTAGGTGACCGGTTCGATGCGCGGACCATTGCTGGCGACCATGCGCGTGACCGGCACCGGCAAGCCGTCGATGACGAGGTTTTCCGTGTGCAGCTCGCGGATCTGGAAGCCCTGGGCCGCGTAGCAGACTTCCTGGCGGTGGGCGCGCATCGACTGGGTCTGGTTGGAACCGTAGGCGATGGTGAGCATCACGCGCTGGCCGCGGCTGTTGACATAGGTGCGCGACAGGGTCTGGCTGTAGATCGTCGCCACTTTTTCCTGCTGCACGGACGACGGCACCATGGCCACGGCGTCGGGATCGATCTTCCAGTCGCCGAAGGCGGCCGGCACGCTGGTTTCCAGGTTAATCGCGGGCATGCTGTCGGCCAGCATTTTCTGCGGCTTGATGGCCACCGTGGCCAGCAGGGCCGCGCCCATCAGCAGCGCGGCGCCGATGGCCATGCGCAGCGGGCCGTAGTTGGCCGACAGGGCCGGCGGGCCCGCTTCGCTGGCGAACAGGGGCAGCGCTTCCTTGTCGGAGGCGCCGAAGCGCAGCAGGGAATCGGTGCCGATGATGAGCAGCAAGGCCGAGACGAACAGCACCATGCCGGCGAAACCGTGCAGGAAGCCCTGCCCGGCCGCGTCGCCGAGGTGATAGGTAATCAGGGTCAGCACCATCACGCGGATCACGTTGGAAATGAAGGAGATCGGCACGATCAGGATGGCCAGGGTGACGTTGCGGAACAAGGAGTTATGGCGCACCACGTTCAGGTACAAGAGGCCCAGCGCTTCCAGGGTAAACAAGGTGTGCAGGCCGGCGCAGGCGTCGGCCACGAGCAGCTTGTACTGGCCGATCTGGAGAATGACGCCGCTGCGCGAAATCGGATAGCCGACCCAGTACAGCACATTGCCGACCACCCAGGAGACCGCGGTTTTCATGGGCATGGTCAGCATGTCGACCAGGGAACCCGGCAGCGGCAGCATGAACAGCATGAAGAAAAACGGGAACCACAGTACGCGCAGCGCGCGCGTGCCGCGCATGAGCAGGACCAGCGACATCAGGGTGCCGAGGTAAGAGCCGATCTCGAAGATGGCGATGCCCTGGGAACGGCCGATGAAATACACGAACACGGACAGCACCAGCAGCGGCCAGCCGAGCCAGCTTCCGCGCTGGTCTTCGCTGGCGGCCAGCATCTGGCCCCAGTTGCGGAACAGCAGCCAGTGCGAAATGCCGAGGATGATCGGGCCGTGGGCCTGCTCTTCGGTCGACCACAGGCCGGTGAACATATCGTAAAAGCTCGGCACATACATCAGCAGCACGCCGAGCGCGATCGGGGCCCAGGACGGCAGCGCGCCGTGGCCGGACAGGCCGGCCGCCAGGGTCGACTTGGCCTGGCTGCTCATTTGAAGTCCACGAGCACGGACCCGACCACCACGGCGCCGTTCTGGGCGACCTGTTCGGCCAGGGCATTGACGTCGCCCATATGGGTCTTGTTCTTGCGCGCGACGATCAGCACGCCGCCGGTGCGGGCGGCCAATACCAGGGCGTCGAGCCCGGTCTGGCTGGCGGCCACGTCGTACAGGGTGACATCGTATTTCGATTCGAGCTGGGCGTTCAGGCCGGCGAAATTGCTGCGGCTGAGCAGTTCCTGCGGGTTCGGCGGCAAGGTTCCCGCGCCCAGCACCGACAGGTCGAGGAAGGAGCCGACATGGGCCGTGACGTCGAGGTCGGCGCGGCCGGCCAGCACATCGGACAAGCCCTGTTTGGCGGCCACGTTAAAGATGGTGTGCTGGGCCGGGGTGCGCAGGTTGGCGTCGACCAGCAGGGTATGTTCGCCGAGCTGGGAAAACACCACCGCCAGATTGGCCGCGAACAGGCTGGCGCCGTCGCCGCGGTCGATGCCGACCACGGTGAGCGACTTGCGCCCGCGCGCGAACCAGCGCAGCATCAGCTGGCTGCGCACGGCGCGCAGGGTTTCGACCTGCGGGCTGAACGGATCGTAGGCGGCCACCAGGTGGGGCGAATAGCTGCCCTCGCCCGGCTGCAGGTAGGGATAATCGAACTGGCGCGCCAGCACTTGCTGGATATCGGCTTCGTTGATCAGGCCCAGGCGCTGGGCGGCTTCGCCGAAGCGGATCCCCAGTTCCTTCTGCATGCGCAGCACGCGCTCGGCGTTTTCAGGGGTGATCTTGCCCGATTCGAGCAGCATATGGCCGATGCTCGAATCGGCGCGTTTTATTTTCTCGGAAGCGGCGAGGGAAAGCTCGGTCTGCGTCATGGTGTTTCCTATTGTTGGTTCGGGCGCGGGCTTGCTAGCCCAGGCGCAGGCGGCGCGGCAGCAGCGAATTGATCGCGCTGTAGCGGCGGCGCTTTGGCGCGGTCCAGTCGATCACGCCGAGGACCGGCATCTGCAGCACTTCGGCCATATCGGTTTCGGAACGCACGCGGCGGTCGATCATTTCGGCCAGCAAGGCAAAACCAAGGCCCAGCATGACGCCCAGGAAAGCCGACAGCATGGTGTTGAGCATCACGCGCGGGCCGTTGGCGCCCAGCGGCGCGGTGGCCGGATTGAGCACGGCGATATCGGACTGCTCGGAGGCGCCTTCGATGCGGGTTTGCGAAAAGCGCTGCGAGGTGACGTCGAAGGCGCGCTGGGCGCTCTCGACATCCTTGACCAGCACGCCCAGTTCATCGCGGCTGCGGTTCAGTTCCAGCACCTTGGCCTTTTGGGCCGCCAGCGCGGCGCGCACGGACGCTTCGCGCTGCTGCAGGATGGCGGCGTTGTTGCCGACACTGCTGGAGGCAGAGCGCTGCTGGGAAGCCAGGTTGGCGCTGATCTTGTCGACTTCGGCCTTGATGCTCAGGTATTGCGGATGGTTCTGGCCCAGGCGCTGGCCCACATCGGCCAGGCGCGATTCGGCGCCGGCCAGCTGCACCTTGAGGTTCTGCACCAGCGGATTGGCGGCCACGTCGGGCGAATCGGCGCCGTGCGAACCCTGCGCCATGCCCTGGCGCGAATTGGCTTCCATGGCCTGGCCCTGGGCCGCGACCAGCTGGGCCGACAGGTCGTTGAGGCGGTTCGATTCGACATCGAGACGGTTATCGACGCTGACGATGCCATTGTCTTGCTGGTACTTGGAGAGGCGGCTCTGGGCCGCTTCCACGTTACCGCGCAGCATTTTGGTCTGCTCGTTGAAATAGGCGGCGGCCTTTTTCATCGGCTCGACCTTCAGTTCGATGCTCAGCTTCTGGTATTCCTCGGCGAAGGCATTCGCCACGGCCGCCACGAACTGCGGATCGGCGCCCTTGAAATTGATTTCGACCACGCTGCTTTCGCGCGATGGCACCACGTCGAGCTTGTGAATCAAGAGGTCGGCCAGCCAGTCGCGCACGGTGCCGCGCCCGCCGGTGGCTTTCTTGAACTGTTCGACCACGGTCGGGTTGTCGGCCATCTTGAGCTGGTCGACGACCCTCCCGGCCACATTCTTGCTGCTGATGATGTCGATCTGGGTCGCCATATAGCCAGGCAACAGCTGGCTCGGCATTGCCATCCCGGTCAGCGGATCGACACCCTTGTAGTTGAGCAGCACAGACGCCGTGGACTGGTAAGTCTTGGGCATCGACAGGCTGACCATCAGGGTCAGGGTGACGGTGACCAGCAGGGTCGCGAGGATGATGTACTTGCGGGCATACAAAATCAGCAGGAACTGGGATAAATTCATTTAGCAACTCTCGATATGGTGCGGCGGCCGGGGGCACGGGCACGGACCAGGGCCCGGGGCCCTGGCCAAAAAATTAAAACCAGCTTTCCTTGACGAAGACAACGTCGTCCACTTGCAGCAGGTCGTCCTGCTTGGCGTCGATCAGGCGGATCTTGCCGTCCGCATCGCGGCGCTTGATCACCAGGCCGCGCTCGGTGCCGCGCATGGACAAGCCACCGCCGGCCGACAGGGCTTGCACCACCGTCATCGAGCGTTCGAGGCGGAACGCGCCTGGACGCTGGACTTCGCCGTAGATATAGAATTTCGGCGCGCGCTCGACATACAGCACGTCGTTGCCCGACAAGGCGTAATCCTTGGCCAGCTGGCCGGCGCGGACCATTTCGATGACATCGATTTCCTCGCGCGTGGTCTTGCCGTCACGGGTGCGGATCAGGCTGACCCTGTCGCCGCCTTCGCCGTTGATGCCGCCGGCCATGGCCAGCAAGTCGATCAGGCTGCGCTTGCCTTCGATCGGGTAACGGCCCGGGCGGTTAACCTGGCCCAGCACCGATACCTGCTGGCTCTGCACGGCGGTGACGATCACGTTCACTTGCGGCTTCTTGACGAAGTTGCCCGCTTCCAGCATGGACGCGATTTTCTTTTCCGCCGCCGCCGCCGACAGGCCGGCCACCGGCACCTGGCCGATCAGGGGGAAGCTGATATTGCCGCCTTCGCTGACCCGGGTTTCCAGGCTCAGGTCGGGACTGCCGTAGACCGAGACCTTGAGCACGTCGCCCGGTCCGAGCAGCAGGTCGGCCGCCATGGCGGCGCCCATCGTCATGGTCATCAGGAAAGCCATCAGGCCGTGTACCAGTTGTTTCATTGTTTCACCTCTAATCAGTTTCAGTTGTCGGAACGGCGGCCGGGGCCGCTTATTTCAAGCCTGCCACGCCGCGCGCGGTGGCTGCATCGCTAGTGGCCGGGGTTGCATCGGGCTGGGCCGGCGCGGGAGTGGCCGCGACCGGCGCTGGAGCGGCCGGCACCGTGCCTGCGGCCGGGGCCGCGGCCAGGGCCGGGGTTTTCAGGTAATCGATCTTGGCGGCGGCGCGCAGACGCTTGAGTTCAGCATCGGCGGCTTCCTTGGTGCGCTTATTGAACAGAAATTTCTCGATCTGGGGCGACGCCACCTCGAGCGAGGCCGGATTGTCGCGCACGTCGACGATAGCGACCAGCATGCTGCGCTCGCCTTCCTTGACGATGAATAGCTGGTTCTTCGGCATGCTCTTGAGCTTGGCGGACATTTCCGGCGCCAGGTCGGAGGTGGTGCGCGAGGCCTGGGCGCGCATATACTTGATCTTGTTTGTGTCGAACCAGACAGCGACGTCGTCGAGCGACTTGGCGTTCTCGGCCACCTTCTTGACTTCCTCGCTCAGGTCTTTCGACTGGATCACCAGCTGCTTCATGTCGAACTGCTTGCGGGCCGCGAAAAAGTCGGGGTTGCTGGTGTAGTACTGGCTGATGTCGGCGGCGCTCGGACGGGCCACGGAGCCGACTTTCTTTTGCATATAGTATTGGGCGATGATCAGGGCCTTGGCCCGTTCGATCGCCTGCACCACTTTCGGATCGCGGTCGGCCTTTTCCTTGGCCGCTTCATTTTGCAGCAGCTGGCGGTCGATCAGGGCTTCGACCAGCTTCTTGCTGGCCTCGGCCTGCTGGGCCGGCGGCACGTTGGCCAGCATCAGTTCTTCGCTCAGTTGCAGCTCGGTGATCTCTTCTCCATTCACGCTGACCAGCGCCTGGCCCACCTTGGGCTTGCTGTCTTTGTTGCCGCAGCCGGCAAGTCCGGCGAGCGCAACCATGAGAGCGGCGCACAGCAAGCGTTTGTGGGATGGCGGCGACATGGCCAGGGTGGAGTTGTTCAATTTATTCCTCAATTTTGTTTATAAAGCTTGATTAATACACAACGAGATTGCCGGGATTATTACACACATCGGCAAATCGATGCGTTTAAATGGTATTGCTATTCCGCCCCGCATCATGGCCGGCGGGCAACGCAAAGGCGCCCGCGGGGCCTTCATTCTAGCGCGTTGTTGATGACGACGAAACAACTTTTGCTGCACTGCGGTAGCGGATTAAGGCCGGCTTAATCCGTCTTGTTGTATTAGTGCGCATTCTCGCGGCTGAACACCACCTTGACCGTCTTGACGATAATCCACAGGTCGAGCCAGAGCGACCAGCTGCGCAGGTAGTCGAGATCGTACTGGATGCGCGCTTCCATCTTGTCCAGGGTTTCGGTTTCGCCGCGCATGCCGTTGACCTGGGCCCAGCCGGTGATGCCGGGCTTGACCTTGTGGCGCAGCATGTAGCCCTTGATCAGCTTGCGGTATTGCTCGTTGTGCGCCACCGCGTGCGGACGCGGGCCGACGATGCTCATGCGTCCCTGCAGCACATTGAAGAACTGGGGCAGTTCGTCCAGCGAACTCTTGCGCAAAAACGCGCCGACCCGGGTGATGCGCTGGTCGCCCTTGCGCGCCTGCACGACGGTGTCGCCATTCTCGGTCACGGTCATCGAGCGGAACTTGTAGACGATGATTTCCTCCCCGTACAGGCCGTAGCGGCGCTGGCGGAAGATCACCGGCCCCGGCGAGGTGAATTTCACGGCGCAAGCGATGACCAGCATGATCGGCAGCAGCATCAGCTGGATGATCAGGCCGAGCACGATGTCGCTGGTGCGCTTGACCATGCTGTTCAAGCCCATGAACGGGGTTTCGCAGATGGCGATCACGGGCATGCCGCCGACATTGTCGAAGCGCGCCTGCATCAGGTCGAACACATAGATATCGGGCAGGAAATAGACCGAGGCGGTGGTGTCCTGCAGCTCGTCGAGCAGCTTGCGGATGCGCGGCTGGGCCGAGATCGGCTGGCTGATGAAGATCATCTTGATGTTATGTTCGCGCACATAGGCGGCGATATCGGCCATCTTGCCCAGCATCGGATGGCGCAGGTTGGCCGGATGGCGGTCCGCGGTACGGTCGTCGAAAAAGCCGTGCATCTGCATGAACAGGTTCTTGTGGCGCTCGCAGATGCCGGCGAACTTGATGCCGACGTCGTTGGCGCCGATCACCACCACCGAGCGCATTTCGGTATTGTTGCCGGGGCCGACGGAGACGCGGCGCACCGCCAGGTGGCTCACCAGCATCACGACCGGGGTGGCGATGAACCAGGCCAGTACCACCTTGTTGTCGTAATAATACGACAGTCCGCTGGCCGAACCGAGGAACAGCAGCACGCACACGGTCAGCACCCAGCCGAACACGGTGTCGCGCATATAGGCGAGCATGCGCCCGCTGCGCCAGGTGCGGTAGGGATCGACGTGCTGGTAGACGGCGGACGAGACGAAGAAGGCGAGAATCATCAAGACCAGCGAATACCCGGTAAACGGCTCGTGGAAGAACATCGACGAGACGTACAGGGTCCCCATGATGATCAGGGGATCGAGCACGCGCTGGAAGAACGAAATTAAGGGGATGTCATTGACCGTCATGGGCACCTTTAGAACTGCGCATTGGCGTTCACTGAAACCGTGTTCGCCTTGAAACTTCCATTACCGAGGAATTGGGCGCCGTTGCGCTCCTGGTGGATGAAAGAGGTAGAAAATTGCACTGTCTCAACTGGAACCCAGGTGGCGCCGAAAGTGGCGGTGCGCGATGTGTCGCTCAGGTCGCCCGGCGAGTTGGGCAGCAGGCGGCCTTCGTAGGCGCGCTGCTCCACGCTCAGGGAAGCGTCGAAGCGTACCTTGGCCATGGCATCCCAGCTGGCGCCGAGACTGGCGCCGCGGTTCAGGCTGAAAGTATAGTAATAGTTATCGATGGCGGCAAACTCGCGCCACAGCGCGGTATTGAGGCGCAGCTTCTGGCGCGGCGTGTAATCGGCAGTGACCCTGCCGTTGAAGCCGCCGACATCGTGCGGGCCCGCCTCGGCGTTCTTGCGCCTGGCGTAGCCGGCCAGGCCCTGCACGGTGACGATGGGCGTGGCGCGCCAGACCACGCGCGCCTTCACTTCATCCTGCTCATAATCGTCGTTGCGCGCCTGGCCGCCGATGATGCGCCGGTTCAGGTACTTGCCGGTCAGGCGGCGCGCCACCAGGCCGACGCTGCTGCCGCTGCGCGGCAGGTAGTCGAAGCCGGTTTCGACCGTGTCCTGGGTGCGGTCGTTGTAGTGCTGCGACGCCAGCTCATACGTATACTTGTCGCGCGACGTGGCGCCGCGCACGCGCCAGCTCGGATGCATGCGCCAGGCGCCGTCGACGAACTGGCGGCGCTGCACGCGCAGATTGCGTTCGCGGCTCTGGAAATCGGTGTACGGCGCCAGGCTCTGGGCGTAGGTGGCGCCGACGCTGCCTTCCAGATGGTTGCCAAGCTGCCAATTCCAGGTACCCTGGAAATCCTTGCCATCGTAATCGAGCTGCTCAAAGTGCGAGTACGATACTTTCGACAGCTTGCCCTGCAGCTGGATGCGCTGGCGGCTGTAGGTTTTATCGAAAATGACGCCGGCCACGCTCTGGCGCGCCGAATCGCTGCGCTGGTTGTCGTAACCGGGAGCGGCATCGTCGAGGCGAAACAGGTTGTCGTCATGGAAATAGCCGAGGCCGCCGTAAACGTGCAGCGCATCGGACGGTCCGGCCCAGGCCGGCGTCGCGGCGCTGGCGCCCAGGGCCAGCGCCAGCGCGGCGGCGCCCCGCGCCAGGCGTGGGCGGTGTGGATGTGATGGCAAGGAGGAAGGCATTTGTTAGTCTTTGTTCAAGTCATTTCGAATTGGCGAGATATTACCAGTATGTCCAATTTCCTGTTCGCACAATCCACAGCCCGAGGAGGCCGTTGGTGACGGCGTGCGCGAGGATGGATGACCACAGGCTGCGTTGTTTCATGTACAACAAGGAATAGGCGGCGCCGGCGACGATCCCGGCCAGCCACAGGTTATGCTCAAATCCAAACAGGACCACCCCGATCACAAAACTTTTGAGGCTTATTTGCGCTGGATCAAGCGACTCGAAATGGTCCGAATCGATCCAGCGCATCAAAAACGAGCGCCAGAACAATTCTTCCATGACGGGCACGACCAGGGCGGCGCCGGCGATGCGCACGGCCACCATCAGCCAGTCAATGCGCCCGCCGGTGCTGGGATTGAAGCCGTCGGGCGCGCCGATCACCATCCAGTCCGCGTTCAGGCTGACCCACAGCACCAGCACCGCCACACCAACGATGACGGCGACAGCGGCGGCCGGCGCGCCCAGGCGCCAGCCATGCAGCTCGGTGTAATCGCGCCGGAACCAGGCCAGAGTGGCGAGGACGGCGCCGATCTTGAGGGCATACATCCAGCGCAAGGCCTGGGCGTCGACACCCAGGCGCGTCAGGACATCGACCGCGATGATGAAGAAAATATAGACCAGGAACGGCAGGATGCGGGCCCAGGCCGAGCGACTGAACATCGGAACGTTGGCAGCGGCAGGCGCCGTCAGGTCGGGTTGTTCATTGCGTTCGGACATGGTTCTTCATCTGCCAGGCACACGCCTGCTCCTGTTTATTCGTCTATGGGGATCATCCCTTTGAACGGGCTTCAATCAGTTCCCACTTTTCCAGCGCATCGCTCAGAAGCTGATCGATTTCGGCAAAGCGCGTGTTGAGGCGCTTGGCATCGGCCGGGTTGGTCCTGTAAAAGTCCGGTGCATTGAGTTGCTGCGTGATGGCCGATTGCTCGTCCTCCAGGCTGGCTATCAATAATGGCAGCTCTTCGAGCTCGCGCTGTTCCTTGTTACTTAATTTTACCTTTTTAGCAACAGGAACACCAGAGGATGTTGTAGGAGTTTTAACAGCCGCCTTTGGCGTAGAGGCATTGCCCTGGGCCTGGATCTGGCCTTTCACGCGCTCCCAGTCGGTATAGCCGCCGACGAATTCGCGCCAGTTGCCCTCGCCTTCGGCCACGATCACCTGGGTCACGACATTGTCGAGGAAGGTGCGGTCGTGGCTGACCAGGAACACGGTGCCGGTGTAGTCTTCCAACAACTCTTCCAGCAATTCGAGGGTATCGATGTCCAGATCGTTGGTCGGCTCATCGAGCACCAGGCAGTTGGCCGGCTTGGCGAACAGGCGCGCCAGCAGCAGGCGGTTGCGCTCGCCGCCGGAGAGCGACTTGACCGGCGAACGGGCCCGTTCCGGCGCGAACAGGAAATCGTTCAGGTACGTCATGACGTGCTTGCGCGCGCCATTGATCTCGACCCAGTCGCTGCCCGGGGCGATGGTTTCCATCAGATTGGCTTCTTCATTGAGCTGGGCGCGCATCTGGTCGAAGTACGCGACCTGCAGCTTGGTGCCGAGACGCACGGAACCGCTGTCGGCTTGCTCTTCGCCCAGGATCATTTTCAGCAGGGTGGTCTTGCCGGCGCCGTTGGCGCCGATCAGCCCGACCTTGTCGCCGCGCAGGATGGTGCCGCTGAAGTTGCTGACGATGACCTTGTCGCCATAGGCCTTGCAGACGTTTTCCAGGTCCGCCACGATCTTGCCCGAGCGCTCGCCCGAAGACACTTCGAGCTTGACCTGGCCTTGCTGGTCGCGGCGCGCGGCGCGCAACAGGCGCAGCGCTTCCAGGCGGCGCACGCGGCCTTCGTCGCGCACCCTGCGCGCCTTGACGCCCTTGCGGATCCAGACTTCTTCCTGGGCCAGGAATTTGTCGAACTTGGCCGCTTCGACTTCTTCGATTTCCAGCTGTTCGGCCTTGCGCGTCTGGTAGGCCGTGAAATTGCCCGGATAGGACAGCAGCTTGCCGCGGTCGAGTTCGATGATGCGGGTGGCGACATTGTCGAGGAAGCTACGATCGTGGGTGATGAACAGGACCGAGCCCTTGAAATCGCGCAGCAGGCTTTCCAGCCACAGGATGGAGCGGAAGTCGAGGTGGTTGGTCGGCTCGTCGAGCAGCAGCACGTCCGGCGCGGACACCAGGGCCACGGCCAGCGCGACCCGCTTTTGCATCCCGCCCGACAAGGTGCCCATCAGCGAATCACCGGACAGGCTGAGGCGGTCGAGGGTGGTGTCGACCTTGTTTTGCATGCTCCAGCCATCGGTCGCGTCGAGCTGCACTTGCAGGTCGTGCATGCGTTCCATCAGCGCATCGTCGTCGCCCTGGCCGAACTGGCCGGTCAATGCTTCGTATTCGGCCAGCATGGCGGCCTGGCCACCCATGCCGGCGGCGACCGCATCGAACACGGACATGGCCGGATCGAAGGTCGGTTCCTGCTCGACATAGGCGATTTTGATGCCTTGTTGCATCACCAGCAGACCATCGTCGAGCTTGAATTTGCCCGAGATGGTTTTCAGCAAGGAGGACTTGCCGGTGCCGTTACGCCCGATCAGACCGACGCGCTCCGTGGTTTCAAGGGAAAATTCCGCGTGGTCGAGCAACGCGACGTGGCCGAACGCAAGTTGCGCCGACGAGAGTGAAATGACAGCCATAGAGGGTAAGTGCGCAGGCCGGAAAACCGGCCAGATGAATGAATGAAGCACGCATTGTACCGACTTGGGACAGGTGACACCGAATTTGCCGCCATTTAGGGCGCCATCCTCGGCTATAATTGCGGTCGATTCGCGACACCGGGCCAGCCAAGGCGGGCGCCGAACGCCGAATCACAGCGTCCTCTCCGTAGCACAATGGATAGTGCACATGCCTCCTAAGCGTGGGATACAAGTTCGATTCTTGTCGGAGGGACCAATCTGTCGGCGGCGATTGCACATCGCGCGCGCAATGGGCGTACCCGGCATGCCCGCGCGCCGTCGCGCTACGCCATCCGCAGCACGCTTGCGGCCAATGAGGCAATGCTTCCGCCACCGCTGCGCTGACGAACCACACCAATCCTCCTCGCGACGACCCGATACGCGGCGCGTCCTTGCGGGCCGAGGAACCAACGTGTGCTGAACGGCTGTTTAGTCGCCGACGCATTTGAAGCTGATCTCGGCGGACGAGGTGCGCGCGAATGGAATGGCGTTTTTCCCTACTCCGCTGATCAGTTCGAGCGTCTTGCCGTTTTTGGCGCAGAAGGCCACGCCCTCCTGGATCAGGTCTGCCTTGACCGTGGCGCCGGAGACAAACATGCCGCCGCCGCTGGTTTTGGCGATCATATACGTATCCTTGCCGGTTTGAACCGGGCCGGACGAAGAGCAGCCGGCCAGCAAGGCAGCGAGGGCAAGGGACAGGAAGGGACGCATACGCACTTTCGGAAAGCGTCGACGCGCCGGGAGGCGCCATCGAAGGGGCGGTGGATCGCGGTCGCGGCATACTTGCCCTTGACCATTTACAATTGCAACATTGCAATCATCGCATTGTATCCGAAGCGCGGCTCCTCGCCCAGCCGCCGTACCACCGGGGCTTTGCGGACGGTGCCCTTGACGGCGTTCGCAACTTCCCCCTATCCCGGCGCACCCAGCGCTACAAAGCGCTTCCAAAGCTTGCGCAACTTGCAGCCGCCCTGGCGCACATGCGACGCCAGGTAGCCGCGCAGGAAGCCGGCGCCAACCTTTATTTCGTCATTACTCTCGCTCAACTCCCTGAGCAGACGGTCCGCCACGCTGGCGTCGTTCATCAAGCCGAGTTCATCCTGCAAACGGCCCAGCGCCCTGACGTAGGGCCGCACGGTTTTTTGCGGATACAGGGAGGCGAAAAATTCGGCGGCGTAGCGCGTTTTCTTGGCGGCGATGCGGACCCGGTGGCGCGCCGCGGGATCGGCGCCTTTCAGCTTGCGGCCCCGCTTGAGAAGGCGCTGCTGGTCCTTTTCCAGGATGCCCTTGGCGAAGTCGCCAATGCGCAGCTTGAGCCGCACCCTGTCGGCCGGCAGCTGCATCGCACGCCAGCCGCGTTCGTCGTGCCAGCGCTCCAGGCTGCCGATCAGGTTCTGGTAGCGCTCCGATACGACGGCCGCGCCGGCCACCGCATGCAGGGCCACGGCCTGGTCGGCGGCGGCGTGCTGCACGCGCACCAGCTGGGTGTCCGCATCGACCGTGCCGGCGATGCGCGCCAAGGTCGACCCGGCCAGCACATCCCAGTCGCGCGCCGGTCCCAGCTGGGAAACCAGCCAGTCGAGCTCCTGGCGCAGCGCCACGGGCAGGCTGAGCACCTCGTCGAACATGCCCAGGGCCGAACGCAGGCGGCGCAGGCCGACCCGCATCTGGTGCAGGCTTTCGACGTCGTGGTACTTGACCACGCCGTGTTCGTTGGCCTCGATCTGGTCGAGGCAATTGCGCATGATCGCCTGGAAGGCTTTCTCGACGTTCATGCGGGCGCACAGCGTGAGCGGGCGCGCGCGGATTGCCTTGGGCGTGGTGGGAAATCTGACTGCGGTATCCATAGTGCGCATTCCTCCTGGACGACATTGTGCGCGGAAACACCGGCGCATGCCATTTCGTTACCGCTGCAAAACGCCGATTCAGGCCGGCTGCTTGCGCGTCGACACAATATTGTGCAGCGCCGCCCCCGGCTTGACGGGCGCCGCCGGCGCGGCACTGGCGGCCCGCGCGACACGCTCGATCAGCACATGGCGCGAGGCGCCCACCGTCGACACGCCCAGTTGCTCGAACGCTTCCATCGCGGCCAGCAGGATGGTTTGCTGGACATCCATGTAGCGCCCGTAGGAAGGATCGAGCACATGGAACACGACATCGAATTCGAGCGCTTCCTGGGTCACGCTTTTCAGGTGCACGCGGTCGTAGCGCACGCCCTCCTGCGCTTCGATGATGGCGCGCAGCGCCGCCGGCACCTGGGCCGCCTGCGCGGTGGTGGTCGACGGATTGGCGCGCAGCGAAAACTGCACGCGCCGGGTCGACATGCGCTTGAAGTTACGCAGCGTATTTTTCAGCAGCTCGGCGTTGGCGATGACGATCTGCTCGCCGCTGTCGGAGCGGATGCGGGTCGTCTTCAGGCCCACGTGTTCGACATTGCCCGAGAACCCGGCGACGCTGATCGAATCGCCCACTTCAAACGGCTTGTCGACGGCGATCGATAGCGAGGCGAACAAGTCGCCGAGAATGTTTTGCACCGCCAGCGCAACGGCGATGCCGCCGATGCCCAGACTGGCCACCAGGGTCGACACATCGATGCCCAGATTGGACAGCACGGCCAGCAAAAACACCACCCACAGCACGGTTTTCAGTACCCACACCATGAGGGTGTTGGCGACGGTGGCGGGCGCCTCCGGCGCGCTGGCGCGGCTGCGGAAGTAGCGCTGCGCGCCGACGCTGAGCGCGCGGTCCAGATACAGCGCCAGCTGGGCGCCGAGGGCGATGAACCACAGATGGCGCACCCGGTCGTCCCACGGCGCGCCGAGGTCGAGCACCGTCAGCCCCAACAGCAGCGCGGTGACCACCAGCGCCAGCTTGCTGGTGCGCGCCAGGGTGGCCTTGAGCAATTCGGCGGCCGGGCGGTCGGCCCGTCCCTGCTCGCTCAGCTTGGCGAGGTGGCGCCGAAACAGCACGACGGCGCCGTGCAGGATGACATAGCTGCCGACCGCCACGGCGGTGGCGAGCAGCCAGTTGGCGGGGGCAATTCCCGCTAGCGGGGAGGTGATGGCCTGGATATTCAAAGAGAGTCTCCTTCAAGTGCGGTGGACGGCGCATGGCCGGCCGCCCGAAAGCCGCAGCCTACAAGCTCGGCCTGAAAGTTGTCGCACATTTCCGTCAAGAATGCACGCGCCGGCGCCCTGTGCGAATCCCGCCGCTCACGCGTGATAGCCCTCCCCCGCCCTGATCCTGCCCCTGAAAAGCCAGAACACCAGCACCGTATAAGCGAGTATCACCGGCAGCAGGATGGCCGCGCCAATCAGGTAGAACAGCTACGACCCGGGATGGGACGCCGCCTGCCAGACCGTGAGCGCCGGCGGCACCACATACGGCATGTTCGACAGCACCAGCCCCGCCACCGCCAGCAGGAACAAGCCGACCGCAGCCGCAAACGCCTGCACGCCACGTCCGCCGCGGATGCCGCGCCAGCACAGCCACGCGCTGAGCGCGGTAGCCACCGGCACCAGGGCGAGGTAAGCCATGTTCGGCATGCTGAACCAGCGCTGGGCGATGCGGGGAATCTGCAGCGGCGTCCAGACGCTGACCAGCGCGATGAACCCCAGCAATCCGGCCAGCAAGGCGGGCGCCATCCTGCGCACCTTGCCTTCGACCTCGCCCTCGGTCTTCATCTGCAGCCAGCTCGCGCCCAGCAGCGCGTAGCCGTTGACCAGCCCCAGCCCGCACATGAGCGCGAACGGGGTCAGCCAGTCGAAGGGAGCGCCTGCGAACTGGCCGTCGCGCACCCGGATCTCTTGCAGCAAGCCGCCCAGGATCACGCCCTGCGCGAACGCGGCCAGGGTCGAGCCGGCGGCAAAAGCGCCATCCCGGATGCGCTGGTGCTTGCCGGCCACCCAGCGGAACTCGAAGGCCACACCGCGGAAAATCAGTGCCAGCAGCAATACTGGCGGCTGCGCCGGCGGCGCGCTCCGGCCGCCCGCCAGCGGACGGTTGGGCAGGATGTCCGGCGCGGGCAGCGCGGCCTGCGGCCCGCTGCCGATCATCCGGCTGATGTACCACACGCCAATCGAAAACACGAGCACATACACGAGCACGAACAGCGCCAGGGATGTGACGACCTGGGCCGCCGTGACGGGCGACACCGCCTGCGCGGTCCGCAACACGCCGTACACGATCCACGGCTGGCGCCCGGTTTCGGTGACCGTCCAGCCGGCCAGGATGGCGACGAAGCCGAGCGGCCAGGCATGCGCCAGCGGCCGCAGGAACCAGCGCGTGCTTGGCAAGCACTGGCGCCACCACAGCCAGGCCCCGACCCAGCCGATGGCGATCATCAGCAAGCCCAGCCCGACCATCAGCCGGAACATGAAAAACACCGGCGCCACCGGCGGGCGCTGGTCGGCGGGAAAATCGAGCAGCCCGCGAAAACGCCCATTCCAGTCGTGTGTGACGATCAGGCTGCCCAGCTTCGGTATGGCGACTTCGGCGCGGTTGCGGCCGGCGGCGCGGTCGGGCCAGGCGAACAGCACCGGCGGGCCGGCCGCGAACCATCCCAGTGCGCCTCGATTGCCGCGATCTTGACCGGCTGGCATTGCAAGGTGTTCAGGCCGTGCAGCTCGCCCACCGCCACCTGCAGCGGCGCGAGTACCGCCAGCATGCCCAGGCCCATGTGCAGCATGGTGCGCGCTTCCGGCGCAAAACGTCCGGCCAGCGCGTAGCGCGCGCCCGTCGCGCAGACCACCAGCGAGGTGGTCAGGTAGGCGGCGATCATCATGTGCGTGAAACGGTACGGGAAACTGGGATTGAAGATGATGTCGGACCAGCTGACGGGATACGTGACGCCCTGCTCCATGGCAAATCCGGCCGGCGTGTGCATCCAGCTGTTGGCCGACAGGATCCAGAACCCGGACAGCGCCGTGCCGAACGCGACCGCGATACAGGCGAGCGTGTGCAACCACGGAGGAAAGCGGTTCCAGCCGAACAGCATAATCCCGAGAAAGCTCGCTTCGAGGAAGAAGGCGGTCAGCACTTCATAGCTGAACAAGGGCCCCAGGGTATTGCCGATGATCTGGGCGAAGCGGCTCCAGTTGGTGCCCAGCTGGTATTCCATGACGATGTCCGATACCACGCCCGTGGCAAACGATACCGCGAAAATCTTGGTCCAGAAGCGCGCCAGGGTGTGGTAATGCGCTTGCCTGGTACGCAGCCACAGCACTTCGAGCGTGGCGATAAAGGCCGACAACCCGATCGTAAAGGCTGGGAAAACGATATGAAACGCGATCGTGAACCCGAACTGGATGCGTGAAAACAGTACCGCATCGATCCCTGCCACCGTGTCCATTGCCGCTCCCGATCTGTCGCTGTAGCCTGCCATGACAAGCCGTCGATTCCGCGCGCATGCCAGCGCCGGTCCTGCCGCACGTGTCTGCCGCTAGTGCCTGCCGCTAGTGCGCCGGTACCTCGACCCGCACTTGCCGGCTATCGAAATAGCCAAGGAAACGGATAATTTGCCCGGCCTCGTCGAACTCCAGCAGGGTGGCGCCCTCGTACGCGACCGGCTGGCCGTGCGGACCGGTGCCGGACGAGCGCCAGAACAGGCCCGCACAGGCATCGGCGGAAGTGATGTGGGAGAACGTGGACTGCACCGTGCCGAAGCTGGCGCGGTAAGTGCGCCAGAAGGCGGCGATGTTCTCGCGGCCCGCATGCTGGGCGACGGGATTGCGCAGATGCGCATCGTCGGCGAACAGCCCGGCCAGCGCATCGGCCGCCGTTTGGTCGCCATCTTCAAGACGGCGCAACTGGTCGATGAAACGTGCCGCCTGCTGCCTGGCTTGTTGCTGGTCCATTGCTTCCCCGCAGAATGATGGGTGATCGTGCCCGGATATTGGTCAGAGTGCGCGATGGCATAAAAGTTCGACGCGATTGGCGTGAATGATGAAAAATCGCGGACGGCGCTGTGGACAGAGGTGTGGCAATACCAGGCGACGCGACGGCACTCCCCGGCTCACGCCGGTAGCGCGGGTAGCAACGCAAGCGGAGCGGTTTAACCGGGATCCGCTGCAGCCCCCGGCTTGGGCGGCGCATCAGGTAACGTTGGCGCGGGTGAGGTAGCCGATCGGTCCGGCGCCGGGGGCGCGGGAGGGGCTGGCGTCTGGCGCGCGGCAAGATCATTGATCTGGGTTCGCACATACAGGCCATTGCCGAGTATGGAGACGAACAGGGTCACGGCAATACCAACACACCACTTGACGGTGTTCGTCGACGCGGTGTGTAAGTCCGAACTCACCTTGTCCATTTTTTCGTTCAGATCCAGACGCAAGCCGCTCATTTTTTCGTTCAGGTCCAGACGCAAGCTGTTCATTTTTTCGTACAGGTCCAGACGCAAGCCGCTCATCTCTCCGCTCAGATCCAAACGCAGCTTATCCATTTTCCCGTTGATTTCGACACGCAAGTCGGCCAGGTCCGCCTTGGTAGCCAAGGTCGGCAGGATGGTGTCGAAACGCGTTTCGAGCACGGCGAGGCGGCGCTCGGTATCGCCATCATGCGGCGGTCCCCCGCCGCCCTCAAGCGGCGCATCTTTACGGTCAGGTTCCGGCGGCCCGCTGGGCACGGCATTCATACTCATCGACATTCTCCGGCTGGCACGGCACGCGCCGCGCCATCAAGTGTAGGCCTGCACGATTGCCGTCACCCAGTGTTCCACGCACACCTTGTCGGGCGTCAGACAAGGCACGGACGAGGGGAACAAACTGAAAAATTGAACAGCTCAGCGCTGCGCGGCCGGCAAAACACAAGACACTTGCCGACCTGGCGGCGACACAACAGTCACGCCGGCACCGGATAGTCGCTCGGACAGTTTGTCGATCGCAATACCCACGTAAATATCAGTAACGACAAGCAGCAAAATCATTCCGACGATCATCGCCACGGCCACGGCCCTCAGCTTCATCAACTTGATTTCAAAGCGCAACTGTTCCAGGTCAGCCTTGGTAGCCAAGGTCCGCAATAATGATCGATATGCGTGTCGCACGAAGTCAGGCGGCGGTCCATGCGGCCATCTTACGGCGGCCCGGCACCACCCGCAACCGGCGCACGTTTGGCGTCAAGGACAGGCAACCGGCCCGGCCCGCCGCGCGAGCCAGCCAGCCAGCCAGGCTATTCCGGCACGATCGCCGTCACTTCGATTTCCACGCGCGCCCGGTCTTCGATCAGGCCAGCCACCTGCACCGCCGTCATGGCCGGAAAATGCCTGCCGATCACCTCGCGGTAGGCCGCGCCGACTTCCTTGTGCGCCCTCAGATACTCGTGCTTGTCGAGCACGTACCAGGTCATCCGTACGATGTGCTCGGGCCGCGCGCCGGCCTCGGCCAGCACATCGACCACGTTCTGCAGCGCCTGGCGCACCTGTCCGGCGAAGTCATCCGTGTGAAACATGCCCTGCCCGTCCCAGCCGATCATGCCGCTCACGCACACCGTGCGTCCGCTGGCCGCCACGCCGTTCGAATAGCCGCGTGCCCGCACCCATCCCGGCGGTTGTAGAAATTCCATGCTATGCCTTTCCATCCGCCGCTGGCGCGGCTTCGCGCAGCAGTTCGCGTGCGATTATCAATTGCTGCACCTCGGTGGCGCCTTCATAAATGCGCAGCGCGCGGATTTCGCGGTACAGCCGCTCCACCGGATGCTCGCTGACCACGCCCATCCCGCCGAACATCTGCAGCGCCGCGTCGATGACCTTCTGCGCCGTTTCGGTCGCCGTCATCTTGGCCATCGCCGCCTCCTTCGTCACCTTGCGGCCCTGGTCGCGCTGCCACGCCGCCCGGTACGTCAGCAGCGCCGCCGCATCGATCCCGGTCGCCATCTCGGCCAGCTTGGCCTGCGTGAGCTGGAAGTCGGCCAGGGTCTGGCCGAACATCTTGCGCGTGCTGGCATGCGCGATCGCCTCGTCGAAAGCGCGCCGCGCAAAGCCCAGCGCCGCCGCCGCCACCGAGGTGCGGAACACGTCCAAGGTCGCCATCGCCACCTTGAAGCCCTGCCCCGCCTCGCCCAGACGCTGCGAGGCCGGCACCCGGCAGCTATCGAAACGCAGGCGTGCCAGCGGATGCGGGGCGATCACTTCGATCCGTTCGGCCACCGACAACCCGGGCGTATCGGCATCGACGATAAACGCGCTGATGCCGCGCGCGCCAGGCGCCTCGCCGGTGCGCGCGAACACCACGTAAAAGTCGGCGATGCCGCCGTTGGAAATCCAGGTCTTCTCGCCATCGATCACATACTCGTCGCCGTCACGCACGGCCGCGCACTGCATCGCCGCCACGTCCGACCCGGCCTCGGGCTCGGACAGCGCGAACGCCGCAATCGCCTCGCCGCGCGCCACCCGCGCCAGGTAGCGCTCCTTGTTGGCGGCGCTGCCGAACAGGGAAATCGCGCCCGACCCCAGTCCCTGCATGGCGAACGCAAAATCGGCCAAGCCGTCGTGGCGCGCCAGGGTTTCGCGGATCAGGCAAATGGCGCGCGTGTCGATCGCGCCAACGGCATGGTCAAGCCAGCCGCCCGCGCCGAGCTGGCGCACCAGCGCGCGGCAGGCGCCATCGACATCGCGTCCGTGCGTGGGCGCCAGGTTGGCGCTCGCCCACGTGTCCAGCGCCTGTTCCAGCGCGGCGTGTCTGGCGTCGAAAAACGGCCAGTCCAGATAAGTTTTGTCCGCCATCTCAATCCCCCTCGAACACAGGCCGCTGCTTGGCCACGAAGGCGTGATAAGCGCGGTGAAAATCGTTGGTCGCCATGCAGATTGCCTGCGCCTGCGCTTCCGCCTCGATGGCTTCGTCCACGCCCATGTTCCACTCCTGCTGCAGCATCTTCTTGGTCATGCCATGCGCGAAGGTCGGCCCGGAAGCGAGCGATGCGGCCAGCGCCTGCGCGTCGGCCAGCAGCGTCTCCGGCTCGCTGACGCTGTTGAAAAAACCCCAGCGTTCGGCTTCAACGCCCGACATCGAGCGGCCCGTGTACAGCAGTTCGGCGGCGCGCCCCTGCCCGATCACGCGCGGCAGCAGCGCGCAGGCGCCCATGTCGCAGCCGGCCAGGCCGACCCGCGTGAACAGAAACGCCGTCTTGCTGCGCGCAGTCCCGAGCCGCATGTCCGACGACAG